>NZ_JBIAQC010000027.1:0-35584 GCF_042888685.1 Streptomyces sp. NPDC002779
TCTTCGGGCGCTTGGCCGCCTGCTGAGCCTTCCACTGGGCGACCGTCGCGCGGTACTCCTGCTTGCCGCTGCGCGTGGCGGCGTTGCGGCGCAGTACGCGAGAGATTGTCCCGGGGGCACGCCCCAGCGCGCGGGCGATCTCGCGCACACCCTTGCTCATCGCCCTGAGAATCGCGATCTTCTCGCGCTCCTCGAACGTGAGGTACCGGCCCGAGGGCTCGGCCAACGAGATCGGAGGCATGCCGCCAGCGTGACGAAACCACCTCGCACCCACCGGCCACGACACGCCGACCGCCAGCGACGCCTCGGCCGTCGTGACCCCCGTGGCGATCAGTCGCCAGAACTGGCGCTGCACGACCCGAGACGGATCAGGCCGCCCCGGCGAGCGCATCGCCGGCCGCAACGCACGGTCAGCGCGCCACTGCCGACGTCGCCCCTCCGGAACATCGCTGGTCTTCAAACTCCAGTCCGTCGTGGCCACGTCGCACACCTCCGAGATCAGGGTGTTGCGACGACCAGTTGAATCCACCTCGGGCGCAGGTCCCGGAATGCCCGCATGTCGAGGCATTCGTCGAGGAAGCCTTCACCGAAATGACGCTCGCCCAAGGCGACACGCTCATCGTCTGCGTCGTAGGCGGTGTAGCCGAGCCAGTCCAGTAGCGTCTCGCGGGTGGGGTGGCGCGGCTGGAGGACGGCCTCGTGGGCGTGTTCACCGGCTGCGGTAGCCGGGTGGTTCAGGATAGCCGCCACGTAAAGAGCTACTGGCACGGTGGCTTCGTAGATGCTGTTCTGGTGGGTCACTTCATCGAGAGCGTCCTTGGCGGCGGCCGCCCTCACGGCTGGATCGAGGTCGAGGAGGCGTGTGAGCGCGGCTGGCAGAGACTCGCCGGTCCCGTACGGAGTGGCAAGCGATGCCCAATCCGTCCCGTCCAAGAGCTCCTGGAAGTGAGGGAGCTCGGGATGAGGGTTGTTCCCCGTCGTTCGGCTGCCGCTGTTGGTCACAGCCCGAGGCTATAGCGCTGGGGAGTCTGCGCTGCGCGTGGTCGTCGATAGAGAAGGACGCGCTTTCGTAGTAGGTCGTCCTGCCGGACGGCGTCGAGCCAGGCCGGGAGGCGCTGGCCCTGGCGGTCGGTGACAGCACTGTGACGTCCGCGATCGACGGGAACAACAACTCCTTCAGCCAGAGCACGACCTCGTACACGGCCCGAACTGTCAGCCTAACCACCGGTCCGACGGAACAAAGCCAGTGCCCCTCATGAGTCGCTGGGCCAGGAGTTGCCGTAGGCGTCGGGCAGGAGCGGGGGCGGGGTGCCGGTAGCGGCGGCCGCAGCCTGTGCGCGGCGGCGCTGTTCCTGGACGAAGTCGCGGCAGGTGCGGTCGGTGTGGCCGGCAACGCGATGACCGGACCGGGTGCCGCAGGTGACGCAGGTGGGCTCAGGGTGGATGCGCTGGAATGCGGCCTGTGCGGTGAGAACTCCAGCGCCGGTCACAGCGGCCACCATGAGGGCCGTCACAAAGTTCATCGGGACTCGCTTCTTGGTGGGGTTGTCGGTGGGTGTAGCTGCTCGGCGTGCCGGGGGGCCGGCCCGGTTTTCCGCTGCGCACGCGCTTGAGGCCGTTGGGTTCATGAGCGGTGGCTGAGCGGGGGGATCAGGTCGTTGCCGGGCCATAACGCCCGCTCGGCCACCAGGGGCGTCAGGACCTTGTCGATCTCGGCGAGTACGGTGCCGCGGTCATCCGGCCCGTACGCGGTCAGGCGGCTGGTGTCACCCACGTGGGCGCGCACCACCTGACTGTTGGGACCGGCGCACAGCAAAGCGCGCGCGATCAACGGCAGTCCCATGCTCAGGGCGTCGCAGTCCTGGTCGCGGATGAGCTGCAGCAGGTCTTCGGTGATGCCTTCCCAGTCGCCGACCTCATGCCAGCGGGCGCCTGCGTCGAGTTCATGGGTGAGGGTGGACAGCGGCACGATCTCGCCGGGCCGGCGGCCTTGGGTGAGGGAAGCGTGGATGCGGGCGCCGTCGGGCTGCCGTACGCGGGGGTGCAGCAGGGAGTCGGCGGCCACGACGGTGGTGTTGATCTCTCCGGCGGCGGAGTCGGGGTAGTAGGGCTCGTGCGCGAACAGCAGGTAGACGTCCGCGGTGCGGGCGGCCTGGCTGGAGTCGGGCTGGAGTTGGGGCATGGAGGCGGTTTCCTTCCGGTGTGATGTGCTGGGCGTGGGGCCGGGTGTCATGGGGCGCAAGCCCGTCGGGTACGGGCCCGGATGCCGCCCGGGCGCGCGGGTCTGGTCCGCATCGGCTGCGGCGTCCTCGCGTGCAGTGCGCTCGATGATCTGCGTGACCTGGTCGGCGAGTTGGAGCATCAGCCGCTCGAGGGTGATGAGGTCCTTGCAGGCCAGGCGGGCGTCGTGGGTCTGGAGCAGGCCGGCGGCGTCCCACAGCAGGCCCTGGCCGACCTCGGCGGAGCGGCGCAGTTCGTAGCGGTCGCTGCCCGCGGCAGCCTGGACCAGGCCGGTGTGCAGGGTGGCGAGGCGCTGCAGGTAGCGGCAGGCATGGACGCCTTCGACCCTGCGGACGTGCTCGCCAGCCCGCGCGTCCAACCGGTTGGGGAGGTGCTCGGCAAGGAGCGGGGCGAGCAGCATCGCCGGCAGCACGACATCGACGGGGGCGCCATGGTGCATGGCGAGCAGTGCGACGATCACGCTGATGAGTGCGACCGCGGCGGCGGAGAAGCGCAGGGATGCGGGGACGGTGTCGAAGGCGATGCGCTGTGCGGGGCGCCTGGCCAGCCAGCGCAGCGCCAGGCGCTGGGTGCGGGTCGCGGCCGGGGTGAGCACCCCGATCTGATGAGGGACCTCGGGCAGCGTGCCGTCGCCGGGGACGGTCCAGGCAAGCCATCCCCACGAGGTGCGTTCGTGGACGAGCACAGGCTGGCACGCGGGCGAGCACGTGTTGTCACGGATGTGGCCGGTGCGCAGGGCACGGGTGCGTTCCTTCTTCCACCGGCCAGGATCACGGGGGAAGGGGCGCTCGTGGTACGCAGCCGCGGTCGGTGACGGCGGGGTGCGAAGGCCGTCCGTCATGAGCGGCTTCCTTCCAGGTGGCCGGTGAACGTGGAGGCGCACGTGGTGCAGCGGCCGTCGCCGCCTGGGTGGGCGCGCCGGGGAGTCGGCCCCGGGCAGGTGCGGCAGGGCGGCCAGCCCAGGCAGGCCGGGCACAGGTCCTCGCCGGGGGCGGTTGACGGTGCGCCGCAGCCGGCGCATTCGGTAAGGGCCCGGTAGGCCAAGGCCTCGCTGACTGTGCGGGCCGCGGCGGAATCGATCATCGGCTCCGACGGCGGGTCATCCCACCGGGGCTGGTCGTGAGGGCAGGCCGCCATGGCGGGCGGCGGATGCGCCTGGGCGGCGCGCAGCCGGGCGGCGATGATCGCGCCGACTGTGGTCCGCACCGGGCTCGGCAGGGGCCGGTCGGCGATGACGTGACGTAGTTGCTCGGGGCTCCAGCCGGCTTCCAGCATCATGGTCGCGACGCGGCCTTGATCGGTCAGCGCCTGTCCGGTCAGCAGCAGTTCGGGGCGCGCCGCCCCTAAATCGAGCAGCAGCCGCATCCCCGGGTTCATCTCGTCCGCCGCGGGAACGGCGGGCGTGGACGCCGGTGTGTCCGTCCGTCCCGGTGTTCGCGACGCGTCGCCGCGGCACGGACGGAGGGGTCTGGTGTTCTGCTTGTTGGTCTTCTTTAGGTTGGTGTTCTTAGTGGGCCGGTCAGCCAACGTAGGGTTATCCACTGGTGGAAAACCCGACTCTGGTTGCGACCTGCTGCTTTGCAGGGCGGGCAGGTCGGTGAGGAAATAGGCCGCCGCACCGAGGGTTCCGTCCGGGCCGCGCTCGCGTTCCCGTACCAGGAAGCTGTGCTTCTCCAGCTCCTTCAGCCCGCTCTTGACTGCCGACTCCCCCTCACGGCCGCGGCGGGCGAGGTCGGCAACCGTCATCCGCCAGCCCTCCCGGTGCGTGGAGAGCAGCCCGAACAGCCCCTTGGCCTTGTAGGACAACTCAGGTGTGCGGAAAAGGCCGTTGGCGATCTGGGTGAACTGATCGGACGCCATCACACCCCGGCGGATCCCCGCCCCGAACCCGCCGGCGTGCCCGGCCTCCGGGGACGTGACCCTCACGTCAGCTTCGTCCAGCGCGAGGTCCAAGGCGGCCGGCCGGTCGGTGATGCAGTAGACGATCTCGCCGAAGGTGCCGTCCGGGCGGCGCAGACGTTCACGGATCAGGTAGCCGTGCGCCTCCAGCTCCTGCAGGCCGGTGCGTACCGCTTCCCGTCCGTCCGGCCCGGAGCGGACGAGGTCAGCGACCGTCACCTGCCAGCCGCTGGTGTGCGTGCTGACGTACCCGAAGATTCCCTTTGCCTTGAACGACAACTGGGAGTCGCGGAACAGCGCGTTGGCAACCTGGGTGAACTGATCGGCCGCCATCACGCCCCGGCGGATCCCCGCCCCGAAGCGGCTCACCGCCGTGCCCCCGCTGCGGGACGCGGGCGATGCCCACGGCGGTATACCTGGCCCGCCCATGCGGGGCGGTCAGAACCCCAGGGTGTGGAGGCGTGCGTGTGTCCCATGCCGTCAGCTCACTCGCCGACCCCGACCAAGCTGACGGCCACCAACCCCGACCATCGATCACGATCCGGCAACGCAGCCGGCCAGCAGCCGTGGTCGGGCTCATGGTCGGGCCCACCACGCGCCTTCAGCCCGCGTGAGGCAGGTCGAGTGCGGCAGGATACGGAACCAACGCGGCTCCTGTGTCTGTGGGTTGAGACTTCGAAGACCTCCCTCAACGGCCCGGGAGCCACGTGAGTTGCGCAAGGGCTCACTGACACCAAGTCGCTGCGACAATCGGCCGCCGATGCGGGCATGACGATCGCCCCGCGAGTGGTGAAGACTGGATAGATGCGACCTCACGCCCCAGGCGGACTCCTGTTCGTAGCGCTCGGTGTCATCCTTGTCGCCGCCGGCTATGTCTGGAGAGGACGTGTCCTGCGTCCCCTGTCGGCGAAACGCGCCCAGGCAGCCGTGATCCAGGATCGTTCCAGAAACCTGCTGCGCTCTGCGGACATGGCTATCGCCGGAGCGCGTCGACGGGCCGCACACGGCGAACCGGCCATCGTCACGGTCAAAGACGTGACCAGGGTGGCGCGCCAGCACTACGGGTACCTCTTTGTGGAGCGCGAAGAAGCAGCTGCCGCCCTGCGCCAGCGCTATGAGGCTGCCGACTGCCGGGTGGACTGCATGACCGACGCTTTCAACTGACTGCCCCCCTGGCAGGTGCTTGGCGCTGAAGGCGCCGGAGCTGCCACCTGATAGGTGGTCACGCTGAAACTGAGCTGGGCATGGACTGACCGCGCAGCAGACATGGTCGGGTTCATGGTCGGGCCGACCATGGGCTCTGTGTCCCCATCGTGACCGTGGTCGGGGGTTCATGGTCGGTGGCCGGCACCCGCCTCCAGCCTGGGCGCTCGGTGATCGCGCAGCCGACTGCGCAGCCCCGGAAACGTGCGGTGCAATCGGGTTGCGCAACCGGCCTTAGGTCCTGCGCAGTCGAGGTGCGCTGAGGCGGCTGCGCAGTCCGCCCCGAATCCCAGATGTTCTGGTGCGCCGGCCCGTACCGCGCACTGCGCAGACCTGCGGCATGGTGTGGTCGGCTTTTGTCTGCGCATCGGTGCCCGGGCCTCGACCGGACGGCACGTGATCACACGGGGGTCGCCGGTCCGGGCAGCGTGCGCCGGACACGGTGGCCTGCCGCCGGCCCGCGGCTGACCCATGGTCGGGCTCGTGGTCGGGCCGACCATGGCCTGACCATGAACTTCGTGTCCCCATCGTGACCGTGGTCGGGGGTTCGTGGTCGGTGGTCGGGTCGGGGCCAGCGGGTTTTCTCAAGGTCAGAAACCATTTGTTCTGACCTGGGAGTTTGACCATGTCTCCTGGCAAGCAGGCCGCACAGAGCGAGGCCGCTGCTGCGATAGCGGCAGGCGCCCGGCTGGAGGCGATGCGGCGCCGCGTGCGTCTGTCCCGCCTTGCGGTCTGGACCGTCATCGCGGCCGGCCCCATCGCCCTGGGCGTCGCCGTCACCTCCACCCCGGCCACGGTCGAGGCGGCCACCGCGTCCAGGCCCGCCGCCGTGCGCACTACGGCGGTAGCCGCCGATCCGGCCGGCTATGCGCAGGTGTTCGTCCAGGCGTGGTTGCGCAGCAGCGCACAGGACGCCTCGAGTGCGCAGGCGCGGCTTGCGCAGTCGATGGCACCGGACGTCGCCCTGCCCGACCCGGCCGCGGATGCGCCCTCGGCGCCGCAGTGGGTGACGGCGGTGCGCAGTGCGCAGCGCGCCGCGGGCGCGTGGTCGGTGACGGTGGCTGCGCAATACAGCGACGGAGGGTTGCGGTACTACGCGGTGCCGGTGGCTGCCGACCGTGCGGGCGCCTCGTTCACCGTGACCGGCGCGCCCGGCGCGGTGGCCGGTCCCGTCCAGGCCGAGATGCCGAAGTCGCCGTATGGCGTGCGTGTCCCGGAGGGGGATGTGTGGGCGGCCGTCGGGGAGTTCCTCGCCGCCTACCTGACCGGTGGTGGAGAGGTGGACCGCTACCTCGCCCCCGGCGTGAGCCTGTCACCGGTTGCCCCCGCCCCGTACACGGCGGTCACGGTGCAGCAGGTGTCCGCCGTCGAGGAGACCGCGGCCGCCGAGACCGTGCCGGCCGACGGCACGAAGGTCCGTGTCCTCGCGTCCGTGGAAGCCCGTAACGCCGGCGGACGGTGGCCGCTGGGGTACGAGCTGGCGCTCACGGCCCGCTCGGGCCGCTGGGAAGTTGCGGCGCTTGAGTCGGGGACGGCCCTGGACGGGGGTGCGAGGTGAACACGGTGAACAGTGTGTTCCTCGCCGGCCGGTTGGACGATCTTGGCGACAGCTGGATCAGCATGTTCGAGGGCTGGGCGACCAAGGGTCTGCAGGCCGGTCTGCTCGTGCTCGTCGTCATCATCATGATCCAGAAGTTCAGCATCAAGGCAGGGATCGGCGCCCTGCTACTGATGATCATCGCGCTGGGGCTGTACAACTCCCGCGAGGACCTCTCGGAGATGTTCGAGGACGAGGTCAACAACCCCGCCAAGGGCGCGCCCGCCATCCCCGGCATGCTGCACGGCCCTGACCCGGTCGTAGCCGTGCACTCCACCGGCGTTGGAGGCCGGCTGTGAGCGCCGCAGCGGCTGCGGGCCGGACGGGACGCTTCTACACCGCCGCCCGTCGCCATCCTTGGGTGCTGGGGAAGGTCGCGGACTGGAAGATCCCCCTCGGGCCGTACACGCCTGCGCAGATCGCGGTTGCCGTCGCAGGCGGCTTCCTCCTCATCAAGTCGATCAGCTGGTGGTCGTGGATGGGACCCATCCCGATCGCGGCCTGGCTGCTGGCGATCTGGGCTGTCCGCCGTCCGAAGATCGCCGGCCGTGGCCCCTTGCAGGCAGCGCTGGGCTGGGTGCTGCTCCTGTGGCAGCCATCGGGAGGGCGGATCGGTGGGCGCGCCGCCCGCGACCGCGCTCCCCGCCCGCTGCTCGGTGGCTTCACCATCGAGGACGCGCCCGCCCCCGCCATGGCCGCCCCGCCGTCCCCCGTCGTGCAGCCGCCGGGTACCGGCCGGGCCCCGCACCCGAGGCCGGCCGCCGCCTCGGCCGCTCTGCGCCGCAGCGGGCCGGCTGCTCCTGCGGTGCCGGTGGGGCCGGTGTCGGGTGTTCAGCAGCTGCTCGCGCTGGCCGGGCAGGGCGGGGGTGTGCGGTGAGGGTTCCGATCCGTCACATCGCCGGGCACCTGGTCTGGTCGACGCAGGGCAGCGTGTGGGCCGTCTACCGGCTGCACCCGGGACCGGACGCGCACGGGCAGCACGAGGAGAGTGTTCAGGGCACCTACGTGCCCGCCGCGGTCCGTGACGAACAGCTCGCCAAGATCACACATCTGGTGCGGTCACTGTCCGGGTCTCCGCGGCTGTATGGGCTGTGCGCGCAGGTCGACCCGGGCGAGATCGCCCTCAAGATGATCGAGGGCATCGAGCCGGCCGACACGGCACCGGATCAGGGCCCGCACCCGTGGGTTCAGAACGTCGAGGCCACCCTGGATCTGCTGGACGGCCAGGAGATGCATCAGCGCACCCTGTGGCTTGCGGTGCCGCTGAAGGGCGAGACCACCACCCTTCAGGTATCGGCCTCCCTCAGCGCGGCGTGGGCGGAGCTGTCTCCGCTGCTCGGCATGCGGCCGGCGCCGGTGGCGCAGCGGGAGGTGACCGCCTACCGCGAGCAGGCCGTGCGGGTGGAGGCCGCGCTCGCCGGCGGGATCGCCTTCCGCCCGGCCCGCCCGGCGGAAGTCGTGTGGATGATCCAGCACGCCCTCCACCGCGGCCTGGCAGAGCCGCTGCTGACTCAAGCCGAATCCAGCGATCTGTACGGCGGGCAGCTGCGCGAGGGTGTGCTGCGCTCCCCCAGCTACGCCGACCTCGGCCAAGTACGCCTGCAGGAAGGCGGCATCGACCCCGCCCTGGACGACGCCGGCGACCTCAAGGGCTCCGGCCGGATCACGCGGTCCGGGCGGAAGGCGTGGTGGCGGGCCAACAGCGGCTCACCGCTCGGGCGACGCTGGCTGCAGGTCGAATCCGACGCCGGGACCGGCTATCAGGCGCAGTTGGCGCTGGCCGAGTGCCCGCCCGCGGTCGGCCAGGACGCCGCCGACCTGTTCGCCCAGCTCGAGCTGCTCGACTTCCCCGTCGACTACACCGTCGACCTCACCCTCGTGGCGGCGGAGAAGGCGCGCGAGCAGGTGCGGCGCAAGAAGAACGAACTCATCGACCAGGCCGACCAGTACGACGCCCGCCCCACCGGCATGCCCGCCTCGCTGACCGAGGCCGCCCGTGATCTGGGTGAGCTCGATGCCCGCCTGTCGCGCACCAGCGTGGAGGTCGAGGTGCAGTCCGTCACCGTGCTCACGGTATGGGGGGCGACCGCCGCCATCTGTGACGCCCGGGCCCGGGCTCTTGCCGCGCTGCTCGGTGGCGCCGACTACCGGGCCGTGCGCCCGGCCGGGCTGCAGGAGGCCCTGTTCACGCTCGGCCTGCCCGCCACCGTGCGCCCCGGCGCTGTGCGGGAGTTCACCCAGCACCAGGTCTCCGAAGACTGGGCGCTTTGCGGGGCCTTCACGGCTGCGGAGGTCGGCGACCCGAACGGCATGTTCCTCGGCATCGACCTGGACTGCGGCACCACCCGCCCCGTCATGATCAACGTCGCTGATGCGCCCAAGGTGGACGCGTCCGCGTCCATGGGCATCGTCGGGGACCTCGGCGCAGGCAAGAGCGTCCTGCAGAAGCTGATCGCGGAGGCGGTGTGGGCGCGCGGCGGCTGCGCCATCTGCATCGACCGCACCCCCGTACGCGAATGGGCGACCTTTGCCCGCACCGCGGCCAAGGGGCGCGTGCAGATCATCGACGCCGCCCAGGCGGAGGTGTCCATCGACCCGCTGCGCATGTTCACCGGCCCCGAGGGCCGCCACTACGCCCTGTCCTACCTCACCCTGCAGCTCGGCATCGGCCCGATGAGCACCAGCGGGGAGGTCCTGCACCATGCGGTCGAGAAGGCCGCCGCCGGCGACACCCCGTCCATGCACCGCGTGCTGGAAGTCCTCGAGGAGATGACCCGAAGCGAGATGGGCAAGCGGCAGGACGCGGCCGCCACCCTCGCCGGTCTCGTCCGCGTCGTCGCCACCAACTCCCTGGCACGGATGGTCTTCGACCCCACGCTGCCACCGGTGCACCTGGACGCCTCCAGCACCTCCGACATGATCGTGATCACGACGGCGGGGCTGAAACTGCCGCCCAAGGCCGCGTTCGACAACCCGGAGGTTCTGCACCAGCAGCCACTGGAGGCCCTGATCGGCCGCGCAGTGCTCTACCTGATCGCCGCGCTCGCCCGCCAGACAGCGTTCGAGGACCCCACGCGGTTCACCGCAGTGGTCGCGGACGAGCTGTACTGGCTCACCTCGTCCGCCGAGGGCACCGCGCTGGTCCACGAGATCCTCCACGACGGCCGCAAGCACGGCGCCGGGCTCATCGCCGGATCCCACGACGCCGCCGAACTCGGCCCCGACCGCGGCCTGATGGCCTACCGGGCACTCGCCCGCACCGCCGACCGCGAACGCGCCCGCCGCGGCCTGGACTTCCTCGGGCTCGACCCCAACGACGGCGAGCTGCTGCGGCTGGTCACCACCGGCTTGTCCCCGGTCGGCCGCAAGGGCCGCGAAGGCGAGTTCCTGCTGACCTGCCCGCGACAGAACACCGGGCGGATCAAGGTCTCCATCCCCCGTATCGCGCGCATCGCCACATACATCACGACCACACCGGCACGCCGCGCGAGCGCTGCCACGCTGTCCGCAGGTGAGCAGCTCGCCGCTGAGGCCCCAGGGTCCCGTCCGGAGGAACTCCTCTGATGACGCCTTCTATCTCGATACGCTCCTGCTCCCGTCGCCGTGCCGCGGCCGTGAGCGTCCTTGCGCTGATCACTGTCGCGGTCGGCGTGCTCGTTCTGGCCGTCGGGGTGGGTGTGCCTCAGGCGTGGTGGCCGCACACGGGGCAGGCCTTCACCGCAGACGCCCATTACACGGACCAGAACCGCTGCGCGCTGATCGCGGGCCCCGCCCGGGACTCCTGCGAGCGTGGCGCCACGACCACCGCTTCCGCCAGGCAGTCGGGTGGTGCCGATGCGGCCTGGGGGCTGGTGCCGGCCGGTGCCGGTGTGGCCGCCCTCGTGATGTGGCGGCACCGAAGCGCCACTGGGCCAGGGCGGCGCTGACATGGGCCGTCCAGACTGCGCGACGCTGCGCTCGGCCGGATTCGTCGTCCTGCTCACCGGTGTCTTCGTCATGGTCAACAGCCAGGTCGTGTACGCGGCCGGCGACAGCAGCAGCGAGACCGGAGACCTGCTCGCCCCGCTGAACATCACCTCCTCCGAGGGAGTGCCCATCAACGGGTACGAGCTGAGCGCCGAGGGCGGCTCGGTCATCAGTTTCGAGACCCAGTCGCTCGCGTTTGCTCTGTCCGGCCTGTTCACCCTCATCCGGCTGCTGGTAGGGCTTGCCGGCTGGGCCATCGAGGTCGCCTTCCGGTTCCCCCTGCTTCAGCTCCTCACCGCTCCGGCACAAAAGGTCGCCGACGCCTACACCACCGTGGTGGTCGACCCCGCGCCATGCCCCACACGCTGCGGGCGATCGACGGCGAGGACGAGACGATCGCCGAGCTGGAGATGATCGTCGGCTTCGACGACGACCTGGCCGGGGAAGCGACCCGCGTCGCCAACCGGCTCCATGGCCTGCTGACGCAGATCCATCCGTCGCTGGAGCGGGTGTTGGGGCCGCGGTTGCAGCACCCCGCCGTCCTCACGCTGCTGGAACGGTTCGGGTCGCCGGCTCAGATCCGCAAGGCCGGACGGCGGCGGTTGGTCACCCTGTTACGGCCGAAGGCCCCGCGGATGGCCGAGCGGCTGGTCGAGGACATCTTCGCCGCGCTGGACGAGCAGACCGTCACCTGTTCCAGGCAAGGAGGCGGCCGCGCTGATCGTCCCGAGCCTGGCCAGCTCGCTGACGGCCGTGCTCGACCAGCGCAAACTGCTGGCTGGGCGGATCGCGGAACTCCTGAAGGCTCACCCTCTTTCCAAAGTCCTGACGTCCATGCCGGGAGTCGGCGTCAGAACCGGAGCCCGCATCTTGATCGAGGTCGGCGACGGCAGCGCCTTCCCGACCGCCGGCCATCTGGCCGCCTATGCCGGCCTCGCCCCGGCCACCCGGAACTCGGGCTCCTCGATCCGGGGCGAACAGCCCTCCAGACGGGGAAACAAGCAGCTCAAACGGGCTTTCTTCCCTTCCGCTTTCGCCGCCCTGGGCGACCCGACATCGCGGGCCTACTACGACAAGAAGATCGCCCAGGGCAAGCACCACACCCAGGCCCTGCTCTGCCTAGCCAGACGCCGGGCTGACGTCCTCTTCGCGATGCTCCGCGACGGAACCTTCTACGAACCGCAGCCCGTTCGGGCTGTCGCTCCGCAGACCTAGACCATGGTCAGGAGGTGATCCGTCGGTCCGTAGTCGATCTTCCAGTCGGCATAGATCCCGCAGAACCCATCCTTGATGCACCGCAGGCCCACGGTCACCCAGCGGACGGATCCGTCGTCGCCGAGTGAGAACGCGACCGCGGCCTCGAACTCCTCGCTCCCGCAAGGGCAGCCAGCCGCACCGGGCTCGTCGTCCTCCCAGGACTCCTCGTTCCAGTACTCCTCGCTGTCCGCGATGAACGCACGGCTGCCGCAGCCAGAGCACTCCCGTTCCGCGCCGGAGGCGTTGACCAACATGAAGAACACCCGGCCGCCGCACCCACACACGGAAGCAGCGATCTTCACCGGGCGGCCGTCGACCGCCTCCCGCAGGAACACCGCGAGCTCCGCGGGGACCCCCTCGCCAACCTGATCATCAGCATGCACGGACACATCGTTCCAGACGCCCCGAACCCACACCCGACCAGCTAGACCAAAGACATAGGGGCACCCCCCCCCACACCCTCACCGTCCTGCGCACCCACCGGGAGTTCGTCGCCGATGCCCGCCGCCGTGGCGACGAGCACGGCCACCTCGACTGGACGCCTGAGGTGTTCCACTCGATCAGCGACGGCGAAAAAATAGTGGCCGACGCGGTCATCGACGGCCAACAGCGACGGAAACTGAGGGCGTTTGTCGAGATCGACCGGGCCACCATGAGCAGCGAGCGACTGGCGGCCAAGCTGATCGAGTACGCGCGGCTGTGGACCTACGATCCACAGCCGCCCGGTCGGCGCCGACATCCGACCGGGCAGGGATGGCTGCGCTGGTACCCGGTGTTTCCCCGCGTCCTCTTCGTACTGACCGGAGCAGGACGCCAGGCCATGGACAACCGAATCAGCGACCTCAAGGCCTGGTCGCCCACCATCCGCTCGTAGCGGACCTCGCCCGCGAAGTGCCACTGGGAGCGGCCGTCCTATTGATCCGAAACGGTAAGCGTTCTGGGTCGTTGAATGCTGCGTGAGTGAACTGGTGGGGGACGCACGGCAGTTGTCGCCGTCGGCGCAGGAAGCGTTGCGGCTGCGGGCGGTGGCCGCGCTGGTGGAGGGCCGGGACCGCGAGGATGTCGCGGCGATGTTCAAGGTCTCGCTCAAGGCGGTGGACGGCTGGTGGGCGAAGTGGCAGGCCGGTGGGCGTGAGGCGCTGACCGCGCGTCCGCGTGGGCGGCGCGTGGGTGAGCATCAGGTGCTGTCCGAGGTCGAGCAGGCGGCGGTGCGGCAGGCAATTTTGGATCACCTGCCGTGTGATCTGGTTCTTCGTGGCCAGTTGTGGACGCGTGGCCAGGTGGGTGAGCTGATCGCGAAGCTGTATCGGGTGCGGATGACCGAGCCCGGGGTGGGCAAGTACCTGCGGCGCTGGGGACTGTCGTTCCAGCGGCCCGACAAGCGCGCGGTCGAGCAGAACCCGGAGGCGGTGCGGACCTGGCTGGAGGTGACATGGCCGGCGATCCGGGCGACGGCGAAGGCCGAGAACGGTGAGGTGCTGTTCGCCGACCAGGTCGGCATCCGTTCCGATCAGGTCACCGGCCGCACCTGGGGCGAGAAGGGCCGTACCCCCGTCGTGCGCCGTACCGGCAACCGGTTCTCCGTGAATGCGATGTCCGCGATCAGCACGAAGGGCCGGATGCACTTCATGGTGTTCACCGAGACCTTCGACGCGAAGGTCATGTGCCGCTTCCTCGACCGGCTCATCGGCCACTTCGACCGCAAGATCCACCTCGTGGTGGATGGTCACTCCGCACACCGCTCCCGCGCGGTCCGCACATGGCTGGCCGACCACGCCGACAGGATCGAGCTGCACTTCCTGCCCTCGTACTCGCCCGAACTGAACCCCGACGAACTCGTCAACGCCGACCTCAAACGAAGCCTGCCCATGAGCAGCAGGGCCCGCAACCAGGCCCAACTCGCAGCCGAGACCCGCAGGTTCTTCCACCGCCGCCAGCGCCAGCCCCACATCGTCCGCGGCTACTTCGGCGGCCCCCACGTCCGCTACACCCTCGAAGAGAACCCTTTGAGTTTCTGATCAATACAAGACCTGGAAGAACACAGCCCCATATCTGACGTGTGGGCCCCCTGACCGGCGGCAAAGCCCCGCTCATGGACCGAGCTGTGACACCACGACGACCCCTCCACTGGCCGCCGCACACCGCAGCCACGCAGACCCCAGTACGGCCTCAGGAACCCCTGCAATCAGTCGAGAATGAGCTCGTTACAGAAACTGAACAAATTCACCTACAAGCTCGCCGCGCTCCACCGATGCCCGCACAGGACGAATCGATGAACTCACCGCAACGAGATCACCATCTCGGGAGAGGCGAATAACCTCTCCCCTTTCAGTGAAACCGAATGCAGCATCCTGGCCGGATGAGATTCGCTCCACCACAACAGAGAGCGACAAGGCCAGATCGACAAGAGTCACGAATCTCGCTTTTGACACGATCTTGACGCCATCAACCGTCAATTCGAACTTCACTCCGAAGTACTGATAGCGGAGATCCATTTCAGTAATGGCCGCCGGATCACCCTGCTTGACAATTGCCGTCAGACACCAGCGAAGCCCCGCCAAACTACGCCCGGCGGGGCTTCGATTCGCTAGCGGGAACATCACCAACCCCCGCGTTGCTACCTCAGTGCAAAATTGACGCCTGAAGCAGGCTGCACGCAGAGGACCAAGACGGCAAGGCGCCTTGAATATTTGTCACGTCCCCGCTCGAATAGTCAGGCGGCACGTCGCCAATTCCTTCCACTTCGAGGACGTAAAACTCCGCCAGATCGCCCGCCACCGCAAGGTGCGCCGCAGGGAAGAATTCGAATCTCGCACGAAGAGAATCGCTCAACCGGTCAGCAGCACTGGATACTACCGTCAGCGCCGCGAAGGGAACCTGCTTTGCCGGTGACTTCCAGTCGAACGAGTGCAGACCCCGGACCACAAGCAGCGCAGAATTTCCCACGTCAAACTGCAAGGAGGTGCGCAGTTCGAAGAGAAGAGCCGCCGTGGAGGTCAAGTGACACACCCGAGAGTCGAGCAGCTGCGCCTCTTGCAGCGCGTCCGCTTCTCGCAGGGGATCCACTTCGACCGAGCCGAGAAATTCCGGATATGGCCTGGCATGGACGAGGTCGTTTATCGAGATCATGGGATCGGAATGTGATTGTAGGGGTCAGCCTTGCTGACCGTCTGTCCGGTTAGGGGATTGACTGACTGACCTGCTTTATTCATGTACACCACATAACCGTTCGGGTACTGGTACTTGCCGGTGGTGACAGGGTCCATCACTCGAACTTGCACTACCCGAGGATCGAGGCCCTTGGTTCCGGCCGGAATGTCGTAAGCCCAGCCCTTACCTGTGGCAACCGGTGTGCCAGCAGCCCCCTTAGGCAGTGGCAATACCTCTCCAGCAGGCCCAGTCACCGACCCGATGGAGCAGTTGCTGTTGTGAACGAGAACCGGAGTCTTCCCCGCCAGCACATAGTACGTGTGCAGGTCGTCAACGGTGAGGTTGTACGTACGCGCATGCCTGCTGAAAGGCCGATTTCCGGTGACGATGACTGTGTCGCCCTCGTCCGTGAGGAGGGTCATGCCTGGTTCGAGCTCGCGTGCGGTTATCCAGTCACCTTCCGACGGAGACCAGAACGGATGCTCGTGTGTGGCCGTGAGCTTGTCGATGCCGTCTTCGGTGGCGATGGAGAGCTCGTTGAAGTGCTTGTCGTTCTCGGTGATGATAAGACGGGTGACTTTTCGGGGGCCTGCTTCTCCGGTGCGAGGATCGGCGGCCTGAACCTCGTCCCCGATGTCGATGTCCTCGATGTCTTTGGTGGTGCCGTCAGCCATGAGGACGTCGGTGCCTGCGAGGAAGCACTTGTTGCAGCCTCCCGCACGGCCCTTCTTTGGGTTTGCTCCTACACCGGCTCTCCCCGCGCCTGGTGCATCGCCCATCGCAGTGATGCTCTGCGCGACGCCCATCGACATGCTGCGAAAGTAGTTCTTTACAGACTCGGGGCAGGACCTCAGGTCGTGACAGGTGTTGAGTCCCCACCACCCGAGGGTTTGAGCTGCACCTTCCGGATTAGTTCCATCGGTCAAGTAACCCCGATGGGAACCGTTGGCGAGCCGGTTGGGATCGACATACTTCTTGTAGAACTGTTTGATGAACGCGTCGCGTCCTTGCCACTTCGTCGTGATGCTAACGCCTGGGAAAATCTCAGCCGGGTCATAGTAGGTGCGCTGAAATTGTGTGTTGCACGATGTGCATGCCTTTGCGCCGGGTTGCTGACCGGTGTAGCCCGCGCGTTCACCGTCTCCTGCGACTGGATAGCCGTCGCCGCAGATGTCTCGTCTGCACAGTCCCGAAGGGTCGCTGTGGCTGACGGGGCTGTTGTTGGAATAGGCGTACCCGTTCATCTGCAGCGGGTCACTGATGACGACGATCGGGTCCGCGGACAGGAACCGCCCCGAGTTCTGGTCGTATTCTCGGGCTCCAATGTGTGTCAGCCCGGTGCTGGCGTCGTCGATGCCGACGCCAAGGTAGCTCCGCTTGTTCGGCCAGCTCGCCGGCTTTGCACCCCGGGCTTCGCCGTATGGTTTGAAGGCGCGGCGGGTGACCAGTTGGCCGGTGGTCATCTCGACTGTCGTGTTCGCCGTGCCGAGGTGGTCGGCGAGGAGGATGTTGAGTTTGTGGCCCGTGGTCGAGCCGTTCGTCGTGGTTCGGGTCACCGCTGGCGCGCCGGCTTGGGCGTATGTGCGGGATGCTTTGGTGATGCTGCCCGTGGCGTTCGTGGTCAGTTCTGTCTCGCCCAGGTACAGGGTCGAGCCTGACGACGAGTTCTCCAGGATGCGGTTGCCGTCCGCGTCGTAGACGTAAGTGGTCTTCGTGCCGGCGTTCATGATCGAGGCCAGCTTGTTTTCTTGGTTCCAGACCAGGCTCTGCGTGGCGTTGTACAGGTCCCGGACCTTGGTGTTGCCCGTCGCGTCGTACGTGTAGGAGCTGCCCTTGCCCGCCGGTGCGGAGGTGACCCCCGTCATCGTGTGCGGCTGTGTCTTGTACGACGGGGTCGTGCCATTGCCGGCGACAGTCTTGCCGTGGCCGTAGGTGAGCGTGACGTTCTTCGTGGCGTCTGCGGTGTCGTGCTCGGTCATGGTGGCGCGGTTGCCTATCCAGTCGTAGGTGAACGACTGGCGGTAGGCGGTGGCGCCGGTGGAGACGGTGGTGGTGTCCGGGGCTGCTGCCGACAGCGTGGAGGTCAGCGAGGCATCGGGGGCGGTGGCGTCCGTGGAATCGTCCGGCGCGTCGGCGACCGGGCCGGAGGAGTACGCGTAGTCCGTGCGGTGGCCCCACGTCGTGCCGTTGGCTGTCTTGCAGCCGGTGCCGTTCAGGCTCGGTGTGACGTTCGACGTCCAGGCATGGGTGAGCTCTCCCATGACGTCGTAGGTGAAGCACTGGGTGTCCCAGGTCTTGCCTGAGGCGTCTTCGAGCTGGCGGGCGTTGGAGGTGATGGTGCCGGTGGCGTCGTAGGAGTAGTAGCTGTCCGCGATGCGGTGCGGGCCTGCCGTCTCCCGGTCGGTGATGGTGCGCTGGAGGCTGCCGGTGTTGGGGTTGACGAAGTTCGTCGTCCACACTCGGTAGGGCTGGGCGCCGGAGACGGTGCGCAGTGCCTCGCCGTAGGGCGAGTAGGTGGCGTCCGCCGTGTACCAGGTCAGGCCCGAGGTGGATTCGGGAAGGCCGTCGCTGGTGTACCGGGTGACCACCTTTTCGCTCGCCAGGCCGCCCTTGGCGGGCAGCGTGACCGACTGCGACTGACCGGTGGGGGTGTAGGTGTAGGTGTAGGCGTAGGTGCCGGACAGGCCGGTGGTCATCGCGTTCGCCGGGATGACCGTTTCGCTGCCGGTGACGTGGTACTCGGCGTCATAGCCGGTGGCGCGGCTGATGTAGTCGCCGTCCGCGGTGTGGCGGATTGAGGCGGTCGGCTTGCCGACTCCGCCGGGCGTCTCGTCGTAGGTGTAGGACTTGACCGGGCTGGCGGTCGTGGAGCCCTGGCGGACGTACTTCACGCGGCCGAGCAGGTCGTACTCGGTGAACGTCTCCTGCTGGAGGGCGTCCTTGGTGTAGTTGGGGCGGTCGGCTTCGTCGTACTGCGTCTGCGTGGTGCCGGTGTCGGGGTCCGTGGAGGAGGTGAGCCGGCCGCGGGTGTCGTACAGGTAGGACCAGCTGTTGCCTGCGGGGTCGGTGACCTTGGTGCGGTAGCCGCGGGCGTCGTACTCGTACGACGTCGTGCGGCCGGTGTCCCCGGTTGTCTTGCTGTAGTGCTTGATGGAGGTGACCCGGCCCAGGGTGTCGAAGTACGTGCGGGTCTTGGGGGCAGTGGAGCCCGGGGGGTCCATGTCCGTGTAGATCTCACCGTGGGTGGCAAATGAGCCGTACTTGTACTTGCCGCCGTGGTAAACCATGGCGCGGTATTCGCGCTGCAGGCCGTCGTAGCGGTACTGGGTCGAGCTCGGTATCAGGGACAGGGACCTGGGCTGGAACAGGTCGGTGGCCGGTTCGCCCTTGGCCAGGTAGCCGCCGGTCTTCTCACGGACGAGGCCGTGGTCGTTGTACTTCGTGTCCACGATGATCCGTCCGGGGCCGTGTGCCTCGGTCTGGGCCTGGACTTCGCGTTGAAGACCGTCGTAGAGGGTGACGGTGCGCGCGTAGGTGCCGTCGTCTCGGAGTGCTTGGAGGGTCACCGAGGCGGGGCGGTTGACCTTGGGGGTGGCTATGGCCGCCTGGTAGGAGATCTGCACGCTCGGGGACTGGCCGGCGGAGGAGCGTGAGGGTGTCCAGCCCTTGATCAGTCGGCCGAGGTCGTCGTATTCGTTGCGTGTGATGCGCCCGTTGGGGTCGGTAACGGTCAGGGGCAGGCTGCGGCCGGGATCGAAGGTTGTCTTGGTGACGTGGCCCTTGGCGTTGAGGGATTTGACCTCGGTGACCGGGCCGCCCGCGTCGCCGGGGGTGTACTGCGTTTCGGTCGTGCCGGCGCCGGGGGCGGTGATGGTGCGCACCCGGCCCAGCGGGTCGTAGCTGGTGGTGATGGTGTGGGAGTGCGCGGTGCCGGTGCCGTTGGTCTCAGCTCTGGAGGTGACGAGTCCCTTGGTCGGGGTGGCACCGTAGGTCAGGTTGTCGTAGGTGTTCCTCAGCGACGACTTCAGCTGGGTGGCCGGGTCTGCGGTGGCCTGCGCGGCGCAACTGGTGGCGGTGACGCGTTCTTCCTTGGGCAGACCGATCAGCCAGGTGGTGGTGTTGTGCACGTACGCGGTCGTGGTGCAGGTCCGGTCCGAGAGCGTCTCGGAGGTGCCGCTGGGTTTGACGACGGCTGTGTCCACCTGGAGGGGCAGCCCATAGGTGTCGTCGACCGCGGTGGTCGTTCGAACGCCGCGCCAGCTGTCGCCGACCGTCTGGATCTCATCCGTCCGCTTGGTGCCGACGCGCTGGGCGAGCAGCGGGTCGGCTGTCGTTGCGTCCTCGTTCTGGCGGGCGCGGGAGGCGGTCTGCTTGGAGTAGGGGAAGGTCAGGTGGCGCTTGAGGACTTTGCCGTCGGAGTCGACGTAGGTGATGGTCTCCGCGGTCATGCCGGCGAACTGCGTTGCATCGTCGGCGATAAGGGTGTGAGCGCCCGTTGAGTCCTTCACTTCACCGCCGACGCCCTGGAAGTAGCGTGTGAGGCTGTAGGACTGGCTGTTTCTCACGCTCGTCGTGGAGGTGGTTTTGGCGCCCTTGCGGACGGAGACCTGCCGGTAGCCCTTCCAGTCGCTGTAGGTACGCAGGGCGGGGCGGGTGAACTCGTCGTCGCCCTTGGCCCAGGCCGTGTCCGAATAGGCGTACTTGGTGGTGACGGGCACGCCGTGCGAGGTGACCTTGTCGGTCTCGGTCACGGACGCCACGACGTACTTGTTGAACCAGGCCTTCTTGGGGGTTCTGTCGTCCCCGTCGGGCGACCAGCGGACCGGGTAGCAGGTGCCGTTGTTCTTGCCCTTGTCCTCCACCGGCTCGGCTGCGCAGCCTCCGGTGTATTCGACCTCGATGTCGCCGCCGTACTCGGTGGAGACGGTGCCGATGCGGGGGCGGGTGAAGCCGGGTCGCTGGTCGGTCTTGCTCCTGGGGACGAGGTTGGGCAGGTGCCGGTCCTTGAGCCGGTCACTCAGCGGTGAGGTGGAACCCACGGTGTATGCGGCGAAGCTGACGCCGTATTCGGACTGGAGGGTGCCGGTGGACTCTCCCGGGGCGTAGCCAGTGCGGGTGATGGAGTTCAGCCACAGACCGGGTGAGCTGTCGTACCAGTCCTCGGGGAAGGAGTGGTGCAGCGTGTACTTGTCGACCGGTCCCAGGCCTGTCTGTCCGGCCCGTGCGGCCTTGGTGGTCACCGAGCCCAGGCGCATCTGCGTCCAGAACGACGGGAACGCCGGGCAAAGCTTGGACGTGGACTTGCAGTTGAGGTTGCCCGGGGTGTCCCACCAGGGGCGGTAGGCGCCGGGGTCGTCGGTCTTGGCGAAGTTCGCCGCCTCGCACGCCGTCTCCGACTTCAGGCAGCGCTGCTTGACGCCGAAGTCGACCGTCGCGGACGGCTTGGTCAGCGCGCTCGAGCGCATCCCATACTCGATGGACACCGGGTAGGCGTGACGGTCGTACTGCTCGGGCGACTTGAACTTCTTGCGCGGGGCGTAGTAGTTCGTCTCCTGCTTCCAGTTGACGATCATCGTGTTGCCGTGGACATCGACCACCTTGTCCAGACCCCAGCGCCATGCCTGCTGCTTGCCCGCGCCGCAGCGCGAGTCGGCGAAGGTAGTGGCATGGCAGGGCTCGCCCGGGTGGTTGCCGAAGACCGGCACCGTGGAGACAGAGTTGGTGTCGGCGTGACCGCCGCCCACCTGGTGCTGCCCGAAGTAGTAGCTCGTGCCGTCAGAGCCGGTGACGACCCAGTACTCGCCGTTGTTGTCGTCGTTGACTGCGCCCACCCGGTGCTCGACGCGGGTGCCGTCGTCGCTCTGCGGACGGTAGCGCTCAGTGGCGGTCTCGGGGTTGACGCTGGTGGTGGGTTCGCGGACCAGCTCGGTGGTTTTACCGTTAAGGGACATCACCGCGTTGGGCGACACCCAGCACAGGTCGGACGTCTTGTCCTTAACCGCGGTGTTGTTGGGTGTCCCTGAGGTGAGCGTTTTGCGGTCGTCCTTGCAGGTCCGGTAGCGGCGCTCGATGAAGCCGACGTCGTAGCTCCAGCCTTCGCCGATCCACGAGGCCTGGGGTGAGGAGACCGCGGTACGGCCGTCCACAGCCTGAGAGTTGTACTCGAAGGAGATCTTGGGAGCGGGGCCCGCGGGCGGCGCCGGCATGGTCAGCGGGTAGGACCAGGTGAAGGCGCCCGATGATCCTCCCGCCGCCCACTTGCCGTTGGAGGCGAGCGAGGTCGCCTTGAAGCTTCCGCTGCCGACGCCGGAATCGAGGGCTCCGAGGACAGCGGTGTCGCCAGCGGCTGCGGGAGTCGCGGGAGAGGAGGTGCGGTAGGCGGCCTGGGCCACCTCAGTCCCGGTCGCGTTCGCGGGGTCCGACGGGGCGGATGCCGGCGTCACCGTGCCGTCGGCGGCGGGGTCGACCGTGGCGGTGAGGGACTTGGAGGCCGGGTCGTTGTCGGTTTCCAGCTCCTCGTAGGCCTGGCATGCCTCGTCGTCCGGCGTGGTCAGGTAGCACTCCGGGAACTGCACGAAGGTCAGCCGGGAGGCCCAGTCCGCGCCGTACAGGCTTTCGAACTTGGCGTAGTCGAGCTTCACGGAGACCGGAACCGCACCCGTGGCGGGGGCTTGGACCACCATCAGGGCGCCGTCGACGCCCTGGCTCACGGCGGCGGTACGGTCCGGGATGGTCACCTGCCAGGTACCCGTCGGAGTCGGCTGGGCGGGGGCCTGACCAAGGCTGACGGGAAGGGCTCCCACCGGGCTGAGCGCCGCCTGCTGGGCAGTGGACCTGGTCGAAGCGGGAGTCGTGGTCGAGCCAAAGGTGACCGAGCCGCTCACATTGGAAGGCGGTGTCACGGTGCTGGGTGGCGGTACGAGCCGGTCTTGCGGAATCTCCGCCTGCAGCGACTGCAGAGCGCGGCTGAGTGGCTTGCCGCTGGGCACCGGCAGATCACGTCTCAGGCCCTCGAGACTCAACGACTCGCGTCCGGTCTCCTCCTTGGCGGGATCCGGAGGCAGCGCGAACGACTGCGCGGGCAGCAGCCCGACCAGCAGCGCGGCGGCGGTGACCGGCACGGCGATGCGCGCGCGGCGCGGCTTGCGGGCGTACGGAAGTCGACCGAACACGGTGGGGCCCCCCGGACCACTTGGAGCGGGACCGGCGACGGACCACGCGTGACGACTTAGCAGAGCATGCAGATTCTGTGATCACCGTGTGACGGAATACCAGTGACGACGGGCCGATGTGATGATCACCACGGCGCGTAACGGTCTGCAACGGGAAGTGATGTCAGCAATGCCCCACACGGGGCGAAAGCGCTGCCAGTTGGCTTTGGTTCTGCCTTTGCCGCCTTTCGGGACGATCAAGCTTCAATGCCCATAGCAAGCACTACGTTTTGCCGGGATTGCATGGTCTTCCGCACAGCAGAGGGAGGTCAGAGGCCATCAAGCCGGGAGGGGCAGCGCCATGCCCCTGCGCGCATCCACCACCCCGTCACCGGGTGACGACCCGTTCCTCATGAGTCATCATCGGCTGGCCCGAGAGGGAACGAGGGGGAAGGGGAATCTGTCCGATGACGCGTATCTGGCGCCGTGTGCCCAGCCGTCGGGTCAGTGCGGCCGTGCTCGCCACCGCGCTCGCCGTGACCGGTGTCGTCTACGCCGGAGTCGGCCTGGACAGCAGCGACGAGCCGGCCCGCAGCGGCCATGACCGGCGGGCGAAGCCGGTGACCGAGGCTGCCGCTGCGGCTCAGGCGGCGCACAGCGGCAAGAACGTCGAAGTGACTGCGGCCCGCACCGCCCGTTCCACGACCTGGGTGCGCCCCGACGGTGGCATGGTGAAGAAGCTGTACGCCTCCCCGATCCGCGCCAAGGTGGGCGGCCAGTGGAAGCGGATCGACCCACGTCTTCGCCGCACCAAGGACGGTTGGGAGCCCAAGGCCACCAACACTCGCATGGTGTTCTCCGACGGATCCAGCAAACGGGACGACCAGCGCGCCTCGCGTACGGCGGTGCAGCGCGTCTCCCTCGTCAAGCAGGCCGCCGCAGCGGACACCGGCAGCCCGCTGGTCACGCTGTACGTCGACGGCGGAGCACACGCGATCCAGCTCACCTGGCCCGGCCCCGTCCCCGCTCCCATCATCGACGGCAACCGCGCGCTGTACCCGGAGATCTTCCCCGGCGGGGACCTGGTGCTGACGGCAGACGACGACGGCTTCGGCCAGATGGTGGTTCTCAAAAACCGCGCGGCGGCCTCCGATCCGCATGTGCAGCAGCTGGTCTACGGCCTCAACTCATCCACCCTGACGTTCCGGCTGGACCCGCTGTCCGGCATCGTCAGCGCGCTGGACGCCAACGGCGACGAGGTGGCGACGTCACCGACCCCGCTGATGTGGGACAGCAGCGGAGCTCCCGCCGTCACCAACGGCACCGTGGGGGCGAGCGCTCAGCCCACCGCACCCGAGGCACCCGACACCGGAAGCCCCTCCCCCACAGACAGCACCGCACCGAGCCCCAGCGAGGAAGAACTGCCCGTCGAGTCCGACGAGCAGAGCGACACCGACGTCGAGGACCTGCCCTCCGCGAGCGACGGCCCCGGCCCTACGGCGTCGGATGCCCCGCTACCCTCCGCGCCACCCGAGCCGACCCCCTCGCCCTCCCCGACCGGCGCGGCCGCAACCCTGGGCCTGGCCACCCTCAACGGGCCGGCACCCGACTCGCGGGGCAACATCGTCGAGGCCGAACTGGGCATCGGGCAGTGGACACTCACCCCCGACCACGACTTCCTCGCCGATCCGGCCACCACCTACCCGGTCTTCATCGACCCGGCGTTCACCAAGGACACCCAGGACTGGACCACGGCCTACAACCGCCACCCCAACGCCACGTTCTACAACGGAAAGAACTTCAACGCGGGCGGCACCCACGAGGCACGCGTCGGTTTCGAGTCGGACACCTGGGGCACCTCCCGGTCATTCTTCAACATCAACTTCGACCCGGATCTCAAGGGCACGAAGATCACCAGGGCCAAGCTGACCGTGCTGGAACGCTACGCCTGGTCCTGCAGTCCGCGTAGCGTCAGCGTGCATCGCACCGGACCGATCAACTCCCACACCAACTGGAAGAACGCCCCCAAGCTCCACGACGGCAACAAGCTGGCCACCAAGAGCTTCGCCCACGGCTACAAGTCCAGCTGCGGGGACGACTTCGAGACGTTCGACGTCAAGAAGGGCGCCCAGGAAGCGGCCGACGACGGCGACGACACCATCACCTTCGGACTGCGGGCCCGGGACGAGAATTCGCAGTACGCCTGGAAGAAGTTCGAGGCCAACGGCGACTTCGGTCCGTCGTTGCTGGTGGAATACAACCGCAAGCCCACCATCGTCTCCAACTCCCTCGACCTCGGCCCGGACGGCAAGTGCACCACCACCAAGCCCTACATCCGCATGGGCTCGGGCAATCTGACCTTCACCGCCAGGGCCAAGGACAAGGACAAAAACCTCGACTTCGTCGACTTCGACCTGTGGGAGCTGGGCCAGTGGAAGACCACCGGTGACCTTCTCGGATCGACCGGCAAGAAGACGGTGTCAAACGGCACCGGCGACGCCCTGGTAACGACGTCGGGGTACGCCACCAGCAAGCTCAAGAGCGGCGCCACCTACTCATGGCGGGTCCGGGCAGTTGACGACGCGGAGAGCTCATCGGGCTACTACCCGACCAAGGCCCCGTGCCGGTTCGTCCTGGACACCACCGCACCCAGGCCTCCCAAGGTCACCTCCACCGACTACCCGGACGCCGACGCCAGCCAGAACGGCTTCGGCAGCAGCGCCGAGGACGCCATCTGGAGCGTCAAGAAGTTCGGCACGCCGGGCTCCTTCACCTTCCGCGCGGTCAACACCGACGTCAAGCGGTACGAATACGGCTTCAACTCACCCACCTACACGGGCACCGTCAGCCGGGTACCCGGAAGCGCCACCTCGGTCACGGCCACCATCAACGACGCCAAACCACCGAGCGCCGGCCCCAACGTGCTGTACGTACGGGCCGTCGACAGCGCCGACAACCCCTCGGAGCCCACCAAGTACCTCTTCTACGTCACCCCCCGCGACCAAGCCGACGCGCCAGGCGACTTCACCGGCGACAAACTTCCCGACCTCATGGTCGTCACGGAAGCCGGCAACCTCGCCCTCTACCCATCCCAGCAGAACACCGACCTGAACAAAGGCACCGGTGACCTGGACTTCTCCATGTCCGGCGCCTACCGCGCCAACCCCGACAAGGACCCCAACGGCGACGACCTTCCCCCTTACGCCGCAGCACCAAGTGGCCACTTCAAGGGCGCACTCATCACCCACAACGGCGACATCACCGGCGGTGACGGCCTCCAGGACCTCGTCGTCCGCGTCGGCGGCAAGCTGTGGGTCTACCCCGGCGACGGATACGGAGCGGTCAACACCGACAAGCGCCAGGAAATCCTCCTGCCCGACAACGCCCCCAGCCCCGCCAGCTTCACCCAGATCGTGGCCGCCGGCGACATCACCGGCGACGGACGCACCGACTTCCTCGCCACCATCGACAACGGCACCGACGACGAACTGTGGGCCTTCACCGGCTACCACGGCGCCACCGTCGACCAGGCGATCCGCCTGATCGCCTCCTCCTGGAAAGACCGGGACATCGTCACCGTCCAGGACATCTCCGGAGACAACATCGCCGACCTGCTCTACCGCAGCGACGTCTCTGGCAGACTGCTGCTACGCAAGGGAATCGCAGCATCCAGCGGCGGCGTCGACCCCAACACACTCGCCACCGCAGCCAACTCCTCCGGCGGCGTGGATCACGAGTACGCTGCAACCGGCTGGACCCGCAGCGCAGTACCCATGCTCTACGGCACACCCGACGCCAACAACGACGCCATCCCCGACATCTGGGCCATCCGCTCGGACGGGTCCGTCGGCTTCTACGCAGGCGGCAGAACCGGACTCAACGGCAACCCCGTCCAGGTCTACGGCGCACACTCCTTCTGGCTCACCCGCATCGCCATCGGATGACGCCGAAAGCGCTGGTCCGACTCCCTGGCGAGGCGGACCAGCGCCCCTCGATCCCCTGAGCACTCCCGCCTCGGCAGACGATCGTCCGGTGATAGTAGACCCTCCAGCGGAGTGCCAGCGGGCCGCAGCAACCCGTGGGCAAGCGTTGCGCCCCGGCAGCAGTGTTGTTCCGGTAACCGCGTTACCCAGCCAGCTCTAGGCAGGCAGCATGAGCGCTGGCTGCATCACCGTCGGGGGTGCTGCCTCCGGTGCCACCACCGCCGAAGGCTGCGGGCCGGCCCACGCCACGCTTCGATGAACTCCTCGATGTCGCGTGCCAGCTTCGCGCCATGAGTGAGAGCGATGTTGAGAAAACCGAACAGCGCCAGCACGCCGATCGTGACCTCATCCATCCGTCCCGTCCTTTCAACAAGGCCGGACAGAACGGGCGCGCTCAGTCCGGCCACCCACAGGTGACGAACTGAGATCGCGCCGGTGCAGCGACTCAGGGTGGTGTCTCCCGGTTGCAGGCCGGGGACGAGCACGGGGTGTTCCTCTGCTTCGGGTTTTGCAGGCCTACGGTTGCTCTCCGCGGGAGAGGTGAGGCAAATGTGCGGCCGCCACCGGACGGTCCACCATGGGCCCTCACCGCTAACGCCCCGAGGGCGTCCACTGCCACCGGGCTGCCGCCCGGCCGTCCAGACACTAGCGCCAACTGGATCTGAGCACAGCGGAATTGCATACCTGGGCGAGGATCTCGGATCAGATTCAGGGTCCGTCAGTGCCGGACCCTCATGGCATCGGTCAGCCGAATCGGTACGGTCGAACGCGTGATACAGCCGTGGACCAGCAGCCGGCGGATGGAGCGAGGGCCGACCGTGCAGTGGGGCCAGCTCATTGCTGCGTGCGGAAACCGGGCCACCCCTACAGCAAGGAACTCCGGCTTATCTGGTCGGCAGCCTGCCCGGGGTCTGCCCACCGTGTCAGGGTCGTGAGAAGCGGCCAGGGGCCGGTGTGTCCGCGTCGTCGAGCAGCACCGTCTCCGTGCCGTAGTCGCCCCGCGGCTGTCCGCTGGGGACGCGCGTTGTCAGTGGTGCGGGGGAGAATTGCTGTGTGGCGACTTCCACTGAGACCGAACGTTATATCCAGTTCCTGCTTGAGCACGCGGCGGGCCGTAACGAGCACCATGTGTTCGAGCAGATCGTGTTCCAGATCGCGCTGCGCCGGCTGAGCAGCAACATCGTGCCGGCTACCGGACCGGTGAGCGTCGGCGGGGACCAGGGCCGCGATGCGGAGTCCTATTATACGAGCCTGCCTCATGAACTCCCCGGCGCGGGCGGGTTCATCGGCCGCGCTACGACCGAACCGCTGGTCCTGGCGGCGTCCGTGCAGAAGCCGCCGTTGGACGGGAAGATCCGTGAGGACCTGAAGTCGATCTGCAGCCGCGGCGAAGCTGTCGCCAGGGTGGCCTTCTTTGTCGTGTACGAAATTCCGGTGGCGATGCGGCATCGGCTGCAAGAGCATGCCCGGGACTCCTATAACGTGGCCCTGGACGTCTTCGACCGGCAGGCGGTGGCCCATCTGCTCACCCAGGGCGACCTGGTCTGGATCGCCCAGCGGTATCTGGATCTGCCCTCGGCAATGATCCCGGACGAGCCTGCGCAGGAGCAGCCGGACTGGTACCGCACCACCCTGACCGCCCTGCGGGAGCGGCCCGGGAAGCGGCTCACCCCCGGAGCCCCTGTCCGAGGTGCGAGACGGTTTGCGGCACGCAGTGCTCGACGACGAAGCCCGGGTGGACCTGCCCGAGTGGCTCGGCTACATCGGGGAGTTTGTTGAGGACGAAGACGACGACCTCGCCCTGCGGGCCCGCTACGAGCGCGCGTGGGCCGTGTTGCGCGGGAAGAACACGCTGGACGGCGTCGAACCGGACATCCGGGCTGTCATCGACGCTGCCCTGTCGTCCGAGCGCGTCTCGCTCCTGGATGACGCGAACCAGTTGCTGTTGAGCTGGGGCGGCTCCTGGCTGCGACACCTCGGCACGGTCAGTGCTGAGGAACTGCGCGACCTGACTCTGCGCCTGCGGGAGCGGACACACACACTGATCAAGAACACCGACGCGGCCGTCTACCCAGTACGCAAGGCTTCGCTCCTCGACGTGGCTGCCCGCCTGTGTCTCCACCCACGCTGGCCAGAGGTCACGCGCCCGGCATCCGGAGCCCTGCCCACCGCGCTCGAGACCGTACGGCTGCGGTTGGTGGGTGAGATCATGCCCGAGATCAGCCCGGAGAGCCGGCCAGTGGACGTCACCGACGCCATGGACTACCTGGAACAGCTGGTCGACCTGCTGCCGCGGGCCCGTGCCTTCCCGGTCGGTGGTGTGAGCGAGACGTTCCAGATGGTTGCGCCCGCCCTGACCACAGACCCCCGCTACGGGAAGGTCCGCGACGCGCTGGACACCGCGCAGGCAGACATCGCTGGTGACAGCAGCGTTGCAGCACGCTGCCGTGACCGTGCGATGGCATTCCTGAGAGCGGGCAGAGCGCTGGACGCCCTGCACGAACTACACGAAGTCAAGATCAACTGGTGGCACGGTGACACCCTGCGCGGCGCACTGCTCACCATGCGCATGATCGGAAAGATCTACGGCGACCTGAACTTGCAGCAAGCAGCCCGGCAGTACGCACTCGCCGCCGCGGCCGTCGCCGCCTCATCCCCCGGCGCGGAGCACGAAGACATGCTGCCTGCCGCCTTGACCGAAGCCATGAACTACACCTATGCGGCGGGACACTGGGGCGACGCTCTCGCCCTCGGAGGGCTCGCCTTCATGACCCACCACCTGTACGCCGAGGCCCCAGACGACTACCCATCTCACGGTTACATCCAGCAACTGGACTTTCACGCCAGCATGGTGATGCTTAGCGCGGAGCGCTTCCGTCCCGATCTGAGCTCGGCCCTCACCCAGCTTACGGACACGAATTACCTGAGCGACCTGGACGAACTCCTCACAGAGCTTCGGCCCAGCTTCACCTACACCGAGCAGCAGTTCACGGGGAACACAGAAGAACAACTGAACGGACGACCGTTCTCGGATGTGGGACCCCAGCGCGAACTGAACTTCGCAGCCCTGGGCACGACTTGGCGGGTCCGATGCGACAACACGCGTACTACCGTTCTGGCCGCCGAGCGCCTCACCGCCGCATTGCAGATCGCTCTCACAGAACTGGCCCCCCACGACCCGCTCTTCCTCCCCCAGGACATTCACGTCCGTGTGACCACGGGCACCCCCTTCGCTAGCAAGGAGAGAGTCACCTTCAAACCGGACAATCGCGCTGTCGACTGCACTGTCATCCTTAGTCCTTACGGCAACTCGGCAGACTCCCAGGCCCTTGAACGGGAGCTGTCTGCCGCGGTGGTGTATCTGCTGGCGCACCTCAGCGCCCGGCCCACGAAGGCGTTCATGTCCCTGGTGGAGAAGACCTTCGCCCGTGGCTTTAGACACAAGTTGCTGAGCGTCCGCCTCTACGATGAAGTCGCTGGCCTACTGACAGAGGCCCACTACGACACCCTGCGGCAGACCACGATGCAATCCTGGACGGACGCAGCATTCCAGCCGCCCACGGCCCCGGCACTCGCCCAGCCCACGACGCCCGGACCAGGCTACGACCGCACCCGAGCACTCGGCATGATCCGCGACAACTACGCCGAGCTTCCGCAGGCGCTCAGCGAGACACTGCCCCGCCTCCTTGCCGACCCGGCCGCTCTCGCCGGGCTGCAGGACCTGCGCGAGGAGAGATGGCTTGACTGGCACATCCTGGTGGCCCTGGTCAACATCGCCCTCAACCTGCGTCTCGAACAGCTCAGCCCAGGCAGCATCCCGCTGGACTTTCCCGCCCGCTTCCTTGAGATCCCGGAGAGCGACTACACAGCTCCTCTTCCCCTGGACGCCTTCACGCCCGTCAGCCTCCGTGCACAGATGGAGCTGACCGTGCTATCCGTCGGGCAACGCCGTTGGAAACTGGGCACTGCCATGAAGACCCCCAACCCGGCCGCGTTCAAGCAACTGCTGATCGCCCGGTACGGCTACGGCACAGACGACGTCCCGCACCGTGACCTGCTCAACGACACACCGCACGAGAACGGGAGCCTGCTCCCCCCAGCCACGTGAGAGACGAACGTGCGAACCCGTGCACGCCGACCAGGCCGAACCGGGACAATCGGTCACCGGCCTGCCCACGTCGTCCTCCACCCTGCCAAGCCTGGTCCTTACGATGCTGCGCCACGGCCGCCTCACCCCGGGCGTCCGGCTGCTGGACGTGGCCACCGGCTCCGGCTACAGCGCCGCCCTGGCCTGTCAGCGCCTGGGCGAGGAGCTGGTGACGACGCTGGACGTCAACCCCTACCTCACCCAGATCGCTGCCGAACGCCTGCAGCGGATCGGATACAGCCCCACCGTCGTCACCGCGGACGCCGGCGCGGACGAACTCCCCGGCGTCTTCGACCGGATCGTGTCCATGGTCTCCATGCCCCGCATCCCCGCTGCGTGGCTGTCCGCCCTTGCGCCCGCCGGACGCCTGGTCACCACCCTCGCCGCCACAGGGCTGATCGTCACCGCCGACAAGACCAAGGACGGCGGCGCGAAGGGCCGTGTCGAATGGGACCGCGCAGCGTTCATGACCACCCGAACCGGCGACGATTACCCGCCCACGCTGCAGGACGTGTTCGCCAAGGCCGTTGACCAGGAAGGAGACGAGGTCACCGAGCCCCTCGAGGAGTGGGCAGCCCGCCGTGCACAACACCGCCCCATACCCGGTGAGCGTCGCGCCGTCCCCCTCGGCGAAGCATCCGAGCGCGGGTCCCACGTCGACCCTGACGCGCCCCGCGGCATCCAGGAGTGGGACGGCCACGCATGGATTCCGGCCGGAATCGCCGAAGACCACCAGGCCGCCACAGACCAGACCGGCGCAGACGCCGATCACGCGCCGAACGTGTTGCCCTGCCGAACTTCAACAAGCTGCCTCCAGCAGCCGAACCCTGGCGACCCACCCAGCCATGGCACCGGCCCTGACCAGCCAGTCCCCCAACAGCCCGTGAACGCCTCAACCACCCCCACAAACGCGGGGAGCACCCTCCTACCGACCTGGTGCTGGGCGCGGGACGGGGACCATCCCCGCGGGCGCGGGGAGCACACAGGCGCCGGGGCCGCCCTGGTGTGGGCCGGGGGAACATCCCCGCGAGCGCGGGGAGCACCGCATCTTCTACCCGCGTCTTGCGACGAAGAAGAGTGTCGGCGACGCTTGAAATGTTCGCCGTCGGCGACAACCATCCCGGCGGGTGCGGGGAGCACCCGTTGGTGGATGCCTGCTTGGACTCGTACTCGGGACCATCCCCGCGGGTGCGGGGAGCACATGGATCGTCATGCTCTGTGATGTGACGCTGTGGGACCACCGCGGGCGCGGGAAGCACGAGGGCTACGTTGCTATCCATCCGTCAGCTGCCTGGTCCGTGCAACGGCAGGCTGTTCCCCGCTCGCGGTGAAACTCACCGTCAGCCGGCAGTCCAACGCCGCGGCGATCCGCTCCAGCAGGGCCAGGGTGGGAAGGTCTCTGCCCGACTCGATCCGCGAGATCGCTGCCTGCCCGGTCCCGGCCAGCTCCGCCAGCCGCGCCTGGGACATCCCGCGCTGCCTGCGCCAGGACCGCACCAGATCCGCAGTATCGCTCACAGTCCGGCGTCCGCACCGTAACGGGGCAGCCCGGCCGTATCGATCTTCCACCCGGCGACCGTGACTGTGTCCCCGAAGGTGTAATGCTGCCGGTTGTCGTAAGTCGGCTCGCCGCTGCGCTGGGCGGGTGCCCAGTAGTGGACGGCGCTGCCGTCACGGGGATCGACGATCAGGTAATGCGGAACCCCCATCGCCGGGTAGTCGCGGAGCTTGCCCTCATAGTCATTGGCCGGATTGGACCGCGAGACGATCTCAATAACCAGGTGAGAGCGGCGCGGGTCGATCGCATCGCTGTCGCGGATGGCCTCCTCCTCATCGATCACGACGAGGTCGGGGACGCGCAGCACGCCCAGGCCCACGTCCTCCATGTCGGTCTCCACCATCAGCACCAGGTCGGCTTCCAGCTGAGGCTCGAGCTGCGTACGCAGCCGGTGGGCCACCAGCTGGTGCTGCTTCTTCGGGCTCATCATCATCAGCAGCTGGCCATGACTGATCTCCGGCCAGGCAAGCGGCTCAGGCTTGTCGAACGCCTCACGGAACTCCCGCAGATGGCGATAAATGCTCTGCTCGGTCACACCCCCACCGTACATGACGAAATCATCATGACCAGGGAAGGTTCGCGACCATGCAACACCCACCTGTGCGACGGTGCGGGACCATCCCCGCGGCCCCGGGGAGCACGCCACGCCCGGCTGCTTGCGCCACTGCGGGTCGGAACCATCCCCGCGGGTGCGGGGAGCACCTTGTGTGGGGGCTGCGCTGGGCATTCAAGTGAGCCTCCGCCAACTTGAAGTCGCAGGTCGAAGGGCTGGTGTGACCGGTTCTCGGGGCGCTCATGCTGGTCACGGGCGACTGTCTGAGTAGTAGATCGTCCGTCAGCGCGGTCGGCGCCTGAGTCGAAAGGCGGTCGACGGGATCATCTCGTGCAGGGGATCATGCGTAGGTGTCGCCGATCGAAGCCGCAACCGATGACCTGCAAGACCTCGCTGTTCTCTGGAGTATTAGCGAGGCCCATGCTCACGATGTCGTCGAGGCTGCCTGCGCGGCACTCGTTGCCGGACTAGACAGCCCGGCACTGCGCATTCTGGCCGGATACACACGTGCCGAGGCGGAGTACGACGTTCCCGACTTGCTTCCCGTCGTACTCGACGAGCTGGGCCTTGTGTTCTACCCGCGCGACAGCGAGGCCGGGCAGGACGCTGCCGTGCGGGCGCTCGCGCACCAGATGCTGGCGGGCCGGCTGACGCCGCGAGAGCTTGCAATGCGCATCCACCAGCGGTTCGGCCACCAGCTACCCCTGGCCGAGCGCCTTGCTGAGCTTGATGACGAGTACGACATCGTCGAGTACGGGAACAGGACGTTGGCCCAGCTCGATGCCGAGGTCACGACCGAAGCTCAGCGTCTGGCGCGTGGTCGGCCCGACCAGAACCGACATTCGTAGCGATCGAGCCCTGAACAAGCGGTCGTCAGCAGGAGTAGGTAGCTGAAGTGTCCGGTTCTTGCTCGCCGTAGTCCGGCAGCCTTCTACGATCCGGTGCATGCTGGATCTTGAGCTGCTGGAACGGATCACCGCGCGGCGCGCGGAACTGGACGAACCCTCATTCGCACCAGACGCCGCACCGGCAAGGCCGACCGGCGGAACTACTCCGGCAAGCACCGCAGCCATGGCCTGCACTTCCTCGCCCTGACCGACGAGAACGGGCCCCTGATCTGGATATCCGCTGCCCGGCCCGGCCACACCCACGACAACACCGCAGCCCGCCACGACCACATCCTGGCCCACCTGCGCGCCGCCGGTCTCGGAGCGTTGGCCGACCTCGGCTTCCGCGGCCTGGACAACGACATCCTCGACCCCGTGATCGTCACCGGCTACATCGCCACTCGTACCCACAAGCTCACTCGAGGCGAGAAGGAGGCCAACCGTGTCCTCGCCGTCGGACGGGCACCGGTCGAGCACGGCTTCGCCCACCTCAAGAACTGGCGGATCCTCACCGAACTCCGCACCGACCCCGCCCGCGCCACCCGCCTCCTGCGCGCCCTGCTCGTCCTGACGAACCTCGAAATCAACCGCTGACGGATGATCTTCTCCGTGGGCTCCCGCCCACGACCAGCATGAGCGCCCCGAGGATCGGTCACACCAGCCCTTTGACCTGCGACTTCAAGTTGGCGGAGGCTCACTGAGGCGCACCGCGCTGTCCAGGGCCTGGCGGACCACCCGACGATGGATCGCGTAACGGCGGGCCAGTTCACGGACGAAGGCGTTCTCCAGCCTCCGGTCGTGGCGGCTCCGCTCGAACAACTCAACACGCTGCGAAGCCCGGCCTCCTGACATGGCCGTGATCACGAACTCACACAGCGTGATCATGGTCGGGAATCCGGGTCAATACCGCACTACTCGAAACGAGTGCACATGCCTCCGCAGCCCGTTGCCCGTGAGGTCAACCCGGCGCTCGGAAGCGCGGGGCCAGGTCTAGGTCATCCCAGCGCTGTGTGCTCGGCGTGGCGCAGCCAGTCGGTGTACCAGCGAGCGAAAGTCACTGGAGTTCCGTCGGCATTGCGAAGTGGGGCGAGGTCAACCTCCTCCGCACGATCGTCGGTCCACATCGTGCCTCGGTGCGCACCGCTGATCACCAGCCAATCACGCATGGCACAGCCGCGGTGGGAGATGACGATGGCACCAACGGTGCGATCGGGGTTGAACATGACGGCGTCCCAGCGTTCGTCCCACACCTCGATGGCGTCGTCGAACTCTTCGACTTCATCGAAGGCCTCTTCCTCAGGGCACTGGGCAGCCAGTTCCTGCAGCAGCTTCGGGTCCGGGCCCTGCTCGGGAAAGGGCTCGGCAAGCCGGGACAGGTCTGCCAAGTCGGCGCCGTCGCCCTCCCACCGCCAGCGGCCTTGCACTCGCCGCACCGGGAACACGCCGTAGGCGGGACCAGCGCCACCCGCGCCGACACGAAGGAGGAATGCTCGGAATTCCTCCGGCAGCTGCACCTCCATCTGCGCCTCGAGCTCGGCGAGCTCGGCGCGGCTGAGAGGCGGCTCCAGAACCCATTTGTGCCCCAAGGCCCCGAATACCTCGTTGCTCGCCGGGGAAGTCCCCAAAGCCTCGACCCGTTGACGGATGCCCGCCCATTGCTGATCAGTCATGCGCAAAAGGTAGGCGCCGCCACCGACGCTGACGTCGACGGGGCCCTCCAGAGGCCAGGTGGTGCCAGTTCAAACCGTTCCTACCCGGGGCCAGACGAAACCGTCACGGCGGGGCCAAAGAGGACCGTCCTAGACAACCGCCCTACCCCCGCGTTTCGAGGGCCGACTCAGAAGCCATCCGCTTACCGCTCGGCAGGCTTGATCAGTCGAACACGGTTCCTGTTCGGGTGATCCCTCGGTGGTCGGGGCATAACGGCAGGGCCTCCTGGTAGCTCGGGGTTGCGATCCCAACCGAGCAGCACCAGGAGGCCCTGTGCCGCAG
>NZ_JBIAQC010000028.1:0-33256 GCF_042888685.1 Streptomyces sp. NPDC002779
TTCGATACGTGGTCGATGCGCGCGGCGTGCTCCACGGACGTATCCGTGTCGGGGGCCTTGGCGAGGGCGGTTGCCATGGTCGTCACCTCCTGGGAACTCATCTGGACTCGTGGCTCACTTCACGCCGAGACCGGCGTCGTCGGCCTCGGGTGCGCCCTCGGCTCTGAGGACCCTGTTCAGCGGTGTCAGGTCGTAGATGCCGGACAGGTCCGGCCGCTCCAGCAGGCCCGCCTTCACCGCGTGCCGCGCCTGCGCGTCGAGCGTGGCCGCCAGCGGATCGTCGGTGAACCGGATGGACGGCCAGGCCCGGTCGATGACCTCGGCGGGCAGCGCCTTGCCGGTGTCCGCGGCCAACTGGGCGTTGGCGGCGGCCTTCGCCTCGTCCGGGTTGGCGTTGATCCACTTGTTCGCCTCGACGGAACCCCTCAGCACCGCCTCGACGGCCTTCGGGTGCTCCTCGAGGAAGCTTCGCGACACGATCACGTTGGTGATCACGAACTTCTTGTCCGGCCACAGGTCGGCCTCGTCCAGCAGCACCTTGCCGCCCTCGGCGACCAGCTTGGACGCGGTCGGCTCCGGTACCCAGGCACCGTCGACCGAGCCGGACCGGTAGAGGTCGGGCGTGACCTTGTTGTCGGAGCGGACGACGGACACATCGCCCTCGCCGCTCTGCGCGTCGACCTGCCAGCCCTGCTCGGCGGCCCAGTTGAGGAAGGCCACGTCCTGCGTGTTGCCGAGCTGCGGCGTGGCGATCCGCTTGCCCTCGACGTCCTTGAGGGACGTGATCCGCTCCGGGTTCACGACCAGCTTCACGCCGCCGGAGGCCGAACCGGAGATGATCCGCAGGTTCTTGCCGTTCGCCTTGACGTACCCGTTGATCGCGGGGGAGGGCCCGATCCACCCGATGTCGATGGACCCCGAGTTCAGCGCCTCGATCTCCGAGGGACCGGCGTTGAACGCGGCGTACTTCGCCGTCGTACCGCCGAGCTCCTTCTGGAAGATCCCCTCGTGCCGCCCCACCAGCGCCGTGGCGTGGGTGAGGTTCCCGAAGTAGCCGATGCGCACCGCGTCCAGGCCGTCGACCTTCGCCGCCCCGGGTATCGCGTGCTCGGTGTTCTCCACGGCCTGGGAGCCGTAGCCGCACGCGGCCGCGAGCGCGAGCAGCGGCAGCACGGCCAGTACCGCGAGGGTACGGCGCAGGGCGGGGATGGCAGGCACGGGAGGTGTTCCTCTCGGTGGCCCGGCCCGGCGCCCTTATCGAGCGCGGCCGGGAGAACGGCGGATGGACGGGTGGGAGGTCAGCGCGGACATCGCCGCCCCCCGCCCGCTCCGGTCCAGTACATGGTCAGAAGTCCCAGCCGTCGTCGTCGGCCGCGTCCTTGACGGGCTCCGGGGAGGCGAAGGACTCGCCGACCATGCCGGCGGTGAGCGTCGTGCCGTCGCTCGGGTCGATCAGGATGAACGAACCCGTGCGCCGCGAGTCGGCGTAGGAGTCGACGGGCAGCGGCTCGGCGGTCCGGATCTTCACCCGGCCGATGTCGTTGGCGACGAGCTGTCCGGGGTGCGGGTGCAGGGACAGGTCGGCGAGCGTGAGCCGGGACGGGATGTCCTTCACGATCGCCTTCACCGTGCGCGTGCCGTGCTTGAGCAGCACCCGGTGGCCGACGGTGAGCGGGGCGTCGGCGACATGGCACACGGTCGCCTCGATGTCCTGCGTGGTCGGCGGCGCGTCCTTGCTGGGCACGATCAGGTCGCCGCGCGAGATGTCGATGTCGTCCTCCAGCAGGACGGTCACCGACTGGGTGGTCCAGGCGACGTCGACCGGCTCGCCGAGCAGGTCGATGGCGGCGATCTTCGTGGAGCGGCCCGACGGCAGCACGGTGATCTGCTCGCCGACGCGGAACGAACCGGCGGCGATCTGACCGGCGTAACCGCGGTAGTCGGGGTGCTCGGCGGTCTGCGGGCGGATCACGTACTGCACGGGCAGCCGGGCGTGGCAGTGGCTCAGGTCGTGGGTGACCGGGACGGTCTCCAGGTGCTCCAGCACCGTCGGGCCGCCGTACCAGTCCATGTGGGCGGACGGCTCCACCACGTTGTCACCGGCGAGCGCCGAGATGGGGATCGCGGTGACCTCCGGGACGCCCAGTTCGAGCGCGTACGCCGTGAACTCCTCGGCGATGGCGGCGAACACGGACTCCTGGTAGTCCACCAGGTCCATCTTGTTGACGGCGAGGACCACGTGCGGCACGCGCAGCAGCGCGGCCAGCGCGGCATGCCGGCGGGTCTGCTCGACGACGCCGTTGCGGGCGTCGATGAGGATCACCGTCAGCTCGGCGGTGGAGGCGCCGGTGACCATGTTGCGGGTGTACTGCACATGGCCGGGGGTGTCGGCGAGGATGAACCGGCGCTTGGCCGTGGCGAAGTAGCGGTAGGCCACGTCGATGGTGATGCCCTGCTCCCGCTCGGCGCGCAGGCCGTCGGTGAGCAGCGCGAGGTCCGGGCCCTCCTGGCCCCGACTCGCCGAAACGCGCGCCACGGCCTCCAGCTGGTCGGTGAGGACCGACTTGGAGTCGTGCAGCAGCCGCCCGACGAGGGTGGACTTGCCGTCGTCGACGGAACCGGCGGTGGCGAACCGCAGCAGGGTCGTCTCGGGGAGTTCCGTGGTGGTGCTCATGGCTAGAAGTACCCCTCGCGCTTGCGGTCTTCCATCGCGGCCTCGGACATCTTGTCGTCGGCACGGGTCGCGCCCCGCTCGGTGAGCCGGGAGGCGGCGATCTCGGTGATCACGGCGTCCAGCGTGGTGGCGTCGGAGTCCACGGCGCCCGTGCAGGACATGTCACCGACCGTGCGGTAGCGCACGAGCCGCTTCTCGACGGTCTCGCCGTCCTTCGGGCCGCCCCACTCGCCGGCGGTCAGCCACATGCCGTTGCGGGCGAACACCTCACGCTCGTGCGCGAAGTAGATCTCCGGCAGCTCGATGCCCTCACGGGCGATGTACTGCCAGACGTCCAGCTCGGTCCAGTTGGACAGCGGGAACACCCGGACGTGCTCGCCGGGCGCGTGCCGGCCGTTGTAGAGGTTCCACAGCTCGGGCCGCTGGCGGCGCGGGTCCCACTGCGAGAACTCGTCGCGCAGCGAGAACACCCGCTCCTTGGCGCGGGCCTTCTCCTCGTCGCGGCGCCCGCCGCCGAAGACCGCGTCGAACTTCTCCGCCTGGATCTTCTCCGTCAGCGGCAGCGTCTGCAGCGGGTTGCGGGTGCCGTCCGGGCGCTCCTTGAGCACCCCGCGGTCGATGTAGTCCTGCACCGAGGCGACATGGAGCCGCAGCCCGTGCCGGGCCACCGCGCGGTCCCGGTAGTCGAGGACCTCGGGGAAGTTGTGCCCGGTGTCGACGTGCAGCAGCGAGAACGGCACCGGCGCCGGCGCGAACGCCTTCAGCGCCAGGTGCAGCATGACGATCGAGTCCTTGCCGCCGGAGAAGAGGATCACCGGCCGCTCGAACTCGCCCGCCACCTCGCGGAAGATGTGCACCGCCTCGGACTCCAGCGCGTCCAGGTGGGAGAGGGCGTACGGAGTCCCCGTGCCCTCCTCGACCGAGGAGACGGTCGTCGTCATGCCAGGCCCCTTTCGCTGAGCAGCGCGTACACGGCCGCCGCGGACTCCCGCACGGTCTGGTTCTGCGACTCGATCCGCAGGTCGGGCGTCTCGGGCTCCTCGTAGGGGTCGTCGACCCCGGTCAGCCCGGACAGCTCGCCCGCCGCCTGCTTGGCGTACAGGCCCTTCACATCGCGCTCGGAGCACACCTCGACCGGCGTGGCCACGTGGATCTCCAGGTACGCGGCCCCGCTGTCCTGGTGGCGCTTGCGCACCGCCTCACGGCTGTCGGCGTACGGCGCGATCACCGGCACCAGCGCCTTGACGCCGTTGCGGGCGAGCAGGTCGGCGAGGAAGCCGATGCGCTGCACATTGGTGTGGCGGTCCGCGCGGCTGAAGCCGAGGCCCGCGGAGATGAACTCGCGGATCTCGTCGCCGTCGAGCACCTCGACGCGGTGGCCCTCCTCGCGCAGCCGGCCGGCCAGCTCGTACGCGATGGTGGTCTTGCCGGCGCTCGGCAGACCCGTGAGCCAGACGGTGGCTCCGGTCGTCACGTGGTTCTCCTTGTTCTCCGGGGCGGTCTCCGGAAACGGGGTCGTGGTCACAGGTGCAGCCCGCACTCGGTCTTGGCGCGGCCCGCCCAGCGGCCGGCCCGCGCGTCCTCGCCCTCCAGGACGCGACGGGTGCAGGGAGCGCAGCCGACGGAGGGGTAACCGTCCATCAGCAGCGGGTTGGTGAGGACACCGTGCTCGGCCACGTAGGCGTCCACGTCCTCCTGGGTCCACCCGGCGATGGGCGAGATCTTGACCTTCTGCCGCTTGTCGTCCCAGCCGACGACCGGGGTGTTCGCCCGGGTCTCGGACTCGTCGCGGCGCAGGCCCGTCGCCCAGGCCAGATAGCCCTTGAGGCCCTCCTCCAGCGGCTGGACCTTGCGCAGCTTGCAGCACAGGTCCGGATCGCGGTCGTGCAGCCTGGGGCCGTACTCCGCGTCCTGCTCGGCGACCGTGCGGCGCGGGGTGAGCGTGATGACGTTGACGTCCATCACCGCCTCCACCGCATCACGGGTACCTATGGTCTCGGGAAAGTGGTAGCCGGTGTCGAGGAACACCACGTCAACACCGGGCAACGCGCGGGAGGCGAGATGGGCGACGACCGCGTCCTCCATGGAGGAGGTCACACAGAAGCGCCGGCCGAAGGTGTCCGCGGCCCACCGGAGGATCTCCAGCGCGTCGGCGCCCTCCAGATCGCGGCCCGCCTGCTCGGCGAGCGCCTTCAGGTCCTCGGTGGTGCGCTCTTCCCGGGTGGTCGTCATATCTCGTCTCCCCCTGCCTCGGTCGGCTGAACGCCCCGGGCCAGCAGCCCGAGGAACTTCAGCTGAAAAGCCCGGTTGCACGCGGCGCATTCCCACGCGCCGTGGCTGCCCTCCAAGGCTTCACTCGGCCTCAAGTCCTCGTCGCCGCAGTAGGGGCAGTAGAAGGGGGCGGCCCGCTCGCTCATGACAGGGCCTCCTCGGATGCACGCGCGGCCCAGGTGGCGAAGCGCTCGCCGTCCTCGCGCTCCTCCTGGAAGCGCTTGAGGACCCGCTCGACGTAGTCGGGCAGCTCCTCGGCCGTCACCTTCAGACCGCGCACCTTGCGGCCGAAGCCGGCCTCCAGGCCGAGCGCGCCGCCCAGGTGCACCTGGTAGCCCTCGACCTGCCGGCCCTGGTCGTCGAGGACCAGCTGGCCCTTGAGACCGATGTCCGCGACCTGGATACGGGCGCAGGCGTTCGGGCAGCCGTTGATGTTGATGGTGAGGGGCTCGTCGAACTGCGGGATCCGGCGCTCCAGCTCGTCGATCAGCGAGGCGCCGCGCGCCTTGGTCTCGACGATGGCGAGCTTGCAGTACTCGATGCCGGTGCAGGCCATGGTGCCGCGCCGGAACGGGGACGGGCTGACCGTGAGGTCCAGCGCCTCCAGGCCCGCGACGAGCGAGTCGACCTGCGCCTGGTCCACGTCCAGGACGAGCATCTTCTGCTCGGCGGTGGTCCGCACCCGGCCCGAGCCGTGCGCCTCGGCCAGCTCGGCGATCTTCGTCAGGGTGGTGCCGTCCACCCGGCCCACGCGCGGGGCGAAGCCGACGTAGTAGCGGCCGTCCTTCTGCCGGTGCACACCGACGTGGTCGCGCCAGCGCTCGACCGGCTGGGCCGGGGCCGGGCCGTCGACGAGCTTGCGCTGCAGGTACTCGTCCTCCAGGATCTGCCGGAACTTCTCCGGGCCCCAGTCGGCGACCAGGAACTTCAGGCGGGCGCGGGTGCGCAGCCGGCGGTAGCCGTAGTCGCGGAAGATCGAGATGACGCCCTCGTAGACGTCCGGGACCTCGTCGAGCGGGACCCAGGCGCCGAGCCGGACACCGATCTTGGGGTTGGTGGACAGACCGCCGCCGACCCACACGTCGAAGCCGGGGCCGTGCTCGGGGTGGTGCACCCCGACGAAGGCGATGTCGTTGATCTCGTGCGCCACGTCCAGCAGCGGCGAGCCGGAGATCGCGGACTTGAACTTGCGGGGCAGGTTCGAGAAGTCCTTGTTGCCGATGATCCGGCGCTGGATCTCGTCGATGGCCGGGGTGCCGTCGATGATCTCGTCGGCGGCGATACCGGCGACCGGCGAGCCGAGGATAACGCGGGGGGTGTCACCGCAGGCCTCGGTGGTGGACAGGCCGACCGCCTCCAGGCGGTTCCAGATCTCGGGCACGTCCTCGATCCGGATCCAGTGGTACTGGACGTTCTGCCGGTCGGTGATGTCGGCGGTGCCGCGCGCGAACTCCTGCGAGATCTCGCCGATGACCCGCAGCTGCTCGGTGGTGAGCCGGCCGCCGTCGATCCGGACGCGCAGCATGAAGTACTCGTCGTCCAGCTCCTCCGGCTCCAGGATCGCGGTCTTGCCGCCGTCGATCCCGGGCTTGCGCTGGGTGTACAGACCCCACCAGCGCATCCGGCCGCGCAGGTCGTTGGGGTCGATCGAGTCGAAGCCGCGCTTGGAGTAGATCGTCTCAATGCGTGTCCGCACATTGAGACCGTCGTCGTCCTTCTTGAACTGCTCGTTGCCGTTCAGCGGGGTGTAGTGCCCCGCGGCCCACTGTCCCTCGCCGCGGTGACGGCTCGCCCTGCGGCGGGGGGTCGCGGCGGCGGGGTTCTGCGGGGTGGCGGCCATGGTTGATACGTCCTTCGGGACAGGCGGGAAAGCGGCTCTGACCTGCGCGTGCGCGCACGGCAGACGTGCGCGTCCTTGCGCGGGAAATGCAGGCAAAGGGGGAGGTGCCGGGCGGTGCTGGATGAACTCTCAGCGCGCCGGACAGATGGCGCTGGACATGCGGCCGAGGTCGACGTGCCGCCGACTCACCAAGGCAATTCCAGTTCCAGGCATGACGGAAGCGTGTCACGGCGATCTGGACACAGTCCAGCTTCGTCCAAAATGCGGACACCCTTGTCTCGGAGAGCGAGACAAGGGTGTTCTGGGTCACATGCCTGCAATGTGCCGCCTCGGGCAGGTCAGGCGGGGTATGCGCCCGGCCAGGGGCCCGGCGCGGCCACCTGCGACTGCTCCTCGACCTTGGTGTCGAACAGCGTGAAGCCCCGGCGCCGGTAATTGTCCATCGCGTGCTCGCCGTCCAGGCTGCAGGTGTGCAGCCAGACGCGCTTCGTGGGCGCCCGCCCTGGCCAGCGGTCCGCGAGGTCCCAGGCGCGGGCGACGCCGTACGACAGCAGATGGCCGCCGATGCGGCGGCCCCGGAAGGCGGGGATCAGCCCGAAGTACTCGATCTCCACGACCCCGTCGTCCTGCGGGCTCAGCTCCACGTACCCGGCAGGCGTGCCGTGGTCGTAGGCGACCCAGGTCTCCACGCCGGGGCGCTCCAGGTGCTCCTGCCACTGGGCGTAGCTCCAGCCCAGCCGGTCGATCCAGCGGATGTCGCCGCCGACGGAGGCGTACAGGAAGCGGCTGAACTCGGGGGAGGGGACCTCGGAGCGGACGATCCGCACGTCGCCCTCGGGGGCGGCGGCCGGCAGCAGGTCGGAGGGGTCCGTCTGCTCCAGGGACCAGGTGGTCACGGGGATGTTGGGCATGTCGCCCAGACAATCATCTAGTCCAGCGCTCTGTCGATCGCGTGCAGCGGCAGCGCGAACAGGGTCCGCCCCGACTGCGACCAGACCTCCCCGGTCTGCTGCCAGTACGACAGGGACGCGGTCCGCCCGGTCCAGCACAGCCGGGTCCCGTCGGCCCCGCAGCGGGTGGCCTCGGCCCCGTCCGTGGTCTGCCGCCACAGCGTGCCGCGCTCCTCGGCCCGCTGCGTCAGGTACCAGCGGGAGCGGTACGACAGCACCCCGCCGAGCCCTTCCGCCCCGGTCGCGTACGCCTCGGTCGCGGTGCCGGTGGCGAGCAGCCCGGCGCGGTCCGGGTCCGCGCTGAACGCGTACCGCCACAGCCGGCCGTCCCGGCTCGCCACCAGGCTGTCCGGCGAGGTGCTGCGGTCCAGCGAGAGGCCGGTGGGGGCCGGTCCGGCCGAGCGGTACACGCCGACGGCCGGCAGGACGTACCGGGAGCCGTCCGCCGCGGGGGCGCGCCGGACGCGGTGCAGGTCGTAGACGTACAGTCCGTCCCGCGCGGTGACCAGCAGCTTGTCCTGGTACCAGACCATGCCCGAGAGCGCCGAGCGCAGCGGGCGGTGCGCACGACCGTCGTCCGTCGGGACGGCGAGCCGCACCCAGGTGTAGCTCAGGCGGCCGGGGTCGTCCGCGTCCACGAAGGCGACCCGGGAGCGCCGGTCGCCGGACCAGGCGGACAGCACCACGCGGTGCTCGCCCCAGTGGCCGTCGTCGTCGGCGTCCCCGGAGGTGGTGACCGCGCCGGACCGAAGGCCCCGGGTGCCGGCGGCGTCCCAGCAGTACGCGCGCGTGGCCGCGGGCGCCACCGGGAGGGCCGCGCGCTCGGTGCAGTCGTCCGGGTCGCGCAGGGTGCCGTCGGCGTCGGCGAGGACCGCGCCGACGCCGGCCGGGCGGCCCAGCCGGGCGTCGAGCCGGTCCAGGGCGGGCTCGGGCAGCAGCTCCTCGCGCAGTCGCAGGGGGTTCAGCTCGGCGTGTGAGGTGAGGGGCTTCAGCGCCCCGGGATCCGCGTCGTCGGTGGCCTGGGAGGCGCTGATCATGGTGGCGGCCGCGGTGAGCGCGAGAGCGGTTCCGGCCAGCACTCCACGCAGCGCGCGGCCCCTCCTGCGCCGGCGGTGCCTGCCGCGATGCTGTGTCATGACGTCCTCCCGAGGCGAGCCAACTGCGCCTGCTGATCCGTACGTTGACCGAGGAGCAGGTGGGGTGGCCCACCTCGGATGCTACGGCAGCGGGCTGTGGTCGCGGACGAAGACCCCGTAATTACCCGGAAGATGCCACCTCGGGAGCTTCAGCGCGTACGGCCGTCGGCCACGCCCGGCGCCGTCGAGTGCGGCAGCAGGTCGCGCGGATCCTCGGGGAGCAGCACCTCGACCTCCGCCGACTCGCAGAAACGATACGGCCGATGGTCGAGCAGCCCCCCGAGATAGCGGCGCACCCGGGACATCTCGGCCCGGACCGTCACCGTGCGGCCCGCGTCGGCGAATACCTCCCTGGCCAGGCCCGCCGCGCTCATCCCGTCCCGGTTCAGGGCCAGCAGGTAGAGCAACTCGGCGTGCCGGGGGCTCAGTTCGTGGTGCCAGGTGCCCGCGCCCCCGGTCACCGTCATCGACCAGCGGCGCGGCTGCGACAGATCCAGCACGATCCGGGTGCTCCCGTGCGGCACCGGCTCGTCGGCGGGCCTGAGCAGCCAGCCGCCGGCCAGCGGCTCCACGGCGCACAGTCCGAGCGGCGGCAGCCACCGCCGCCCCGCCGCGAGCGACTTGGGCAGCGTGATCCGCCCCGGGTACGGCATCCCCGTCACCGCCGCGCACCAACCGTCCCGGTCCACCACCAGCGCCCGCCCGGCGAGCCGGGACAGCACCGGCGCCGCCACCGCGCGCAGCCGCTCCAGCGCGCTCAGATGCACCTCCCGCAGCCGGGACTCGGCGAGCTTGGCGACCGAGTCCACCCAGGCGAGGGTCGCCGGATGCATGGTCTCCAGCGGTCCGCTGATGTCCACCACGCCGATCAGCCGGCCGTCCCGCGGATCCGTGATCGGGGCACCGGCGCAGGTCCAGGTGGCGTGGGTGCGCACGAAGTGCTCGGAGGCGAAGACCTGCACCGGCCGGCGCACGACGGCCGGGGTGCCCACGCCGTTGGTGCCGACGACGTCCTCCCGCCAGTCCGCGCCGAGTTCAAAGCCGAGCCCGTCGGCCTTGCGCAGCACCGGCGCGCTGCCCTCCCGCCACAGCACCCGGCCCTCCTCGTCGGCGACGACCATGATGTGGTGGGCGACGTCCGCGACCGACAGCAGCCCCTCGCGCAGCACCGGCAGCACATGCCGCAGCGCGCTGGTCTCCCGGCGCCGCTGCACCTCCTCGCGGGAGAGCAGCCCGGAGCGGACGCCGCGGTCCGGGTCGACCCCGCTGCGCAGCAGCCGGTCCCAGGACTGCTCGATCACCGGGCGCGGCGCGACCGGCGCGCGCTGCCCGGCGAGGGTGGCGCTGCGCACGTCGTTCAGTACCCGCGCCGCGCGCGCCGCGTCGACGACGGCCAGCTGCGTCACGTCCATGGATGACAGCGCCACGAGTCCTCCCCGGGAGTGCGTCGGCCGTTCCTGACCGGTCGTCTCATAGTGCAGCCCGTCCCGGGCGGACGGAGCCGGTTCGGCCACCGGAGCCGGCAAGTTGCAACCCCTTGCAACCCTGGTGGTGGGCCATGGCCTGATCGAGACTTGAGCGACGCCGTCCCGAGCGGCGTTCGCGGCCTCGAACGGGCCTGTGCGAAGGGTGGTGCCGTGTCGGCGCGGCACCACCCCTCGCCCCGTCGCCGCGGGGGATGCGGTCAGGCCTCCGGCCTGGCCCGGTCCACCACGGACTCCAGGTCCAGGGTGGCCGGCAGGGTCCCGAAGGTCGCGCCGCCGTCCTCGCCCAGACGTGACGCGCAGAAGGCGTCGGCCACCTCCGGCGGGGCGAACCGGACCAGCAGGGAAGCCTGGAGCACCAGGGCCAGCCGCTCCGTCAGGCGCCTGGCCCGGCCCTCGACGCTCTCCAGATCGGCCAGTTCGGTCAGCAGGCCCTTGATCCCGGCGTCCAGCCGGTGGTCGGCGCCGCGGGCCCGGCCGATCTCCACGAGGTAAGCGTCCAGAGCGGCCGGTTCGCGCCGCAGCGCCCGCAGGACATCCAGCGCCTGGACGTTCCCCGCCCCCTCCCAGATCGAGTTCAGCGGGGACTCCCGGACCAGGCGGGGCATCCCGGACTCCTCGACGTAGCCGTTGCCGCCCAGGCACTCGGACGCCTCGACCGTCACCGGCGTACAGCGCTTGGCCACCCAGTACTTGGCGGCCGGTACCGCGATCCGCAGCAGTGCCCGCTCCTGCTCGCCGCCGTCGTCGTAGGCCGCCGCGAGCCGCAGGCCCAGGGTGGTGGCCGCCTCCGACTCCAGGGCGAGGTCGGCCAGGACGTTGCGCATCAGCGGCTTGTCGGCCAGCCGGCCGCCGAACGCCTCGCGGTGGTCGCAGTGGTGGATCGCCTGGACGACGGCCTGCCGCATCAGCCCCGCCGAGCCCAGCACGCAGTCGAGACGGGTCGCCGCCACCATCCCGATGACGGTCTGCACCCCGCGCCCCTCCTCGCCGACCCGGCGCGCCCAGGTCCCCGCCAGCTCGACCTCCGCGGAGGCGTTGGACCGGTTGCCCAGCTTGTCCTTGAGGCGCTGCAGGTGGAAGGGGTTGCGGGTGCCGTCCTCCAGCACCCGGGGCACCAGGAAGCAGGTCAGCCCGCCCGGGGCCTGGGCGAGGACCAGGAACCCGTCCGACATCGGCGCCGAACAGAACCACTTGTGCCCGGTCAGCTCGTAGGACACCCCGTCGCCCAGGGGCCGCGCGGCCGTCGTGTTCGCCCGTACGTCGCTGCCGCCCTGCTTCTCCGTCAGGGCCATCCCGAACAGCGCCCCCGCCTTGTGCCGGGCGGGCCGCAGCTCACGGTCGTAGATCACGGAGGTCAGCCGGGGCTCCCACTCGGCGGCCAGCTCCGGGTCGGTGCGCAGCGCCGGCACGGCGGCGTGGGTCATCGACAGCGGACAGCAGTTGCCGGCCTCGACCTGGGTCCACACCAGGAACCCGGCGGCGCGCCGCACATGCCCGCCGGGCCGGGTCCAGGCCGCGGTCAGCCCCGCGGCGACCCCCTTGCCGAGCAGCCGGTGCCAGGCCGGATGGAAGTCGACCTCGTCGACGCGGTGGCCGTAGCGGTCGTGGGTGCGCAGCCGCGGCGGGTTCTCGTCGGCCTGCACCGCCCACTCCTGGAGCTGGGCCGCGGAGGCCGACCGGCCCAGCGCCGACAACTCGCTGGTCGCGTCGGAGAGCAGGCCCGGATCGAGATGCCGCTCGACCGCCGCCGTCAGCGCCCGGTCGGCCGCGTAGACGTCGTACCCGATCAGGGGCGGGGGCTGGTTCGTCACGGTGTGGGTGGTGCCGTCCATGGCTGTGAACCTACCCGTCCGGATCCGGGCACTCACCCCACCGACGCGGCGGCCCCCGGGGCGGGACGGGAGCGGGCCCCGCGGCGGATACCGTTAGGTCGTGCAGCCAGCAAGTGAATTCCCCCAGAGGCCCTCCGGCCGTCTCCACCGGGCGCGTGCCCTCTACCGGAACGTCTCGAAGCGCCGGACCGCCTGGCTGCTGCTCAAGGACACGGTCAACTCGTGCATCGAGTACCGGATCCTGGGGCTCGCGGCGGAGGCGGCCTTCTTCACGCTGCTCTCCGTCCCGCCGCTGCTGCTGAGCATGATCGGACTGCTCGGTCACGTCGACGACTGGACCGGCACCGACACCATCAGCAGCCTGGAGACGAACCTCATCGAGGCCTCCCGCACGGTCCTGTCGGACCGGGGCGTCCGCCAGATCGCCCAGCCGATCCTCGACGACGTGATGAAGGGCGGCCGCCCCGACGTCATCTCCATCGGCTTCCTGTTCGCGCTGTGGTCGGGCTCCCGCGCGGTGAACGTCTTCATCGACACCATCACCGTCATGTACGGCCTCGACGGCGTCCGCGGCATCGTGAAGACGCGGCTGGTCGCCTTCGTGCTCTTCCTGGTGGCCCTGGTGATCGGCTCGATCGCCCTGCCGCTGATGGTGGCGGGCCCGGACGCGGTGCTCAACGTCCTGCCGTGGTCGCAGACCCTGGTCCAGGTGCTGTACTGGCCGGTGGTCATCCTGCTGTCCATCGCCTTCCTGACCACGCTGTACCACGTCTCCGTACCGGTCCGCTCGCCGTGGATCGAGGACGTCCCCGGCGCCCTGGTCGCCCTCGGCATGTGGGTCCTCGGCAGTTTCCTGCTGCGCATCTACCTCACCAACACCGTCGAGGGCGCCACGATCTACGGCTCCCTCGCCGCCGCCGTCGCGGTCCTGCTGTGGATCGGGGTGTCCGCGTTCGCCGTCCTCGTCGGGGCCGCGGTCAACGCGGCGATCGACCGGGTCTGGCCGGCCGCCGCGACCGCCGCCGCCCGCGCCGCCAACGAGCGGCTGCGCGAGGCCCAGGTCGCCGAGTACGTGGCCCGCGCCGCCGCCCACCGCGAGGCCGCCCACGACGACCCGGACGACCCCGACATGCCCTCGGAGTTCCCGGAGCGCTGGTCCCGCTTCCTGCCCCCCGAGGACGTCACGTCCCGGCTGCGCACCCATGTGAGGAGCACGCACCCCCCGCACAAGCCCGACGACTCCTGACCGCGCCCGTCACCCCCGCCAGGCGCCCGCCGCCGCTGCCTCCCGGGCGAAGTCCGCGAAGTCGCGGGGCTCCCGGCCCAGCACCTGCCGGACGCCGTCGGTGAGCCGGGCGTTACGGCCGTCCAGCAGGGTCTCGAAGACCTCCACCAGCAGCTCCGCCTCCTCCCGCGGGACGCCGAAGCCGGTCAGGTGCTCCCCGTACGCCCGCGCCGGCACCGGCACGTACGTCAGCGCGGCGCCCGTGGCTCCCGCCACCTCCGCGACGGCCTGCCGGAAGGACAGCAGCCGCGGCCCGGTGACCTCCAGCGTCCGGCCCGCGTACCGGTCCCCGGAGGTCAGCACGGCCGCCACCACGTCCGCGATGTCCCGTACGTCGATGAACGGCTCCGTCACCTCCCCGGCCGGGAAGACCAGCTGCCCGCCCTCGCGCAGCCCGTCCGCCAGCGGGCCCTCGCTGAAGTTCTGGGCGAACCACGCGGCCCGTACGACCGTCCAGTCCGCGCCCGAGGACATCAGCGCCTCCTCGGTCGGCAGCGCCTGGTCCTCGCCGCGCGCCGACAGCAGCACCAGGCGCCGTACGCCGAGTCCGACCGCCTCCCGGGCCAGCGCCCCGACGCCCTCGGCCGCGGCCGGGGAACCCACGTCGGTCGGGTACATCAGGTACGCGGCGTCGGCGCCGCGCAGGGCGTCCGCCCAGGTCGTCGGGTCCTCCCAGTCGAAGCCCCGGGACCGCGTCGCCTCCCGCACCTTAAGGCCGGCCGCCCGTACGGCCCGGACCACCCGGCTGCCGGTACGGCCCGAGGCGCCGGTCACCATCACTGTCGCGTTGCGCGTGTTCGTCGTCATGGCTCAAGTCAACGGCCGCGCGGCCCAAGTCCCCATCGCCGAACGGCTCATTCCCATGCGCACGCGTCTACGCTGGCGCCATGGATGCCCTGGCCGGCCTGCTGGAGGGCCCACGCGCGCGTGGCGCCTTCATGATCCGCGCGTGCTTCGACCCGCCGTGGGCCGTCCGCATCGAGGACCGCGCCCCGCTGACCGTGATGGTGATGGCCCGGGGCGAGGCATGGATCGTGCCCGACACGGGGGAGCGGGTGCTGCTGCGCCCCGGCGATCTCGCGATCGCCCGCGGCCCGGCCCCGTACACCTGCGCCGACGCCCCGGACACCCCGCCGCAGGCACTGATCCTGCCGGGCGGGAAGTGCCGCTACCCCGACGGCCGCTCGCTCAACGGCGTCATGGACCTCGGCGTGCGGACCTGGGGCGACCGGGCCGACGGCGCGGCCGTGATGCTGATCGGCACCTATCTGTGGCAGGGCGAGGTCGGCGGGCGGCTGCTGGACGCGCTGCCGCCGCTGCTGACGCTCACGGCCGAGGTGTGGGACTGCCCGCTCACCCCGTTCCTCAGGGAGGAGATCGTCCGTGACGAACCGGGCCAGGAGGTGGTCCTGGACCGGCTGCTGGACCTGCTGGTCATCGCCGCGCTGCGGGCCTGGTTCTCCCGGCCCGAGGCGGCGGCGCCCGCCTGGTACCGGGCGCTCGCCGATCCGGTGGTGGGGCGGGTGCTGAGGCTGGTGCAGGACGATCCGGCGCACCCCTGGACGGTGGCGTCCCTGGCGGCGAAGGCGGGGGTGTCCCGGGCGGCGCTCGCCCGGCGGTTCACGGAGCTGGTCGGGGAACCGCCGATGACCTACCTGACCGGCTGGCGGCTGGCCCTCGCCGCGGACGCGCTGCGGGACACCGACGACACCCTCGAAGCGATCGCCCGGCGGGTGGGCTACGGCAGCGCCTTCGCGCTGTCCAGCGCCTTCAAACGGGTCCACGGGGTGAGCCCGCAGGAGCACCGGGCGAGGGGGACGTAGGGCCGTGTACGAGGAACGGCCGTCCCGGCTCTCCGGCGCCGTCGTCTGGGCGAACACCTCGCCCGGCACCGGGCGCGTGCTCCCCGACGGCTGCATGGACCTGCTCTGGCACGAGGGCCGGCTGAGCGTCGCCGGTGCCGACACCCGGGCCCACCTCACCGAAGGCGAGGCGGGCAGCTGGGTCGGCGTGCGCTTCTTCCCCGGCTCCGCCCCCGCCTTCCTGGGCGTGCCCGCGCACGAACTGCGCGACCGGCGCGTCGACCTCGCCGACCTGTGGCCCGCCGCCGAGGTACGGCGGCTGGCGGGCCGCGTCGACGGAGCGGCCGACCTGCCGAGGGCACTGGAGGACCTCGTCCTGGAGCGCGCCGAGCCGCCCGATCCGCTGCTGCGCCGGCTGGTCGGCGCCCTGGACGCGGGCCGGACCGTCGGCGCCACCGCCGATGAACTCGGGCTCGGCGCACGCCAGTTGCACCGGCGGGCGCTGGACGCCTTCGGCTACGGGCCCAAGACGCTGGCCCGCATCCTGCGCTTCCGGCGGGCCCTGCGCCTCGCCGCCGAGGTGCCGTTCGCCGAGGCGGCGGCCCGCGCCGGATTCGCCGACCAGGCCCATCTGGCGCGGGAGGTCAAGGAGTTGGCCGGGGTGCCGCTGGGGGAGCTACTCGGCCGCCGGTAGCGGCGCGAACAGGTCGACGCCGTTGCCGTCCGGGTCGTGCACGACCGCGTACCGCTGGCCCCAGAAGGCGTCCCAGGGCTTGAGCTCGCCGTGGTACCCGGCGCCGGTCAGCTCCTCGTACACCGTGTCGACCTCGCCGGGATGGTCGCAGCGCAGGGCCAGCGAGTGCCGGGAGCCGGAGGGCGGCTGCCATCCGGGGTGGAGGGACCGGGCCAGCTCCTCGGTGTCCAGCATCAGCCGCAGCCCGCCGGGCAGTCCGGCCTCGGCGTGCGGCTCGTTCCCGGCCCCGTCGGGGAAGGCGAAACCGAGGCGGCGGTAGAAGGTGACAGCGGCGGCCATGTCGGAGACCACCAGCCCGAAGGCGTCGAATCGTGGAGTCATGCGCCCACCGTAGGCACCGCACGGGCGGCCGGTCTTGAAGGAAACGGACAGGGGCCGGGTGCCGCCGCCCGGCAACCGGGAGAGCACGACCGGTCGAGCCGCCGCCGTCAGTCGTAGGCGATCGTGCCGTACTCGTCCATCGCCGGGTGGATGCGCATGGGACCGTACGCGTCGTGGTCCGAGGGGCGCGGCGGTTCGGGGCCGTCGGGCCCCATGCGGAGCATGCGGTCGACCCGGCAGATCCGGAAGCGGCGCCCGGCCACCGTGCACGCGTCGGCGCGGCCGAGCGCCCGGAACTCCTCGGCGGCCCTGGCGTACACGGCCCGCGTGGCGTCGTCGTAGCGGTGCAGCGCGGCCCAGACCTCGGCCATCCCGTCGTACAGCCGGCGCCGGGCGTCGTGCGCGGTCGCCGCGAGCCCGCCGGACGGCTGCCAGCCGAGGCTGCCGTGCTCGACCACGCCGAAGCAGGTCGGCAGCAGCACGACCTCCGGATGGGAGCCGACCGCCCGCTCGGAGTCGGCGCACACCGCGGCCGGGACCGCGGCCGGGCGGTATGCGAAGTCCCGCAGCCCCAGCCGGGTCGCCGCGGCCATCGGGCCGTCGTCGTGGGCGGGGTCGAGGGCGAAGCCGACGTCCGGTCCCGGCGGGGGCGTGCGGGGCCGCGCCCAGTTCGGCTCGGCGGGCTGCGGATCCGTCGGCCGGGGCGGCTCCGGCCGCTCGCCGTCGCCGCGCGAGAACTCGTCCGCGCGCACCACCCGGTACCGCACCCCGCACGCCTCGACCTCGTTCACCGGCCGCTGGTCCAGCAGCGCCACCGCGGCGAGCAGTTCACGCCGTACGGCCGGATCGTCGGTGCCGTCCTTCGCCGTGAACCACAGATGGGAGTTGAGCCCGTCCCGGGCCACCTGCGGCATGGGGTCCACCACCGGCTTCAGCAGCCGCCAGCACGGCCCCGCCGCCGGATCGAGGACGGCGACCCCGAACACCGGCCCCCGCAGCACGAGATGGGGATAGCGCAGCGAGGCGTCCACCGCGTCGGCCTCACGCACCCAGGCGGTGGGGTCGTCACGGCGGATCAGCTCCTCCTGGAGCGCGTCGATCCGTTGCCGCCAGTCATCACTCATGCCCGCATTGTGATGAACGCGAGGCGAAGGAGAGGCCGAAACGACCCAACCACCGCGGCGGTTGGGGCGCAGGCCGTACGCTCGTCGGCCATGGGCCCGCGACTCCTCGTCTTCACCCGCACCACCGACTACCGGCACGACTCCATCCCGGCCGCCGTCGCCGCGCTGCGCACCCTCGGGGACTTCGAGGTCGACCACAGCGAGGACCCGGCCGCGCTCACCGCGCCCCTGGAGCCGTACGCCGCCGTCGTCTTCCTCTCCACCAGCGGCGAGGTGCTGACCCCGGCCGGGCGGGAGCGGCTGGCCGGATACATCGAGGCGGGCGGCGGGTTCGCCGGGGTGCACGCGGCGGCCTGCACCGAGTACACGTGGCCCTACTACGGCGAGCTGCTGGGCGCCCGCTTCACCCGCCACCCGGACTTCCAGCCGGGCCGCGTCCTGGTCGAGGACCCCGGCCATCCGGCGACCCGCCATCTGCCCCCCGTCTGGGACTTCACCGACGAGTGGTACGACTTCGACACCAACCCCCGTGCCTCGGCACGGGTGTTGCTGTCCGCCGACGAGACGTCGTACGAGGGCGGCGGCATGGGCGCCGACCACCCCCTCGCCTGGTGCCGCGAACAGGGCGCCGGACGCGTCTTCTACACCGCCCTCGGGCATGCGGCCGACGCCTACGACGACCCGCACTTCCGCGCCCACCTGCGCGGCGGCCTCACCTGGGCGGCGCGAGGCTGAACATCATCCCGCGCCAGGTCCACCCCGCCGCCAGGGCCGCCGCCCGCAAGGGGTCCTTGATCTGCCGGGAGTCGAAGCGGAACGTCTCGATCTTCCGCCGCCGCCCGTCGGCACCCCGCTCGTACGTCCACTGCCGCTCGGTCCAGTTCACCTGCCCCACGGAGTGCCGGCGCGCCACCACCCAACGCGGCGGATTCCCCGTCCGCTTGACCTCCCACTGCTCGTCGACGCTGCGCACCTCGCGCCGCCCGGGGACCAGCAGCATCCGTGTCTTCACGGTCCGCTCCAGCCGGCGCGAGGCCGACGGCGGGATCCGCCACTCCGCCACCAGGTCGGCCTTCTCCGCGGTCAGCGCGGTGCGTATGCGGTACGGCGCGTCCGGGCCGTTGAGCGCCAGCAGCGCGGCCCGGACGTCCGACGCCGACAGCGGCACGACCCCGTCCTCGGGGTAGCGGGTGCCGGTCAGCCTGTCGATGAGACCCATCGGGTCAACCTATGAACGACCAGCGGGACATGCCAAACTCGGCGCGGCCGTGCTCGCCCGCTCCACCAGCCGGGTCGACAGTTCGGTACGGGTGCTCTCGGGCCGGTCACCGGCCATCATCCGCACCAGCAGCCGCAGGGCCGTCGCCGCCATCTCGGACAGCGGCTGGCGGACCGTGGTGAGCGCCGGGGTGATCCAGCGGGACTGCGGCAGATCGTCGAAACCGACCACGCTGATGTCGTCCGGGACGCGCAACTCCCGTGCGGCGAGCGCCGCGTAGACCCCGTGCGCCATCAGGTCCGAGGTGACGAACAGGGCTGTCGGCGGCTCGGGGAGTTCCAGCAGCTCCCGGGTCCGGCGGCCGGCGAGGCTCTCGTCGGAGCCCGCGTACCGGACGTACTCGGGCCGGTGGCGCACGCCCGCCGAGGCGAGCGCCGAGCGGTAGCCGGCCACCCGGGCGCTGTCCGCGATGGTCTGCCGGTCCCCGGCGACCACGGCGATCCGCTGGTGCCCGAGCGCCAGCAGATGCTCGGTCGCCGTCACCCCGCCCTGCCAGTTCGCCGCGCCCACCGACACCACGCCCGGCGGGGGTTCGGCGACCGGGTCGATCATCACGAACGGGATGCGGTGCTGTTCGAGCCAGGCGTACTGGGCGGCGGTCGGCTCGGTCAGGTTGAACAGCACCCCGGAGGAGCCGCGCGTGGTGAGCTTGTCCAGCCAGCCGCGCTCCGGACGGTCGGACGTGGCCCGGGGTGTCCCGGCCGAGACGACCACCTCCAGGCCTGCGTCGTGCGCGGCCGCCTCCACCCCGTGCAGGACGGCGCCGGACCAGGAGGTGTCCAGGGTGTTCACCACCAGGTCGACGAACCCGGGTGTCCTGACCCCGTCGAAGCGGGGTCTGCGGACATAGCCGAGCCGGTCCAGGGCCTCGGTGACCCGGCGCCGGGTCTCGGGCGCGACGTCCTCGCGGCCGTTGACCACCTTGGAGGCGGTGGGCACGGAGACCCCCGCCTCCCGGGCGACCACGGCCAGGGTCGGCCCGGCCGCCGTGTGCGCACTCCCCGTACGGACCATCGGGAACCACCTCTCCGGCCCGCCCGAGGGCCGTCGGACGTCTCGCCCAGCGTGATAGTAAGCGCTTCCTACCCTAGGTTCGCCGCAGGATCTGCGGAAGAGCCGCCGCTGCCGGAGCCGTCCGGCCGGGAGGGTGCCGTGGGTCACGCCACCCGGGTCAGGTCCGCCCGGCGTACCTCGTGAGCGAGGGCGTGGCCGGCCGCCAGGCGTTCCAGTTCCGCCACGACCGTGCGGCCCAGGCGCTCCAGCTCGTTGCCGAGGGAGCCCGCGATGTGGGGGGTGAGGACGACGTTGGGGAGCCGGTACAGCGGGGAGTCGGCGGGCAGGGGCTCGGGTTCGGTCACGTCGAGGATCGCGGTGAGACGTCCGGAGACCAACTCGCCGGTGAGGGCGTCCGGGTCGACCAGGGCGCCCCGGGAGGTGTTGATCAGGGCCGCGCCGTCCCGGAGCAGCGACAGGCGGTCGGCGTCCAGCATGCGGTGCGTCCCGGGGAGGTCGGGGGCGTGCAGCGTGACGATGTCGCTGCGGCGCAGGAGGGTGTCCAGCGGCAGGAGTTCGGCTCCCAGGGCCGCCGCCTCCGCGGGGGTCGCGTACGGGTCGTGCAGGAGGACGTCGAAGTCGAACGGGCGCAGCAGCTCCAGCAGGCGTCTGCCCACCCGGGAGGCGCCGATGACGCCGACGCGGCGGCCCAGGTTGCCGGTGCTCGCGGTCTCCGCGGAGGTCGGCGGGGTGTGGGTGGTGCGGTAGCGGTCCCGGTGGGCGAAGGCGTCCTTCCCCGCCAGCAGGATCATGGCCAGGGTGTACTCGGCGACCGGAACGGCGTTCGCCGCTGCCGCACTGGACACGGTGACGCCGTGGCGCCAGACGTCCTCGCCGATCAGGTGGCGGACCGAGCCCGCGGCATGGAGGACCGCGCGGAGGCGGGGGGCGGCCGTGAGGAGGGCCGCGTCCAGCGGGGGGCAGCCCCAGCCCGTGATCAGGACGTCCGCCTCCGCCAGGGCCGCGGCGGCCGCGGGGGCGCTGAAGTCCCGGACGACCAGGGCGGGTTCGATGGCGCAGGTCTGCCTCAGCCCTGCCATGAGGGGCGGGGGGAAGAGCCGGGGGAGGTGGACGGGGTCCATCGCGAACACGGCCCTGGGGGGCTGCGCGGGGCGGTCGGGCATGGCTCTCCTGGATGGGCTGACGGACGCACTCGTAGAAAGCGCCTTCTACGGTAGATCCGGTACGAAGGGTGGTCAATGAGACCACCGGCGCACCGGTGACCGGCCGCCATTCGTCCGCCTCGTGGGGCGCCGATCAGTCGTGCCCGGGCGATCCACCGGAATACATCGGGGCGATGTGGTGCTCTGATGGGACCGGTGCGGGTCTTGGCGAAGGGCTGGTGGGCGGATGGCGGCGGACCGGACCGACCCCGTGGTCAGCACCCCCTACGGGGCCGTGCGCGGCAGGTACGAGCGGACGGTCGCCGTGTTCCGCGGCATTCCGTACGCCGCGCCGCCCTTCGGGCCCCGCCGGTTCCGGCCGCCGTTGCCGCCGGAGCGCTGGGACGGTGTCCGTGACGCGGGCGCGTTCGGGCCGACGGCGCCGAAACCGCCGTACTCCCCGGCCTTCGCGGAGTATCTGGCCGACCCGGTGGTGGTCGGGGACGACTGTCTGAACCTCAATGTGTGGACGCCCGATCCCAGCCCCGGGGCGCGACTGCCGGTCATGGTGTGGCTGCACGGGGGCGCGCTGACCCGCGGTTCCTCCGCCGTGCCCGTCTACGACGGACGGCACTTCGCCCGGGACGGCATCGTGCTCGTGTCCGTCAACTACCGTCTCGGGGTGGAGGGTTACGGCCTCTTCCCGGACGCCCCCGCCAACGCCGGGCTGCGGGACCAGCTCGCCGCCCTGGAGTGGGTGCACGCCTCGATCGGGGCCTTCGGGGGCGACCCCGGCCGGATCACCCTGGCCGGGCAGTCCGCCGGAGCGATCAGTGCGGGGGCACTGCTGGCCGCGCCGGGGACCCAGGGCCTGGTGCGGCGGGCGATTCTGCAGAGCGGGCCGCCCGAGGCGGCCGAGCGGGACAAGGTACGCAAGATGGTGCGCCGGATGGCCACCCGGCTGAAGATCCCCGCCACGGCAGCCGCCTTCGCCGAGGTCGACCGGGAACTGCTGCTGCGCACCCAGGCCGAGGCCGGCCGGCTCAGCAGTCCCGTGCTCGGCGGGCCCGCCTTCGGGATCGTCGTCGACGGCGACCTCGTGCCCCGCGATCCCCTGGAGGCGCTCGTCGACGGCGCGGCGGCGCGGGGCGTGGAGCTGCTGACGGGCTGGACCGGCGAGGAGTACCGGCTGTGGCTGGTGCCCGGCGGTCTGCTGGAGCGCGTCGACCGGCTCGGGCCGCTCGCGCTGGCCGGAGCCATGGCCCGCTGCCGCTGCGGTCCCGAGGTGCCCCGCGGCTACCGCACCCTGCGCCCCGGGGCCCGCACCGCCGAGATCGTCGGCCAGATGGTCACCGACCGCCTGCTGCGGAACCCGCTGCACCGCCTGGCGGACTCCCGCCCCGACACCTCGTACGTGTACGAGTTCGCCTGGCCGTCCATCCGGCCCGGCCTCGGCGCCTGCCACGCCCTGGAACTCGGCTTCGTCTTCGGCACCGGCGACGCCCCCGAGTCCGCGAAACTGGCGGGCGCGGGCACCCCGCCCGAACTCTCCGAGGCCATGCACGGCGCCTGGGTCCGGTTCGCCGAGCACGGCGACCCCGGCTGGCAGCACTGGGACGACAGCCACCCGGTGCGGATCTTCGGCGCCGGCGCCCCGCACACCGAGTACGGCCCCCGGGACCGCGAACTGGCCCTCTGGGCCGCCGACCCCACCCCGGAGGCACCCCCACCGGGCGGCCCACCCCTGCGCGGCCCGGAACTCCGGTCGGTAGTACGCCGCCTCCGCCTCCCGGGCGCGGTACGCCGCGACTGACCCTTGCCGGGGGGACGGGCGAGGGTCGGCTGTCGGTGCGAGGTGGACGTTTCCTGCCCCCGCACACCCGGCGATCACCTCCGACCCTCCCGGCAGCATCCGCCGATCGGGCGTGCGCCGGGTGTGGACTTGGGTCGGTGTGGCACGAGCTCGGCTGTCGGGGGCGATTCCGGCGTCGGGCGAGCGGCGGTGGCGCGTCAGGTGTGGACCTGGGCCGGTGGGGCGGGTCCGGTGGCGCCTCCGTGATCCCTGTGACCCGGGGCCCGGCCGGGAGGGCCTTCGGGTCGGGTGTGCGCCCGGGGCGTGTCAGGGGTGCACCTGGGCCGGTGTGGCACGAGGTCGGTTGTCGGGGCGAGTCCGGCGTCGGCCGTGCGGCGGTGGCGCGTCGGGTGTTGGCCTGGGCCGGTGGGGTCGTGCCCGGTGGGCGGGGCGGGTCCGGTGGCGCCTTTGCGATTCCTGTGACCCGGGGCCCGGCCGGGAGGGCCTTCGGGTCGGGTGTGCGCCCTGGGCGCGTCAGGTGTGACTTGGGCCGGTGTGGCACGAGGTCGGTTGTCGGGGCGAGTCCGGCGTCGGCCGTGCGGCGGTGGCGCGTCGGGTGTTGACCTGGGCCGGTGGGGTCGTGCCTGGTGGCGCCTCCGTGATCCCTGTGACCGGGCCCGGCCGGGGCGACCTTGCGATCGGGCGCCCGGGGTGCGGCAGGTGCTCCGGCGGGGTGGGACGCGAGCCCATTCGCCCAGGGTGAGGGGGTGTTTCCTAGGCCCGTACCGCCCCCGCGATCCCCGTGATCGTCTCCGGGCCCACTCGGCAGCAGCCCCCGATCAGGCGTGCTCCCTTGTCGCGCCAGGTGCGGACCTGGGACGGGGTGAAGGTGGAGCGGCCCTGCCACGTGCGGGTGCGGGCGTTCCAGGACTCACCGCTGTTCGGGTAGACCACCACCGGCTTGCCGGTGGTGCGGGCCGCCGTTGTGATCGCCGCGTCCACGTCCTGCGGCGCGCAGCAGTTCACGCCGACCGCGATCACCTCGTCCGCGTCGGCGGCGAGCGCGAAGGCATCCCGCAGCGGCTGGCCCGCGCGGGTGCGGTCACCGGCCACGGAGTACGACAGCCAGACCGGGACCCCGAGTCCGCGTACCGCCCGCAGCAGCGCCCGCGCCTCGTCGGTGTCCGGGACCGTCTCCAGGGCCAGCACATCGGGACCGGCGGCGGCCAGGACCTCCAGTCGAGGGCGGTGGAAGCGTTCGAGCGCGTCGACGCTCAGGCCGTAGCGGCCCCGGTACTCCGAGCCGTCGGCGAGCATCGCGCCGTACGGGCCCACGGACGCCGCCACCCACAGCGGCCGCTCCGCCTGCGCCCGGCGGGCCGCCGCACGGGCCAGTTCCACGCTCAGCGAGAGGAGCCCGGCCGCCCGCTCCGGTCCGATCCCGCGGCCCGCGAACCCCTCGAAGGTGGCCTGGTAGCTCGCGGTGATCGCCACGTCGGCGCCGGCCTCGAAGTAGGCGAGGTGCGCCTCGGTGATGGCCTCGGGCCGCTCCGCGAGCAGCCGCGCCGACCACAGCTCGTCACTCAGGTCGTGCCCCGCGGCCTCCAGCTGGTTGGACATCCCGCCGTCGAGGACGACGGGACCGGCCGCGAGGGCCTGGACGAAGGTGGTGGCGCTGGTCATGTCCTGACGCTAGTCGAACAGTGGTCGAGCGGCCGGTCGTGACCGGTGCGTGGGCACAGCGTCGTGATGGGGGATCAGGTCGTTCCGGTGATCGCCGTCAGGGCCTCGCGCAGGGCCCGGTCGCCAGGCGGGCCGGCGGGCCAGCGGGCGCCGACATGGCCGTCCGGGCGTACCAGCAGCGCCCCGTGCGGGCCGAGGTCTCCCAGGCCCGCGGGCAGCCGCTCGACGCGCAGCGGCCAGGGCGGGGCGAGCTGCCCTTCCCAGGCGGCGGGGTCGGGGGTGAGCAGGGTGAACCACTCGCCGAAGGTGTCGAGCGTGGAGCGCTCCGGTGCCAGCCAGAGGTGCGGCATACGGTGCCCGGGGCGCGTGGTGGGGACGTAGTCCGTGCCCTCGTCGTCCGGCTCGGGCGGGGCGCTGCCGTCCGGGAGCACGGCGCCGGAGTCGTAGGCGACGCCGAGCACCAGCCCGAGCTGCGCGAAGTACCGCTCCGTCCACGGCAGTTCGACCTGTTCCGAGGGCGCGGCCCCGCTCGCCGACTGTTCCTGGCGCCGGGCCTGCACCTGGAACAGCAACTGGGCGTTGGCCACCGCCTGGGCGAGCGTCCGGTGGGCGACGGGGACCCGTTCGCGCTCGTAGCTGTCCAGCAGGCCCGGTCCGGCCCACCCGCGCAGGACGCCGGCCACCTTCCAGCACAGGTTGTGCACATCGGCGATCCCGGCGTTCATGCCCAGGCCGCCCACCACGGGCACCGCATGGCAGGCGTCACCGGCGAGCAGGACGCGGCCTCGGCGGAAGCGCTCGGCGACGAACGCGTTCATCACCCAGTGCTGCACCCGCAGCACGTCCACCCGCACATCGGTTCCGGTGCCGAGCGTGTGCGTGACGAGACCGGCCCAGTCGGTGTGCCCGGGGTCGGCGGGGGTGGCGCCGACCCAGGCCCAGCCGCCCTCGGGGTAGAGCGGGATGACGGAGCCGTGGGGGGCCACATAGAGACCGGCGGGGTGCCGCGCGCACCAGCGGCCGAGGTCGGCGTCGAAGACCACGGTGGTGACGTCGGCGATCGCCCCGGGGCCGGCGGTGCCGATGCCGAGCAGGTCCCGGACGGTGGAGTGCGCGCCGTCGGCGGCGAGCAGACAGCGGGCCCGGACCCGCGTGTGCTCGCCGCTCCCGTGGTCGACGAGGTGGGCCACCACCCCGTCCTCCTCCTCGGTCAGGCCGGTGAGTTCGACCCCGAACCGCGCCGGCGCGGACGCCGCGGCCAGCAGATGCGGTTCGAGCCGGTCCTGCGAGGTCATCACCCCGAGCGCCGGGCTCTCGGCCACCGGCGCCTCGATCCCGACCAGCGCCGCGGAGGCGAAGTCGGGGGCGGCCAGGGTCTCCCGGAAGCGGATGCGGCCGTACTCCGGCCCGAACGCGGACGCCGTGATCTTCCCGTCGATCCCGAGCAGCCGGAAGATCTCCATCGACCGCACGTTGACCAGCCGGGACCGCGGAAAGGGCGACAACTGCCGGTGCTTCTCGACCAGCAGGACCCGCAGGCCCCAACGCTCGCACAGGGCCCGGGCGGTGAGCCCGACAGGCCCTCCGCCGACGATCAACACCTCTACCTCGTCGTCCACGGGGACGTCCTGATCCACCATACGTTGATTTCATCACTTGTTGAGTTCAGTGGCAATGGGGTTGAGCTCGTCCCGTCGGACCCGTTGACCTTCCCGTAACACACCCATACCTTTTCGGCGTTCGCCATGTCAGATGTTGTTCGCAATGCCGAACCGATCCGAGGAGAGTGCGTGAGATGAGACGTGCGTACGCCACCCTGCTCGCCCTCTGTCTGGCGCTCGCCGGAGCCCTGGCCACCGCCGGTCCCGCCCGGGCGGCACCGCAAACCGTCACCAACGGCACCCAGTTCACCGACACATCGGGCAACCCGGTGCACGCGCACGGCGGCGGCGTCATCAAGGTCGGCGCGTACTACTACTGGTTCGGCGAGAACCGCAACGCCGACAACACCTTCCGGTACGTCTCCGCCTACCGCTCCACGGACCTGAAGAACTGGGAGTTCCGCAACCACGTCCTGACCGAGGCCACCGACCCGGAGCTGGCCACCGCCAACATCGAGCGGCCCAAGGTCATGTACAACGCGGCCACCGGCACGTTCGTGATGTGGATGCACAAGGAGAACGGCACCGACTACAGCGAGGCGCGCGCGGCCGTCGCCGTCTCCGACACCGTGGACGGCGACTACACCTGGCGGGGCAGCTTCCGCCCGCTCGACCGGCACATGTCCCGGGACATCACGGTCTTCGTCGACACCGACGGCACCGGTTACATGGTCTCGGCCGCACGGGACAACTACGACCTGCACATCTACCGGCTGACCGCCGACTACACCGGCATCGCCGCCCTGGTCGCCGACCCCTGGCACGGTGGCCATCGCGAGGCCCCGGCGCTGTTCAAGCGCAACGGCGTGTACTTCATGCTGACCTCGGGTGCCACCGGCTGGAACCCCAACCAGCAGCAGTACGCCACCGCGACCTCGCTGTCCGGCCCGTGGACCGCCATGAGGAACGCCGGCGACGCCACGGCGTACGGCTCGCAGACCGCGTACGTCCTTCCCGTGCAGGGGACTTCGGGCACCTCCTACCTCTACCTCGGCGACCGCTGGGGCAACTCCTTCGGCGGGACCGTCAACGACTCCCGGTACGTGTGGCTGCCGCTGACCTTCCCGAACGCGACCACCCTGTCGATGGCCTGGACCCCGGAGGTCACGGTCGACACAGCCACCGGCTCGCTCACCGGCACGAACGCGACGTACTACTCGCTGACCGCCCGGCACTCCGGCCGGTGCGCCGACGTGACCAGCCAGTCGCAGTGGCAGGGCGCCCAGCTCAAGCAGTACGACTGCAACGGCGGCGGCAACCAGCGCTACTGGTTCAAGCCGGTCGGCGGCGGCCACTACCAGCTGATGGCCCGGCACAGCTCCCTGTGCGTCCAGGAGAACGCGAACACGGTGACGCAGGAGACCTGCGCCGCCTCGGCGGTGAACCAGCAGTGGTCGCTGACCACCACCGGCTCCTACGTCACCGTCGTCTCCCGCGCCACCGGCGAGTGCCTGGACGTGAATGGCGCGTCCACCGTCAACTCCGCCGCGATCATCACGTACACCTGCAACGGAGGGACGAACCAGCAGTGGACGCGCGCAAGTTGAGACGCATCAGCGTCACCCTGTCGGCAGCCGTGGCGCTGAGCGCAGCGCTCAGTGCGGTCCCCGCACACGCCGGTGAACCGGCGCCGGGCCTGGCGAACTGCACCGCCTCCGCCTGCCACTTCGACCTCCCGCCCGGGACGTACGACGTGAAGGTGCTGCTGGGCGACGACACGGAGTCGAGTACGGCCATCACCGGCGAGACCCGGCGCGCCCTGCTCCCCGAGACGGCGGCGGGCGCCGGTGAGCGCGCCGCCCGCAGCTTCACCGTGGACGTCCGCACCCCCGAGGGCGAACCCACCGGCCCCGCCGGAACCGCGGGGCTCGACCTGGCCCTCGGCGGCTCGGCCCCCGCCCTGGCCGGCATCCGGGTCACCCCCGCCCGGCACGCCCGCCAGATCCTCCTCATCGGCGACTCCACGGTCTGCGACCAGCCCGGCGACCCCTACTACGGCTGGGGCCAACAGCTCCCGCAGTACCTCCGCAAGGGCCTGTCGGTCGCCAACCACGCCGATTCCGGGGAGAGTACGGTCACCTATCTCGGGAACCCGCTGCTGTGGGCCACCGTCCAGCCGCGGATCCACCCCGGCGACCTCGTCCTCGTCCAGCTCGCGCACAACGACAAGACCACCGACGAGGCCACCTACCGCGCCAACCTGGAGGCCCTGGTGGCGGGCGTGCGCGAGCGGGGCGGTGAACCCGTGCTCGTCACCCCGGTCGTGCGGCGCTGGTTCAACGCCGACGGCACGCTCGACAACGGCACCGCGCTGCTGGTGAACGGCCTGGGCGTGGACCATCCGGCGGTCGTCCGTTCGGTCGCCGCGGCCGAGGGCGTGCCGCTGATCGACCTGACGGCGAGGACGAAGGCGCTGGTCGAGTCGCTCGGCGTGGAGGGCTCCAAGTCCCTCTACCTGTACAACGAGAAACGGGACAATACCCACACCTCGGTGCGGGGAGCCACCGCGTACGCGGAGCTGGTCCGTGACGAACTCCTCCTCCAGGGGCTGGTGCCCGAGGGCCTGGTGAGGGTGGGATGAACCCCTGGGGCGCCTCGACCGGAACCGGGGCGCCCCAGGTCTGTGTCCCGAGCCATCTGGAGAACCGATGCAGCTGCCTCCCGACGACCGCATCCTCAGCCCCCGCACCGGCTGGACCCGCACCCACTGGGAGGCGGCCGCCGACGCCCTGCTCGCCGCGGTGGAGCCGTACGCCACCGCCGACCGCGCCCTCTACCACTTCCCCGGCGACCGGGTGAGCGCCTCCGGCCGCCTCTCCGACGGCCTGGAGGGCTACGCCCGTACGCTGCTGCTGGCGGCCTTCCGCCGCGACGAGACCGCACTCGGACGCTACGCCGAGGGACTGGCCGCGGGCGTCGCCGGGGTATGGCCCCGCGTCGGGCACCGCAGCCAGCCCCTGGTGGAGGCGGCCTCCATCGCGCTGGCCCTGCGGCTGACCCGCCCGCTGCTGTGGGACCGCCTGGACGACACCGTGCGACAGCGGGCGGCGGTCTGGCTGGGCGACGCGCTCACCGCCGAACCCTGGCCGTGCAACTGGGAGTTGTTCCCGGTCACCGTCGGCGGCTTCCTGGGTTCGATCGGCCATCAGCCGGAGGTGTCCCGCAAGGCGGTCGACCGGGGCCTGGAACGCATCGAGCAGTGGTACGTGGGCGACGGCTGGTACACCGACGGCGACGGCCGCAAGTTCGACTACTACAACGGCTGGGCGATGCACCTCTACCCGGTGCTGCACGCCTGGCTGGCGGACGACCCGGAGCTGCTGGCCCGGTACGGCGGCAGACTCGCCCGCCATCTCCAGGACTACGCCCACCTGTTCGCCGCCGACGGCGCCCCCCTGCACCAGGGCCGCTCCCTGACGTACCGCTTCGCGACGACGGCCCCCCTGTGGCTGGGCGCCCTGACGGGCCACACCCCCCTGCCACCGGGCGAGACCCGGCGCCTCGCCTCGGGCGCCCTGCGCTACTTCCTGGAACGGGGCGCGGTCGACGAACGGGGCCTGCTGACCCTGGGCTGGCACGGCCCCGAACCCGCCCTGCTCCAGGACTACTCGGGCCCGGCCTCCCCGTACTGGGCGAGCAAGGGCTTCCTGGGACTGCTGCTGCCGGCGGAGCACGAGGTGTGGACGGCGACGGAGGAACCGGGCCCCGCGGAACGCTCCGACGCGGCGTACCCGGTGACCCCGCCCAACTGGCTGCTCCACTCCACCGTCTCGGACGGCCTGGTCCGCCTGCACAACCACGGCAGCGAGGAGGTCCGTTACGACCCGTACTACACGCGGCTGGCCTACTCGACGTCGACGCGGCCGGCACCGTCGTACGACAACACCGTGTTCGTGGGCGACGACCCGAGCCGCACGGACATCGAGCCGCTGGGCGTGGGCGACGGCTGGGCGGCCTCCCGCCACACCGTCTCCCCGGGCGTCCGGGTGACGAGCGTGGTGCTCGTGCACGGTGCCGTGGAGGTGCGGATCCACCTGGTGGTGGGGGCGGAGCCGGGGACGCCGGTACGGGTGACGGGCTGGCCCGCGGGAGACGGCGTCCGGGCGGAACTGGCACCGGCCCTCGCCCTGGACGAGGAACTCAGGGGAGCCATGGGGGACGGGCCCACGCTCTTCGCCGCCCTCGCCCGTCTCACCGGGGAACCGGATCCGGCCGAGCTGGCGGGGACGGCCACGCTGAGCGCGGAGGACGCCGGGGAGGTCGTCGTGGAGTGGGCCGAGGGTCCGGAGGCCCGGGTCCGGGTGGGGGACGGGTCGGTGGACGTGTCCATCGTTCGGCGGGGGCCGAACGGACCGGGGCCCACCATGGCCGCATGACCGCCTTCGCCCGCCTCCACCACACCGGCGAACCCCTCCTCCTGCCCAACGCCTGGGACCACGCCTCCGCCCTGGCCCTGGCCGGCGAGGGCTTCCGGGCCGTCGGCACCAGCAGCCTCGCCGTCGCCGCGGCGGCGGGACTGCCGGACGGCGCCTCGGTGACCCGGGACGACACGCTACGGCTCGCCCTCACCCTCGGGAGCGGGCCGTTCCTGCTCTCCGTCGACGCGGAGGGCGGGTTCAGCCAGGACCCGGACGCCGTCGGGGAGTTCGCACGGCACCTGGCCGCCGTCGGCGCCGTCGGCGTCAACCTGGAGGACGCACTGGGGTCCGCGGACCTGCACGCCGCGAAGATCGCCGCCGTCAAGCGGGCCGTACCGCACCTCTTCGTCAACGCGCGCACCGACACGTACTGGCTGGGGGACGGGGACGAGGGGGAGACGCTGCGTCGGCTCGACCTCTACCAGCAGGCGGGCGCCGACGGGGTGTTCGTCCCGGGCCTGACCGACCCCGCGCGGATCGGCGCCCTGGTCCGGCACCTCGACACCCCGCTCAACATCCTCTGGTCGCCCGCCGGACCGGCCCTTGCGCACCTCGCCGACCTCGGCGTGCGCCGCGTCAGTCTCGGGTCGCTGCTGTACCGGCGGGCGCTGGGCGCGGCCCTGGAGACGGTGGCGGACATCCGGGCCGGGCGGGCCCCCGGCGGGACCACACCGACCTACGCCGAGGTGCAACGGGCGGCTCAGGCACCGGACTTCGGCTCGCACGGCCAGTGCACTAGCGCCACGTGAAGCGCCTCCACCGCCCGGTCCCAGGAGCGGCGGACGTCCCTGGGCGCGCCGAAAGCACCCGCCGACTCCAGGGCGCAGTAGCCGTGGAAGGTGCTGCGCAGCAGGCGCACCGCGTCCGTCAGATCGGGTTCCTCCAGGCCGTACCCGCGGAGCATGCCGTAGGTGATGTCGGCGGTACGGCGCAGGGCGGGGGAGTCCGCCGGCAAGGCAGGGTCCACCGGGAGCTGGGTCGCCGCGTAGCGGCCGGGGTGTTCCAGGGCGTACGCCCGGTAGGCGTCCGCGAAGGCGGCGAGGGCGTCCTTGCCCGCCCGGCCGGCGACCGCCAGGGCGATCCGGTCGATCATCTCGCCGCCCGCCAGCAGCGCGATCCGCGCCCTGAGGTCCTTGAGGCTCTTGACGTGCGAATACAGGCTGGCGTCCCGCACGCCGAAGTGGCGGGCCAGCGCGGAGAGGGACACCTTCTCCAAGCCGACCTCGTCGGCCAGCTCGGCCGCCGCCGCCGTGAGCCGCTCGGCGGTCAGTCCCGCACGCGCCATGACACCGCCCTCCGGACCCAGTGCGCCTGGGGAGCAGCCTAGTCGTCCTGGGCAGCGGCTGCCCTCGCCCGTCCGCTCAGCCGATCGGCGCGTAGAGCACGCCCAGCTTGTCGATCTCCTGGCCCGACCGTCCCGTGAAACCGACGATCTGCCACCCCGGGGGGCGCGGTGAAGGTCGTGGCGTCGGAGGTCGCCGTACCGGCCGACAGGGTCCGGCCCCGGTCCGTGGTGAAGGCCGCCGAGAAGATCCTGGTCCGGCCGTCCTTCTGACCCCGTGTCAACCGCACCGAGGTGAGGTGCTCGCCGGAGCCCAGGGTCAGGGAGGCCGCGGTGCCGCCCGTGCCACCGTGGGCCAGGGCCGTACCGCCGTCGTGGGTGAGCGCCACGGCGTCCAGCCGGGAGCCGCCGCGCAGGGTGAGGGTCCGGGGGGAGGCGGTTCCCGGCAGATCGTCGGCGTCGGTGAACGCCGTCCCGTGCGGGCCGCCGAAGAAGTCGCTCGCCCTCAGGGACGGGCTGAGGGAGTAGGAGAAGCCGACGGTGTGCGGGAAGTGGTCGGAGAGGTGTGCGCCGTCGTCGCGGAGGAAGGACGCCCACGCGTTGTGGTAGCGGGTGGCGTTCAGGGACACGAGGGCGCTGCCCCGGTAGAGGACCTTGTCGACCACCTCGCAGCCGTCCGTCGGCGCCGCCGCGTCGCAGACCAGGGCGTCGCTGCCCGGCGCGGGCGCGGTGCCGCCCCGGACCAGGTCGACCCACGGGTCCCGCAGGCCGTTCTCCGACAGCAGCGTGCGGATGTTGTCGCCCGCGCGCGTGTAACGCGTGTTGGTGTCGCCCATGACGATCACGGCGTTGCCCGCGGAGTTGGCCCGGATGAAATCCGACAGCTGCTCGATGTTGGCGCGGCGGGCGGCGAGGGCGGCGTCGGTGACATCGGCGTTGGTGTGGACGTTGTAGAGGTCCACGAAGACGCCCTCCGCGAGCCGGACCCGGGCCAGCGTGAACCCCTTGGGGGTCAGGCAGTCCGTGCCCGTGCAGTCGTTCCAGTCGACCCGCTCGAAGTCCTCGAAGGCGAAGTGGGACAGGGTGTTCAGGCCGTCGCCGACCCCCGCCCCGCCGCTGGTCGCGGTGCGGTGGGGGTGGGTGTCGTGGGCGTACAGGGAGGCGTGGTAGTTGAAGTCCTCCTGGACATGGACGATGTCGTACGGGCCGAGCCGCTGACCGATGAGCGGGGTGTTCGTCGCCGGGTCGCTGTCGCCGAGGCCGAGGGGGAGGCCGGCGATGTTGTAGGTCAGCACGTCGAAGGAGCCGGAGGCGGCGGTCGCGGGGCCCGCGCCGGTGGCGGTGAGGCCGGTGAGGGCCAGCGCGGCGGCCGCGAGGGTGCCGAGGACTCGTCTCATGGTGGCGGTGTCTCCGTCGGGGGGGTGCCCCTATGTCTTTGGTCAAGGTGGATGGGTGCTGATTCGGGCGTCTGGAACGATGTGCCTGTGCATGCTGATGATCAGGTTGGCG
>NZ_JBIAQC010000029.1:0-30952 GCF_042888685.1 Streptomyces sp. NPDC002779
CGAAGCCGTCGCCCTGGCAATCAATAACCGACCCCGCAAGATCCTCGGCTGGAAGACACCGGCCGAGGTCTTCGAGGAGCAGCTACGCTCACTACGGCAGCCCGGTGTTGCAACGACCGGTTGAACTCGCCCAATACGGTTCCCGGGCCTATGCCAGCCTCTGCGACCAGCTCAGGGTCACCCGGTCGATGGGCGCGGTCGGCACCAGCGCCGACAACGCGGCCTGCGAAAGCTTCCATGCATCCCTGAAACGCGAGACCCTCCAGGGCGCCCACCACTACGGCGACGCCAGCACCTGCCGCAGGACCGTCTTCGCCTGGCTGACCCGCTACAACACCCGCCGCCGGCACTCCGCCAATGGCCACCTCAGCCCCAACGAATACGAACACCGACACCACACCCCTAAACTCACACTCGCCGCGTCATCAATAACCGCGTGCCCACCTTCACGGGGGAAGGCCCCATCAGGCTTCGATTCGATCATGCCCAAGACGCTCGCCACCGCCGCAGTTGACCGGCTCCTGCACCACGCGCACATCGTCCTGACCGAAGGCTCCTCGCTGCGGCTGACCCAGGCCACCAGCGGTGACGGCGTCGTCCCGCTCAACTCTGGCGCCTGAACCCGGCCACAGACCGGCCCCACCGCCCGCCAGAAGCAACGTTCCTCCCAGCACCATGCCGCTGGGCATCGGATGCTCGCATCTGGACACACCACATGCAGTCATCCGTCTCGTGAACGGGTGTGTCCAACCAATACGCACCCACCAGGGCGGCGCTGGGAACAGGAATCAGGCCGTGCTCGTCAGGGAAGCTATCCACGCCACCCCAACGACTCCCGACGGCCATCAGTAACGGCGTCAACTCAACACGCACCCCCACCCGAGGGATCAAAGGTCATACCGGGCAGGGAGATGAGCTGTCCGCCCACAAGGAGAGCAACTGACCGCTCACCCGGACGGCCCGCTGTCCGTGGACACCGCTGCGGCCCGACAGGAGGTACAACGTGCGCTGGACGCCGCCGGGCCAGGGCTGCGCCACGTGCAACGGCAGTGGTGTCGCCGTGGGAAGGCGACGCTTCCGCCGGAAGTCGCAGGAGACGACGAGGCGACCGTCCGCCCGCAGCGTGCGGCGGTGGCCGGGGCCTTCCCCAGGAGTGAAGTCGCCGAGTTGTTTGGGAATGTTCCACAGCGCGCGGGCGCCGGCCAGGGAGGCGGCGCTGTCGACCCAGATCTTCAGGACCGTGACCTGAACCGGTGGACGGATCCGGGTGACGCCGAGGACCATGAACTCGTGGTAGGGGCCCAGGCTGCTGGCGTCGTAGTCGGCCCAGGCGGCCACGAGCAGACAGGTGTTGCCGCGGTGCCGCAGTTCCGGCTCGGAGTGAAGCAGGGCTTCGGGGAGGCACTGGATGCCGGTGCGCAGGAGAGTCGCGTACAGGTCGCCGCGCAGGTACCAGGAGCGACCGGATACGAGGACGACCCGGTAGGGCCGGGCTCGGTGCCGGATGGTGTGTTGATGGGGGATTCTCCTGATCGCTTCGCTCATGAGTGCATCGCGTGCAGGACGCGGACTCCCACGTCCCGCGCCTGGTAGATGCGGCGACCGTCGACCCACAGCCATGCGTCGGCCGTGGCGAAGGGGCCTTTCTCGTCGACGCCGGCGCGCGTGATGTCCATCTCCACCGTGATGAGGGCGTCATCCGGGACCACCTGTCCCCGGTACTTCCACGTCATGGCGTGTCCGGTGCGCACTGGTTCGAAACGCGGGTGCGGAAGACCGGCGGTCAGTTCGTTGTCGATCATCCAGAACTGGAGTAAATGGATCATGGCTTCAAGACCCAGCGACCCGGGCTGTACCGGGTCCTGAAAGAAGTGCGCCCGGAAGAACCACTCACCGGGGTCGACCCGCTTCTCGGCGCGGAGTCTGCCCAGTCCCGCTTTCCCTGCGCCGGGCCAGTACCCGGTGACGCGGTCGAGCATCAGGAGCGGGGGACGTGGCAGCCCGAGCGTGCCGGCCCGCGGTGGCCCGGCACGCGCGGTCAGGTCGACGTGGTGGTCGCACGGTGCGGCAAGAGCCGCTCGCTCCTCCGTGGAGGCGGGCAGGCCGTTCTGTCGGGTGAAGGCGGTGGGCGGAAAGTAGCCGAAGACCGTCTGCAGGCTCGCGATGTGTCGTCCGTCCGCCGTGCAGCGGACGTCGAATGTCTGGATGACCATGTCACCGGTTCGTGAGACGGACGTCAGCTCGGCCTCGGTACGCAGCAGGCGTGCGTCTCGTGATACCTCCTCGGCGACGGTGATCGTGCCGTCGAGATTGCGCAGCAGTACGTCACCGGGCATGGCAGGCAGGTCGCAGGCGTACGCAGCCAGCCAGCCGCATGGTTGGAGGGCCGCTTCGAGCAGCACGCTGAACGGCATGGACGGTGTGCTGTTGAGGGTGCGGTACCAGACCGCGTCCGGGTCGGGGAGGTCGTACTCGGCGGTGACGGCGCTGCCCGCCCGCAACCCGCCCTGCGGCCCCTCGACGGCGGCGATCCGGCTGATGAAGAGGAACGGGGGTGAGGGGAGCCGGGGCAGCCTGCGGGTGTCGTCCACGTCGGCGTAGGCCGGTCCGTACGCGTCACTGGGCCTCCCCCACGCGGTGGCGAGGACAGCTGGGTAGTCGTACCGGAAGCCGTCGGTGTCGGCGGCCGGGCGGGGCTCCACGTGACCGGCGAGTCCCGCGAGTGCGGCGGGATCGGCCGTGACCTCGTCCCGTTGCCCTGCCGGGGGCCGGGCGAGTCGTCGCCACTGCGTCAGGGGGTAGTCGGGGGTGAGGCACACAGCGGCCGATTCCACGCGGAGCACCGTGCGGCCGTCGGCCGTGCACACCACGTCGGCGGTCAACCGTGGCACAGGGTTTGCGCTGAGAGCTGTGACCTCGATGTCGTACTCGACCGACTGCCCCGGTGTGGGCAGCCAGTCGGTCGCGTCCAGTCGCCACGCGTGATCGTGCGCCCAGTCGAAGCGCCAGCCGTCCCTGAGGGGGTCGGGACTGAGAGCCGCCAAGCAGAAGGCCATCGCCTGGGACACACCCTCGACGAGGAACCCGAGGGTGGCGTGCGGGGTGCTGTTCCCGCCCTCGCTCAGCGGTGCGCGGCCCGCCCGCAGCGGGTATGCGGCGCGCAGGCGCCCCGCCGCGTGACGGCCGCCTGCCGGGTCGAAGTGGGTGACGGTCCGCAGGTACAGCTCGTCGTGACGCGGGAGGGCGGGCGGGCGTACCTGTGCGCGCGCGGTGCGCAGGCGCGGACCGAAGCAGTCCCAGGGGCGGCCTTCGGCGAAGGCCCGCACCTGGGCGGCGGTGAACGCACGGCAGGGTACGGGACGTTCGCCGTCCGTCGGGCGCCCGCGGACCACGTCCGCGGCGGAATCCGTTCCCCTCGCTGCGGGGAGGGGCGACGCGAGTTCGGGGCCGCTGGCGCATCGAGCCTGGACATCGCGCGCCGTCAGCAGGTGCCGGCCCGTTGACGAGTGGCACTCCAGGTCGAAGCGGAGCAAGCAGGTTCCGTCGGGGTGTTGTTCGTCCTCCCGGAGGGTGAGGTCGTAGTCGAGTGTGGTCGGTGGGCCGGGGTGCTCGCCGCGGCAGAGAATGTCACCAGCACGCCACCACAGCGTTGTTGGTGGTTCGTCCCGCTGCTCGGTGTTCTCCGGCGCGGGGCAGTCCAGGAGCGGGGTCATGGCTTCGAGGGCCAGAGAGAGGAGTTCTGCCGAGGTGAGGCGGCCGGTGGCGTCGAGGGCGGCGCGGGGGGCGGGGGGCTGTGGATCCACGGTCACGGAGAATTTCATGGTCACTGTCCTGATGTGGTCGGTCGCGGCCGGACGTGCGGGGCGCGGGGGCGGGGGCGTTCTACGACGTCCCGGCGTCGACACCGGCTCGGGCCGCGGCCAGTCGGGCGAGAACGGTGGGGAGCGGGTCGGCGTCCCGCGTGCCGGTGCCCGTGCCCGTGCCCGTGCTCAGGCTCAGGGCGAGATGTCTCCGGTCGCGCAGCTGCTCCCGCACGATCCGCGTGAGAGTGTCGCCGGGTCCTGCTTCCACGAAGACACGCAGTCCCGCTGCGTACATCTCCTCGACCGCGTCCGCCGGCCGTTGCGGGAGCCGTGCCGTGAATCGCCGGTGGAAGGCGGCGGCCGGTGCGAGGTGGACCGGTCCAGGCGTCGCGTAGACGGGTATGGAAGGTCGTTCGAAGGGGAGGCTCTCCAGGTCGTGGAGGAAGTCGCCCGGCCCGCTCAGGAGTGCGGCTGGTCTCCCGCCCGCAAGGTGACCGCTGCCTCCGGCCTCTCCCGCCCGGTGTGCCTCGAGGCCGAGGGCGCGCCCGTAGTACTCGGCCGCTTCCAGCGCTGCGTGATTCCCGGTGACCAACAGGCCGCGACCGTCGTCGTAGGTGTCGACGGTGCGGAACTTGTGGCGGCCGGGCAGCGCCGTCAGTCGTGCGAGGCGCTGTTCGGGCCCTGATACGGCGAGCATGCGCCGTGCGGCGGCAGGGGTAGGCGGGTGCTGTGCCGCGTAGCGGGCGGCGAGTCGGACCAGAGTGGTCTCGTCGAAGGCGCCGGCGGCGTGGAGAGCCTCGACCGCGCCGAATCCGCTTCCCAGTACGGCGTCCGGGCGCAGCCCGACGGCGCACAGAACCCGCAGGTGGGCCAGGGTGGACAGCGTCGCGACCGGCTGGGCCCACTCGGTGAGGGTGCGGGCGGCGCGCCAGCGTGCCCGGTCCAGGGGGGTGGCGGTGGTTGCCGGGGCTTGCGCCACCTCGGCGAGCCGGTGGCCGTCCACGAAGAGTTCGGCGTGTGTCTCCCAGACCTCGCGCGCCGGACGTGACCGGTCGGAGGGGACGCGAACGTCCGTGCAGGCGCCTGCGGGCGGGTCGCCGGGAAAGAGGTAGGCGACACCGCCGGGGGTGTCGGGGCAGCCGTGCAGGATCCGCTCGTCGAGGGCCGGGACGAGGCGCGGGAGCGAGGGAACGGGGGGCCGGGACGTCACGGCTCCTCGCTCGGGGTCGCGGTGGTGCGGCCGGGCGGGGCGTCCGGGATCGGCACGGGATGGGACGTGGGGCCGGTAAGCAGTGCGCGGACGAAGAGTTCACGCGTGGTCTCGGCGTGTCGTGGTGCGTCTTCCTCGCTCCAGCCGGAGCTGTTGACGGCCGGCAGCACGGAGACGTGGACGCGGCCCGGACGGATCAGCCGGCCGCTTCTGCCGCAGACGTCGGCGACGTTGTGCAGGACGACGGGAACGACCGGGACTTTGGCACGGGCGGCGATTCGGAACGCCCCGGCGCGGAAGGGGCCGGGTTCGGGTGTGCGCGACCGCGTCCCTTCCGGCATGACGATGACGGACGTTCCCTTCTCCAGACGGGACACGGAAAGATCGATGACGGCCGCGGCCTGGCGGCGGTCGGCGCGGTCGACGAACAGGTTTCCCGCCCTGTGCAGGAAGTGCCCGAGGAGTGGCGTGTGCGCCACCTCGGCCTTGATGAGCGCACACCAGTCGTCGGGCAGCACCTGCGCGACGACGAGGGCGTCGAGGGGGCTGGTGTGGTTGACGACGTAGACGCAGGGGCCGCTGTCGGGTCGTGTGGCGGCACGGGTGACGGCGACGTGGACGCCGGCCGCGCGCAGGACGAGACGGCTGCTCCGGCGCACGGTGCGAGTGGGCACGGTGCTCCGGGCGCCGACGAGCGCGGAGATGAGGAAACCGCCCGCGGTGGCCGAGGCGGCCGCGGTCGCGGCGAGGGCCAGCGGCAGCGGTGGAGGGGCGGAGGGCTGCAGAACGGGCCAGTCCCTCCGGCGCGCCTCGGCGGCGAGTGAGGGACGTGGCGCCACCACGCGGGATCGGCCCACCGCCGCGAGCAGCGGAACGTCGTCGTGGCTGTCGCAGTAGGCGAAGCTGTGCGCAAGGTCCACCCCGTGGGCGGTGGCGTGGCGCCGTACCGCGGCGAGCTTGTCGACGCCGGCGCACAGCCTCACGGGGATGTGACCGTCGACGGTGCCGTTCTTGGTGTGGACCGGCGTGCAGAGCACATCGTCGACGCCGAGAGCGTCGGCGAAGGAGCGGACCTGGGCGGCGCTCGCGGCCGTGGCGATGCATACCCGGTGCCCGCGCGCCTGGTGGGCACGGGCGAGCAGCCAGGTCTCGCGGACGATGCGGGGCGCGATGTCCTCGCGGTAGACCCGCTCTCCGAAGGCGTTGAGCTGCTCCAGGGGGCGGCCGTGCCAGGAGACTCCCGCCGCCGCGCCCAGACGGGCGGCGGCGTGTGTCTCGACGCCGGCGCGAGCGCGCAGGAGGTCCCGGGCGATGGCTCTGGGATGCGCCGACGTGAGGGCATGCCACGCCTCCCGGGGCCATTCACCATGGCGTACACGGTTGCGGCAGAAGGCAGCGGCCGAGTGGCCCCGGATGAGCGTGCCGTCGAAGTCGAAGTAGGCCGCCACGGAAGGGCCGGCGGGCGCGGCGGCGATGTCCGCGAGCAGGTTGCGAAGTGTCTCCGATGCCGAAGGCTGTCGTGTGGTCACGGTGAGGCCGTTCATGTCAGGCCGTCCTTTCGGCGCGTAGGGCGTCGAGTGCCTTGAGGTCGGCCCAGAGGTTCTCGGCTTCGGCCAGGGCCTTCGCGCGGCGGGCGGTGGCCTCGCGGCCGGCGCTGAGCAGTCCCTCGCGCCGGAGGTCGACGAGGACGGCGGCACAGTAGGGCGCGGACCGGTGGACGAGCGGGGTGTCGCGTGCAATATCGGGGTGTGGGGGGTCGAGGGCGGCGCGCAGGATGTCGTCGGTACGCGGCGGCTCGTCGCCGTTCTGGGACAGCGACCTGAGGACCCGCAGCTGGCTGGCGGCGCCACGGTGCAGGACGTCGGGGGCGATGAGGTCCTTGGCGCGGTTCAGGTCGGGTGTGAAGGACCACGGCGTGAGGCTTCCGTCCTCCGTCGGCGCGGCCAGTCGGCGCAGTTCCACGATGGCGCCGGCGAGCAGGTGGGGATGGGTGCCGATGCCGGTCCCCAGGGCCACCATCCGCATGAGCAGCCGCAGGTGCTCCACCGCGCGGTTCCAGGCGAGAGGTTCTTCGATCCGTGAGGCGCGCAGGGCGGCGACCTCGGCGGTGGCGCGTGGCCACATCCAGTGAACGCCTTGGTCCGCGTACAGCGCCGTGGCGTGCCGGGCGGCCTCGTCGGTGTTCGCCGGGGGCGGCGCCGTCAGCATCGCGGGAACCGTGTCCGGGACCGGGTGTTCCGAGGCGGTGGGCAGGGGAAGGCCTGGGGCATCGGGCCGGGCCCGGCCGATGGGGCCGGGTCCGGCCGCGTACAGCATGCGTATCGCCCGGCCGATCCCGTCCGGGGTACGCAGGATCGCGGTGTCGGTCTGGGGGGCGCCCGCCCGGTCGGCGGCCGCGAGGCAGGCCCGTACCCGCTGCCGCGGGTTCGCGGGCACCGCGTCGGTCTCCCATCCGGCGAGGGCGAGGGCGGTGAGCGTGCGGGTGGTCACGGGGGTCGCTCGGCTCAGGGCACGGTTGACGTCTCGGGCCAGGGTCGCGGCGCGGGCTGCCGCCGTGCTGTCGGCGGGCCGCTTCCCGTCGTGTGCGGGGATCGGTGCGGAGAAGCGGACGTGGGCCGTGCCGGCCGCCGCGCGGTAGGTCCTGACGTAGCGGAGGAACCAGCGGAGCGTCTCGGGGCGCTTGGCAGCACCCGCGACCTCCGCGGCCAGGTCGGCCGCGTCGGGCAGCGGTTCAAAACTGAGGGCGACGGGGACGAGCCAGACCCGTCGCCCCGGCAGGTCGGTGAGGGCTTCCGCCGTGTAGCGCAGCAGGCCGTGGCGCGGTGGTCGCAGCAGGCCGGTCCGGGAGCGGCCGCCCTCCTGGTACCACTCGACGTTCTCGCCCACTTCGACGAGGTGGCGCAGGTAGCAACGCAGAGCGGTTCCGTACACCTCGTCGGAGGTGTTCGTGCGCCGCAGGAAGACCACGCCGGCGCGCCGGGCCAGGCCCGAGAGAAGGGGGAGGCGGAGGTTGTCGCCGGCGAACCACAGGTTGCGGGGCAGGCCGCAGCCTTGGGACGCCCGCTGGACGAACAGGGGGTCGGCATACGTCCGGTGGTTGGGAAGGAAGATCAGGCAGTCTCCCGCTTTGTCGAGCTCGGACAGGCGCCGGCGGTTGTCCGGGGCGCAATGGACGGTCCAGGTGCTGGTCAGCAGGGACGTCATGAGGGTGGCGAACAGGTCCGTCCACGGTGTTCCGCGCACGGCGACCATGGACCGCAGGTGGCGGCGTACCTCGCGTTGCATCGCGCGGTGGCCCTGGCCCAGGCGGGTGGCGAGCCGGTGGATGTCCCGCTGTGACGCCGGGGTGTCGATGATGGTGGAGACGGTGCGTGCGCGGTGGGTCATGGTTGCCTCCGGGGGGGTGCCTCAAGCGTTTCCGCCGGCTGCGAGGGGCGTGGGCGGGAAGGGTCATGAGGCGGGTCCGCCGTCCTGGGGGGCGGCGCGGGCGGGGTCGTCTTCAAGTGCGGGGTGTGTGCGTGCAGGTCGAGGAGGGACTTCAACAGGGCGTCGTCGGCTTCCTCCTGGGTCAGTGCGCGCCGCTCGCCCCGGATGTTCGGGACGGTGCCCAGGGAGTGGGGCATGAACGAGGGGTGCGGTAGTTGTGGTGCGGCGAGAGCGTCGAGGGCGGCTGTCACCACGGCCACAGGGTCCTGGCGCAAGGAGGCGTGCGGGAGAGCGGAGGCAAGGCGATGGTGGCAGGCGCGCCGCCGCGCGGGCGCGCGGTGTTCGCGGGCCGTCTTCGCCGGCAGCGGCAGGAACAGCAGGGGATGGACGGCGTTGTGTGCTTCGATCGCGGCCCCGAGTGTGGCGTGCAGCGATTCCGCGGCGTCTCCCTGTGCCAGCACCAAGACGTCGCCGCCGTGGGCGAGGTGTGCCCGCGTCCGGGTGACGACGTCCGACGTGTCAGGTGCGCAGGGGCAGTGGCGTGGGTCTTGGTGCGCGGCCGGCCCGTCGAAGATCGCCGACAGGAGTCGACGGGTCCACGGCTCCGGTCGCAGGAGGAGGGTGGCGCGTTCGCGGAGTGCGGAGTTCGCCGCGGCGAAGACGAGGGCAGCCGGTTCGCTGTCGGGTCCGTGGACGTACAGCCGGCCCGCGCGCAGGTGGGGTGACGGGTCGGCGTGGGCCGGAGCCGGGACGTGCAGGCCCGCGAGGAACCCGTGGAGCAGGGCGGCGAGCACGTTGTGTCCCGGCCAGTCGCCCCGGTGCTCCTTGCGCCACCAGCGCATGACGCGCTCGACATCGAGGGACGGCGGCTCGCAGTCCGTGACCGTCGTCCCGCGCGTCGTGCGGCGCAGGGACAGGTGGTGGAGGGTCAGGGGGGCGTCCAGGGCGTGGGCCTGGCCTGCGAGACCGGGTTTGACCAGGACGGGATGGATGCCTCGGCGCTGTGCCACGTGTTCCCGCAGGGCGATGGCGTCGACGAGGTCGGCGCCGCGCGTCGAGGCGGGCAGGTCGTAGACGGTGGCGACGGTGTGCGGAAACCAGTCGATCATGCGCACGTCGGAGGTGTCCGTGTGCGTTTCCGGGCCGTCGATGTGCGCCAGCCCTCCTCCTGGCAAGCCTTGTTCGCGGCGGAGGAAGGCTCGGATCTCCTCCGGGGAGTAGCGGGCGAGCCGTCCCAACGGCAGCAGACGTTCCTCGATGCGCAAGGTGGCCACCGGCGCTCCCCCGGCGTTCAGCCATACGTCGATCTCGGGCCGGCCGGGATCGCCGTCGCGGAATCCGGCGAACCGCGCTTCGACCCGGACCGCGCCTCCGGTGGGCGGCGGGGCGTGGAGGTCGAGCCGCGAGATGAGTTGCGGGTAGGCCGCGACGTCGGAGGGGATGCCCGGGTCCCATTGGTGCAGCGCCGCGTGCGGGATCACGTGCAGGGCGCCGTCGAGCAGTCCGGGGCCGAGGATTCCCGGCGGCACGGTGCAGCGTCCGGCGTCCAGGACTCCCGTGGCACCGCGCGGTCCGGTGTGCAGGGCGACCAGCGACTGGAAGGCGGGGCCGTGGAAGAGCCGACCGTCGTCGTACGGCGAGGTGGGGACCGGTCGGGCGTCGAGCAACTCGGGCGGTCGTTCGGGCAGGGGCGGCTCGGTGTGCAGGACGGTCGCGCGGGCCACGGGTTCGTAGCGCGAGAAATCAGGGCGCTTTCTGCTCGGCCGCCACAGGTGCAGGACGGTCTCTGTGCGGTCCTGGCGGGCCCGGACCTCGACGAGGAGGTGGCGCGGCGTGTCGAGCACGACCCAGCGTTCCAGGGTGATGTCGCGCAGGGCGCGGGCGGGTCGGCCCGTGTGGCGGACGGACGCGCCCGCGAGCAGGTCCGCCACGACGGTGGCAGCCAGCGCCGGTGCGGTCCACGTGGGCCGGTGGTCCCCGAGCCAGGTGTCCGTGGCGGGGTCGAGCGTCTGGACGGCGAAGTGGTCGGGGGCGGGCGGCGGGGCTGCGTCCACCACGCGCAGGCCGATGTTGCGCACGTGGTAGATGACCGTTCCGTCCACGCTCAGCCACGCGTCCGCGAGGGCAGAGCGGCCTTCCGTCGTCTCTGTGGTCTCGGTGATGTGGACGTCGACGACGGTCTGTCGGGCACGGGGGGTCACCTGACCCCGGTACTTCCATGCGAGGGGTTCGGCGGCGTTGCCGATCTCGAAGCGTGGGGCGCGCATGCCGGCGCCGAAGTCCTTCTCGATGAGCAGGGCGCGCAGCAGCTGGTACATGGCCTCGACGCCGAGGGAGCCGGGCTGTACCGGGTCCTGGAAGAAGTGCGCCTTGAAGTACCAGTCGTCGGGGTCGACGTCTTTCACGCCGCTGATGCTGCCGAGGCCGGCCGGGCCGCCGCGCACGTCGTGCACGGTGCGTTGCGGGACGACCAGTCGGGGGTGGCCCAGGCGCAGCGGTCCGGTGTGGTAGCGCTCGGGGCGGCGTGTGAGGTCGACGGATTGAGGGGGCGCGCCCGAGTCATCGCCGGCCGGTTCTGGCGCGGCCTGGTCCGGTGGGCGGCGCAGTCCGGGGGCCTGGTCGAAGGCGCCGGGGGGGAAGTAGCCGAAACTCGTGGTGCAGGCGAGCGAGAGGGTGTCGTCGGCGAAGCATTCCACGGCGAAGAAAACGAGGACCATGGTGTCGCTGGTGGTAATGCCGGTGAGGGTGGCCCGGGTGCGCAGTGTCCGTGTCGAGCGGGGAACGTCGGCGAGCACGGTGGTGTCCCCGTCGAGGTTGCGGAAGTGCAGGTCCTGTCCGCTGTCGGGGGCGCAGGCGGTGAACTGGGCCAGCCAGCCGCAGGGTTGCAGCGCGCTTTCCATGAGGATGGCGGTGGGCAGCCGCTCGCCGGCGTCCTGCCAGAACCAGGCGTCGTCACGCAGATCGAACTCGGCCTCCACCCAGCTTCCCTCGGCAGGGCACGCGGGGGTGGCGCCCAGGGCGGTGACCCGGTCCATGCACAGGTAGGGCGGACCGGGCAGGCGGGGCAGGCGGCGGTGTTCGGCGAGGTCGCGGAAGGCCGGGCCGAGTGCGTCGCGCACCGGTCCCCAGGCCGAGTCCAGCATGCTGTCGCGGTCCAGGGGGGTGCCGTCCACCACGACGGCGCGGTCCACGGGCTGCGGGGCGAACAGGTCGGCGGCGGGCACGGGAAGGGTCTCAGACCGTGCCCCGGGAGCCAGGGCCCTGGCTTTCCAGCCGGCGAGCGGGGTGTCGGGCACCAGCTTCAGTGCCAGGCCGGCCGCGTGGAAGGAGGGACGGCCGTCCACCGTGCACAGCAGGTCGGCGCGCAGTTCGGGTTCCGGGCCTTGCGTCACCCGGGTGACGTACAGCTCGTAGACGAGCTGTTGGCTGGTGGGCACGGCTTGTCCTCGGCAGCGCATGCGGGAGGATTCGCCGCGCACCGGCTCGAAGCGCCAGCCGTCACGGTCGACGGTGAGGCCCAGGGCCGTGAGGTGGAAGGCCATGGCCTGGTATCCGCCGTCGAGCATCAATGTGCCGGGCATGCAGGGGTCTTCATGGAAGTGGCCGTCGAAGAACCACATGTCGTTCCTCAGGTCGAGTTCGGCACGCAGGTACCCGCCACCGGTCGGGCCGCCCGCGGGTTCGAAGTGGGTGACCCGGTCGAAGAGCTGGTGCCGGCCGGCGGTCGGGATACGGGGGGTCCTCAGATGGCTGCGGGTGGTCTCCCAGCCGGGTCCGAAGCACACGTCGGCCCGCCCTTGGACGAGGGCGCGCACCTGGTCGTCGTCGAAGACGCGGCAGGTCCCGTCCGGTACGTCTCCCGTGGCGGGCCCGAGTTCCGTGGGATTCCACAGCACGCCTGCCGAGGCCTCGAGTTCGGCGTCGGTGAAGAATCCCGCCTGACCGCCTCGTACGGTGATCCGTCGTTCGTCGCCGACCCAGCAGTCGTACTGGAAGAAGAACAGATGCACTCCTTCGTGCCGGGCGTGTCCGGTGATCTCGATGCGATAGCGCAGCGTTTCTCCGGGCCGTGGCAGTGGCCCGTGGAAGGTGAGGTCGCAGCCGAGCAACCGGTAGACCCGGTTCTCGTCGAGGTGGAGGCCGGCGCCGAGCCAGCTGATCAGGAGCAGGTCGGCCTGGCCGGCCTCGACGGTGGCGCCCGGGGTCATGCGGCCGGCCGGATCGAGGAACCAGGACTCGGCGGTGACATCGGTCTCCGTCCAGATGACTCCGGTGCCCATCGTCCCGGGTTCGGCCTCGATTCCGGTGACCCGGTCGATCAGGAGCATCGGCGGGGTCGGTACCCGGGTCTGCCGGCGCCTGCCGTCCTGGGCGCGGAAGCGCTCCCCGAACAGGGGGGACACCGGGTGCCGGGCGAGGTATTCGAGTTGGTCCCGGTCGAAGAGGATGCCGGGCGTCCCTGCGGGCGGCGCGGGGGTGGCCTCGGGCGCCGGCTCGGCAGGGGTTTCGGCGACCGCTGACGGAAGGGGCGGGGGCAGGGTGGCGGTGGCTCGGCGGACGGTGATGGTGCGGGCCGCCGTCGCCAGGTGGGACGGCGGCGGCGTGAAGCGCCGGGTGAGTGCCTCGTGGTCGACGCGCACGCCGGCCGCGGCGAGCTGTGCGGTGGCGTCGAAGAGGTGGCGCAGGGATCGGTCGGGGGCGGCGTCGAGGGCGACGGCCAAGTGTTCCCGGCGCCGCAGGATCTCACCGGTCCAGCCGGTGCACGCCTGCCGGGGGCCGTGTTCGATGAAGATCCGGACGCCGTCCCGGTAGGCCTGGCGGACGGTGTCGGCGAATCGGATGGTGCCGGTGGCCTGTGCCGTCAGGGCGTCGGCGACGCTGTCGGCGGTGGGTTCGAACGACGAGGCCGTGGCGCAGTCGTAGAAGCGGACGCCGGGCAGGGGGGTGACGGGCCGGTGGTGGAAGCGCCGCCACCGGTCGGCCACGCGCTCGACCTCCGGGACGTGCACAGCGACGTCGTACTCGAGGCGGAACGCGTAGTCGGGGCGTAGCGCGGTCAGGACGCGTGCGCACGCGTCCTCTTCTCCTGCGATGGTGCAGCAGGTGGGGCTGTTGTCGGCGGAGAGGTGCACGGCACGCTCCCCGGCGAGGGCGGCGTGCACGGCCGTCGCGGAGGCGCCCACCAGGTGCGTGGCCCAGCGTTTCCCCTCGATCGCCCGCTCGCGCCATTCCTCGCGTACCGCCTCGCACGCTCCGGTGAGCAGTCCGTGGAAGAGCGGGTCGACGGTCGAGTCGCGCAGGAGGGGCGCCAGTTCGCGCCAGTAATCCAGGCAGATGAGGGCGCTCGTGGCGCCGGAGGAGTAACCGATGACGCCATCAGGCCGCAGGCCCAGGACGTCCCGGGAGAGGCTGGTGTGGACGGTGCTGAGCATGATCGAGCCCCAGATGCGCTGCATGGCGGTGCGGTCGGCGCGGTCGGAGGCGTGGGCGAGGCGGTCGGCGTCATCGTAGAGCCACTGCACCAGCGGGCCGAGGGGGCCGCCGGAGCGGCGAGCGAGCTCGGTCAGGGTGTCGGGGGCGGCCAGCAGCAGGGATCGACCCATGTCGGGGTAGGTGGCGGCCCCCCCGGTGTAGACGAAGGCGATGCCTCCATCGATCGGCCGGTCGCGGTAGTGGGCTCCTTCGGGGCGGGCCCCGCCGTCGCGCAGCCAGCGTTTCGCCGCTTGGACGCGGTCGCGCAGCTGGGCCTCGCCGGTGGCCTGGACGACGAGCCGGGCGGGGCCGCGGTCGCTCTCCTGGTAGGTCTGGGCGTGTTCCAGTACGTCTACGACGCCGTCGCCGCTGTACACGTGCAGGCGGGGTGGCTGCTCGGTGAGGACGGCTCGGGGAGATCCCGGTGCCGCGTCCAGGCGCAGGTGGTGCGTGCCGTGCGTGTCGGCGGTGCGGACGGTCACCTGTGCCCGGCGTTTCCCGAGCCAGGGGCGGGCGGCGGCGCCCGGTCGCGGGAGCACGCCGCGGCTCAGGGCCACGACGGCGGCGGCGACGGCGACCATGCCGTGGGCGCAGTCGGCGTGTCCCAGGAACGCGGCGAGGTCCAGGGCCGTGGTTCCGGGCCGTTCGTGGTCGCGGGGGCTGATGTCCCCCACGATCAGCGCGGGCGCACCGTCCTGTTCGGCGTCGCCACCGTGGCCACTGCCGGGGTCCGGATCGCCGGGCAGCAGAGCCAGTACCCGGTCGCCGTCACGGGCGGCCAGGTCGGCCCGTTTGATCGTGAGGACGACGGCGGCGTCCACGGGTTCGGCGCTTCGGTCGAGGGCGGCAAGGACGTCCCGGTGGACGGGTTCGTCGGGGGTGCCGACGGCGCCCACGACGGCGGAGTCGCACTCGCCCGCCCGTACCGCGCGCAGGGCGAGGCGCAGGGCGGCGAGGCCGGACGCCTCCTGCTCGCCCACGGCGAAACCGCTGCCGGTGAGGTTCAGCGCCACATTGACCTGGTTGGCGAGGACGGCGCCCATGTGCCGGATGGCGGCGTTGGCCGACAGCGGTTGCGGTACCGCCGCGGAGTTGCCGGTCCGCTCCACGGCTTCCGGCGGGAGCGCCGCCGGCGCGGGACGCCAGCGCAGTTGGAAGTCGCTGGTCGCCGGGGTGCTCTCCGCTCCGACGATTACCATCGTGCGGTCGGCGGTCAGACGGACGCCGTGGGCCGCCTCTTGGCAGGCGGCCATGAGCATGGCGTGCTGCGGGTGTGCGTCGGCGAAGTCGGCGGGTGGGCAGTGCAGTTCGGTGAGAGAAAGGCGGACGGGGCCGGGTTCTCCTTCCTTGCGGCCTCCGGTCACCAGATCGCGTACAAAGTCCGCGGTGTCCGCTCCCGCGCCCAGCCGTACGCCCAGTCCCACGACGGCCACGGCGGCGTGCGCCGGGGCTTGTTCGTCCTGTGCCGGGGCTTGTTCGTCCTGTGCGGAGAGGACCGGTGCCGTGTCCTTCGGCACGGTCGGTCGCGCGGTGGGAGGTGCGGGCTCGGCGGCGCGCGGGCGCGCTCCCGGCAGGCGGGCCGGTGGCCGGTGCTCGTGCGGGGAGGGGGCCGGGGGGCCTTCGAGGATGAGGTGGGCGTTGCTGCCGCCGAAGCCGAAAGCGCTCAGGCCCGCACGGCGGGGGCCTGTCCACGGTTCGGGTGCGCGCGGCAGTCGGAAGGGTGTGCCGGCCAGGACCGGCGACGGCTCCTGCATCCCGGTGACGGGCGGCACCGTTCCCGCCTCCAGCGCGCCGATGAGTTTCAGCAGACCGACCATCCCGGCCGCGGGCAGGGCGTGACCGAAGGTGGCCTTGGCCGCGCCGATCGGCAGGTTCGCGGCGGCGGCGAACACCCTCGCCGTGCTGCGGATCTCGGCCTCGTCGCCCACGGGTGTGCCGGTGGCGTGGAATTCCAGCAGCCCGATGTCCTCGGGGGCGATGCCGGACTGCCGGTAGGTGTCCCGCATGACGCGTTCCTGGGCGTCCTCGTCGGGTGCGACGAGGACGCCGCGCCCGTTGTTGGACCAGCCGATGCCCCGGATGACCGCCAGGACGTCGAGACCGCGGGCGAGGGCGTCGTCGAGCCGCGTCAGTGTGACGAAGGCGGCGCCCTCCGCCGGGAGCAGGCCGTCGGCGCGGGCGTCCAGCGGCAAACTGCGCCCACTGGGGCTGAGCGCGGACAGGGCGGTGAAACCCATCTGGATGAACAGATTGTCGGCGCCGCTCGCCCCGCCGGCCACCATGACGTCCGCCGACCGGTCGTGCAAGCGGTCGCACGCGATCTTGAGGGCGTACAGGGAGGAGGCGCAGGCCGCGTCCAGGGTCAGGGCGCCGGCTCCCAGGCCGTGCAAGGTGGCGGCGAGTGCGGCGGGGTGGCCGAAGGAGAAGCGGTTGCGTGGCTGGGTGGCCGCGTCGTGCACGCCGGTGGGAAAGGCCTGCCCGGTCAGGTGGCGCCGCGAGGTGATACGCGCAAGTGATTTGGTGGGGTACGTCAGGTTGCCCATGACGAGACCGGTGCGGGTGCTGTGCCGGGCGCCGGGCACGGTGTCGAGCGCCGCCCCCACGCCATGGACGGTCCAGCGGAACAGCGGGTCGTACTGGGCGGCTTCGAAGGGGTCCCAGCCGAGGGCCGCGGGACGGAAGACCGTGTCGAATCCCTCGACGAATCCGCCGATGTCGCTGCAGACCCGGTCCGGGCAGGGCCGTCGTGGTGCGTGCACGGTCACCGGGGGAACGTCCCAGCGGTCGGCGGTGACGGGGGTGAGGGTGGGGCTGCCGGAGACGACGGCGGACCACAGCGCGGAGGGGTCGAGGGCACCGGGAAGAACGCAACCGCGTCCTACGACGGCGATGGGGGCGAAGAGCATGAGATGGCCTCAGCGGTCGAGTCGGGTCGGTCGGGAGGGAGTTGGTTCGATGGCCGGGGTGTCCTACGCTCAGCGCGCCCGGAGCAGTGTTCGCCCCGGCGAGGGAGCATGTCAGCCCGGCAGGGCGATCAGGCGGATGCCGGTGAGTGCGGCTCGCACACCTCCACCGGTGTCGAGGAGGAGCGCGTCGCAGTCGGCACTGAGCGGGCCGCAGGAGCGGGCGGTCACCGAGCAGGTGAGGGGGCCGGCGGGTGCGGCGCCCGGCCGGTGGATCTCGCACCGTTCCACGCGCATGGGAAGGGTGGGACCGAGTACGCCTTGGGCCCACAGCAAGGACAGCTGCAAGGCGGCGTCGAACAGCGCCGGGTCGGTGGCCCACCGTCCGTCGTCGGACCAGCCCATGGCCCGCAGACCGCGCACCGTCGCATGTACGCCGCCGTCGTCACGGTCGAGGATCTCGTCGATCACGTGGAAGTCCGGGCCGTGGAAAAGGGGCGGCACACCGTAGCGCGGCGCGGCAGCCGAAGGGCCGGGGCGTGCGGGCCGGTCCTGCCGGGGCGCGGCCGGGGGGCGGTCGGGCACGGCGAGGGCGGTGATGTGCGCGCGGTCATCGACCGGTCCGACGGACATGTGCCAGGCGCGGTCCTCCTGCCGTACGGCTTCGACGGTGAGCCAGTGCGGTTCGGGCCCACCGAGGGTGATCGGCCTGCGTACGTGGATGTGGTGGAGGGCGAAGGGGGCGCCGGCCACGCGTCCGGGCACAGCGCGCGCCATCCACTCGGTCGCGAGGGCCAGGGGCGCTACGACACGACCGCCGATCGCGTGGTCGCGCAGCAGGGGACGGCGCTGGGCGCCCGCTCTGACCAGGGCCTGGATCTGCGTGCCGGTGCGGTCGGAGGCGCCACCCCACTGGCCTGGTTGTCCGGGATCGGGGACCACGACGATCCGGCTGGGCCCGGACGTGGCAGCCAGTTCGGCGGCGAAGGCCCGGGCCCCTTCGGCGACCGGGAGGAGCGCGACTCCCTGCCGGGCGAAGTGCTCGCGCAGCGGAGGGGTGACCATACCGCCGTGCCAGGCCCCCCAGGCGATGGACACGACGCGGGCGGCGGGTCGTTCGCGGGCCAACTCTCCCGCGACATGGTCGAGCACCGCGTTGGCCATCGCGTAGTCGCTCTGACCGGGGTTGCCGACCGTGGCGCTGATCGAGGAGAACAGGCAGATCGTGTCCAGTGGATCGTCGGCCGTGGCGTCCAGCAGTACCCGCAGGCTCTCCACTTTGGTGGAAAAGACCCGTTCGAACTGCTCGGGTGTCTTGTCCGCGACCATCTTGTCGGCGACCACGCCCGCCGCGTGGACCAGTCCGGTCACCGGGCCCCACAGGTCGCGCGCCTCCTCCAGCCGGGTCCGCACGGCCTTCTCGTCCCGCACATCCACGGACGAGTAGCGGACCTGCGCACCGGCGTTCTCCAGCTGGGCGAGGGTGTGCCGGATTTCGCGTGCGGCGAGCAGCCGGCCGGCCTCCGCGCGCACTTCAGCGAACGTCCTGACCGCCCCCGTCTCCCGGTCTTCCGCGAGGAGGCTGCGGATCAGGGCCGCATCGTCCTTCTCGGCGGCCTGTCCCGGCCGTTCCGGCACGAGCGCGGAACGCCCTAACAGGAGCAGTCGTGGGCGTTGGAGGCGGGCCAGTTCGACGAGGCAGGGGGCGGTGATGCCGCGGGCGCCGCCCGTCACGACGAAGAACGGGTCCGGCGCGGTCCGTGAGGTCTCGACCGGCTCCAGCGGCGGGGCGGGTTCAGTGTGCGGGTGGTGCCGGCGGCCGTCGGCCGTGAGGGCCACCTCCGGCTCGCCACCGCCGGTGAGGAGTTCCGCCGCCAGGGCGCCGGCCACGTCCGCGGCGGGTCGTCCGCCGCGGACGCAGTCGATTCCCTTGACGGTGATCCGGGGCCATTCCTGGTGGGCTGTCCGCGCCAGGGCAACCGCCCCGCCGAGCCAGGCCCGGCCCGGCGGGGCGGCCGGGCCCGGTCCGCCGCTGTCCTGGACGAGGACGACGGAGCGGGCCCCGCCGGCGTCGGTTTCGTCACGGGGCGCCAGCGCGGTGAGGGCGCGGAGCAGTCGCCCGTGGACTTCGGCCGAGTCCTGCGCGGGGTGCCGTGGGTCGCTCAGGGCGTCCAGGAGGACGACGCATCCCTGCCCCCGCGGCTCACGGCCGAGCTCGTCGGCGCCGACGACGTCGACACGCATCCCGTGCCCGCGCAGGACCTCGGCCAGCGCGGGGGCGACTCCGCTCTCGTCGTCGGTGATCCGTACGCACTCCTGCAGGCCGGACAGGACCAGACCGGGGGCGGTGGCAGCGCGCCATGCCGGCACCAGACGATGGGGCCCGGCAGGTCCGGGTGCGGCGGCCGGCCCGGTCACGAGGGCTGCCCGCCGGCCGCTGCCGCTTCGACGAGGCGCTCGGTGACTTCGGCGATCGTGCGCAGCTGCGCCATGGCGGCGGCGTCCACCGACCCGAGACCCGGTACCCGGTCGCGGATCGCGGCAAGGATCTGAACGCGCTTGATGGAGTCGATGCCCAGCTCCTCCTCGAGCATGACGTCGGGGGTGAGGGCGGCCTCGGGGTAACCCGTTACGTCGGCGATGACCTCGCGGAGCAGGCCGCCGAGGTCTTCGTGGGCCGCGGTCCCGGCCGCCGGGAGCGAGGGGGCCGGAGTGCCGTCGGGTGTGCGGCGCGAGGGCTCCTCGACGGCGGGGCCGGCGTGGTGGAGGGAGGGGGGCGGGGACATGACCTCGGCGGCGTTCGGCTGCGCGTCGCCGGTGTCAGCCCTGCCGTTCTCCGAGGTCTGGGGGGCGGGGGTGTCGACGACGCCCTCGAGGAGCGTGCCCAGGCCGATGAGGGTGCCGAGGGCTTGCTGGTACTGGTCCTGAAGCTGGGACACGTGTTGCCGGATGCCGCGCAGGGTGTGGTGCCACTCCTCCCGCGCGTTCGTGGCGGGGGCACGGTGGCCGGAGGTCGTGGCGTCCTGGATCGTGTGAACGGAGGGGCTGGTCATGAATGTCTCCTTGTGAGGGTGGGGCCTGGTGGAACGGGCAGGTGTGACGGCGCGGCGGCCGGCGTGAGCGGATCAGCGTGCTGTGGCCGGTGCCGGCGGGTAGGGGCGGCCGTAGTTGTGGCCTGCGACGGGGACTGTCAGGCGGGCCTTGTCCTTCACGGCGGGGGACGCCGCGGCGGGCGGGTGGGTGGCCCAGAGCGACGCGTAGGCGAGGGGCCGTGCGAGATGGACGGAGAGCACGGCCATCGCGTCGTGCAGGGCGGTGACACCGTGCGGTCCGGGACGGTCGAGGGCCACCGCACGGTGGTCGCGGCCCGCCAGGATGCGACCGACGAGCTTGGTGAGCGTCGACCCCGCTCCCAGTTCGACGAAGTGACGGATGCCGTCCTCGTACATGGCGTCGATCTGGTCGGCGAAACGGACCGGAGAGGTGATGTGCGTGCTCAGGAGGCGGCGGATCCCGTCGGGGTCCTTGGGGTATCGGGCTGCGGTGATGTTGGACCACACGTCGCAGGTGGGCGCGCGCAGCGCGACGACGTCGAGGAAGGAGGCGAACGGTGCGACCGCGGCAGCCACCGCAGGGCTGTGGAAGGCCGCGCCGGTCCGCAAGGGGGTGACGGCGACACCGGCCGACGCCAAGGCCTGCTCGCAGCGCAGCAAGGCGTCGGAGTCGCCGGCCAGCACCGCTTGGTCGGGGGCGTTCTCCCCCACGAGCCATACGTCGTCATGAGTGAACGCCCAGCCGAGGATCTCGTGGACGCGGGTGGCCGCGCAGCCGGCGGCCAGCATGCCACCGGGGTGGTCCGCACCGGCGGCGGCCATGAGTTCACCGCGGCGGGTCGCGAGGCGGAACAGGGTGTGGTCGTCGAAGACTCCGGCCGCGTGCAGGGCGACGAGTTCGCCGAAGCTGTGACCTGCGGTGGCGTCGGGAGTGAGGCCGAGCGAGTCGAGGACGGCGAGCTGGGCCAGGCTCTGTACGGCGAGGGCGGGCTGGGCCTGGTCGGTGGCGGCAAGGTGTTCGCTCTGCTCGCGGCGCTGGTCGTCGGTGAGGGCGGGCGGCGGGAAGACCGCCCGGTGCGGGGCCGGGCCGTCCTCGGCCGTCCAGTCCGCCGCCCGGTCCCAGACGGCGAGCGCCAACGGGCTGTGCAGGGCGAGCCCCGCGCCCATGCCGGGGTACTGGCTGCCCTGCCCGGAGAAGAGGTAGGCCAGGCGCCCCGGCGCGGTAGACGGGCCGGCGTAGTGGGCCCGGCCGGGCCGTGAGACCGCCTGTCCGGGGTGGTTCTCGATCTCCCCGGCCAGCTCGCGCAGACGCTGCGCGGCGGTCTCCGGGGTGTCGGCGAGCACGGCGAACCGGTAGGGCCCGGGGGTGAAGGACCACTGGCTCTCTCGGGCGAGGGTCTCCAGCGGTTCGTCCCGGTCGGCCAGCTCGCGGGCTACGGCGGCCAGGGCCGGCGCCGATCCGGCCTGGGCGAGGATGAGTTCGGTGGGGACGGTCCTCACCCGGGGAGGGCTTTCGACGCCCGGGGGCGGCTGGTGTTCCTCGACTGTGAGGTGGAAGTTGCTCCCGCCGAATCCGAAGCTGGAGACGGCCGCACGGCGCGGGTGGGACGTGCCCCTGATCCACGGCCGCAGTTCGGTGTTGACGTAGAGAGGGCTGCCCGGTGCGGCCAGCGCCGCCTGGGGCGCCGCGACCTTGACGGTGGGTGGGAGTGCGCGATGGTGCAGGGCCAGTACCGCTTTCAGCAGCCCTACCGCGCCCGCGGCCGATTTGGTGTGTCCCATCTGGGACTTGACCGAGCCGACGGCGCACCAGGGCGACGTCGTGTCGGGTGCGTCCTCGCGCAGTACGGATACGAGGGCGGTCGCCTCGGCGAGGTCCCCGGCCTTGGTGCCGGTGCCGTGCGCCTCGACGAGCTCGACGGTGGACGGGCCGTATCCGGCCTGTTCGTAGGCGCGGCGCAGGGCGCGTTCCTGGCCTTGGGGGCGTGGAGCGTAGACGGCTCCCCGGCCGCCGTCGGACGAGGAGCCGAGACCGCGCAGCACGGCGTAGACGCGCTGCCCGTCGCGTTCGGCGTCGGCCAGCCTGCGCAGTGCGAACAGCACCAGACCCTCCCCGAGCATCGTGCCGTCGGCGTCCTGGGAGAAGGGACGGCAGTCGCCGGTCGGGGACAGAGCCGGCGTCTTGCTGAAGCACATGTACATGGTGATGCCGTTGAGCGTGTCGACACCGCCGGTGAGCATGGTGTCGCACCGGCCGAGTTGCAGCTCGGCGGCGGCCATGGACAGGGCTGCCAGCGAGCTCGCGCAGGCGGCGTCCACCGTGCAGTTGGGGCCGTTGAGGTCGAAGCGGTTGGCGATGCGTCCTGCTACGACGTTGCTGAGCAAACCGGGGAATGTGGCTTCCTGCCAGGGGGCGTACTGACCGGTGATGGCGTCGCACAGACTCTGGGCCTGTTCCTCCGGGATGCCGCCGTCGCGCATCGCCTTCAGCCAGACCGGTCGTTGCAGCCGGTTGGTCATCTCGCACAGCAGCTCGAGACTTGATGTGCCGAGCACGACGCCGGTGCGTTCTCGGTCGAGCCGGGTGAGGTCTCCCGCGGTCGCGTCCCTCAGTGCTTGTTCTGCGGCGACCAGGGCGAGCAGCTGGGTGGTGTCAGTGGCGGAGAGGGACTTGGGCGGGATCCCGTAGGCCAGTGGGTCGAAGTCGACCGGGTCGAGGAATGCGCCGCGGCGGGCGTAGGTGCGGTCGGGGAGAGACGGGTCCGGGTGGTAGTAGTCGTCGATGAGCCAGTGGGAGGCGGGGACGTCGGACATGAGGTCGCGGCCTTGGACGACGTTGTGCCAGAAGCCCTCGACGGTATGGGAGCCGGGCAGCAGGGCGCCGATCCCGACCACCGCGATGTCCAGCGGTGGTGGGGCGGAGGAGGGCTTGGACCGGGGCGGGACGGAGGAAGTGGGCATGGGGCATCGCCTCCGGAGAGGTATGGCTGATGAGGATGTGACGGGGCAGAGGGGCGTGCGGCGTCGGACGCGAAGGGCGATGGGGCCGAGCCCTGCCGGGAATTGCTGTCGTGCAGAGGCTGGGAGCGTCTCGGGCTGTGGGTCAAGCCAGCGGACGGGGACGGTAGGAGAAGGCCTCGGCGGGCACAGGCACGCCCAGCGAGCGCAGTTGGTGGGCACGGGTCACGACGGTGGCGCCTTCGAGCAGGTTGAGGGCGACCTGGGCGACCGTGCGCCGCTGTGGGTCGGCGAGGAAGCTGCCGGTGATCCAGTGGTTGAAGGCTCCGAGAGCGGGGCCGCACCACAGCTGGTAGTCGAGGGCGCGGTCCGGCTCGCCCTGGATGGCCCAGCGGCTGGCTTGGCCGAGGTACCAGCGGAACAGCAGCGCCATGCGGTGTCTGGGGTCTTGGGCGGCGCGCTCCAGTTCACGCGGATCCCGACGGGTCCAGAAGCGTTCGGTCTCGGTCCAGATGTCCGCCACGGATGCGTGGAACACGTCCCGTTCCAGCCGTCGTAGGTCCGCTGCGGGGATGTCGGTCAAGGACGCGTGCTGCCGGTAGAGCTCATGGAGCCGACGTGCGCGATGGGCGAACATGGTGCCCTTGCTCAGGACTTGGACGCGCACACCGAGTTCGAACATGTCAGCGGCCGGTGCCATGACGACATCGTGGAAGTCGGCCGCGGCGAGCAGTTCACGTGCACGCCGGGAGACGCCCGCCTCCACGGTGGTCTGGTTGATGGACCCTGTGACCACGTAGGCCGCGCCGGCCGCGAAGGCGGCGGCGACGGCTTCCGGCGTCCCCAGTCCGCCTGCCGCTCCGACGCTCACCGCGCTGCCGTGCTGCCGGGCCACTTCGTCGCGCAGGGCCAGCAGGCGGGGCAACAGCGCGGTGAGCGGACGGTTGTCGGTGTGGCCGCCGCTGTCCGACTCAGCGGTGATGTCGCCGGCGACCGGGATGCGGGCGGCCAGCTTGCCCTCCTCCGCCGTCAGCGTTCCCGCGGCCACCAGAGCGCGGACCTGGTCGGCGGGGGCGGGGGACATGAAGACGCGCGCGGTCTCGGGGCGGGAGACCTTGGCGATGATCCGCCGGGGACGCAGGACGGTCCCGTCGGCGGCCTGACGAATGCCACCGAGCGCCACCCGTAGGACGGCGGGGGTCAGCTCCATGAACGCCGACAGTGAGACGACGGGCACCCGGTGGCGGATCAACAGCGCCGCCACCGCCTGCTCGGCCGCGGGTTCGACGGGGCTGTGGATGAGGTTGACCCCCCAGGGCCGCTTCTCCCCGATCTCCCGGTTGAGGCGCTCCAGTGCCTCCTCGACCTGTCCCGGTGCCAGGCCGCCCGCGCCGAAAACGCCCAGGAGTCCGGATTCGGCGGCGGCGGCGACCATCGTGGTGGTGGCGATGCCGTTGGCCATCTCCCCCACCACGTACGGGAAGCGCAGTCCGTGCCGTGCGCAGAAGTCCTGGTCGCCCAGCCATTCGGGATACGTCCCGGGCATCGTGCCGTCCACGATCCAGTCCGGTCCGGGTAAGACCTCGACGTGCGGGAGAACGGCCGTCCGGGTCGCCGCTTCCTTGCGGCGCAGCAGTAGCACCGGGCTGCGGGGGGAGCGCACCGCGCGGAGCACGGCAGCCGCCGTACGGCCGCCGCCGTCCAGGCCCTCGGCCGCGGTCCCCGCCTCGGGCGCCGGCACGGGACTCGGTGATTCCGGCATCTGTTTTTCCAACTTTCGCATGTCGTTCCTACTTCGATATTTGCACGAGGAGTCCGCGCCGAATCCGGTACCTATGTACCTGTCCGAAAGTCCTGTTGATCCGTCGCCGCACCCGACCGGGATCTAATCCTGCGATTCCAGCCAATAGCGCGTCGCCTCGGCGCGACTGCCCACGCCGATCTTCCGGAAGACGGACGACAGATAGTTCTTCACCGTCTGTTCCGAGATGCCTAATTCGCGGGCGATACGGCGGTTGGAGAGGCCGCGGCTGGTGAGTTGGAGCACACGCTGCTCCTGGGGACTGAGCAGATCTCCCCGATTCCGCTGCGGGGGCACGGGTTCCGCTCGCGGGTTCCCGGCGGCACCGGGCGGCCTGCCCTCTTCCAGAAGATCGGTCAACAGGGCGTGGATGCGGTCCATCTGCCCGGCTACGTGGGCAAGAGCTCCCAGCGCTTGTTCGATGTCGGCCGACCGGGCCCCCGTTGTCTCCGTGGACGGCCTCGGGTCGGTGCCGTGGGAAGAGCCGCACAGAATCCGCTCCGGCAGGTCCACCCTCGTCACGTTCCTTTCAGGAAGACACATCGTTGAAGCCTCTAATGTGAATAAACTGCACATCACTACGACGGAGGAGTGTCGGCGAGAGACAGAATCTCTTCAAGACCGGTCATGAGTGAAATGTGCAGCATTTCCGGTTCACTTACTGCTGTCGTATCCATGTTCACGCCGATAGAGCACACCGAGTCGTATGAACACATCGCCACCGATACCGCGCAGTTGACGACCGGTGCGAAAGGGTAGAACTCCTGGACACCGGCACCGGCCAGCCTGACCGATGCCGCGGGCCCGGGCACGTAGGTGCAGTGGGCGTCGCTCTCGGTGACGCGGTCCGTCATCGCCCGCACGACGGGAGTCGGCGCGGAAGCCAGGAAGGCCGACAGCGGACCGAGGCCGTCCGGATCGACGGCCGGCGCGCGCCGAGCGTCGCGGAGCGCTTGGTGCACGACGGTCAGACGGCGTAGCGGGTCGGTCTCGCCGACGGGTCCGGCCAGCCGTACGCCGGAGAAGCGGTTGCCGCCGTTCGCTGCGGCCAGGGGGACGGCGGCGGCGAGCGGCACCTCGTCCCATGCCACGCCGCTCGCCCGGTGGTAATGGTGCAGTCCGCCCACGACGACGGCCAAGAGGGCGTCGTATGAGTTGCCTTGCACCAGCTGTCCCGCCGCGCGCAGTGCCTCGTGCGAGCCCTTCAGCGTCACGAGTCGGCGTTCGGTGGAGCGTCCGCGCAGCTTGGGAGAGGGTTCGGCGGGCCGTCGCACGGCGGAGCCGGCCGCCTGGGCCGCGCCGAGGATCGTGCGGAGCGTTCCGGCCGGGGCGGCGACCGCGGCGGCCGGCAGGGAGAGCGTGCCGGTCAGCCGATTGGCCACTGCGGCAAGCATGCCGCACGGCGCCACTGAGGGAGGGGCACTTTCGACCAGGCTGAGCCGGCGGGGCGTTGATGGAGCGTCCGGCAGAGCCTCGCACAACGAGGCGAAGAGGTGCAGTGCCCTCGGCCCGTCCACGGCAGCATGGTGCAGGCGGACCATCACAACCGCGCGGCCGTCGGAGAGTCCTTCGACAAGCACGCATTCCCACAGCGGACGCGCAAGGTCGAAGGGTGCCATGGCCAGGGACTGGCCGAAGGCGAGCACGTCGGCCCACGTGCCGAGCCCGGGCAGCCGGATGTGCCGCAGATGGTAACCCAGGTCGGGTTCGCCCCCCAGTTTCCAGCGAGCACGGCGGCCGCCCCGGGCCGGCACGACAAGGCGGGCGCGCAGTGTGGGATGGCGCGCAACGGTCCGTCGTACGGCGCCCGCGAGAACGTGCATGTCCGGAGTGGAGTCGAGTACGACGAGCGCCATGACCGGCAGTCGGTGTCCGGACTTCTCAGCCCGCCAGAGCAGCGTCTCCGAAGGCGTGAGCGCACGTTCCTCAGCGGTGGGCATCGATCTCCTCCCCTCGCGCTCCCTGCGCGGACTCCCCCGCATCCGTATCGCGCGACCCGTCCGCGGACGGCGTCGCCAGATCTGTCGCCGTCTTGGACGGGGCGGGTTCGTCGCCGGATGCGTCCTCCGGGAGGGACGCCTCGCAAGGAGCCGGCGCGCCCGCGTCGGCGGTGGCGGCCCCCGGCCCGGGGCTTCGCGCTGGGACGTGTGTGTGCGAGGGCGGCCAGATGTCGGGGGTGGGTACCCGCTCGCCCGTGCGCTCCCGAGCGTCGCGAGGGTCCGGGGTGGCTGTGGGGGTCGGGCATCCCGGGTCCGTCCGGCCTGCGGACGGCCCCTCGACCGGACGGGGCTCAGAAAGGGCCGCGGTACCGGGTTCCGGCGTTTGTGTCGGGGCCGGCGACGAGGGCAGTGCGGCTGCGGGAGGCGTCGGTCGCATGGATGCGTCTCTCGCATCCCGTTCCCGGTCCGTCCCCGGCACCGCGCCTTGGGTCGTAGGAGTGGCCCACTGCACGAAGACACCAGGGGGCTGCGGCGCGGCCGCCTCGGCGGCCGGGGGTACGGCGGCCGGTGGAGCAATGCGCAGGCCGAGCGCCGTCAGCAGACCGGCTGCGGCCAGAACCAGGGGCATGAGCAGTTGTCGCACAGGGAGTTCTCCACTACGTCGGTCGGGACTGGCCGGGTTGGGCATCAGTGCCGAAGTGCGTCGAAGAAGTCGCGCATGGAGCGCAGAACGCGCAGGAGCGTGTGCCAGGTGTCAGCGGTGAAATCCGCGAACGAGACCGGTTCGGTGACGATGAGGTAAAAGGACGTAAGGAAGACGAGCCAGAAGATCAGGCCTCGACCGCGGAAGAACACGCGTGATCCCTTCTATGTTCGCGCGGTTCGCAATGGTCGACCGGAACAGTCAGTACCGAGGGGTCCTCCTCCATGGAACGGAGGGTCACCGGTCTGAGCGGGGGCGTCCTCCCCAGACACGTCGGATCCCATGTCCCGAGGATGAGACCGAGACGGTGTCCCGCGGGAACCTCGGCGACGCAGGTACGCATTGTGATGTCGAAAGGAATCGGCCCTTCGCCGCCCGCGACGAGTGTGACCGCGCCCTGGCTCAGCAGGACGCCGAGCCCAGGTGGGCGTACCGCGTAAAGATGCGCGGTCACTGTCACGCGGTTCGCCGCGCAGGACACCGTGCCGTGCAGCAGAGGCGAGCCCCGCAGCCGGAGCGTGGCATCGAAGGGGGAGGTGGTCCACGTTCTGGCCGCGATAGCCGGCACCAGCGGGAAGAAGATGGACGGAGGCACGCGCAAGGTGCGTTGCAGCAGGTCGGACAGCAGCGGCATTCGGTCGGTGGCCCCGGACGGCAGACCTCCCAACAACCGGCTGCTCCACGCCCCGCCACGTCCGGCGAGGCGTCCGGGAGCGGCAAGGGACGGCGCGCCCAGCCCCAGTCGCAGCGGCGTGGTCTCTCCGGGCCGGGTCCCCCGGTCGTTCTCCGTCCGATCACCGCGCAGAATGACGATGTGGTCGTCCTGTGTGCCGGTCGGCAGTCCTTTGAGTTCCGCATCGAGCCAGCGGCGGACGTACCTCCACACCTCACGTCCGGAGCGAGTCGTCAGTTGACGCATCGGCAGGACGGGATGCTCGTCCGCATGCAGCAAAAGGACTGTGCGGCACTTCAGTTGACGATGGAAATCGACCATCTGCTCCGGCCGCAGAACCGTGTCGTTGAGCCCGGCCGCAAGCAGTACAGACGTCTGCCGCCGAGACAGTTCATCGGCTTCGAAAACGACCGAGCGCTCGTCGGCCCATGCCCGGAACCGCTCCGGTTGGAAGCCGGTACAGAAGCGGGCCACCGCGGCCAGCAGGGAATCTCGAGGCCGGCCCGCCAGAAGGCCGAGGCCCAGAATCAGAGACCCGACCCGTGCGGTGTCGCCTCTGGCCAGTGCCGCATAGAGGTCGGCCCAGCCGTCGACGGCGACCACAGTGGAGATGCGCGAATCGCGCGCCGCGGCCAACAGGCTGATACCGGCTCCGTAGGAGAGGCCGACAGCCCCGATCGCGTCGCAGCTCACCGATGGATAAGTCTTGGCGATCCAGTCGATCACCGCGCTGAAGTCCCGGACGTCGGCAGCGGAGGCTCCCTCAACGCGACCGCCTGACGAACGAAATCCGCGAGGGGTGTAGCCGACTGTGAGATAACCGGACTGCGCCAACCGTTGAAGCAGCAGTTCGAAATCGCCGGTCGATGCGCCCCAGCTGGCGGGAAAGACGACGACGGGCTGTCGTACATCGGATATCTCGACCCCGCGCACCTCGACTTCGAGGGGTAAGCCGTCCTCGGTCGGCACCCAGAAACGCGCCCCTCTTGGTTTTCGGGCCTCGCGTGCTCCCAAAAGGCGGGAGATTGTGGGCAAACAATTTAGGTGAACCATTTGGGACGCATTCATCGGACCAACTCCAGGGGCTGGTGCCGCCAGTGGAATGACGGCTTCCACCAAAGTAGGAGGGTCTGACCGGGAGGAGCAATGAGTACCTTCTTCTCCGTACTTCTAGCCTCGATCGTTCATGAGTCCTCGTCGGTTTACTGACGGGGCCTCTGCGTTTGTGTGGTGCGGTCTTTTCGGGGCTGGGGCAGGGCGAGGGCCCGGATCTCGCGTCGGGTGTGCGCCGGGTTCCACTTCACCGGTGTGGTTGTGCGGGTTGTCGGACGGTCGAAGTGGCTGGTCAGCCAGGGTTCGGCAGGGCGTGGAGCCTGACGATCGCGTGGCTGATGACTGCGGTCCAGGGCCATCGGGCGGGCAGGCGGAGCCAGCGGCGACGGCCGGTGTTCACGAGCTGTGCGGCAGCGGAGAACAGCCGCAGGCGGAGCTTCTTGGGTTCCCGGCAGCGGATTTGGCCGGTCAGTGCGAGCATCGCCATCCAGGCGAGGAGGTCGAGTGCGAGGGAGACGATCTCCAGCCAGATCCGGTTCTGGGCCGTGTCGTGCAGGGGCAGGTTGCGCAGGCCGGTGTCGCGGGCGCTTCGGATGCGGTCCTCGCAGCGGGCCCGTCTGCGGTGACGCAGTTCGAGGTCGGTGAGCTGGTCGCCTTTGGTGTTGGTCGCGAAGCAGGTCAGCCGCAGCCCGTCGAGGTCGGTGAAGCGCAACTGGGCGCCGGGGTGCGGCCGTTCCTTGCGGACGACCAGCCGCATCCCCTTCGGCCACGTGCTCAGGTCGGGGATGTCGGTGATCTCCGCGACCCAGGTGCCGGGCCGCTCGGTGCCGCCGGCGTCGTAGGCCGGTGTCCACGCCTTCTTCGGGATCTTCAGGACGGCCTGGTGGAGGGCGTCGGTGATGGTCATTCCGACGGAATACGACAGCCACCGGCCCGGCTTGGAGAGCCAGTCGAGGAAGGCGTGGGTGCCGCCGCCGGAGTCGGTCCGGATCAGGGTCTGCCGTCCCCGCCACAGGCGCTTTGGCAGTTGGGCCAGGGCGAGTTGGGCGGTTTCGATGTGGTCGGCGGCAGTGTTGGAGCCCGCGTTGCCGGGCCGCAGCAGGGCGGCCACCGGCTCCCCGGACCCGGCCTGGCCGTGATCGACGAACGCGACGAGCGGATGATGGCCGAAGGTCTTCTTCCAGGTCGGAGTGGCGTCCTGCTTCTCGGAGTGCGCGAGGACCAGCACCCCGTCGATGTCCACGACCACCTGGCCGTCGGCGGCCGGGCTGCTTGCCCCGGCCAACTCCCAGACCCGCTGACGCGCTTCGGAACGTGCGCCCCGGATCGCCGCAAGAGCCTTCGGGCTGGACGCGGCGAGAGCGTCGGCGAGGCGGGAGACGGTCGGATCGGAAGCCACCGGGCCGAACAGGGCCGGCTCGGCCCGCAGCATGCCGACGTCGGCCAGACAGTCGCCGCCGAGTGCGACGGCCAGCGCCACATCCAGCAGGATCTTGCCCGGATCGTGTACGGCCCGCCGCTTGCGCCACGGCGCCGGCGCGGCCGATATCGCGGTGTCCAGGCCGGACTTACGGACCGTCTCGACCAGCAGCACGGCCCCGGCCTGGGCAACAACTCCTCGGCCGCCGCCCTCGACACGGACACGAGGGTACGACCCGCTACTCTGCTTCACCTGGGAGTGCCTCTTTCGCTACCACGTACAGGACCCTCAGCAAGTCCTATCGTTGCAGCTCAGGGGCACTTTCTGCTTTCTCGATCACACGTCGGACGGCACCCCTCGTGAAAGCCCGAGGCCAGTAGGGCTTGGTCAGCTTCACTTGTAAGTGGCGTGTCTGTCGGTCTGTGGGTGTTGGTGTGACACCGGGCGTTGACCCCTGATGTTGAACACACGAGACACTGGATCCTGAGGATCTGAGAACGGACATCTCGTGGTCATGAAGAACTACCCGCCGGAGTT
>NZ_JBIAQC010000030.1:0-29716 GCF_042888685.1 Streptomyces sp. NPDC002779
AGCGAGTACTTTCTGGGGGCGGCCATGGTCGATGTTCCTCTCATGAGAACCATCTGACCCTCTGTCAACACACTCCGCATCTCGGGGGAACCTCAAGCCACGGCACCGCACGGGCTTTGGCGGACGGGGGAGAGCGCTCGCCTGTGCGGAGTACGGCATGGCGGCCCAGTCATGGTCCAACCGGTCGGCGAGGTCTCATCCGACCGTGGCAGTCCGTCCGTTCCGTGAGAAGGTGACTGCCCCGTTGGCGGTGATGGTTATCGCAGCGCCTCGGACGGGGAGGGCTCCGTCAACGACGAGCCAGGTGCGGATGCGATCCAGCTTGTCCCACAGGCGGACTGGCCCGCCCTGGTGCACGGTCGGCAGGTCGTGGCGCGTTGGTGCCGTAGCTCGGGCCCAGGAGCCGTCCTTGTGCAGCATGTACACGGTGCGGCTGCCGTCCTGCGCGGTGTGCTGACGGTACTCGATGCCGGGCAGCAGGAGTTCGAGGGTGGACCGCAGGTCCCAGGTGTCCGGCACGTATGTCAGCGGGTAGCGGCCCGTGCCGGTCTCGCCTTCGGCGTGCCGGGCGTGCTGCCACCCGGGCGCGTCGTCGTTGAGGATAGTGTCGTAGTCCTCGCCGTGGCGCGTGCTCATGAAGCCAGGCAGGGGGCCTGCTCGTGATCAAGCTAGTACTGCAACGGTGTTTGCCGTGGCTGCTGGCCAGGTCGGTCATGTCGCGCGGGGGCCCGCCGTGTGCGGCGTTCGCGGTTGACGCGGCTCGGGTGGCGGGTCGCCGACGGCGGTGGCTAGGCGCCCGCGACGCTGTTCGTGCCGCGGGCCAGGGCCTTCGGGCATGGAGGCGCACTTACGGGAGGACGATGTTGCGGCCGGATCCGCCTTCGAGGGCGTCCTTTCCGGTGCCACCGCAGACGAGGTCGTCGCCGCCTTCGCCGTCCAGTGTGTCGTTGCCGGGGCCGCCGAGGACGATGTCGCGGCCGTCCCCGCCCATGGCGTGGTCGTCGCCAGGGCCCGCGTGTACGGTGTCGTCACCGCCGTAGCCCTCGATCATGTCGTCGCCCCGGCCGCCCCACATCTGCTGGTTGCTGCTGTCACCCATCAGATGGTCCATGCCGTCGCCGCCGTGCAGGGCGGCGGGTCCCATGACCATGTCGTTCCCCGCGCCGCCCAGCACCGTGCGTGCGGTGTGGGCGTGCAGTTCATCGTCGCCGGGGCCGCCGCTGACGGTGCCGATCCCGGAGGTGAAGGCGGCGATCGTGTCGTTGCCGTCGCCGAGGAAGACGTCGATCCTGTCGGGCCGGGGGCTGTCCGCGGGCAGTTCGCAGACGACGGAGGTGGTGTCCTCGGCTCTGGAGTACGCACAGTGGTCGCCCGGTTCGAGCGGGACCACGTCGCTGAAGCCGATCCGCCGGATCCCGTCGCTGGTGTACATGGAGAATATGTTGAGGTTGTTGGTCTGTCCTGCAGCGGCGGTGAAGACGATCGACTGAGTTGCCCAGTCGGCTCCGACGCGGGCCTTCGCCTCGGCGGCGGTGGCTGCGGTTGCCGGGCCGACGGCGAGACCGGCGGTGAACAGGGTCACGGCGACCGCGCTGACGGTGGCTCGGTTTCGCTTCATGCGACCTCATCTCGGTGGAGTGACGGGGGACCGACCTGCTTGGCGTGGTGCTGCCGGGGACCGGGCGGACCCGGTCGTAAAGGCAGTCTCCCCTGCTGGTCCGGATCTGCAAGACCACGAATTGACGCGGCGTCATGGTAAGCCGATGTCCCTCCGGATGTGATGTTTGGGCTTCTTGGTCAGGCATGTTCCGGTGTCTCCGTGGCAGGGTTCGCTAGCTCAATTCTGGCTCAGCGAAGGTGAGTTGGCCTGGCACAGTCGATGGTTGGGATGTCGGAGGAGCGGAAGGCGGCTGCCCGGGCGCGGGCGGACGAGCTTCGCCCTACGGCGGAACGAATCGCGGTCGGATTCGCCGAGGCGGAAGCGGTGTTGGAGCGTCGGATGATCGACCGGGAGGAGCTCGTCGAGGACCTGGCCGCTCCAGACGTGGCGGGGATGCCCGCTGCGGGTGCGCGGGGCGGTATCGGCGGTGGTCGAGGAGGCCCTTGGCGCGGGGGCTGTCGTGTCGCACTCGCACGAGGCGGCGACCGTGGAGATGCTTGTGGTGGACTACCGACGGATCGTCGAGCTGTTGGCCGCTACGCGGGTGAGGGCGGAGGGCCCGGCGGAGAAACCATCATCAGTGGGGAGAACTGGCGACGGCCGAGCCGCAGCCCATGCCGTCCGCTCACCGCGGGGCAGCCTTGTCCGGAACAGCCATGTCAGCAAACGTGGAAGGGATCCAGGCCTCTTCTCCATGGCCTGGCTGACGGTCCACCGGGGAGTGTTCCGGCACCTGGTCCGCGAGCGTCTTGGGGCCGCGGCGGCGGCCCAGGTGAGTTGGAGCGCGCCGAGGCTGATCTGCGTTGCTGGTGGCTTCCCTCGCTACGGCATCCATGCTCCAGTGCCGTGGGTTCAGATCCGAGGAGTGCGCACGTTCCCGCTGCGTGCCATCGGCCGTGTTCCTTGCCCGATGCGCCATACAGTCACAGCTCCTACCAGGCAACTTGCCCCGGTTAGGCCGACTCGGGTGTGCGGGAGGCGCACCATCGGGACCGGCGATCTTGTGAGTTGTGGAACCGGACAGCCCTCGCGCCGGAACCCGGTCCCGTTGCCATGCTGCGAACGTCCCTCCGTGGCATCGCCCTGCACGCCAGTCCGGGCCGCATCCTCGCTTTCCGGTCCCGGGAACGGTTCTGACTCCCGGCTCACGACAGATTCCCTGCTCGCCGCCCATCCTTGCGATCAACTCCGTTTGTTTCATTGACATTTCACTTAGAAGACGTACCGTTGGGAGCGCTCCCATTACAGTCTTGCAACTGGAAGGAGTCCCCCACATGCGCAAACAGAGTCTGTTAACCGGGCGTCCGCGGTCGTCCCTCCGCCGGCCTCTCCAGGCGCTCGTCATGGTGTTCACCGTGGTTGTCGGCGCACTGACCTGGTCGGCCCCCGCCCAGGCTCACGGCACCCTCATCGGCCCCGCCACCCGCGCGTACCAGTGCTGGAAGACGTGGGGCAGCAACCACACGAACCCGGCCATGCAGACCCAGGACCCCATGTGCTGGCAGGCCTGGCAGGCCAACCCCGACACCATGTGGAACTGGATGAGCGCGCTCCGCGACGGCCTCGGTGGCCAGTTCCAGGCGCGGACCCCCGACGGGACGCTCTGCAGCAACAACCTCTCGAGGAACGCCAGCCTGAACAAGCCCGGGCCGTGGAAGACCACCACCGTCGGCAACAACTTCTCGATCCAGCTGTACGACCAGGCGTCCCACGGTGCCGACTACTTCAAGGTCTACGTGAGCAAGCAGGGCTTCGACCCCAAGACCCAGACCCTGGGCTGGGGCAACCTCGACTTCATCACGCAGACCGGCCGCTTCGCCCCGGCGCAGAACATCACGTTCCCTGTCCAGACCTCCGGCTACACCGGACACCACATCGTGTTCGTGATCTGGCAGGCCTCGCACCTCGACCAGGCCTACATGTGGTGCAGCGACGTGAACTTCGGCTGAGCCGGAGAGCGCCGCACACGGCACCGGCCTCTGCCAGGCGCCGGTCACCCGCCGCCCGGCCGACCGAGCTCCGTCGGGGCAGGGGACGCATTTGGTCCCCTGCCCCGACGGGGGCTTCCTGCGGTCCTCTAGCGTCCTGCGCCAGATATCCCTCGCCCGCCTCTGCCGACGGATCTCTGGCGCAGGACACTGGGGATCCGGTAGACCGGGGTGGTGGGAGCGAGAGGGAGATCGGGGCGGACTCGGGTGCGGGGAAAGAACCGGCGCTCACGAGTGAACGTTGTGCCCTCCACAGCACCGTCCTTGTAGACCGGACCGACGAGTCGCCCGTAGCTGTCGCGGATTTGGATGCGCATCCCGGGCTTCCAGTGCGCCCGCCGCCACGCGCCGACCGAGAGCGGCCTCCGCGTTCCTGTCGGTGCTGTGCGCTCTTCGGGTGGCTCTTCTGGCGGAGGAGTGAAATCCAGGACGCGGACTCAGCTCAGCTGGCATTCGCCCGGTGGACGCCTCCGCCCGCCTCTGCCGGACCCCGGTCCGCGCCCCACGTCGCGCAGCACCCTGGGAAGGATCGCCACGAGCGAGGCCGGCCGGGCCGGTGGGTTCCATGCTACGGAGACTTGCGTCCCACGTGGACGTCCCTCCCTGGACTATCAAGATGCGATGTCAGGGTGTCCACTCCGAAGGATCAGCCTCACCATCGGCGTCCCCCAGGATGGCGGCCGCGAGGTCGTCGGCGTCATCGTCGGCGACAGCGAGACCGAAGTCTTCTGGGCCCAGTTCCTGCGTCACCTGCGAGAAGGCGGATTGAGTTGCGTCCGCCTGGGCATCTCCGACAGCCACAGCGCTCTGGTTAAAGCGATCCGCAAGAGGAGACCGGCGAGGCCGGCGACGACGGCGATCTGGAGGGTGGCGAGAGCGGCGACGGAGCCGGCCTCGCCCTGCGTCCCCAGGTCGATGGCGATGGTGCCGATGACCTGTGACCCGGCCTCGGCGAGGAACAGGGCGGGCGCGTACTCGCGGATCGTCTGGGCCCGGATGAGCAGAGACGAGGCGAGCATCGCGGGCACCAGGGGGCGGATGAGGATGCCGGGGCGCGAGCGGAGTCGGGGCCGTCCGCCGCGGCGTCAGCGGCGGCCGGCTCGGTGGCTTTCCGGCGGCCCCAAGTAGCTCGGCTTCAGCCCGCCCGTGTCGACGACGAGCCTTTGCACTACCACCGTCGGGTCCACCATCCACAACTTCAGGGTGTGGGTGCCTGGCCCGGACACTGTGTGTTCGGTGACGGTGAGGTTGGTGTTGTCCGAGGTGTTTCGTTCCCATTGCTTGTTCATCGACGTGTCGTCGGCGCCCGTGACCCGGGTGACATTCACCGTCGTCGGCGCAGCGCCGTCGAACGACACCGCGTACCGAAGACCCTCCGTAGGCAGCACGTTGTTGCGCGGCGACAGGTACACCAGCACCCGCACCGTCCCCGGGTCCGTCGTCAGCGTCACCCCGTACTCCAGGCGCGGGCCGTTCCCGCCCGGCGCGCGGCTCGGCGCCGTCACCGGCCAGGGTGTCACACCCGACCCCGTCCGCCCGATGTCCGGGATCTCCCGCCAGGTCACCCCGTCTGTCTCCACCGCGCGCGTGGCGTGCGCCGCCTCCATCGCCACGTACCCCGACGCTTCCACGAACCCCCGGCGCCTCCCGCGCGCGCCCAGCCGCGGGTTCTCCACGCGCGCCGTCACCCGCACCGCCCGGCCACCCGCTCCGCGCACCGTGAGCGGCACCTCGGTGGTCCCGCGCGGCGCACGCCGCCAGTCCACCCGCACTGTCGCCCGCACCTGGTGCGTCACCCGGCCCCGCGCACGGTCCACCGTCAGCCACTCCACCGGCGACTCGATCCGGTATTCAAACGGCTCCCGGCCCCGGTTGAACACCTCGACGTACGGATCGGGCGCGGTCCGGTACGGGCTCAGCGCCGGCAGTACCGCGGGCGCGTCCGAAGCGGGCCACCACGCGTCCGAGCCGTCGAGCCCTACGCCCATCTCCGCCCCCGCCGGGACCTCGACGCGCTGAACCGCCGGAAACACCTCGTCCGGCAGCGCCACGTGGTCCGGCGTCTGCGGCTGCTGCCAGGCCGCGTCCGGGCCGTACCGCGCCACATTTCCATAACCGATTTTCGGCTGGGTCTGGAAGCCCCTCCACTTCCCCCCGGCCAGCTCTTTGTTGTAGTGGTCCGACAGGGCCTGGTCGTCGGCGAAGCGCGCATCGGTGACGTCTGCCAGGGCGTTCGCCGCCGCCCGTCCCTGCGCCGCGTAATGCAGGTTGGTGAACTCCGCCTCGCGCAGCGCGTACAGGTTCGCTGTCGCCTTCACCTGGTAGAACGCGAGCTGGAAGTACGCGTCCTGCCGCTCGGCCGGGAGCAGCGCCCCGATCCGCTCGGCGCGCCCGGCGAGCCGCCGCCACTCGTCGGTGACGCGCTCCAGCTCCCGGTAGTGGTTGAGGTGGTACGGGCTCTGCCGGTCGTCGTAAGTCACCGCGGAGGGGTCGGTGGCCGGGTTCTTCGCCGGGTCGAGGCTGATCCGGCGGTTCAGCAGTTCAGGTTTGCGGCGCGCCTGGAGCACACCGTAGGCGTGCAGCACCCCGGCGATCGCGGCGGCGTACCGGGGGCCGAAGTTCTCCTCCGCGTAAGCCCGTTCCCATTCCTCCAGGCGCTCCAGCGGCCAACGGTCGGGATCCCATGCGTAGTCGAGGAAGAACTGGAGCGGCAGCTCGTGGTTCTTCATGTCGCCGACGTTGACCACCCACAGCCGCTCCACACCGTACGTGTACGCGAGGTGGAGTTGCTCCCAGGTGGAGGTGAGGTTGGTGGTGTCGACCCACTTGTAGTTCCGGCCGCCGCCGACGTAGTCGAAGTGGTAGTAGATGCCGTATCCGCCCGCGCGTGGCTCCATCGACTGGTCCGGGAGCTTGCGCATGTTGCCCCAGTTGTCGTCGCAGAAGATCACCGTGACGTCCTCGGGCGGGCGCAGGCCCTCGTCCCAGTACCGCTGGACCTCCTTGTAGAGCGTCTGCACCTGGGGTATCGCGGTGAGCCGGTCGGCCCCGGCCTCCTCGGCGAGGATGCGGCGCTGGGCGGCGAGGATGGACTCCATCAGCTCGATGCCGTCGCCGTCGGGCAGGCTGACGTCGCCGTTGCCGCGCATGCCGAGTGTGACGACGCCCTCGAAGTCCTGTTCCACCATGCGGCGTACGCCGTCGCGCCAGTAGGCCTCGATGGCGTCGCGGTTGCGGCGGTAGCTCCACTCGCCGGTGCCGCCGTACGGGTCGCGGCCCGGGACGGTGATGTTCCCGGCGGCGTCGCGCCGCGCGGCGACGGCGTGGCGGTTCCACTCCTCGATGCCCCGCATCATGGGCGCCTCGTGGGAGGTGCCCATGACAACGCCGTAGCGCTTGGCGGTCGCGTGGTTCTCCGGATCGTCCTCGGCGAAGGCCCGGCCCCACACGGCGGGCCACAAGTAGTTGGCCTTCAGCCGCAGCATGACCTCGAAGACCTTCTCCCAGAACTTGCTGTTGAAGCCGTTCGGATACCCGGGCGCGAGGCCGGGGCCGAAGTACGCCGGGGCCCACGTGCCGAGCGACGGGTTCTCGTCGTTGATGAAGAAGCCGCGGTACTTCACCGCCGGAGTGCCCTGCGTGTGGCGGCCCGGCAGCACGTACAACTCGTCGTGGCGGTGCGGGGGCACGTCGTCCCAGAAGTGCCACGGCGACACCCCGATCTGCCGCGACACCTCGTACGCTCCGAAGATCGTCCCGCGCTGGTCGCTGCCCGCGACCACGAGGGCGCGCCGCACGCCCGGCAGCGGATCGCGCACGACCTGCTGGAGAGACGTCTCCCACTTTCCCCCGATACCGGACACGTCCAGTTTCCCGGTTTCGACCAGGCCGTCGAGCAGAGGGCTGCGGCCCAGCGTGCCCACGAGCACGATGTCCCGCGACTCCGCCCCCGGCAGGCCGTGTGCGACGGCGGGCTCCGTGCCCGTCACCCGGCCGATGTCCGTCCGCAGATCCCCGACGACCCGCACCACGCCGGGGTGGTCGCCTTCATCGACCACGAGCGGCGCCGCCCGACCGCCCGCCACCAGTGGAAAGGCGTCCCGGGCGGGGGCGAAGGACACGAACCGGCGGTAGGGGCCGGAGCCGGACCCCGGTCTCCCGGCGGCGGCACCCGGCCCGAACGGCGATGCCGGGGCGGCGGCCGCCACGGGGGAGGGGGCAGCGACGGAGGCCACCGCGGTGGCCACGGCCGCCGCCAGCACCGTGCGCCGACGGGGAGACGGGGACGGGGAAGCGGGGGTGCCGCCTCCGAAAGACCTGCTCATTACTCGACCTCCGGAACGGAACGATCGGGACAGGGCGTGAAGTGTGAGACAAGGAGTGGCAGGGGGGCGGTGGAGTGCGTGCGGGGGCGCTGCCTATCCGCGGGTGTCCCGGAACAGCCGGACGGGCACCGCGTCGGCCAGCAGACCGTAGCCGTGCGGGTTCAGGTGCAGGTGGTCGCCCCCGTCGGCGGAGTGCAGCAGCCGCTCCGGAGCGGCTGGATCCCGCACCGCCGCGTCGAAGTCGATCACCGCGTCGAACCGGCCGCTGTCACGGATCCACGCGTTCACCGTCCGCCTGGCCTCCTCCCGCAGTCCTTCCGCGTCGTCGTACATCTCGTTGCCGCCGAACGGCAGCAGGGTCGCCCCGTACACCTCGATGCCGTGGGCGTGCGCGCGGACGACGATCTGCTCGTACGCTGCGATCAACCGCGCCGCGACGTCCTTCTGCGCGGCGGGTGTGGCCGGCGCCGTACCGATGTCGTTGATCCCCTCGAAGACGACGAGCCACTCCACACCACTCTGCGCCAACACGTCACGATCGAGGCGGGCGAGCAGGTTCGGACCCAGACCGTCGTTCAGTACACGGTTGCCGCCCGCCGCCTGGTTGAGGACGGCGGTGTCCGCCGTGCCGCCGGACCGTGACAGCAGACGGTCGAGGAACTGGTCGGGCCAGCGGTTGTTCATGTTGGTGGTCGAGCCCCGCCCGTCGGTCAGCGAGTCCCCGACGACCGCGACAGCGGCCGTGCGCCTCGGCGCCCACGTCTCGATCCCACTCAGGAAGTACCAGTGGTCGGTGGGGGTGGCCCCCGCCAGGTGCACGGCATCGACGTGGTCACCGGCCAGGAGGTGGGACGTGGTCCTCGACCCGGGGTGCGAGGTGATGTCGCGCGACGCCTGGCCCTCGGCCAGGTACGTCGTCACCGTGAGGTTGCTCCCCGCCGCCACGTCGAACGGCAGCGGGTCGGACACGGCCTGCGCACCCACCGGCACGGTCGTCGACGCGCCGCCTTGGAAGGTGACCGTGCGGGCGGAACCGGGCTCGATCCCGGTGACCCCGGCCCGGCCGTCGACCGGGCGTGCCACCGACACCGAGGTGATCGGCAGGGGAGCGCCGCCGAAGGCGTTGGAGAAGCGCAGCCGGATCCGCTCCCCGCCGACCGTGACCCGCACCGTCTGACGCAGGGTGCTGTCGACGAGGACGGCATCCTCCTGGGTGAACGGCGGCGGCGGCATGTTGCCGGGTTCCGTCAACTGCGGCATGGCCGTCCAGGTGTTCACCCAGTGCCGCCCTTCCCGGGTGGTGTTCTCCGTGTCGGCCGCGCCCGCCGCTCCGCCGGTGGAGGCGGCGGTCAGGAGTGAGATCGCGAGCAGGCCTACGGCGGTGAGACTGCTGATCCATGACATTCTTCGCACGGCGGTGCCGTCCCTTCATGGCGCCGACCGTCAGCGGCGCAGCCCTGTGAACCGCACAGCCCTGTGAACCGCACAGCCGGGGTACGACGACGAGGCTTCCCGAAAGGTGCGTCCACGCGGTCTTCCATGGAGCGACGACGACGTTAGGCAACCTACTTTCGGGACGTCAAGACGTGTACCCGTCGAAACATTTCGGTACTCGGGGCCTGCCGCCGAAAGGCACAGGGCAGCCGACTGAAAGCCCTTGGCGTAGGAGCCAACTACTCGAAACGGCTCCTGTTGAGGTTGATTTGCAGCGCTTCAGACCGTTCTGTGATGAGCGCTGTCGCGGGAACGGTGCTTCTGCGATGAGGCCGTGTGTACGGGTATTGACCTTGCCCCCGACAGGCGCTTAGCTTCCATTACTGAAAATATTCGATCCAGGTGTCGAATCTTTCGAAGGATACGGAATGAGGCTTTCCGCATGAGGCGTCTCCGCTTCCTCACCGTGGCCCTGGCCACCGCCGCCCTGTCCCTGCCGCTCACGGCCGGCGTGGCGGGAGCCGACCCGGCGGCCGACCGGCAGTCCGTCCCGCACTCCAACGCCAGGCTCGACCGGCTGCGCGACGCCGCCCCCGAGGATTTCGTCGTGGGCACCGCCGTGGCAGGCGGCGGCCACCACTTGGAGCAGGACTATCCGGACCCGTTCACCTCGGACAGGGAGTACCGGAAAATCCTCGGGCGCCAGTTCAGCTCGGTTTCGCCCGAGAACCAGATGAAGTGGGAGTTCGTCCACCCGGAGCGGGACCGGTACGACTTCGAGGCCGCGGACGCCATCGTCGGTTTCGCCGAGCGGCACGGTCAGGTCGTGCGGGGGCACACACTGCTGTGGCACAGCCAGAACCCGCAGTGGCTGGAGCAGGGCGGCTTCTCGAAGGAGGAACTGCGCGCGATCCTGCGCGAGCACGTCACCACCGTCGTCGGCCGGTACGCCGGCAGGATCCAGCAGTGGGACGTCGCGAACGAGATCTTCGACGACCGGGGGGATCTGCGTACGCAGGACAACATCTGGATCCGTGAACTCGGCCCGGGCATCGTCGCTGACGCCTTCCGCTGGGCGCACGAGGCCGACCCGAAGGCGAAGCTGTTCTTCAACGACTACGGTGTCGAGAGCGTCAACGCCAAGAGTGATGCCTACTACGCCCTCACGCAGGACCTGATCCGGCAGCGGGTGCCCGTGCACGGGTTCTCCGTGCAGGCACACCTGAGCACGCGGTACGGCTTCCCGGAGGATCTGGAGACGAACCTGCGGCGGTTCGACGCGCTGCACCTGGAGACGGCCGTTACCGAACTGGACGTACGGATGGACCTGCCGGAGACCGGGATGCCCACCGACGCGCAGCAGAAGCAGCAGGCCGACTACTATCGGCGAGCGCTGTCGGCGTGTCTGGCCGTCGAGGACTGCAACTCGTTCACGATCTGGGGCTTCACCGACAAGTACTCATGGGTGCCGGTGTTCTTCCAGGGGGAGGGGTCCGCGACGGTCATGACCGAGGACTTCGGCCGCAAGCCCGCCTTCCACGCCCTGCGGTCCACGCTGCAAGCGGCTCGGGGAGACTGATCCCTGTGGTCCGCCGCCAGGGTTCACCACCGATCGGATCGTCGGCCAAGGTGGCGCCGGCTGCGGCGAGCGTGCCGGCGAGGCCGTCGCGGAATCCGGCGGCGGTGATGTTGGCGAGGTGGCCGCCGCCCGTCGCGGCGGCCGCCATGACCACGGTGGTGACCTCGTGCCTGACGGACGACGAACCGCGGTGCCAGCCGCTGCTGTACGCCAGCTGGTCCCGGTTCAGCCGCCCCGGGCGGGGTCGACATCATGTCGGCCGTCGCCTCGCGGGGCGCACTTCGTTCGTGACGACGCATGCCGTACGGCAGTGGTCGCCAGATCGGCCACGGCTGGAACATCTTCAACCGCATCACCGCCTGACGTCGCTCCCATGGTGCCGGCCGCCCACTTGCAGCGGTCGGCACCCTCACCCCTCATGACCGCTGGAGCAACCGTGCAACTTTTGACGGGGACGGTTGAGCAGCTCCTCGACCCCGTCTACGCGACCAACCGGTTCCTCGGCAAAACGCTCCAATTCGACTGGCGCAACGATCCAATCGGGTAGACATGCCAGCAAGTAGTCCCCACCGCCGACCACCAAAGGCCCCACCAGGGTTACGAAGCGACAACACCGTTTCGACCAGCTGGCCCTCAAGCAGTCCGGCCCAGGCCGGGGTGTGTCAATTTAACGGCCCTGTCTCACATTCGGTGGTGACGGAGCGTGCTGTTATCCGAGGAGGATGCGGTGTCGGAGCAGGGTGAAGCCTGCTCGTCCGTGCATCTGGCGCGCGATCCGTTTGGTCTTGGTGTTGACGCCCTTAGTGGGGCCGTTGCTGTACGGAAGCGTGAGCCCGGCGATCACGGCGTCGATGTCCCGGTCCAGGCCCCGGGTGAAGGCGTGTAGGTGGGGCAGGTCGGCTGTTCGGACTTGGGCGATCCAGTGCGTGAGCGCATCGGCGTTGTCGGTGTGTGGCGTAAGGAGCGGTGCGAAGTCTCTGATACCTGCTGCCAGTTGGTCTATTTCGGGGCAGACGGCGGTGAGCTTGGCCAGGAGCTCGTGTTGCTCGGGCTTGAGGTTGTCGGGTCTGGTCAGCAGCATCCGGGCGAGTCGACGTGGCGAGATGTGGCTGCGGTCGGCGTCCGCGCGGCCTTGGTTGATGTACTTGTGTAAAAGGTTCAGGCAGCCCGTGAAGCCGAGGGCCTTGATCTCTTCGAAGAGGTGCTGGACGGGGACGCCGGGGTCTTCACTTCGGCGTTTGCGCAGGTGCTCGCGGTAGGGATCGACCAGGCTGGCACGGTACTTGGGGACGCGGAGCATGCGCTCGGGCCGGTCGGCTCGGGCGTAGCGTTTGACGGTGTTCAGGGCCAGTTGCAAACGGCGGGCGAATTCGAGCAGGCCCACGCCCTTCTCGAGCAGGCCATGAACCTGATGCCAGCGTTCGAGGGTGGTCTGAGCGCGGGGCCCTTCGTAGATCGGCGCGTCCAGTACGGTGGCCCAGCAGGCACTGTGTGCCTTCACCTCGCTCAGGGCGGCTTCGCACAGGTTCTTCCATAAATGCCAGCGATCACCAACTTGCACCGCGTCAGGCAGAGCACGGCGGATGGCCTCGGCGTAGGTGGCTGAGCCGTCGCGGCACACGACCTCGATGCCCGGATGCCCGCGCAGCCACGCTTCCAGCGTGTCGGCCGTGCGGTCGGGCAACACGTCGATCCGCTCATGAGTCTCGGCGTCGATCACCACGGTGGCATAGCGGTGCCGCCGGCGCAGGGCGAAATCGTCGACGCCGATCACGCGGGGCACCCGCCCGGTGGGCAACGGGATGCGCAATAGGGTGCGCAGGGCCGTGTGACGGGACAGGCCCACCGCGAGTATCGCCAGCAAACGTGATCCCGCGCGGCCCGCTAACTCTTTGACCACGGCCTTGACCTGCCTGGTCAGACGAGCGGTGCGTCGCTGGTATCGCTCCAGCACCCCGGGCACCTGTTCGCGGAAGGTGTGGCGGCAGCCTCGCGTGGGACACACCAGACGCCGCACCCGCACACGGACCACCACCCGTCGCCCGTCGACCGGAACGTCGGCCACCGTCCGCCAGTGATAGCCGTGCACCCGTCCCGACGAGGCCCCGCACACCGGGCAGACCGCGGTGTCCAGCGGCGTCCGGGCCCGCACCACGATCCGCTCACCCTCGTCGACCACATCCTCCACGACCAGTGGCGACAGACCCGAAAACACCGTCTGCACAAGCTCGTTGACACCTATCACATGAAGGTCAACGACCCTGACAACTCTCCGTCACCACCGAATGTGAGACAGGGCCGTTAAATTGACACACCCAGGCGGCTGCCATCCCGCCCCAGGCACGCCTCTCTGGCCTTCGTCCTTGGTCCGGATACCTCGTTGCCGGCCGGGGCGGGCTGTCCCGGCCGGCAACGAGGTGCTGTTCCTGTGTGCTGGCGGGGTTGCGTCAGCGTACGTAGATGGTGGGCTGCGGTGGGCGGGTCATGCCGGCGCCGAGGAAGTAGCTCGGGTGGGGCGGCTGGTTGTAGGAGGTGTTCTGCCAGGCCAGGGCGACGCGGTACTGGGCGTCGTGGGCCAGGGTGTGCAGTTTGGTGGTCGTCGGGGTGGACGTGGCGTAGATACGCAGGGCGTTGTTGCCGGAGTGGCGCCAGATGACTTCCTCGCGCCAGTCGCCGAACAGGTCGCCCGAGAGCACCGGGGTGGACTTAGTGCCGTTGCTGGACGCGACGCCGCTGCCGGTGAGCAGCCGGGTGTCGCCGCCGGTACCGTACTTGTCGATCTGGGTGCCGTTCAGCAGTTCGCGCACCGGGTCGGCGTCCCACCAGGCGAGGAAATTCGCCGAGGACGGGTTGCGGCCGACGTTTCCGCCGGAGGCGTTGCGCAGGTTGGTCATGTTCGGTCCGGCGCCCCAGAACTCGGCGCCCGCGTTGCCGGCGTGGATGTCACCGGCCACGCCGCGGCCCGGTCCCTCGGTGCCGCTGGTGGGGGTGCGGTGGATGACCTGTCCGGTGCGGGCGTCGTGCAGGTCGGAGCCGGGCTGGTTGCCAGACTCGTGGATGCCGAAGACCTCCAGGCCGGCGCGGCTGGGCACGAAGTCGCCGACGTGCAGGGCGTCGCCGTGGCCGAAGCCTGTGGCGTACATCAGGCGGCCGTTGTCGTCGATGGTCGCGGAGCCGTAGACGATCTCCTGACGGCCGTCGGCGTCGACGTCGGCGACGGACAGCTGGTGGTTGCCCTGGCCGTACGCGGCGCCGTTGCCGGAGGTGTTGGAGTCGAACGTCCAGCGCTTGACGAGTTGTCCGTTGCGGAAGTCCCAGGCGGCGATGACAGCCCGGGTGTAGTAGCCGCGGGCCATGATCAGGGAGGGTCGCTGGCCGTCGAGGTAGGCGGTGCCGGCCAGGAAGCGGTCCACGCGATTGCCGTAGCTGTCGCCCCAGGAGGAGACGTTGCCGCGCGGCGGGTCGTAGGTGACGGTGGACATCGCGGCGCCGGTCAGACCGTTGAACATGGTCAGGTACTCGGGCCCGGTCAGGATGTAGCCGCCGGAGTTGCGGTGGTCGGCGCTCGCGTTGCCGATGACCGTGCCTCGGCCGTCGCGCGTCGCGTCCGCCGTCTTCATGGCCACCTCGGCCCGGCCGTCGCCGTCGTAGTCGTACACCTGGAACTGCGTGTAGTGCGCCCCGGCCCGGATGTTGCGGCCCAGGTCGATACGCCACAGCCGCTGGCCGTTGAGCCGGTAGGCGTCGACGTAGACGTTGCCGGTCACGCCGGACTGCGAGTTGTCCTTCGCGTTGTCCGGGTCCCACTTGACGATCAGCTCGTACTGCCCGTCGCCGTCCACGTCACCCGGACTGGCCTCCACCGGCGTGTAGCCGGTACCGGGCGAAGACAGCGGTACGTCGAGGTAGTTGCCGCCGGTGAAGCGCAGCGAGGACTCCGAAGCCGGTTGCTCCGTGCCGTTCACCACCGCACGCACGGTGTACGAGGCGTCCGAAGGGGCGCCGCTGTCCAGGTAGTTGGTGGAGTCAGTGACCGGCGAGCCGTTCACCCTCGTGCCGTTGCGGTACACGTTGAACGCCGTGTCGTAGCTCTCGGTGCCCAGCAGTCGCCAGGACACCAGATTGTTCGAGCCCGAACGCACCGAGACCAGGCCCCGGTTCAGGTCCTCCATCTGGAGGGCGTCACCGGCCGGCGGATTCGGGTCGGTGCCGCCGTCGACCTTGACCAGCCGCCACTGCTGATTGAAGCCGTCGATGTCGTCGTACTGCGAGATACGGGCACCGTCGTCCGCCGACCGCTCCCAGACGTCCAGGGCCTTGCCGCTGTTGCGGTTGATCAGCTGCACGTACTGGGTGTCGATGTCGACCACGCTGAACTGCTGATTGACGGCGTTGTTGTCCGTCCACTGCTGCACGGTCGCGCCGTTGGCGGTGGACCGTCCCTCGACGTCGAGCACCTTGCCGCTGTGCCGGGCCATGATCCGGTAGTAGCCGTTGCCCGAATCGACGAACCGGAACTGCTGGTTGGCGGCGGTTCCCTGGGTCCACTGGACGACCGCGGCGCCATCGGCGGTGGAGCGTTCGGAGATGTCGATGGCCTTGCCACTGTGGCGTGAGACGAGTTGGTAGTAGGCGGACGTGTCGATCACGGCCGCGCTCGCGCTGGACGCCGGCAGCGCGACCAGCGAAACGGCGGCCAGTAACACCGCCAGCACATACGCGACCGGCCCGCAGGACCTTCGCGAACTTCGGACGGACATGTACAGCTCCTCTAGGTGGGCGGAAATGGGCTATGGGCATTGCGTAGCGAAGCGAGTGAATGAAACGTTTCACTTGCGTCGCGCACAAGGGCAAGGGTTCCGTTGCGTGGGGTGGGAGCGCTCCCAGCGAGGCTAAGGGCGGGCCCTGCGAGTGGCAAGGCGTCTGCGCGGACTGAATGGGGTCCCACCAGTACTCGCCGAGAAAGCAACGGAGCAGCCCCTGGGGATACTCCCTGTCAGATGCCGCTGCCGAGGGCGTTGGCGCCGGTTGCCGGCCAGGGCGGCGGCGGTCACTCGACCGCGGTGATCCGGTCGGCGTAGGCGCCGTATGCCTTGCGCCCGGAGGGGGCGGCTCCGCCCTGGGCGAGGGCGGTGCACTGCTCCAGTGCGGCCTGGTGGAGGGCGAGCGGGGCGGTGATGCGCACCGCGTAGCCCCGGCCGCGGCGGATGGTCCGCCCGACGCGGAGGGCATCGCGGACGGCGGTGTCCGGGGTGTCCTCGAGGTGCTCGGCGAGCAGGCCGGGCGCGTCGATCATGTGCGGCTGCTCGGGATCGGGCGCCTGCTCCTGGTCCCCGGCGTCGGCGGCCGGCGCGTCGGGGACTGCCCTGGCATCGCGGGCGTCGGCGGCGTTGAGGACGCGGCGGATGGTCTATTACTCCAGCAGCGCTTTGCTATCTGGCCTGGTCACAAGGGCCGTCGGGAGTGTAGTTGGGTGAAGTGGTGCTCGGTGGGGTCTTCGCCGAGCTCCCTTCCAACGAGTGGAGCCACGTATTGGGTTGGCTCCGGCTCGGACAGCCTCCAGGTGTGATCGATGAGCATGCGGACACGACCTGGGACCGAGAACTCGACGACCTGTTCCTTCGCATCGGCCACCGGTTCGGCCGAACTGACCTGCGGCGCCGGATGCGGGACTACGTGCGGGGCCTCCTGGCGCCGCGCCGAACGCCGCCAGTCCGAGGGCGCCCTTGAGGTAGGGGTTGCCGGGCCGGACCTTGGTGTTCTTGGTGCGGCCGGCGGACTCGTGGTGGCCGGGGCAGACCCCGGCCAAGGACGCGAGGTGTTTGGCGGTGGCGAAGCGGTTCATGTCGCCGCCGGTCTCCGCGACGATCACTTCAGCGGTGGCCTGGTTGATGCCGGGGATGGTGTCGAGCAGGTCGAGGGCGCCACGAAAGGGGGCCATCGCCTCTTCGATCCGTCCGGTGAGCTGGTCGATCATCGTGGTGAGCTGGTCGTATTGGTCCAGATGCAGCCGGGCGAGGAACGCGTGGTGTGCGCGGAAGCGTCCGGTCAGGGCCTCGGTGAGTTCGGGGATCTTGTTGCGGAGCCTGCGTTTGGCCAGGTCCGCGAGGACCTGCGGGTCGGCTTCGGCACGGATGAGGGCTTCGAGCATGGCCCGGCCGGAGACGCCCATGATGTCGGAGGCGACCGCGGACAGTTTGATGCCGGTGTCCTCCAGCAGCTTCTCCAGCCGCTGGATTACACGGCCGCGTTCACGGGTGGCGGTGGTCCGGGCGCGGGTGAGGTCCCGTAGTTCACGGACCGGTTCGGGCGGCAAGCAGGTCGAAGTTGTGCTGGAACACGGGGCCCACGACGTAGCCTGCGTTGTGCAGGGCCTTGAGCGCGTGGTGCGCGGCCGTCGGTTCGGCGAGGAAGCTCTCGCGGAACATCGTGACCAGCTCGTCGGCCTTCGCCGTGGCGTCGAGCAGCATCTCCCGGACCAAGGTGTCCCTGTTCGGCATCCGCGTGCGGGAAGTGGGCGGAGGCGCTCCGTCGAGCCTGTTGATCCCCCCCGTGAGTATGCAGGGTTCCGAGGACGGGGACATCGGATACGCCTCGTTCACGAGGGACGGCAGCGTCGTGTTCAGCTCCGCGGCCGCGGACTTCGTGCCCGGGGACACCGATGCCGCGGACGGCGTCTTCGAGCTGCGGCTGCGGTGAGCATCCGACCGGGCCGCGCCGAACCCCGCGGGCCGGCAGGTCCGTTCCGGGGCGCCGAGTGAGCCGGTCAGTCCTCGCTGGGTGACGGCGAGGGAAGTACGCCCGTGCACCCCGTCCGTCCGTACGCCCCGTTCGCCGTCGCGCTCTGCACATGGCGGCCCTTGATCGCGAGGGCGCACTTGGCGTTGCCGCCCTCCGAGCCGATGACGAAGGAGACGACCGGTGTGCGACCGAGCGGAACTTTGGTCTCCATGCGCCAGGGCAGCCGCGCCCGCGTGACGGTCTCCGCCGTGCCGTTCTCGCTCGCGCCCTGGTAGGTGATGTCGACGCGGCCCTGACCGGTCACCTCGTAGGTCACGGCTGCGGTCGGCACCTTGCGCGGCGGGTCACTCTCCTCGCCCCGCAGTACGCCGTAGGCGACAAGCCCGGCGCACAGGGCGAAGGCGGCCGCGGCCGCCACCGGAACGGGCCGGTCCGTGAGGAACCGCAGCCTGCCGCTCTTCGGCGGTCCGGGGGAGTCCGCCGGACCGCCGGCCTCGCCGTGCGCCGACTCGCCCTGCGGCTCCACCTGTTCCTCGGTTCCTCTGGTCATGGCGTCTCTCCAGCTGGGGCGGCACGGCCCTGTGCCTGTGCGACGACGCCAGATCCAAGGGGGCTGGGCTGGCGCATGTCAAGCTGACGGCCAAATGGGGCATTCTGCGGCGGTGGCTGGATTTTATCCCCAACTCACCCTGTTTTCCCGGAGTTTGACGCGGCCTGCGCCTTATCGCCGTTCGTTTGACATGCGCATCGCGCATCGGTGTAGGTGGTCCGGCCGCCAATTGTCGTCCGGCAGTTGGTACGTGGTTCCTTCGCGAAGGGAAACCGATGCACAGACCGAGAGCCAGACGGCTCCTGGCCACGACCGTGGTGCTGGCGGTTGCTTCCGCCCTTGCGCCCACGACACCCGCTTTCGCGCAGCCGCCGGACACCGAGCGGCTCGCCTCCGGCATCAAGGACTTCCTCGGCACCGGCGACGACGAAGCGGAGCCGGTGGACCCGCCAAGCCTCCCCGACACCGATGTCGCCGCCAACGAGCGCCTCCCCAAGGGCAAGGCCGCGGTCGAGCCCAAGCGCGTCAAGGAGCTCAAGGAGCGGCGTACACCGCACGCCCGCTACTGGCAGCTGTCCGACGGACGGATCCAGTCCGAGGTCTCCTCCGTGCCCGACGCGTACCCCGCGGGTCAGGGCAAGGAGCGCGTCTGGAAGCCGATCGACAGCGAGGTCACCGACACCGGGCGCAAGGGCTTCGACAAGGCCAACACCACCAACCTGGCCCGCACGTACTTCAGTTCACGCCCCGGTGAGCTGGTGCGCTTCGAGCTCGACGAGGGCCACTGGGTGTCCCTGGGGCTCAAGGACCCGGCCGCCAGGAAACTGACACCGGTCACCGACGGCAACACCGTCACGTACAAGAACGCCTTCGGCGAAGGTGCCGACCTCCAGTACACCGTCGGCAACGGCAGCGTGAAGGAGGGCATCGTCCTGCGCGAGCGGCCCGCCACCGCTCCGGTCTACGAGTTCACGCTCGACACCCACGGTCTCAAGGCCAAGGCGCAGGACAACGGCAGCATCGCGCTCTACAGCGAGAGCGCCGGACCCGACCGGCCCGAACTGGTCATCCCCGCGCCGTTCATGACCGACTCGAAGAAGGACGCCTCCTCCCCGTACGGGACGAAGTCCTCCGACGCCGTGCAGCAGAAGCTGACCGGCAAGGACGGCTCGTACGAGGTGAGCCTGCGGCCCGACGCCAAGTGGCTGACGGCCGACGCGCGCCAGTACCCAGTGACGGTCGATCCGACCATCACCATCGCGCCGACCCCGGCGCAGTCCGAGGACGTCATGATCTCCTCCGACGGTCCGGCCGACAACTACGACGGCAGCTGGCGGCTTTCGGTCGGCAACACCGCCACCGGATCGAGCCGCGCCCTGCTGCGCTTCGGCCTGGCCGGGATCCCGGCGGGGACCAAGCTCGACAACGCCGAGCTCAAGCTCTACTACGACCAGACGCACACCACCGGCGCCGAGGAAGTGGCCCTGGAGGCGCACCGCGCCACCGGCCCGTGGACCGAGTCCGGTGCGACCTGGAACAACGCCAAGGACCTGACCGGCGAACTGTCCGGCACCTCCGTCCTCGTCGACGACGGGGACGCGGGGACCACGGCCGCGCAGGGCGCCTGGCCCGCCTCGACCAACACCGCGTACACGCAGTACGCCAAGGGCCAGGACTACCGGTACAACAAGGACGCCACCGCGGGCGACACGTACTCCTGGCAGCCGAACCTCCCCGAGGACGGCAATTACCAGGTCGACGTGCACTACGTCCCGGCCTCCGACCGCGCCGTCAACGCCCCGTACACGGTGAATTACAGCGGCGGCAGCAAGGCGTACACCGTCAACCAGCAGGCGGGCAGCGAGGGCGAGTGGAAGACGCTCGGCACACACCCGTTCAAGGCGGGCACGGCCGGCAAGGTCGTCCTCGGTGACGGTCCCGCCTCCACGTCGACCACGGTGCTTGCGGACGCCGTCCGCTTCACCAAGGGCGGTGTGGTCACCAAGCGGCCGGACGTGATCAACACCTGGCACAGCTTCGCGGTCACCAAGACCGTGCAGCAGTGGCTGGACGGCACGTACACCAACAACGGCTTCGTGGTGAAGGCCGGCGACGAGTCCGCCACCGCGCCCAAGGGCGGCCCGCGCTACGAGGCCGCCGAGTACGCGTACAAGGGCGAGATCGCCAACTACCCCAAGCTCGTGCTCACGTACGGCACGCAAGGCGTGGACGTGAACCCGCCGCGCACCGTGCACTCCACGGGCGCCGAGCTGACCTGGCCCGGGTACGCCGACCCGTCGGCCGCCGACGGCGACGACATCGTCGAGTACCAGGTCCACCGCAGCGTCTTCCAGCGCTTCACGCCGTCCGGGCAGACGATGGTCGCGCCGGTCGCCAAGGACCTGCGGACCTTCACGGACACCACGGCCACGCCGACACCGGCGGACTCCGCCGACCCGTTCGGCAACGCCTACTACTACATGGCCGCGGTCAAGCTGAGGGACGGTCGCGTGCTGCCGTCCACCACCCAGCTCGTACGGCTCCCCAAGGCCGGCCGGACCACGCTGATCCTGCAGAGCGGCCAGAGCGACACCACGCTGTCCTCCGCGCAGCCCGCCACCGGACACGACACGCTCTCCGAGTCCGGGCAGCAGCGGTCGTGGCTCGCGGTCGGCAACAACTCCAGTGTTTACGGGACCACTCGGGCCCTGCTCGACTTCCCCGGCACCGAGAACATCCCGGCGAACGCGCGCGTCCTCGACGCCCAGCTCGACATGTGGGGCTTCACGACCACGACGGGCTCGAACGGCGCGGTCTACGAGGCGCGCGGTCTGACCCGCGACTTCGACGAGACCACCGCGAGCTGGACCAAGGCGAACTCCACCACCAACTGGAGCGCGGCGGGCGGTGACATGGACGCCGCGGTCTCCGACACGGTGGGCACCGTCACCAATGACCCGGCGCGCCAGAGCTGGTCGCTGACCTCGCTCGCCCAGAAGTGGATCTCGGATCCGTCGAGCAACCACGGCGTCGCCGTGCGGCTCAAGGACGAGACGACCGCCGGGCCGCAGGAACGCACAATGTTCCTGTCCTCGGAGGCCGAGGAGTCCGAGCTGCGGCCGCAGCTCGTGGTCACGTACCTGTCCAAGTCGACGGAGAACACGTACTTCGCGCCGTACACTCCGGCGCGGATGATTCCCGGCGACGAGTACACGGTCGACGTCACGCTGACCAACACCACGACCGCGACCTGGCCGGCGGGGACGCGTTCCCTCTCCTACACCTGGTCGCTGCCCGACGGCACGGACGCCACCACCGGCGGCAACCAGCTGGCGACGCCGCTCGCCACCGAGGTGCTTCCCGGCGACTCCATCACCGTCCCGGCGAAGCTGAAGGCCCCCATCAACTCGGACTCGGGCAACAAGCGCCTCGAGTACGTCCTGAAGTGGGACCTGAAGAACACCGCGAACAACACGTGGCTGTCGGCGACCGAGAACGTCCCGCCGCTCGCCCAGAACGTCCGCACCGAGGACCCGACCTCCAACCAGCTCGGTCTGGAGAAGTTCTACTCGTACGCGGGCAAGAACACCGGCGCGGGCTCGTCGCTGATGACGAACCTGTACGCGGGCAACACGGTCTGGCAGTACAACGCGTTCTCCAACCCGGGCCGCGGCATCGCCACCTTCGCCCGCTTCGCGTACAACTCGCAGGACACCTCCGACACGGTCCTCGGCCACGGCTGGTCGGCGCAGCTCGCGATGCCGCTCCGGCTCGGCGCCGCGCTGGACTTCCACCCCAACCCGAACCCGACGGAGGTCACCCTCCCCGACGGTGACGGCACGGCGCATGTCTTCCGCAAGCAGGACGACGGCAGTTGGCGGGCCCCGGCCGGTGTGCATTACCTGCTCCGGCAGAACACGGCCGTGGACTGCAAGCCGAGCTCGGACGGCGACCCGCGCGCCTGGTCGCTGACGCGTCCGGACCGTACGCAGTTCTTCTTCGACTGCGACGGCTACCTGACGGCGGTCGTCGACAAGAACGGCAACACGCAGACGTACACGTACGCCGAGCGCAAGTCGAACAACAAGCCCGTCAAGTTCCTCACGTACATCGAGGACCCGGCGCAGCGCCAGTCGCTCACGGTCGACTACTACACGAAGGCCGACACCAGCAGCCCGAAGATCATCGACCACGTCAAGTCGATGACCGACATCTCGGGCCGCAAGGTCACCTTCGAGTACTCCGACAAGGGCCTGCTCACGAAGCTCACCGACGGCGCGGGCACCAGCCAGCCCAAGGTCTTCGGCTTCGCGTACGACATGGAGCAGGGCAACAAGAACGCCAAGCTGGTCAAGGTCACCGACCCGCGCGGCAACGGCACTTCGCTCGACTACTACTACCCGAGCGAGGGCGACGACCCGAAGTTCCACTGGAACACGCAGACGCTGACGGACCGCCTCGGCGGGACGACCGGCTACGCGTACACGGATCCGGACGGCACGTCCGGCTCGGTCATCAACACCAAGGTGACCGACGCCGAGAACCACGCCAGCCAGTACGTGATCGACGGTTACGGCCGCGCCACGGCCATGACCAACCCCAAGTCCGAGACCACGAAGATGGCCTGGGACGCCGACAACAACGTGACGCGCATCGAGGAGGCCAACGGCGCCGTCACCACCTGGAAGTACGACCCGAAGACCGGCTACCCGCTGGAGCAGAAGGACGCCGAGGCCAACAAGAACGGCACCGCGGCGAAGACCTTCACCTACTCCTACGGGCTCAACGGCCACATCGCGGACCTCTTCGAGAAGAAGTCCCCCGAGGGCCGCACCTACCGGTTCGGCTACGACGCCGTGGGCAACCTGACCTCGGTCACCGACCCCAAGGGCGTCGCCTCCGCCACCGAGGGCGACTACACCGCGCGCACCGAGTACGACGTGTACGGGCAGGTCGTCAAGGAGACCGACGCCAACGGACACGCCACGCGCTACAGCGAGTTCCTGCCGGTCGGCTTCCCGAAGACCATCACGGACGCGGCGGGCCACGACTCCCACTTCGCCTACGACGACCGGGGCAATGTCACCGAGGTCGTCAACGCGAAGGGCGCCAAGGTCACGCAGGCCTACGACGCGTTCGGCCGCCCCCTGGAGAAGAAGGAGCCCGTCAAGCAGGCGGAGAACGACTTCATCGTCACGCCCGCGCCGGTCTACGACGCGAACGACAACATCACCAAGGTGACGGCACCCAACGGGGCGGTCTCCAGCACGGTGTACGACAGGGCCGACCAGCAGCTCGAGCAGGTCGACCCGGGCGACGAGCCCACGGACCCCGGCCGCAAGACGACCACCGGGTACGACAAGGTCGGCAACGTCGTCAAGGTCACCGGACCGCAGGGGAATCTGACGCCCGAGGAAGGCGACTTCACGGCGACCACCGTCTACGACGCCGCGTACCAGCCTGTCGAGATGGTGGACGCCGAGGGCAACAAGGCCACGGTGTCGTACGACAACGTCGGCAATGTCGTCAAGATCGTCGACCCGCGCAAGAACGCCAGCGCGGACCCCGACGACTACACCACCAAGTACGAGTACGACCTCAACCACCGCACCACGCGCACCATCGACGCCCTGGAGTGGGCCACCTCGGTCCGCTACGACAAGGACGGCCTTCAGGTCGCGCAGACCGACGCGGAGGGCAACGAGTCGCTCGCGACGTACGACGAACGCGGCGCACTCGTCGAGTCCAAGGTGCCGGTGAAGGAGGACGCTTCCGGCAACGTCACCTCGTACCGCACGACCAAGTACGCGTACGACCAGGTCGGCAACCGCACGAAGACGATCACCCCGCGCGGCGTCGAAACCACCGACGACGCGACGGACTTCACGTCGGAGACGGTCTACGACGAGCTGAACCGGGTGAAGGAGGAGCGCTCCGCCTTCGACAAGGACGACTCGACGTACGCCACGCCGGACTCGGTGTTCTACACCTACGACTCCGTCGGCAATCTCCAGTCGGTCTCGGCCCCGCCGTCCGACGGCCAGACGGTGCGCAACGTCACCGAGTACACCTACTACGACAACGGCTGGACCGAGACGTCCAAGGACCCGTGGGACATCACCACGTCCTACGCGTACAACAAGCTCGGCCAGCAGACGAAGAACACGCTCACCTCGGCGGGTGGCTCCCAGCAGCGCACCATGACCTGGGACTACTACCTGTCCGGCAACGAGAAGGCCCGCTCGGACGACGGTGTGCCCGTCGGCAAGCAGGTCGTCCTCGTCGACAGCTCGGACTTCAACAACACCGCGCTCCAGGGCAGTTGGTCGCGGACGCAGACCGAGCAGCAGTACGGCTACGACACGTACTCGCATCCCGCGGGTGACGGCAGCGCCTCGCTGTCGTGGCAGCTGAACATCCCGCAGAACGGCACGTACGAGGTCTTCGTGCGGCACCCGAAGATGACCGGGGCCGCGAGCGACGCCACCTTCAAGGTCGATCACGACGGCGGCAGCGCGACGAGGACGGTCGACCAGACCCAGCGCCCGGGCGAGTGGATCTCGCTCGGCAGCTATGCGTTCGTCGAGGACGGTCCGCAGAAGGTCACGCTGACCGACAAGGCGAACGGGACGGTCCTGGCCGACTCGGTGAAGTTGGTCCGCGCCAACTCCGGTGAGACGGACACGGAGAAGAAGGACTTCACCTACAAGTACAACGCGAACGGCAACAAGACCGAGGTCCGTGACCTCTCGCCGGGCGCGAAGATCGACACGTACAAGATCGCGTACGACGGTCTCAACCGGATCAGGACGGTCCAGGAGATCGCGGCCGGCACGGTCAAGAACACCACCGCGCTGACCTACGACGAGAACGGCAATCCGCTCACGTCGACGCACGACCTGACCTGGTCGAAGATCGAGTACGACGAGCGTGACCTGGTCAAGAAGGTGACCAACGCCGATTCGCCGACCGCGGGCAATCAGCAGATCACCTCGATGACCTACACCGGGCGCGGCCAGCTCCTGAAGCAGACCAAGCCCAACGGCAACACGCTCGAGATGAGGTACTACCCCGACGGGTCGGTCCAGCAGTCCCTGGAGAAGACCTCGGGCGGCACCGTCGTGACGCAGCACGATCTGGAGTACACGCCCAACGGGCACCGCTCCAAGGACGTGCTCAAGCTGATGAACGCCGACGACAACTCGGCCTACATCAACAACACGTACTCCTTCACCTACGACCCGCAGGACCGCATCACCAAGGTTGGCAAGGCGGGCGACAGCCCGGCGACCGAGGAGTACCGCTACGACCGCAACAGCAACATCGTCGAGCAGAAGGTCGACGGCGTCACCACCACCCAGCGCTACGACCGCAACCGGCTGTTGTCGGCGTCGCAGAGTGGTGCCACGTCCACCTACAACTACGACCCGCTGGGCCGGCTCGACACGGTCAGCACCGGTGGCCAGACCGCCGAGAAGTACACGTACGACGGCTTCGACCGCACCGTTAAGGTGCGCTCGGGGGTCGGTGCGACGGCGCAGACCACCAGTTACGTCTTCGACCCGTTCGACCGGACGGTCTCCCAGACCACGTCCGGCGACAAGGGCAAGACGACGGCGTTCACCTACCTCGGACTCGACACCACGCTGCTGCGCGAGACCGTGGACGGCAAGGCCGACAAGGACTACCAGTACCTCGCCGGCGGCCAGCGGGCCACGCAGATCAAGCACAAGGACGACGGAGCGAAGGAGGTCTCGCAGTACGTCACCAGCCCGCGCGGCGATATCGAGGCGATCACGAAGGAGGACGGCAAGACCCGCGCCACGTACGGCTACACGGCCTACGGCAGTGACGACTCGTCGCAGATGACGGGTGCGGACAAGCCGTCGTCGGGTGGTGAGGAGCAGGACTCGTACAACGCGTTCCGCTTCAACTCCTCGCGCTTCGACGCCTCGTCGGGCACGTACGACATGGGCTTCCGCAACTACGACCCGGGACTGAACCGCTTCCTGACCCGGGACTCGTACAGCGGTGCGCTCTCCGACATGTCACTGGCCACGGACCCGTTCACCGGCAACCGGTACGCGTTCGCGGGCGGCAACCCGATCAGCTTCGTCGAGCTCGACGGGCACCTGTTCGGGCTCTCGCTCTCCGACATCGGCCACGCCGCGCTCGACGTGGTCGGCATGGTTCCCGTAGTCGGTGAGGTCGCGGACGTCGCCAACGGCATCTGGTACGCGGCCGAGGGCAACTACGCCGACGCCGCACTCTCGCTCGCCTCGGCGATCCCGCTGGTGGGCTACGGTGCGACGGCGGTCAAGGCCGGCAAGTACGCGGCGAAGGGCAGCGAGGCGGCCGACACCGCCAACGACGCGCGCAAGACGGCCGACAACGCCGGTGACGCGGTCGACACGGCGAATGACGCCCGCAAGGCCGACGGTCCCGACGGTACGACGACGAAGTCGCCGGACAAGCCGGATGCGAAGACCTGCAAGACCAACAGCTTCGTGCCCGGTACGCAGGTCGTCCTGCCGGACGGCAGCACCACGGCCATCGAGAAGCTGAAGGTCGGCGACCAGGTCGTGGCCACCGATCCGGAGACCGGTCAGACCGAGCCCCGGTATGTCACCAACGCCCGCAGCCACAAGGGCGAGAAGGCCCTCGTCACCCTGACCGTCGACCGCGACGGCAAGGACGGCGAGGCCAAGCCGGTCGAGATCACGTCGACGGCGGCCCACCTGTACTGGCTGCCCGACTTCGGCCGGTGGGTCGAGGCCGAGGACCTCAAGTCCGGCATGTGGCTGCAGACCTCGGCCGGTACCTGGGTCCAGATCACCGCGATCGACACCGCGCACCGCACGGAGCGCGTGTACAACCTGTCGGTCGAGGGCGTCCACACGTACTACGTGGGCGCGGGCCACACCGCCGTTCTCGTTCACAACTGTGGCTATGAGAACGAGGCGATCGCCGCGCAGAAGCGCGCGGACGACCTCAAGAAGCAGTGGGGCAAGGGCCACGACTACTCGACGGTCGCCGTGATCGGTGTCCGCAACAAGATCACGGGTGAGATCAGCGAGAAGGTGGCGCTGGCCGGAGGCAAGAACATCGACGAGGTCGGCAAGGGCGTCCTCAAGAACGGCGAGGAGTTCATCCAGGGCCAGCCGGTGCCCGGCCGCCTCACGGCGAAGGGCAAGCAGGCGTACGAGCACGCCGAGGAGGCCGTGTTCAACTGGGTGAAGCAGAACCCGAACCTCGAAGTTGTGTACGGCGGCACCTCGCGCAACGTCTGCAAGGGCGTGTGCGCACCGCTGGTGCAGCAGACGATGAACCTGGGCGGCAAGGTCTTCCCAGGAAGGGGGGACAAGACGCAGTTCAGGATGTTCTGGCTCACCACCCGTTACTAGCCGTGCGCTGACAGCGTGAGGCAAGCGGCCCGCCGGTCCTCGGACCGGCGGGCCGTATCGCGTGCGTGTCCCGCGCGGTGGGCGGTCAGCCTTCCTCCGCCAACTCCCATACGAGGACGGCCGTCCGGTCCTCGGAGACCGTGTACCAGGCTCCTTCGCCCGCGGCTCGCACCGGTCCGTGGACGGGCTGCGGATAGCTGATCCGCGCACGCAGCGCCATGTCGTCGGTGTCGACCAGCCAGTGGCGGCCCGGTCCGTATCCGGCGTCGCTGCCGGAAGTGCCCGCCACGACCGTGGTCTCGCCAGTGAAGGCGGCGTCGAAGTCCCAGTAAACCCTGCCCCCTTGGGGGTAGGGCGGCACGGTTCCGTCGGCGTCCAGGTCACGCAGCATCGCGCCGCTGTCCGCCGCGTGCAGATAGAGAGCGTCCTGCTGGACATCGGTGGCAAGGAGATGCCGGCCGGAAGGGCTCACGCCGAGGAGCACGGTCTCGGCGTCGATCTTCCGCACGGACAACACCCCGCCGTCGAGGCGTCCCCACAGCGCCGGAGAGCCCTCCTCTCCCTCACCGACGCTCAGACCCATCTGCGCCGGGTCGGGGTGCACCGTGTGGAAGGAGCCCGACGCCACCGTGCCGGTGGCCGCGCGTCCGAGGATCCGGCCGTCGGCGGCGTCGAGGACCAGCCAGAACTCATCGGTCTCCACGTCCTGCCCGTCCCCCGCAAGAGGGCCGCGCACATGGGCCCAAAGCAGCTTGCCGTCGGCGGAGAAGGCCGCCGAGCCGCTGTCGGGGTACTCGTGCTCGCCGTCCTCGCCGCGGTCGTCGGCGTACTCGGCGAAGTCCTCGTGCAGCTGGGGGTATTCACCGGCCCAGCACGCGTGGCGCACCTCCCAGCGCGTGGCCCCGGAAGCGGTCACCGCCCGCACCGCGTGCAGCCCGGCGAACACGGCGACGTCACCGGACGGCGAGACGGTGACCGTACCCAGGTCGCGCGGCCAGGGCGCGGGAAAGCGCACCACGTCGCCCGACGCGGTGTCGAGCACGGCGAGTACGGTGTCGGCGCGCTGCACGACCAGCCTGCGCCCGCCTTGGTGCAGGAGGACGGGGGCATCGGCGGAGCCGGGTTCCAGCGGGGCCGGGATGGTGGCCACGAGTCGGGCCGCGCGGGGAGCGGCCCCTCCGTTTATGGGATCGGTGGACATGCACCGCATGCTCGCACATGTGCCGGGGTGAGTACGCTCCGAGGCGGTTCGTCGGTGCACCTTCTGCGAAGGGAACGTCCATGGGGTACATACCGCAGTGGCTGAATTCCTCCTCATGGGAGGAGAGCGGGGGGCTCGCACTCGACACCGGCGCGCCCGCCGCGGCGTCCGACTGGCCGGCCGCCGTGCGCCGGGCATGGGACGTCGCGGAGGAGTTCGGCCTTCCCCAGGAGGCCGCCCTGTTCTGTCCGAGCACGGGCGGGGCGCCCTTTACGGACGTGTTCGACAACACCGGCAGGCGGTACTGGCGGCTCGGTCAGCACAGCCCCCAGCTGACGCCCGGGTACTACGAGCCCGAGTACGTTCTCGACAGCGAGGGAAGGGTGGTGCTGCTCGACCCCTCCCTGCCGGGGCCCCGCTTCGTGAACTCCTCGCTGATCGCGTTCCTGGACGCGCTCGCCGCGTGGGATTACCGGTGCGAGCACATCGACGACTTCGACGACCTCGAATCCGACGAGGAGGAGGACGAGGAAGACGACGACACGGATCCGGCGGAGGCGGCGCGCGTCGCCTTCGGCCTGGAGATCAGGGACCGTCTCAAGGAGCTCGACCCTCCCGCGTTCGCGATGGACACCTGGTGGGACCGGGTCTACGAGGAAGTCGAACTCGACGCCATCTGATCCGTCCGACCGGCGTCGGTGAATGATGAGGGGACCCGGCCCGGGACTGTCCGGGCAGGGCCCCGTTACCTTCTTCGTGGCCTCGCAAGGAGGCTCCCGGCCTTCGGCCCCGGTATGACTTGAGCCCCCAGTCGAGATGATCGAAAAGGTGGTG
>NZ_JBIAQC010000031.1:0-28548 GCF_042888685.1 Streptomyces sp. NPDC002779
AAGATCCTCGGCTGGAAGACACCGGCCGAGGTCTTCGAGGAGCAGCTACGCTCACTACAACAGCCCGGTGTTGCAACGACCGGTTGAACTCGCCCGATCATCTACTCTGCCGTTCAACCGTTCCTCATCGATGACAACGTGATGGTGCGCGACGCGGCCCTCGTCGCCGCTATCCCCCTCACCGAGCACCACGCCCTCATCCGGCATCGGAATGAGCTGGCTTGCCACGCCCACCGCCTGCTCAGCACCAGCACAGACCGATACAAGCGCGACCGCGCACTGGACGCGCTGAACGCCTGGGGTCACGACACCAGCACCCTGGAAAACGCGAACGACGTAGCAGCCCGAGAAGCCCGTAGGGCCGATCGCGATTTGTGGTGGGAGCGCAACGGGACAGGTGACTGCGCCGAAGACCCGCCGTTCTGACACAGAGACGCACAGCCCTCTAACCATTAGTACTCCAGCTGTAGAACGTGATCTTCATGTCTGGGTCGCGGCTTGTCTGCGGTAGTGGCTGGCTCGGGCTTGGTGGCGGCGTCGCCAATCGCACCAGCGAAGCCGGTGCGCCGCATCGCGCAGGGGCCGCAAGCATCGTGAACAGTCGCTGAATCTCGTTGCTCTGCTGTGGCCCGCGGCCACCGTCTCATCGACAGTCCACACAACCTTCGAGGATCAACGGCGACCGCAATCAGTTGCCTCGGGCAGCCCGGGCAATGTCGGTGGCAGCTGCTACGAATGTCGGCATGACCGACGACGAGATCATCCACAGCATCCGAAAGCAGAATGCGGCTGGCGAGCTGCCGCCGCCTGCGCCGCCCGAGGCCGTGGCCGAGCTTGAGGCCGCGGTGGGGCATCCGATGCCACGGCTCCTCAAGCGGATCTATCTCGAAGTCGCCGACGGTGGGTTCGGCCGCTGGGGCGAGGCTTTGTCCGTCACGGATATGACCTACAGCTTCAGCGACAGTCGTCGGTTGCTGGAGGAGTACTTGGGCTGGCGCGGAACCCCCCACCACCCGCCGTCTGTCGTACCGCTCCTGACGTGGGGCTGTGCGATCTGGTCCCTCGTCGACTACAGCACCCCAGAAGGCCGCATGTGGGGTTGGGATCCCAACGCCCGATGCCCCGAGCACGGTCACGCTCTGTTTCCTGAAGACCTCATACTGGCCGAACGGCTCTGCGGGTGGCTGGACGAGCGCGACGACTTTCCGAAGGCACCCGCTGGTCCGTACTGCCCAGATTGCTGAAACTGCGGCACTGCAGTGCGGCTGCACCCCAGTGGGGACTCTGCCAGGCATCCATGAGCGACTTACAGGTCAGCTGGAGCGACCAGCGCCACGAGCCGGATCCCGATCTACAGCTGGAGTATTAGCCGTTACTCAACGTATGTGCACGGAAAGTGAGCCAGAGCCCAAACTCGTGAACACAGCCAGGGCCCACACGGCCGTCGCCGCGCGAAGTACAGCGATGGCCGGTTCCGCGAAGCCGTTCGGCTTTACGGGGGAGAGGTGGCTGGCCTCTCCATACCGGCCATCGTGCGGCGTCTGGCCCGCCGGGAGTTCGTCGATCCCTTCAACCAGAGGCCGCGTCTCTTACGGTATCCCGCCTGTGACGCGGGTGGGCGCTTGTGTCAGGAGGGTGAGGAGCGGCGGGATGCCAGGTCCTCGATGCGGGAGCGTTTCCAGCGCTGCTGGAGGGGGCGGCCGGCGCTGCCAGGATCAGAACGGTGGGAGGCAGAGCCGCCGACAGCGTCTGCGAGAAGAACGGCGTCGTACCGGTCGAGATCGCCAGTGCTATCTCCGAGGAACTGGTCCATGTCCGGACTGACTTCGACGTCAGGTTCTCCTCAGCGGTGAGAACGGCGTTCGACATGCTGGTCACCGAGTACGGGGATGGTGTGCGGAGCCCGAGGACTGGGTGAACCGCGTCGACTCACCCGAGGCGACGCTCGCCGCGCCCACAGAGTCACCGTACGAACGGGCGGTCAGGGAAGCGGCGGAGAAGGCCGCGAAGGTGGGTGCCGGGAGACTGCGCGAGTGGCTCAAAACGGTCGCGGACAGCAGGGAGCGGGCAGCCGATGTCGCGAAGTGGCTCAACAAGACCCGGGCGGGCCAGAGGGTGCTCGACGCCAGCGGGAAGATCACCGACGGCGTGGGCAGGTTCAAGCCGTGGGGCAAGATCAAGGCGGCCGAGAAGGTCGCCGACACGGCCGGAAAGGTGCAGTGGGCGCTCGCGATCATGGGCCCGTTGACGGACCTGAAGAGCATCGCGCAGGACCAGAGCAAGCGGATGGCGATCAGCAAGCGCCGACAGGCACTCCGGGATCACTTCGCCGACATGGCGCTGAGACAGCGCACGGGCCTGGCTGACGCCGGTGAGCAGCACCTGAGCGAGTGGTTCGCCGAGGTGGAACGCTCACTGCGCGATCTCACGCACCCGGGCGCGCAGATCAGCGCAGCACGGGAAACAGCGCTGAAGGGGATCAAGAACCTCCGCGACGAGGCCGAGAAGCTTGCCAGGTCAGCCGCCGACTAACCCGGCGGGTGCCCCATGTCCCGGCGGTGAGCGTGACCCGTCACCACCAGACCCGCCCGGGACGGACGTCGCATACATCGACGACTTTCGCACGCCCTGGTACTCCCAAGGAGTTCCTCCGACCGCACCACCTACAACTCGTCGGGCATCCTCCGCCCAGCTCCACCGACTCCACGGTTTGCTGGGAGAAGCGCACCAGCTTTGCGAACGCGGCCCTGCTGTACCCCGCATGCTCGCGCAGCGCCTGCTGGCCGGCACCCCAGGTCCCCAGACTGTCCGAGGGTCAGGCTCATGACCCAACTCACCGCCGGCCAGCTCCCCGTCGCCGCCGTCGACCATGATGTCGATGCCGCCCGTCATCCGCGGCATCTTCCGTTCTGTACAGGCAACACCCACTGCCCGCCGCCCCACGCCCGGACCCTCGACGGCACTCAGCGTGACGGAACACCCCGCGTACCGTCCACAGAATGATGGTCGGCTCGCTGGCCGACCGCTGGGGCACCGGACCGCATCGCCGGCCGGCACGACCCTTCGGGTCGAGGTGAGCCACCGGTCCAGCTGACACGGACGCTCGCCCAGGCCAACAGTTCGGCGAGTTCCCCGTTCGCTCCCGGTGGTCGTCTTCTACGCGCTACGGTCCCACAGACGAACGCGAGGGGACGCGACGTACGGAACGCCCCTCGGACGCGGCATCCGGCGACGACGGGGGCACAGTGGCAGAGGACGCGACGGCCGGGGCGGACAATCGAGGCCTCTTCGACGACTTCGGCGCCTTCCGCACCCCGACCACAGACGACTTCACCTCCGTGCTGACCCACGGTCTGGTCGCCCCCGACGCCAACGTCCTGCTCAACCTCTACCGCTACACCGAGCAGGCGCGCGGCGACCTGCTGCGCGCGCTCGGCGCCGTGGAGGACCGGCTGTGGGTGCCTCACCAGGTGCTCGTGGAGTTCTGGCGCAACCGTGAGAGCACCCTCAGCGACGCACGCTCCTCCGGCGCGCAGGCTGCCGAGGACATGGCCGGGCACGCGGCCCAGGCGGAGCGCACCCTGCGCACCTGGGCCAATCGCGTGGTCCTGCCGGAGGGGGAGACCGACCGTCTGCGCAGCCAGTTGGAGGAGGTCTTCGACGACGTTCAGGACGCGATCGTCAAAGTCGGCGAGGGTGAGTGGCAGAGCATCACCCACGACACGAGCACCGACCCGGTCATCGCGGAACTGGAGCGTGCGCTCGACGGCCGGGTCGGTGCTCCACTGAGCCCGCAGGACCACGACAAGGCCGTCGCGGAGGGCATGCGTCGCGTCGATAAGCGGCTGCCTCCGGGCTACATGGACAAGACGAAGGAAGGTGTAGGAGCAGCCGCCGACTATCTCGTGTGGGAGCAGATTCTCCGGGAGGCCGGCCGCCGCCAGTGCGACGTGCTGTTCCTGACGGCGGACGTCAAAGAGGACTGGTGGCGCAAGGAGCAGGGCTTCAACCGCGGCCCCCGGCCGGAACTGACCGAGGAGCTCAGGACCCGAGGCGGCGGGCGGCTCTTCATGCTTACACCCAAGCGGTTCCTGGAGGTCGCCGCGCCGATCCTGGAATTCGGTCTGCGGGAGGGGTCCGTCGAGGACATCGAACGCGTCGAACGGATCGGGACCGACGACGGGGCTTACGGTGGCTGGACGACCGACGCCCTCCAGGAACTCTTCGACCGGCTGACCTACGAGAACTACGAGGACAGGGTCGCCGTCATCAAGTACGCCGCCAAGATGGACGGTGTCGCGGACGCCAAGAGCGTCTACGACATCTGTCACTATCCCGAGGGCCGCTCCCTCAGAGGCTTCACCAAACCGGTCACCCGCATCACCGGCCTGCTACGCAACCTGGGCAAGATCCCTGAGTCGGCCGTCCAGGTCCTGAAGGCCGAATACGACGCGGGCCCCGGCCCGGCGTCCGGCTTCTCCGTCCACTCGCTCCTCGTGCCGCTCGTCAACGAACTGGGAGACGAGGACGAAGCGTGACCGACCACGGGGCATCGTACGGCGCGTAAGCGGGCGGCGATGCGGCGTTGCTACTCTCCGCGCCATGCCTCATGCAGCAGCGCGGGAGATGCGCTCTCCGATTCTGTCGATCCACCCGTACGTACCGGCCGTTGAGCAGCAGGGCGATGTGACCTGCTCGATGGCGTCGCGCGGCGAGTGCGAGCACAAGCTCGTCGCGGAGGTACGCCCCGAGTTCAGCGACGGCACCACTCCCCGCTGGCGGGTGTGCGGCAAGTGGCTGACCAGCCACCCGTCAGCCATCGCCCACATCACCAGGAACGGCTTTCAGGAACCCGCCATCCCTTGACGGGGCGGTGCTGAAACCCCTGCGGTGCCGACTACACAGGCCGATACACGGCCTGGTTCGGGTCCGGCCTCACGATCAGACCATCGGCGGCGAGGTCACGCAGGTTGCGGCGGGCTTCCTTGCCCGCGGCTTCGTCGTTCGCCGGCCGGTACCCGGCTACTCGCAGGGCCAGTACGGCCCGCGCAGTGTCCCAGGTGCCTCCCAACGCCTGGATCACCGCGGCGAGCGACTGCTTGTGCGTCAGCGGCTCTTCTGTCATCTCACCCTCCCTCTTGAAGACCGCCACAGCATGACACGTGGCGGCAGCGCTCCTACCGGCCAGACCGGCTCGGTGTCGGGGTGCGGACTGCTCCTTTTCACGGCTCTGACCACCGCCTGGGGCCGCAGAGCGGCACCCGGCCTACGGGCGGACTGCCTGGGACGGCCGAGTATGTGATCCGGCCGGAGTCCAGGCAACGGCTGCAGCACTATCGCCCCCCCGGCGAAGAACGAGGGCCCGCTGCCGGCGCCAGCCTGCTCGAGCGGCTGGTTCGCGGCCTACGCGGGCTCGGCAGATTTCACCGCGAGTCCCGCTCGATCTGGTGCGCATGCGGTGCGTCCGACACGCACCGCTTGGCAGACTGCGTGTTTCATGGTCATTGTGCGGGGAGAGGCGAACTGGCGGATTTGTGCACGAGAACGGGCTGTGGTCCAGCTTTTGTGGACTGGTGGGTCACCATCGGATGTGGGGGGCGGTGGGGTGAGGGAACGGCTGGATGATCATGAGGTGTCGTGCATTGCTCAGGAGTGGCCGGGGTGTTCCTGGGCCGGTGGGATGACATTGAGTTGCCGCTCGGTGCGTTCCAGCCAGCTGAGATACCAGTTCGCGAAGTCGTGCCCGGACGGTTTGATCCCTTGGTCCGCCGGCCTCAGGTCCTCCCAGATGGCACCGCGGTGGGGGCCTGTCATCACGAGCAGTGATGCGTAGCCGCATCCCTGTTCGCTGAGGAAGACTGCGCCTGCCTCCTGAGCGTGGCTCAGTTCCTCGTAGCGGGCGTCCCAGGTCGCGTACGCCCGGCGGAACGCGTTGTCGGCCGCAAAGGCGTCCTCCTTGGGCTCACGCGTGTCGAGCGAGTCGAGCTCGTTTTGAAGCGTCTCGGCTGCGAAGGGCCGTCCGGCGAACTGGGCGGTGGTCGGTTGCGCGGGGTAGGCAAGCCCGATGCCGCGCCATTGCCACCCGCTGTCACCCGCGACCGGCGTCATCAGACCGTAGTCGGGGCCGGCACCTCCGCCTGCGACACAGAGCAGAAAGCTCCGATAGTGCACTGGCAGGACGGCACCCAAGTCCGCCTCCAGCGCTCGCAGTTGTTCCTCCTGCAGGACCGGACCGAGCCGGAAGCCATGGCCTCGCACCCCGAAAATCTTGCCTGCTGCGGGGTGTTCGGCCAGCCGGAGCACCCGCTTCCTCACTCCCGCCCATATGTCCTCAGTCATGCACCCACGTTAGTGGGACGCGAAGCACACCATCTGTGGGGAGCCGGGGGCGATCACGTCCGTCAGGAGCGGCCTGTGCAGCTGCGGCATGTCCGTCACGCGGCTGCCCGGGTGCGGGAGGCGAGTTGGGGGAAGGCGTCTTCCCGGACGGTGCGCACGGGGCGGCCGGTGAGGGTGCGCAGTACTGGCCACAGTTGCAGGAGCAGGTCCTCATTGAGGTAGCGGGGCAGGTCGTCGTGCAGGCCCTCGTGCAGGACGGTGCGGTACAGGCCCATGCGCTGGCGCGGCTTACCCAGGTCGTAGGAGGTCATCCCGGACCAGGCCATGTGCAGGGGCAGTTCCACGACACCCTGGGTCGGCCCCCGCAGCTCGTCCAGCGACTTCGGCAGACGCCGCCGGAACTTCTCCTTGTGCAGCGCGAGGTCCTCGGCGTCCGCGCCTGAGACGTCCCGCGGCGCGGGTGCGGGGTGCTGTGAGCTGGAGGGCATGACTCCATGATGGCGGCAGGAGGCATTGCGAGGGTCATGATGGGCGAGCTGGCGTCCGGAGCGAGCGGGGGTGGATACCCGGATGGGCTGGTTGCCGCAGTCTGCGGACACCGACCCTGAACGCCCTCCTCGACCTGGCAGAACTCGTCGTCCGGCCAGAAACACCCTGATCGCCAGGCCGTGGAGGAGACACGGGAGGCAGCATGCGGAACGGGCTCATACGGAACGGAACTGGTGGGATTTTCCCTTTTCGGGGGGGGTGCCTGCGCTCGCGCACGCGCTGGTTTCGACCCGAGGCAGGACCAGGCCCAGGAATCGGAAGGGCTTGCCCTCTCACCGGCCTGGCAAGCAAGCTGCGTACGTGCTCCTCGGCGCCCTGCCGGGGAGCCGGGCAGGAACACGAGGGGAGTGGGGCAGGTTACGGGTACGTACCCGTATCCTGGTGAGCGAGGTGGACGGAAAGGGGCGGCAGCATGTCGGATGCCAACGTACGGATTCCCGAAGAGGCCAAGGACCGGCTGGCCGCCATAGCGGCGGAGGAGGGTTTGTCCCTGCGCGCTTACCTGGCGCGTCTGGCCCAGACGCTGCTCACCCCCAAGGAGCGGGCGGAGCGGGCCGAGCGGGCGCGAGCGGCGCTGCAGGAGTGGAGCGGTTACGCTCCCACGCCTGCCGAGCAGCACGACCTGGACGCGGAGCTGGATCGGCGTCTGGCACAGGCGACGCAGGTGGCCGGACGGTGAGCGATGCCATGCACATCGTCTTGGATGAGACGGCGATGGCGGCGGCGGGGAAGGGCAATCTGCTCGCGTCCCGGCTGATCCACCGCGCCCACACCGAGACGGACTGGTTCCTGTACGTCCCGGCGTGCGCGCTGGTGGAGGCGGACCGCGCCCGGCCGGGAACGGCCGAACACATTGCGGCGCTGCCCGGCGCCACCATCGTCGAACTGGACCTACCTGCCGCCCTGGCGGTGGCCCGCCAGGAGACGTGGGCACAGGCTCACACCGAGTACGCCGCGCAGCCCACGGCGGACCGGCCTGAGGGCGCGATCGTCGCGACCACCGAGCCGGGACGCTGGCACGGCCGGCCGGTACGGGTGCTGGACCTCAACCCCTGACGCCACGGGGCTGCAGGCCGGCGGCCGGTTCTTGCCCGGAGTGCGGGAACACGGTGTCGGGGGGGGGGGGGGGGGGGGGGGGGGCGGCGCCGCCCGGCCCCGCCCCCCGGGGGGGGGGGGGGGGGGGGGGGGGGTTGGGGCGGGGGGGGGGGCCCGGGGGGGGGGGGGGGGGGGGGGCCCCCGCCCCCCCCCCGACACCGTGGACGCTCGGTGGGGGGCGATCAGGGGTCCTGATTTCGGAGGGGCCGGTGGCGGGCGAGGCGCTGCGCTGGCGAGCGGCCGCGGTGACGGTGGTCTGGCGCCGTTTTCCTGCGGGGCTGGCCGCGGCTGCCTTCTTCGTTCACCTTCGCGTCCGGTGCGGGCAGTTCGGGGATGCGCCTCTGGTAGAGGGCGCTGGAGAAGGAACTGGGCTTGCGTAGCCGAGCAGTGCAGCGACTTCAGGCGTACCGAGCAGCTCGTCGGGGTCGCCGTCCGCCGACACCTCAGGCCGCTTGGCCGCCGGGGCGGAGCTGCGCCGGCCCTTGCCGGGGCGGCTGGCGACCCAGGCCACGATCGTGCCGCGGCGCCAGCGGGGGCCGTCGATGTCCTCGTCGGGCTCAGGGAAGTAGCCGGGCCGGTCGCGGACGTAGGCGTCGATGGTCGAGGTGCGGGTGTAGCTGAGAAGCTGGGCCACCTCCCGCTTGGTCAGCAGCTCGTTGAACAGCTTCTGGGCGGGGCATCCTGAGCGGCATGGACTTCCATCCGGTTGTGCGTGCCTCGGAGGCGTTCCAGCAGTCATTGACGGCGGAGGAGATCGAACAGGTCTGCCGACGGGCCTTCGGCGGCGACGCCACGGTTGTGTCCGGTTTCAAGCTGGGCACGGGGATGTACAACAACGTCTACCGCGTCACCCTGGCCGGTCAGGCCCGGCCGGTGATCCTGCGGGTCGCGCCGGAAGAGGGCCGCCAGTTCCGCAGTGAGCGTCACCTGATGCGCAACGAGTTCGCGAGTCTGCCGTGGCTGGCGGTGATCGCGCCGCTGGCCGCGGGTGCTCGCCGCGGACTGGTCGCACGAGGTGATCGGCCGGGACTGGATGATCCAGACCCACCTGGACGGCATCGCGGCCCCGGAGCACCTGGGAACGTATCCGCGTACCGCGTGGCCGGTGTTCTTCCGGCAGATGGGCGCTATCGCCCGCTCTGTGCACGACGTGCGCGGTCCGCGCTTTGGGCCCGTCAGCGGCCCGGGGTACGCCACCTGGAGTGAGGCGGTGATCGCGTCGCTTCAGGAGATCGCTGCCGACCTGGAGGGCGTCGGCCTGGACGCGGCCGATGTGCGGAAGGTCGCGGCGGTGGCCGCGCACGAGAGCGCCGTGTTCGACGAGGTCACCGAACCGAGGCTGCTGACCGGGGATCTGTGGACCGTCAACGCCCTGATGGACCCGGCGGCCCCCGAGCCGGTGATCACCGGCGTGCTGGACTTCGACCGCACCTGGTTTGGTGATCCGGCGGCTGACTGGACCATCCGCATGGCGACGGCCAAGGCGGACGAGCGCGAAACGTTCTGGGAGTCCTACGGAGTGCTGGACCGCTCGCCCGCCGCAGTGTGGCGGGCGCGGGTGTACGAGGCCCGGCACTTGGGCGCGATCCGCCTGGAGCGCCACCGGCTGGCCAAGGCGGACGCGGTCCGCGAGAGCTACGGCGCGATGGCCGACGTGCTCGCCGGTCTGACCTGACCGGGCCCGTTGGGGTGCGGCTCGACGTGGATGCGGATCTGCCGCAGGAGCGTGTCGGCCCGCTCCTCGACCTCGGCGGCGTCCGGGCCGGTGACCACGAACCACCCCAGCCGGTGGCCGTTGGCGTCCGGCTCGTGGACAGGGCCGCCGATGGCCACCCGCCGGCGGACGAACGGTCGCGCTCGACCCGATCCCGGTGGCGTTCGAGAAACCCGTGGATGTCGCGGGCTATCTTGCCCCTCGTGGAGCCAGAGGAAGGACGCCAGAAGGTCCTCTTGGCCGGCGCGGGTAATGCACGTGCCCGTGGCCTTGCGCAGGAGTTTGTTGGTGAAGCGCGGGGACGACGGAGCCATTTCGGTCGATGATCACCGGCGGAGGTTACACAGCGCCACTGACAACCCGCGATGGCTGTCTGTGCGTGATACGCGCAGGCCACATGCGTTGGTCTACTCGTAGACCCAGGCCCGGCCGGTCTGGCGGTACTCCTCCACGGGGATCGGGTCGACGCCGGTCCTGATGCGGGCGGTGTACAGCAGCCCGTCGAGGTGGTCGATCTCGTGGTGGATGAGGCGGGCGAGGCCGCGCGCGTACACGGTGGTCGCGGTCTCGCCGGTCAGGGCCGTGGTCTCGACGGTGATCTTCAGGGGGCGGGGGACGAGGCCGCGGACGTCGAAGAAGCTCAGGCAGCCCTCGTACTGCTCGTCCACATCGTCGCAGCGGTCGGTGATCCGCGGGTTGAGCAGGATGACCGCCGGGGCGTCACCGGGCGGCTGGACGACGGCCGCAGCGCGGCCGATGCCGATCTGCGGGGCGGCGATGCCCATGCCTTTGGCGAAGGGGTGGACCTGGCCGATCCGCTCCATCGCGGCGAAAAGCGCGTCGGTGATGCGCTCGGCCTCGTCGTGCTCGGCGGGCAGGGTGAGCGCGCGTGCCGGTTCGGCGAGAATGCCGGCGCCGTGCTGGACGACTCCGAGATCCCGCATCCGCTGGCTGGGCCGCACGCCAATCACCTGAAGTCCCCTTGATCCGTGTCGTATTCGGGGGTCAGGCGTACGGCAGGCGGGCTTCAACGCCTGACCCTGGTGGTCAGCGGGTGGGGCGGATCATCACTGTGAGAAGTGGTGAGGCCGGGGACGGCTGGCTGCGCCCGATGTCCTTGTATCCCCATGTCCTGTAGAGGTCGTGGACTTTTCCGTTGCCGGCTGCCTTGTTGACCATGAGGGTCACGTACTTTTCGTCTCGGGTGAGGAGCAGCGCGTCGTGGATGCGGCGCGCGGTGCCGGTGCCGCGCCAGGCCGGACGCACGCCGATCTCCTTCAGGGCAACGGCGGGTTGCGAGGTGTATTGGTCGTCCGGCGTTGGAGTGGTGCGCTGCCAGTACCGGTCGCCGTGCTTGATTCGGTTGGCGTAGGCGTAGCCGATCGGCTGCTTGCCGGCGTAGGCGAGGATGGTGATGAATCCGGGCTCGGCACTGTGGCGGTCCAGGCGCTCGCCGAAGGCGGTCACCTGGTAGTTCGGCAGGTGGAGTAGGGGCGCCCGCACCTCGGCGTACACGTCGAGCAGGTCGCCGCGCGCTGTGTCGAGGTTGGTGAACTGCCGGAGTTCGATGGCGGGGGCCGTGGTCATGCGCTGGTCCTCCATGCGGCTGTGTGCTCGGTCCAGGTCTGCACTGCGGGGCTGCCGGGCGCCTTGGCGCGCAGTGCGGCCCCGAGCTCTTGCAGCATGCGGGATACGCGGGCGTGTTGGGTAGCGGCTGAAGCCGGGACCTTCATCGCCGTTGCGGTGGCGGCTTCGGCCTCGCCTTGAGCGAGCTGGGCGTGGGCCAGCCGGGTTGTAGTGATCGCCCTGGAACAGACCATGTATGGCCGCAGGTTGGCGAGGCAGCGGTGCGCGTGGAATTCTGCCTGGGGGTAGTTGCCGAGCGACAGGTAGGCCGACAGGGCCAGAGAGTCCAGTTCGGCCTGATCGTAGAAGGCGAGTAGCCACACGGGCCGGTGTGCGTCGGGGTCGGCGCGGAGCATGGCGTCCTGGGCCTGGTCGTAGGCCCTGCGGGTGCCGTTGCGGTCCTGGGCGGCACCGTGAATGGCGGTCTGTCGGGCCAGGCCGAGAGAGGCGAAGAGCGGGTCGCGTCGGGTGATGTGCAGGCTGCGGGCGACGTCGTTGGCGGCGAGGGCGTCGGCCGGGCGGCCCATGTGCCGGTACATGGCCCCCGCGTGGCTCCAGATGCGGAACTTGATGGCCTGATCGCCGGACATCTCTGCGAGTGCCTGGGCATTCGCGCATGTGGGCCTTCGCGTCGTCGTAGCGGCGTCCGTCGATCGCCGCCCACATCGCTGAGGCGAGGCATCGGGACTCCCAGCCTCAGTTGTGGCTGCCCCCGAGTGAGCACCCTGTCGGGATCTGGACGACCGAACTCTGAGGCGGTGGCTGGCGGCCGTAGAGCGGGACGGGGCTACGGCCCGGGCACCGGGGGAGCGGGCCGTCTATCCCGGGCGGTTCACGGTTACTGATGAGGTCCGGGCTCTGCTGGGGCTGTGGAATGCCAACGTTGCGGCGGTGCACCGTGAGCTGACCGCTCGCCCGACCAGGGGCGAGGGGGATCCGCGCCCGTCGAATCCGACGTTGCACCGGGCGATCCGCCGTGATCTGTCGCCGGGGGAGCGGGCGGGTGGTGAGCGGGCGGCGCGCCGGCATCATGTGTTCCTGGCGAGGCTGCGGGGGTGGCGTAGTCAGGTGTGGGAGACGGATCACGTGCAGGCGCCGGTGCTGGTCGGCCACACCGGCACGATCGACGGACCGGCGTCGACGAGCACGTCCAGAAGGACTTGGCGGCGCTGCCCGTACGGACGCGGGAGCAGGTCAGGCAAGCCCGCCGCAGGATGGGCCAGGACGTCGAACGCCACGTACGTCGCGGGGTGCTGGGCGGCGAGGTTCCGTGCCCGGCGCGGCTTGGATAGCGTGCGGGACTGTGCTGCCTCGAAACCGATCCGCGCGTTGCCGTCGGGGTCGGTGAGGGACGCCACCGCCTTGCCGTCCAGGGGCATGCCGGGCGGCAGACGCATGGCGGCCACGGTCAGATCCATCCGGAGCGCGGTGACGTCGCGGCCGGAATCCGACTGCAACCGGACACTTTCCTCGGTCCGCCACAGCACGAGCAACGCCCGGTGCACGTGCTTCGGGGTCAGCTCAGGGCTTTGCTCACTTCGTAGATCGTCGGCCGGTCCTCGGGTGCGTGGCTGAGCATGGCTTCGATCAGTTCGCCCAGTTCACCGGGGGCCTTTACGGGGCGGCGACGACCACTCGCCACGGCTTTTCTCTGCACGGGTCGAGGAGCGTCGTCCGGGTATGCGACCGCTCGCCAGCCGGTGGCGGAGATGAGCAGGGATGCGCCGAGGGCGTAGATATCGGCTTCCGGTGTCGGCTCGGCCTCGCCGGTGGCGAGCACGCTGCGGGCGATCTCGGGTGCTTCGTAGTGGACCAGGCAGCCGCGGAACGGGAAGTCGTATGCCTCGGGCACGCTTTTGCCACGGGCGAGGGCGAGGTCGATCAGGTGCGTCCGTTCGGGCCCGATGATGAAGTGGGCGGGCTGCACGTCTCCGTGGGCCCAGCCCTTCGCGTGCAGTTCCGCCAGTGCCTCGACACACCCCAGGGCAACATCCGTGTGGGGCGCGATGGGCGAGTCCGGTCCACGGCAGGGCTCCCACAGCCGGTACAGGTCCGGGCCTTCGTGCCACGGCTGGAAGTTCCAGGTACCGCGCTCCCACTCGCCGTAGGCGATCTCGTCGAGGCCGAGACGATGCAGTACGACACCCTCGCGCGCCGGCGCGAGCGCGGTCCAGGGCTGGGCGGCCCAGTCGGCCGTGGCCTCGATCGGGTGGCCGAGCTTCACGGCGTAGTGACCCCGTGGGCTCTCCACCTCCCAGACCGTGGAGCCCCGGCGGTTGATGACCAGGTGGTGAGCCGTGGGCATGAGCGCGTCGAGCACCACGATCGGCAGTTCAGGTGTTGGACCGGACAACATCTCTTCTCCTTCCGGTCGCACGCGACCGGCCACGGGGCGTGGCCGGTCGCGTCGCTGTGGGGGGCTGGGTCAATTCTGACCGTAGGGCCGGCCGCAGTCCGAGTCGCACTGCGCGAGGTTCGTGCCGTCCACGGTCCACAGGTCGTCGAAGACCATGAAACCGGCCGCCTTCATAGCGTGAGCCGAGGCCGCGACCCGCTCAGGGTCACGCGCCCCGCCGCCCGGCTTCGGGTTGTGGTGAAGGAACCGCCCCGCGTACTGCTTGCACAGCTGGGCGTACTCCTTCGTGTGCAGGATGAGCGCGTGGAGGCCGAGGTCCACGTCATCCGACGGGACCATGGGGATCGTCGCAGTGGCCGCCGTGACCACGAACGCGAGCGCCTGGTCCGCGATCCGCTCGGCACGCTCGGGCGACTGTTCGTTGTGGGTGATCACGAAGTGGGCGAGGCTTTGGAACAGGTCCTCACCCGCCACCGCGCGGCCGGTCTTCTGATCGTTCGCTGTTGCCGTCATCTGCAATCTCCTGGTGTGAGGTGGTGCAGGGCGCTTACCTGCCGCCCTGATCGCCGGGCACGGCTCGAAGGCGATCGGGAGCGGGTTGGAGGCCGGCCCCGAACGGGGACGGGGGAGCCGTAACGGCACCCGTCCGGGGCAGCCGGTCTACTGACCGAGGCCGAGGGCTATACCGATCACCAAGCCGCATGAACCGCTGATGCAGATGATGAACAGGACCCCGGCGTACCGACCGACGGCGCGCATCACAGCCCGCCCCGGCTGTTGCTGTTCCTGTCAGCCAGCCGAACGCTCAGCTCCTCCCGCGCGCTGAGGGATGCCACGTCGTTGCGCATGACGTCCCACTCCCTGCCGCCATGGACCGGCCGCATCTGCACACGGCCGCCGACCTCGCCCATGACGACGCCGATACGTCCGGTAGCACGGTCCTTTGCCAGCCCGCCGATGCCTGGTCTGGTCTGCTGATTGCTCGCCATGCAGAGGAGCATCGCGATCAGAGGACCCCTGCCAAAAGGCCAGGCTGATTACCCAACTTGGGTAATATCGCGGCTAGTAGAGAATCCACGACGTTGCGTAGCCCTCGCAGTGTGGGAGCTGGCCCGATGCCCGACGCCGACCGGCCTCAGGAATTACCTGCCCGGCTGCTGACCGACCCCGAGATGATCCATGCGTGCCGGGTGCGGGACTTCGCGAAAGTCTTCCGGCTGGTGAAGACCCGAGCGGGCATCTACCCGTCGATGATCGCCAGGCGATGCGACCTGACCCCGAGTCGGGTCGGCGAAGTAATCGCAGGACAACGCCAGTTGCTCCACATGGACGTGATCGAGCGCATCTCGGACGGCTTGCGCATCCCAGGAGACATGCTCGGGCTTGCCCGCCGTCCCTGGGAAACGCCGCAGGCTCTCACGGCGACCGAGCGCGCGGCGCCGCAAGTGGCAGAGCCCGAGGATCGCTCACTCGCGTCCTTGCCGGGCCCGGACGTCGACAGCATCTTGGCGTTGGCCACGCGCACCAATCTCAGCGCGGCCACCCTGGAAGCGTTCCGCTCCTCCATCAAGGACTACTGGCGACGGGATGACCAACACGGCGGCGAGGCACTGAGGCCGGCCGTCGTCGGCCAGCTCCGCTATGTGGTCGGGCTGCTGAAGGAGAGCCGCCCGCCGTCCATCCAGCACGGCCTGTACGGGATCGCGGCCGAGCTGGCACGCCTCACCGGCTGGACCTACTTCGACGCCCGCCAGTACAGCCAGGCCCGCGCCTACTTCACCGAGGCTCTGCAACTGGCCAAGGAGATCGACGACCGCCATTTCATGGCCAACGTTCTGGCCTGTATGAGCCTGCAGGCGACCTACCAGGACAAGCCCGCGGATTCACTGGCGCTCGTGACCGCCGCCCAGGACCAGGCCCGCTCGGCTTTCGGAACGACGCCGCGAGTCCTGTCGATGCTCTCCATGCGGGAGGCATTCGCCCATGCCACGCTCGGCAGCCGTACGGCGACGCACCAGGCCATCGGGGAAGCGCACCGCCACTTCGAGCAGATCCAGGCGAGCGACCCGGACCCGTCATGGGTGACCTACTTCGACGAGCTGAAGCTCATAGTGGACACGGGCATCGCCCACGGTCGTCTGGGCGAGGCGGCGACGGCTGAACCATTGATCGCGGACGCGCTGCGTCGAGAGGCTCGCACCAATCAGCGGGGCCGGGCGTTTCACGCCTTCTGGCTGGCCCGTACACAGCTTGACCAAGGGAAAGTCGACCAGGCATGCAGCACCGCCACGCAGGCCCTGGAGTCTGCATCGGTGGTGGCGTCAGAGCGGGTGTCGGGCCATCTCAGGGAGTTCTACGACCAGTTGGCCCCACACAGGCAGGAGCCCGCAACCCTGGCCTTCGAGGCACGGCTACGGGCAGTCCTCCCGCCGGTCAGCGGATCGCTTCATCCATGAGCACGTAGAGGAGGCCGACGAGGGTTCCGCTGCTGACGATCTCGCGGCGGTCGATCATCGCGCGTACTTCGCTGAGCGGGATCCACTCGATGCGGTCCGACTCGTTCATCTCGATGGGCGGTCCCACGTGGGTCGCGCCGTCCGCGCGGAAGACGTGGTGCTGAGAGTCGGTGATGCCATTGGCCGGCTCGGCGTAGATCAGGGGCTTGATGGGGCCAGGCCGCCAACCGGTCTCTTCCAACACTTCGCGGGCCGCCGCCTCTTCGGGCGATTCGCCCTCCTCGACCAGACCCATGGGCAACTCCCAGGCCCACGAGTCCGTGATGAAGCGGTGGCGCCACATCATCAGCACCTCTTGCCGGTCGTTGACGACCGCGGCCACGGCCAGGTGCCGCAGGCGAACGACGTGGTACTCCCACCTGCGCCCATCGGGCTGCTGGACGTCGACCAGACACAGGTTCACCCACTTGTTCGTGTAGACCTGCCGCTCACCGTGGGTCTTCCACTCCATGCCTTCGGCCCCTCTCGATCGGACTCCAGGATCTCAGACCGCACCGGAAGAGGGCGCTAGTTCGACGCTTTTCGCGTCATGCTGACGAGATGCCCCGTGAGCCGGGGTGAAGCGGCCGAACGCCAGGAGGAGTCGCGGCCTCCGGAACACCCCCGCGTCGGCGGGGAGGACGCTTCCTGACGACCTTGGCTGCTACAGCGGCATCTCCTCGGACGTCCCGGCCGATGGTGACCGAATAGATCCGGGGCCGGAGAGGAAAGAGGCGGGACCGAAAGCGCCACCGTACCCGTCGGCGGGTGCACACGGCGACGGCGAGCGTGGTCTTGCCGAATCCTCCTGCTCCCCACAGGGATGTGGTGATGCCTACGGCGCGCCCGCTGCGGCACACCGCGGCGGCGGCCGAGCGGGTCTGCGCACGGTCGATGAACCATTCCGGGACGGAAACGGGAGGGGGTGGCGGCGGGTCGTTTAGGGCTGCTGGTGGGCGTAGTTGCATCCACGCCGTCACGCCGGCTGCCGTGATGGCCAATGGCCCGAAGACGGCGAGCGATAGCCATGGGTGCTGCCTGAGTTCATCCAGCAGCCAGGGCCAGCGTGACGTCGCCGTGGCTGCGTTCCCCGCCAAGGCCAGAACAATCGCCAGCGCAATGCCCACGCTGGCAAGCGTCACCACTGCCGCCACCCATACACGCATCCGCACGCGCCCATCCCCGCCCTCTTGAATTCCTGCCCCTGAACCCTAGTGATCGGGTGTTGACGGCCAGCGGATATTCCCCACTTACGGCCAGCGCGCAGACACGTCTGACGGGGTCCTGTAACTGAGTCAGGGGCGGGCCGTGCCTACGCAATCCCCCTCCGGCATGGCAGTCGCGAGGGGTCACGGACACGGTGCGGCCGGGTGGGCGGTGAGTGCAGCACGTTGCCGCCACCTGCGTAGATGGCGACGTGGTCGAAGGCATCAAGGCCCAGGCCGCGCAGCTGATGGCGCTGGTCAAGCAGCTCACCGGCAGTGAGGGCGGCGAGCCGGGAGAGACCCCGTCCGACGAGGAGGACGCGGTTACGGAAGGGGGAGGGACGGACTCTCGGTCGGGTGATGCTGTCGGGTCAGCGGAAGCCTGTCCTCGATCGTTTCTCGCTTCCCAGTCATGGGTGCACTATCCCCATACCGTATGGAGGGCGTCGGTGGCCGTCGCTTCGAAGGGGGCCGCTCGTCTGCCGTGTTGGTCGGCGCATGCATGTACAGAGGATTGCTAGGACTGCTTGCGGGTTTGCGACCAGGAGGGTGGCGTGGTGCTGTTGGGTTTGGGAGGGATCGGTGGGCGGCCCCAGTCCAGGACGTGGAGGCCTGCGCTTTGGATGAGGCCGGCGTCGAGCTGGAGGAGCTGGATGGGGGAGTGCCCGTGTCTGCGCAGCCATTTGAGGCGGCGTTGCTGTTCGGCTTTGTTCAGTGTGGGCCATTGATCGTGGTGGATGCCGGGGGCAGCGCCGGGGTTCTCACGGGCCCAGGCGCGTACGAGGGGGGTTTCGTCCGGTGTGCTGTGCAGGGTGATCAGGGCCCAGGCGGTGTTGTACGTCAGCGTGGGCCCGTGTCGGGCCATGAGGCGGCGGGTGCGTAGCTGGCGCACGGGGGCCAGGAGCCAGCGTGCGGTGTGGAGTCTCATGCCGATGTGCTCCCGGGATCTTGAGGGCGGTGGTGGCGGGCAGCGGCGGTGGCCAGGTGGTGGTGGCCGAGGACTGTGAGCGTCTGGACGAGGGCCTGGACGAAGACTTCGCGCTGCTGCGGGGTGTGCAGGGTGGTGACGAGGTTGTCCGTGAAACGCCGGATGTCACCGCGCAGGTTGTTGTGCTGCGCCGCTTGCGGCGTAGGCAGCCCTTTCAGTGCTTGGGCCAGGTTGTCGAGGTCGTTGAAGCGGTCGGGGAACTGGGCCATCCACCACACGCGGCGTAGGTCCGGGTCGGCGAGCACCTGCTGCAGCTGGGCCAGGCGGTGCAGCTCCTCGCCGTGTTCGAGGTCTGCTGCTTGCTGCCGGCGGGCATGTTCCTCGGCCAGGGCGCGGTCCGCTGCCGCGGCGCTCAGTTCGGCTTTGCCGCTGACCTCCAGTCCGGGCATGGGGCAACCGCTGCGTGTCAAGGATGAGTTGATGGCGTCGTGGGCCGCTGCGAGATCCAGAACGGAGTGCCGGCACAGGATTTCCGTGGCCTGCCGGCGCAGGTGCTCACGCGCCGGCATCGCTAGGTCGCCCTGGCCCGTGTCACCGGGATGCGTCCACTGCCAGCTCCCGGTGATGCGGACGGTGAAGTACACACTGCCGATGCGGCTTGCCATCCGCTCGTTGCTCAGCATGAGCGAATGAGCCGTGCCCGCCCCTGCCACATCCGTGGGCCGAACCGGTCTGCTGCGCCGGCGCAGCCAACTCACGCGGTCACGGCGGCGCCGTCACCGCCGGACCGCGCCAGGGCGCTGGGGCCGATAGGGGAGGCCACTTCGGAGATTAGCTGGGCGAACAGCCGTGCGCGCCGGGCCCGTCCCAGGTCGGAGCTGTCGGGCGAGCCCACCAGCAGGCCGGAGGGGCCTTCCTGGCCCACATAGCCGCGCAGCACCTGCGCCGCCAGGGGCAGGACCTGGTCGTCCTGGAGCTTGGGCGAGTCCAGCCAGGCCGCCAGGTGCCGGTACGCCGCCTGCGCTGCCGTGGGCTCCAGAAGGGTCGCGTGCCAGCCGCGGACGAACAGGTGACCGGCCAGCGCATTGGGAGCGTCGACGACCTCACCGGTGCTCTTCCGGTTCGCGGGCAGCGGCAGGAGGACGTCGCTGGTGATGTCGGTCAGGGCCAGGAATGTGCCCGCTCCGGCCTTTCGGATGGTGCTGTCGCTGGATTCTGCCCATTCCACGATCTCCGACAGCACCAGGTCGCGTTGCTCGGGAGCGCTTGCCAGGGTGCGCACCGCGTTGGCGACGGCGCCGCGGGCCTGGTCGTCATCGCGGGAGGCCAGCAGCCGCAGCCGGGTCAGGGCGACCCGGGGATACCGCCGGCCCAGCTCGCCCGCGCAGACCGCGGCGACCGCGGCGATCAACTGTTCGCTGGTCGACTTCTGCTGGGCCCAGTCGTACAGCTGCTTGCGTACGGCGACGCCGGCGACCGGGTGCAGCGCCATGGTCTCCAGGATATGAGTGGCCAGCTCACGGTGCGCCATACGGTCGGTCTCGATCCACCGCTTGGCCACGGACAGCACGGTCGCGCCGCCCGGCAGCAAGGACAGAGGCACCAGACAGTCGGCTATGCGCTGCAGATGACGAACGGCGATCTTGTTGGGTGCGCTGATCTGGGAAGCCCACTCCAGCAGCACGGGCCGCAGCTGAGGCCGTTGCCGCCAAACATACTTCAGCGCAGCCGCGGACAGCCCGCGTTGCTTCTCCTCCAGGGAGATGCCCTCGTCATCCGTGTAGGAGGCGTCGATCGCGTCCAGCCGCCTGTCCAGGTCACGGCCGGACAGTGCACCGCCCTGCGGCAGCTCACCACCGACTTGCGTGAACAGATGGTCCGCGGCTCCCAGTACGACGGCGGCCGGAGCTCCATCCAGCAGGGCGGCCGCGATCAGCAGCGCGCGCTCCTGCAGGTCTTCAGGCGCGCAGTGCCGCTCGAACCAGGTTTCCAGATGCTTCTGCCAGTCGGTGAACTGCTTGCCGACTGCGCTTTGGCCGTCGTCCTTGGCCTCCGCGATGAGCCGGGCCAGCCGGGCGCCGTCGGATGCCGGTGCCCCGGGGGCGAGCAGGTCATTGAGCGGATCCTGCGTCAGCCAGTCCGTCCGGCCGGTAGCGAGGTGGTGCAGATGGGCCTCGGCGACCTTTGCGGCCGGGGGGCGCGCGAGGTGCACGGTCGGCACGGTCGCGAGGGTCCTGGGGTTCCAGCCGTTCGGATCGGCCAGGATGACCAGAACGGCGTCAGCGGCCTGTGCCTGCTTCTGGTAGTCGGCAAGACCGGTGTAGAAGTCCTCCGACAGGTCGCGGTAGTCCGTCAGGTCCAGGATGCAGGCGTGCCCCTCGACGTGGGGGATCTGCTCGATGCGCGGCCGGTCCCAGTCCAGGACCAGCCAGCCGATCTGCTTCCTGGGCACCCCCGCCTTGCGCAGCGCATGCAGCGCGGCGGTGCGCCGTCCCGTGCCGGACTCCCCGCACAGCACCAGGACGTGGTTCTTGCCGTAGGAGCGGCTGAGCATACTGACGGCCTGCGCTACCTGGCCGGATCCCTGCGGCCCGGGCGAATCGACGAACGCGTGCTCCGCGAGATCCAGTTCCCCGTCGTCGACACAGACGTAGCGCAGGTACTGCCAGCCCCGGACGTACTGGTGGTAGTGCTCTTCATAGTCGCCGGCGACCTGCGTCACCTGCGCCTGTCCGGACGCTTCGCTCTGCTGCAGCACCGCCGCGGTGCCCTCGGCGTCGGTCATGACTGCTCCCGGCTGGGGATGTAATCGCGTCCGACCTGGATCAGCCGGGCCTTGCCGCTGGCCTTGCCCTTCTGGCGTACGGCGCCGCTGCTCTCGTTCGCGGTGGTGCCCTTTGCACTGCGCTCAGCGGGCTGGCTGGCACGGCCGTCGGGTACGGCGCCGCTGTCCTGCGTGAGGTAGGGAACGAGCACCGAGGGGACCAGCCCGGGGACGAAGAGCCAGCAGGTCTGCTCGAAGCCAAGCTTGCCCTCGACGCGGGCGGTGGCCCGCTGGAAGTGCTGCTCCCTGAGAGCCGGCGTGCGGCCCGCGGCGACCGTGCGGCCAAACACGGTGTCCGACACCACGCAAGCCAGCAGCACTTTGTGGTCGACTGCGGCGCTCATGGCCCGGCGGGCCGCGTCGCTGTCGACCAGCCGGCAGGCGTCGTTGGCCGCGTCCCCCCGGTGCTCCGGCGGCGCCAGAGGACCGACGTGCACGCTGGCCCGCAACCGGATCGTCGGTGTGCTGGCCAGCCGGGTCTGCTCGCGCCGCTCAAGTGCCTGACCGAGGTGGACGAGGAGAGGGTCGACCAGCCGTGCCGCGTGCCGGGCTGGCAACACGAAGATGGCACCGTCCCCACGATCCTTGACGCTGCCGAGCAGCGTCGCGTCGCCGATCCCGCACTGAGCGAGCACCGTCGTCAGCATGCTGTCCAGATCGGCCCGCGCGGGCGCCATTATCGCCTCGGGGAGCTTGCTGTACTCCTTCATGTCGACGGTCAACAGAGCATGCTCCGGCGGCACATCGGTGACGTCGGGCGGGACGAGAGAGGGCATGAGGCAGCAACCTTTCCATCGAGTCGGGGAACTACCGAGTGGGTGTGCTGCCTCATGCTGGACGCGCCCGGGCACCGGCGGTGCCCAGTGCTGGGCACCGCGCCGGTGCGGTCGGTCACGTCTGCGCGTGAGCGTGTGACTGGATCGATGAGATGTCACGGATGATGAGTCCGCCAGTGGCCTCCGTGGCGAGCCATCCCTGCTCGCGCCACGGTTTCAGGGCCGTTCCCACGGCGTTGCGGGACGCGCCGATCAGCTGTGACAGCTCCAGCTGTGTCAGTCGCACGAGGTATTCGGCGCCGCCCGCCGACGCCGCGTGGAGCAGCCGTCCCAGTGCCGAGGCCAGGCGCACGGGCACGGCCGAAGTGGCCATCTCCAGGCGTACGGTCTCCGCTTCGCGAACCCGCGCGATGGCATGACGCAGCAGCGCGGCCTGCAGATCGTGGCGGTCCACGAAGGCCAGGAAGTCAGGGGCAGGGATGATGTGCACTCGGCAGTCCTCTGCGGCGATGACCGACGCAGTGCGAGGCTCGTTGTCCAGCACCGCCAGCTCACCCAGCAGTTCACCTGCGCCGCGTACCGCCAGCAGCGTCCGTTCGCCACGCGATCCGGTGAGCATGATCAAGGTTGATCCGGAGACCAGCAGGATGACGTGGGTGCCCGGATCCCCCTGCCGTAACAGCACACTCCTGGCCGGGCGCATACGGACCGGAGCCAGCTGACACAAATGCGACCAAAGATCATCACCGATGACCGAGACATGCGGCTGATACATGCACCCCCCGAACGTTGTGCCCATCACGCCACGATGTTCTCAAGCAGGATGTATACGCTCAATAAGCCAATTCCGGCCATGCCTACGGCAGTTGCCGTGAGATCGACCGCCCACTTCACCGCACGGAACTTCCGCTGCGCCAGGCTGGAGTACAACGCCAGCCGCTCCGCCTCCGCCCGCCCGCGCTCATCGGAATGCATCACTGCGAACGATGCCAAAGCATTCCCAGGCCCAGCCTCTCCTCGAACAGCACTTGCGAAAATCCGGAGCTCACCGCCGCGGGGCACGACTGGGCGGATCGCAGACAAGGCCGTGACGAGCGCCGCCCCCAGGAGGACCGCGGCACACGCCAGAACACTCACCGCCAGCCAACCAGACCTCGACACACTCGACAGCGCCGCGGCATCCACCGCCAACAGGCCGCCGGCCACGCCACACAGCGTCGTTGCCTTCGTATCTGCCCGCTGCACTTCCACGAACATCCCCGCCGCTGCATCCTTGAGCTGCCCACAACCCGGGCAGTCGGCCGGAGCAGGGTCCTCACCGGTGTCAGGCACGTCATCCTCCAACGGATCTTCGGCTCTGCGCCGCCGTATTTGTGCTCCTCACCGTGCAGTAACCGCATCCATTCCAGGGCCCACCACGGGGCATCACGCATGCCGAACCCGTCACAGCCGACGTCTGCGGGGCACTTGGCCGGATCCCGGCGACGCGTGCGGGCCCGCACAAGGGCGCCAAGTCAGGCAATACCTGCCAAAAGCGACCATTTGGGCTTCCTTGTCGGCCTGCCGGGAGGTCAGTGGCTGACCCGCCACTTCCCGCCCGTCCGCAGTGGCGTCGACTCCGCCGCCAGCGTCATCGATCACTCCGCTTACGTCTGACGGTCAAGGAGGAGCCCTCCCACTCGTTGTACATCGCCGGGGGAACCTGTCGGATGCCGCCCCGGCCTGGTGGGCCGCCCGGTACGCTCCCTTTCCCGGGAGATAGGGGGCAGAAGTTGTATCTGGGGCGGGTTAGGGCCAAGGGTTTCAAGTCGCTGCTGGACATGGATGTTCCGTTGCGGCGTGGTGTGACCGTAGTGGTGGGCGAGAACAATGCGGGAAAGTCGAACTTCATCGACGCTCTGCGCCTGCTGACGGATCCGTTGGACGGACGGCGCAACCGCTGGTGGGAAGCCGACGACGTCCATCCCTGGGCCGACAGTGTTGCCGAACTGACCGCTGTATACGCAGGGCTTGAGCCTGCAGAGGGCGGCACACACCTGCATGCCCTGGTCTCTGATGCGGAGGAGGCGGGCCTGCCGGACGGGCATCGTGCCCGTTACACCGTGCAGTTCGCCCGGCCGGACGCCGATGCGCGGGCGCAGCGTCCGGTGTGGTCGGCGGGCCGGCTGCTGGACGACCCGGAGCCGGAGGCCCGCCGCATGATCCGGCATGTCTACCTGCCGCCGATGCGCAACGCCCAGCAGGAACTGGCCTCCAGCTCAGGCAACCGGCTGCGGCTGATCCTCGCTGCCGAACTCGGCGGTGAGGAAGCGATCAAGGCCTTCGAGGAGGAGCAGGCCGAGCACTTCCGCTCCCTGGAGGGGCACGACAAGGTCGAAGCGGCCCGCAAGCGCATCAACGACCCGCTGGTAATGCTCACCGCTGGCGCGCACCCCCAGCACATGCAGTTGTCGTTCGCCGATCCCACGCTGGTGTCAATCGCCCGGGCGCTGCGCACACGGATGAGCGATGAAGGCCTGGACGTCGAAGACATCGCCCGCTCCGGACTCGGCTACGCCAACCTGCTGTACATCGCCACCGTCCTGGCCGAGCTGGAGGCCGCCCGCGGCGCGGATCTGACGCTGTTTCTGGTGGAGGAGCCCGAAGCCCACCTCCACCCGCAGTTGCAGAACCTGCTGCTGGACCATCTCAAGGCCCAGGCGCAGCAGTCCCAGCTATTCCAGCCGGACACCGAGGGAACGCCGCTCGGGCGCATCCAGGTGGTGATCACCACCCACTCACCGGTACTGGCCGCAGCCACGACCGTCCAGGACCTGGTCGTGCTCAAGCGGCGCCGCACCCAAGAGCCCGTCTCCAGCGCCTCCGCCCCCGAGACGGCAGAAGTGAGCCCGGCCCCGCCCGCCGCGGAGGAGCAGGAAGGAGAACAGCCGCCCCCACAAGGCTTCGCCTTCACAACGGCTGCCGTACCAGTCGCAGCGCTTCCCTTCGCCAAGCACGAACCGGCCAAGCTGGACCGCTATCTCGACATCACCAAGAGCGCCATGCTCTTCGGCACCCGGGTGATCCTTGTCGAGGGCCTCGCCGAGGCCCTGCTGGTACCAGCCTTCGCCGACCTTGTGCTGGAAACGATCGAGGACGAGGCTGTGCGCAGACGGGCAAAGGCGGTCTTCCGCGGCAGCTGCATCGTGGCGGTCGATGGAGTGGACTTCAAGCCTTACATACGGGCTTTGCTGGCAGATGTCGGCGGCGTACGTATCGCCGACCAGGTCGTGCTGATCACCGACCAAGACCCTCGCAAGGCCAAGGCCGAACAGGACACCGACGGGCAACCCGAAGACGCGGACAACAACCCGGTCGACAGCACGGGCGATGCCCCCCAGACACCCGGCGACGGCGATCCCGAGAGCAAGGACGACCCGCAGGCAGAGGTCGGGTTCAACCGCGCTTCCTACCTGCGCCGCCACTTGGTGCAGTGGAAGGTGCCCGAGAGCGCCTTCCACATCGCCGAGAGCAAGCCGACGCTGGAACCCGAACTCATGCGCGCCGAAAACCGCGCCCTGCTCGCAGAGGTCTTCTTCGACCTGCGCCCACGCTCCCCCCACCACTGGCAGGCAGTGGATAAGGCGACCACCGACAAGGCGCGCGCAGCCGCGTTCGGAGACCTCTTCACCTCCCAGATTGTCAGGCTGCCCAAAGGTGACTACGCCTACCGCCTGGCCGAACGCCTCAGCGAAAAACCCGACGGCTTCGTGGTGCCCGAGCACCTCGCCACCGCCATTCGCTGGATCGCAGGAGTGGACGACCGCAACGCATGAGCAACATCGAAACGCGACAGGACCAGGCCCGGTCCCAGCAACAGCAGGCCGTGCAGGCCACCGCCCCCGTCTTCGTGCGAGCCTGCCCCGGCGCTGGCAAGACCCGCGTTCTGGTCGAACGCCACTGCCTGACCCCGCCCGGCCCCCGGCGCAGCGGGCGAGTCCTGCTCTCCTTCACCAACGTGGCGGCCGACGAACTACGCCAACGATGCTCCGGTAACCGCCCGGACCTGACCGCCTATCCCCACTACATCGGCACCTTCGACAGCTTCCTGTGGCGCTACCTGGTGCGGCCCTTCCTGCCGGCCGCGCCCACCTGGCAGCACGTCCTGTCCTGGGACCAGGTCCCCGCCGCTGTCGTCGGCTGGCGCAAAGTACCCCTGTCCGTCTTCAACTTCAGCTACGACCTCACCACTCGGCGCACCCGGGTCACCTGGGAAAAGCCTGGCATGCACCTCATGAACTCCAGGGACACCAAAGAGGATTACATCGCCTGGGCCGAGCGAAAACGCGACCAGCTGTGGCAGACCCGCGGCTACATGACCGGCCACGAGGTCCGCATCGCCGCCCTCGACCACGTCAGAGATGCCGCTGTCACCGACCTGCTGCGCCACCGCTTCTTCGAGATCGTCGTCGACGAGGCACAGGACTGCTCGGAACTCGACCTTGCCATCCTCGAGCACCTGCACCGGGCAGGTCTGCCCCTGGTCATCGTCGCCGACACCGACCAAGGCATCTACGAATGGAACGATGCCCGCCCGCAGGACCTGCGCACCTTCACCGAGCAGCTGCCCACTCATCTGGAACTGAACGGCAACTGGCGCAGCAGCCCACCCGTCTGCCAGCTGGCAGCAACCCTGCGCCCCGCCCTGCGCAGCACCCCGGATCTGTCCGTGGGCGAGCACCACGCCCTCGACACCCCGGTCCTTCTCCTGCCCTACGGCCGCCACGGCAAAAAGATCTCCGGCCACCTCGATGTCACCGACGCGAGCGAGGCCTTCACCGCACTTACCGCACACGACGGCATCGGGCCCGCCGACTGCCTGGCTCTGGCCCACCGCAACAACGCAATCCCCAAGGCCCGCTCAAGCCCGGCACCCCGCCCGCCCAAAGAACGGGACGCCAAAGCGCTGGCCTGGGCCGCAGCGGCTTTCACCGCCGATGAGGCCCCGTCGGCCGCCCGCAGCCACGCCCTGCAGCTCGCCACCGCCTTCCTCAGCGAGTACTGGCACCCGCAGAGCACCGGCCCTCTCGCCGAGACCCTCGCCGCGCACGACATCACACCATCCGTCATGCGCCGCCGCGCCGCCGCCTTCCTCGCTCAACTGCCCCCCGTGGATGCGACACCCGCCCGCACCTGGCGAAGCAAGGCGCGCGCCGTGCTAAAAAACCAGCTGCCTCACCCGGACGCACAGCCGGGCTCTCCCAAAATGCTCTCCCTGGCCAACGCCGACCTCGAAAGAGCCATCCGCTCGCTGATCGGGCTGCCCCAGGCGGCCGATGATGAAGAACGGCCCGCCTCGATGCGCAGTTCCAGCATCCATCAGGCCAAGGGCAGCGAGGCGGACGCGGTCCTCATCCATCTGCCGAAGCCGCAGGACATCAAGGAACTCCTCGCCGCCTGGGCGGACCCATCCACCCACACGGAATCCAGCGAGCTGCTGCGGGTGTACTACGTAGCCATCACCCGAGCCCGCCGACTCGTGACCCTCACGTACCCCTACTCCCAGCACGCGGATGTCGTCGCCCACCTCGACACCTTGAAAGTCGACTACCGCGTGGAGATCACCGCACAGCCCTCGGTGGGCTGAAGACCAGGCACTCCGGAGAGTCCTGAAAAGTGCGCGAGCAGGGCCTGCCTGGCGTGCGCCGCATCCACCCTGCACGAGAATAGAATGTTCGCAAAACATCCTATTGCTGGCATTCTTGCGCAAGCGGCGCCAGCCTTGCCGCTGCCTCGGCCGGATCGTTAACCAATGTGGTCATCTCGCCTTTGCGACGCCCCCGCGGCCTAACCTGCACGAGGTGCAAAGCGCTTCAGGAGATTTCATCCCCGTCGGGTGGATGGGGATGGTGTCCCACCAACTGGTGTAGCCGGGCCGCGTCCCGGAACGCGCGAGTGTCTGCCCGGGGCGTGCATCCGCTGGCGGTGCATGCTCCCTGAACAAGGGCAGGCCATCGCGCAAGTCTCCCTCGTGAACGGGCAGTTCAACCGAAGGAGCACGCGATGGCCCTGTCCCAGTCTGAGCTGATGCGGCTGCTTGAGTCACTACGTCGGGCCGAAGGAGTTGAAGCAATCAGGGTCGTGTGCGAGCGCATCCTGCAGGAGCTCATTGAGGCCGAGGTCATCGGGGCGGCCCCGCGCGAGCACTCCGAGACACGCACGACTTGGCGCAACGGACACCGCGAACGCCTGTTGACCACGCAGGCCGGCGACCTGGACCTGAAGATCCCGAAGGTGCGGAGCGGGTCGTTCTTTCCGTCGCTGCTGGAACGCTGGCGGCGCATCGACCGGGCGCTGTTCGCCGTGGTGATGGAGGCATGCGTGCACGGCGTCTCCACCCGCAGCGTGGATGACCTGGTCAAAGCACTCGGCGCGGACTCCGGGATCTCCAAGTCCGAGGTCTCCCGCATCTGCGGCGAACTGGACGAGGGGCTGACCGCGTTCAAGGAACGGCCGCTGGATCACACTGTCTTCCCCTACGTGTTCCTGGACGCCACCTACTGCAAGTGTCGGCGTACGGACTTTTCTCCCCAGTTGCGTACGGATGAACGTCCCCAGCTGTCAGGCCACTTCGTTCTCCCGCTCGATGGCCTTGAGGCGGT
>NZ_JBIAQC010000032.1:0-27250 GCF_042888685.1 Streptomyces sp. NPDC002779
CGTCAACGTCCTGTGGGCTCTGATCCGTGACCGACGGTGTTACGAAGTGACACCCCCAGCGACTACGGCAGCTTGACAACAGCATTAGGAAGCGAGGTCCAGGGTGGGGTGTTCTTGCCGGACCGGGTCGGGCGGCGTGTCATGAGGGTGATCGCTGCTCACTGCTGTTCACCGATCTCGATCCAAGACTCATGGAAGGCTCGGAGCACCGCGTCTCTGTGCCGGATCGTCGTCGGCTCGTACTGATACCCCAAGCTCCACGGCCGCCTCGCCACTGGCATTGCCCGGCAGGCCGGGGTGGAGCGCACCTTCCTCTACCGTCACCGGGATCTCCTCGCCCTGGTCCACGCCGCGGAACTCGAACCCGCCGCGCATCCAGGAGCCAGGCTTGCAACCGGTACCCAGGTACAGGTTTACCGTCGGAAGTGTCCCCACCACCAGGGACGTGACGACGGGAGTGAGCGCGATGAGTGATCTTGCGTGGGTGCCGCAGTCCTGCACCCTGCCCACCGAGGAGCGGCCCCTGCGGGTCGCCGAATGGGATGCGCTGTTCGCCGAGCGGCTGACCTCGCTGTCGAGGCCGCAGCCGCTCCGCCTGCGCCTTGACCTGGCCGACGGAGAAGGCGTGGAGGCCCGGGTCCGCGACCTGGTGGAGCGCGAGAGCGGCTGCTGCTCCTTCTTCACCTTCACCACCACCCCCGCCCAGGACCTGATCCGGCTGGACATCTGCGTGGACCAGACGCACGAGCCGGTCCTGGACGCCCTGGCCGCACGGACCGCTGCCGCCGGGGAGCAGCGGTGAGCACCGGACTGCGCAGCGGTCAGGTCGCGGAAGCGGCCGGCGTATCCATCCAGACCCTGCGCTACTACGAGCGGCGCGGCCTGCTCGCTGAGCCGGAACGCACCAACGGCGGCCACCGCCTCTACGGCGAGGACGCGGTGACCGCGCTGCGGGTGATCAAGGCCGCCCAGCGGCTCGGGTTCACCCTGGAGGAGGTCGCCGAGCTGCTGGAGGCCGGCCGCCACCGCCACGGCCGCCCCGTGGCCGGGCTCCAGGACCGCGCCGCGGCCAAGCTGACCGAGGTTGACGCGAAGATCGCCGACCTCACCACCATCCGCACCGCCCTGGCCGCCGCAGTGGAGGCGGGCTGCGACGACCTGACCGTATGCGCGTCCAGCACCTGCTGCCCCATCCCCTTCACCGACCTCGCCGGGGAGAACCGCCATGCCGGACCCTGCTGCTGACCTGCGCCCCCACCGCGCCCCGAAGGCACTCGGGGGACTTGCCGCTCTGGCTTGTGTGGCGTGCTGTGCACTACCGGTCCTGATCACGGCGGGGGTCCTTGGTGCCGGCGCCGGGGCAGTGGTGGGCTGGCTGCCCGCCCTCGCCGTCGTCCTGACCGTACTTGCCGCCGGTACCTGGGGGCTCGGCCAGCGCCGCCGATCCCCTGCCTGCCCGCCGAAGACCGCAGGTGAGGGCGGTTGCGGCTGCAAGACGACCGCCGCCCCGCTGAAGATCAACGGCGCGGGCCGCCGCTAGGGTCAGCCGGTATGACTGTCGCTCGTTCCGTTGCCCTGTTCGTCGTCGCCCTCTTCGAAATCGGTGGCGCCTGGCTGGTCTGGCAGGGCATCCGCGAGCACAAAGGATGGATCTGGATCGGCACCGGTCGTCGTGCTCCGCGCCGTAGACCCGGCCGTTCAGCAGCTGCTCATCGCCCGTTCATCCGCCCAAACCTTGCAGCCGCCACCGACAACGCGGGCTTTCCCAGGGCCACTTTGGGCTTGCCCGCGTTGTCGGTGGCCGCGGCTTGCCCGGGTCAGAGAGGAAGGCCCCCCTTGCCCGCGGTCTGACGACCCGGGTGAGTGGGTGCCCTCAGGGCAGCCAGCCATCTCGCAGAAGGCACCTCATGGCAGCAGCCTGGTCACCCCATGACGTCACGGGGAGGACGGCGGTACGCCCCCGGAATTTCCCCTGGTTGTCGCCCGGCCACTCGAAACATCGGCAAGCATCTATGTTCCGTAAGGGTGACGTGAGGGGACTACGGTGCAGCGCCGACGTGGGATACGCAAGAGCCGACTGAGAACTCCGGTCCCGGCGGCCGGGCTGGCGGGCCTGCTGCTTCTGGCGGGCTGTGGGGGCGAGTCGGACGAGAGTGGCGACGTTGCCTCCGCCCGCCCGGTGGCCGACATCGACTGCGCCCGGGCGGGACAGGTGCGAGGCTCGGGGTCGACAGCTCAGCAGAATGCGATGAACTACTGGATCAGGGAGTACCAGCGGGCGTGCTCACCGGTGCAGGTCGCCTACAACCCTCTGGGCTCCGGCGCAGGCGTGGCCCAGTTCATGCGCGGGGCCACGGCGTTCGGCGGCACGGACACCCCGGTCGATCCAGTGGAGGACCGGCCGGCGGAGGGCGTGTGCCCGGGCGGGCAGGTCATCAACCTGCCCGTGGTGGGCGGCCCCATCGCGCTCGGCTACAACATCCCGGGAGTCGAGGACTTGGTCCTGGACGCCTCGGCCATCGCCAAGATCTTCGACTCGCGGATCACCACCTGGGACGACCCGGTCATCCAGGAGCTGAACCCTGGCGCCGAACTGCCGCCTCTGGACATCAGGGCGGTGCACCGGTCCGACACCTCCGGGACGACACAGAACTTCCAGGCGTATCTCACCGGCGCCGCGCCCGAGGTGTGGCCGTACCCCGCGGAAAAGGCGTGGCACGGCCGAGGGGGAGACTCCGCCGACGGATCGGACAACGTCGCCTCGACGGTGAGTTCCGCCGACGGTTCGATCGGCTACTTCGAGCTGTCCTTCGCGGAGAGGCTCAACATGGAGACGGTCCGTGTCGATACTGGCGCCTCCGAACCGGTCGCCGCGACCACGCAGACGGCGTCCGCGGGCATCGCCGCCGCTCAGGTGGTCGGGAAGGGCAAGGACCTGACCTTGAGGTTCGACTACCGGACTTCGGCCGAGGAGACCTACCCGATCGTGCTGGCCAGTTACGAGATCGTGTGCGACCGGGGCAATGCGGCCGAGACTTTGCCCGCCCTCAAGTCGTTCCTGGCCTACACCACCAGCGCAGAGGGCCAGGAGCCGCTGGCCCGGATCCACTACGCACCTTTGCCCCAGTCCGTGACCAACGAGGTGCGCAAGGTCATCAGCGCCCTGAGCTGACCTCCGCTCGCGCGGGCTCAGCTGCCGTCGAGCCGGTCGGCGATCTCGCGTGCCGCGTCCCGGGCCGGACGGCCGACACCGATCAGAGTGGCGGAGGCGGGGCCCGTCCAGTCGCCGTAGCCGAGCAGGTGCAGGCGCGGTTCGTCCACGGCCCGCGTCCCCACGGTGGGGATGTGGCCGCGCGGGCCGCGCAGGCCCAGCGGCCCCAGGTGAGAGAGGGCCGGGCGGAAGCCGGTGCACCAGATGACCGCGTCGGCCGGTGCCCGGGTGCCGTCGGCCCATACGACGCCGTCTCCATCGAGGCGCACGAACATGGGCGACGCTTTGAGCAGTCCCGCATCCCGTGCCTGGCGCACAGGCGGCACGGCGACGATGTCGCCCAGCGAGGCCACGCCTGCGGTGTCGGTGCCGCCCTCGTCGAGGGCCCGGCGGCGGGCGGTGGCAGCGTCGAACAGGGCGCGTCCGTCGATGTCGTCGGCGAGGAAGCGGGGCGGGCGCTGGGTCACCCAGGTCAGGTCGGTGCCGTAGGCCAGGTCGGCGGCGATCTGCGCCCCGGAGTTGCCGCCGCCGATTACGACCACGCGCTGTCCCGCGAAGTCGTCGGGGCGGCGGTACTCGACGGTGTGCAGCTGCCGTCCGCGGAAGTGCGGACGGCCCGGTACGGCGGGCAGGAAGGGTCGCCACCACATGCCGGTGGCGCTGATGACCGCCCGGCAGTGCCAGGAACCCTGGTCGGTCTCGACGCGCAGGAACGCGCCGTCCCGGTGGACCCCGGTCACGTGTACGGGCCGGTGGACGGGGAGGTCGTACCGGTGCTCGTAGCCGGAGAGATAGTCGACCACATGGCGCGCGTCGGGGTACGTCCGTCCCGCCTGGACGGGCATGAGCCGCCCCGGCAGCGAGGAGTACGCCGCCGGGGAGAACAGGTGCAGTGAATCCCAGGTGTGCCGCCAGGCGCCGCCGGACTCGGCCTGGGCATCGAGGATGGCGAAGTCCAGGCCGAGACGGCGCAGGTGGTAGCCGGCGGCGAGCCCGGCCTGGCCGCCGCCGACGATCACTACCTGCGTGCGCCGGGCGGCCGTCACTGCGTCCGCACCACGTTGGCGATCTGCGGGCAGCACGCGGCGTGGGCGCGATGCGCCGTGGCGCAGGTGCCGCACAGCAGGCGCCTAACCGGTGGTTCGGTGGCCACACCACGAGAGATCGGCTTGATGCAGGTGAGGAACTGCTCAAAGACTTCGGCGTGGACGGGGCAGACGGCGGCTCCGCACTGCGCGCAGACACCGACGGCCGCGACCTGGGCCCCGACGCCGGTGCAGTCCATGCAGTGCATCAGCTCTCCCGCGGTGCCACTGTCAGCTGTTGACCGGCAGCGAACTTCCGCCGCCAGGCCAGGGAGACGTACACCAGGGCGACCAGGACCGGCACCTCGATCAGCGGGCCGACCACGCCGGACAGCGCCTGGCCGGAGGTGACGCCGAAGGTGGCGATGGCGACCGCGATGGCCAGCTCGAAGTTGTTACCGGCCGCGGTGAAGGCGAGGGTCGCGGTCCGGTCGTAGGCGAGGCCGATCACCTCGCCGAGCGCGAAGGTGCCGAACCACATCACCGCGAAGTACACCAGCAGCGGCAGCGCGATGCGGGCCACGTCCAGCGGCTGCGAGGTGATCGTCTTGCCCTGCAGGGCGAAGAGGATGACGATCGTGAAGAGCAGGCCGTACAGCGCCCAAGGGCCGATCTTCGGCAGGAAGTTGGACTCGTACGTCTCGCGGCCCAGCTTCTGCTCACCGATGCGGCGGGTCAGGAAGCCTGCCAGCAGCGGGACGCCGAGGAAGATGACGACGTTCAGGGCGATCTTCCACATGGAGATGTCGAGGTTCTCACCGTCGCCCAGGCCCAGCCAGCCCGGCAGCAGGTCGAGGTAGAACCAGCCCAGCAGACCGAACGCCAGGACCTGGAAGACGGAGTTGAGCGCGACGAGGACTGCGGCGGCTTCGCGGTCGCCGCAGGCGAGGTCGTTCCAGATGATGACCATGGCGATGCAGCGGGCGAGACCGACGATGATCAGGCCGGTGCGGTACTCGGGCAGGTCTGGCAGGAAGATCCAGGCCAACGCGAACATGATGGCCGGGCCGACGATCCAGTTTATGACCAGCGACGAGACCATCAGCTTCTTGTCGCCGGTGACGGCGTCGAGCTTGTCGTAGCGGACCTTGGCCAGCACCGGGTACATCATGATCAGCAGGCCGACGGCAATCGGCAGGGAGATGCCGCCGATCTCGACCTTCGCCAGGGCGTCGTTCAGGCCGGGGATGAGCCTGCCCAGGCCGAGGCCGAGGGCCATGGCGACAAGGATCCAGACGGCGAGGAAGCGGTCGAGCGTCGACAGCTTCGCGACGACCGAGGGCTCCTCGGCGGTCGCGGCTGTTGCAGTGGGGGTCACGGGCAGGCCCTCTTGTTTTCGGCGGCGTTGCGAGCGGACTCGGCCAGATCGGCGAACTGACCGGCGAGCTGGGCGATGACGTCAGGGCGCAGCTTGTAGTACGTGTACCGGCCGCACGGTTCCGTCTCGACGACCCCGGCCTCGCGCAGCACTCTGAGGTGGTTGGAGACGTTGGTCTGCTTCGCACCGGTCTCTTCGATCAGGTGCGTGGAGCAGAGCGTCTCCTTGGCGAGGAGGGTGACGATCTGGAGGCGGAGCGGGTCGGCGAGGACCCGCATCAGATCAGTGTCGACTGACGTCATCATGGACTGATACTCTCACATCAGTGGTGGCTGACACCACCGGGTGCTGAGTTCATTCGCACCTGATGCCGTCGCGAGACAAGAGAGACCTCCTGATGTCCGACAAGCCCTCCGTGCTCTTCGTCTGTGTCCACAACGCCGGCCGTTCCCAGATGGCCGCCGCGTGGCTGACCCACCTGGCCGGGGACCGCGTGGAGGTCCGTTCCGCCGGATCCAACCCGGGCGACAACGTCAACCCGGCCGCCGTCGAGGCCATGGCCGAGGTCGGCATCGACATCTCCGCCGAGGTGCCGAAGATGCTCACCGTCGACGCCGTCAAGGAGTCGGACGTCTGCATCACCATGGGCTGCGGCGACACCTGCCCCGTCTTCCCCGGCAAGCGGTACCTGGACTGGACGCTGGAAGACCCGGCCGGTCAGGGCGTCGAGGCCGTACGCCCCATCCGGGACGAGATCAAGGTACTGGTCGAGGGCCTGATCAAGGAGATCGCGCCGGAGTCCCAGGCATGAGTACCGCGACGGACGAGATCCGCAACGTCATCATCATCGGCTCCGGGCCGGCGGGCTACACCGCCGCCCTCTACACCGCCCGCGCCGACCTCCAGCCCCTCGTTTTCGGCGGCGCCGTCTTCGTCGGCGGCTCCCTGACGACCACCACCGAGGTCGAGAACTTCCCCGGCTTCCCCAAGGGCATCGACGGCCCGGACCTCATGCTGAACATGCGGGCCCAGGCCGAGAAGTTCGGCGCCGAGATCGTCGAGGACGACGTCGTCGCCGTGGATCTGTCCGGTGAGATCAAGACCGTCACCGACACCGCCGGGACCGTCCACCGGGCGAAGGCCGTGATCGTCGCGACCGGCTCCGGCTACCGCAAGCTGGGCCTGCCCAAGGAGGACGAACTGTCCGGCCGGGGCGTGTCCTGGTGCGCCACCTGCGACGGCTTCTTCTTCCGCGACCGTGACATTGTCGTGGTCGGCGGCGGCGACACAGCGATGGAGGAAGCCACCTTCCTCACCCGCTTCGCCCGCTCCGTGACGATCGTGCACCGGCGCTCCACCCTGCGCGCCTCTCAGGTGATGCAGAACCGCGCCTTCGCCGACGACAAGATCTCCTTCGCCTTCGACAGCGAGATCGCGGAGATCAAGGAGGCAGACGGCATGCTCGCCGGTGTCGTCCTGCGTGACGTCCTCACGGGCAAGACCCGCGAGCTGGCCGCGACCGGACTGTTCATCGCGATCGGCCACGACCCGCGCACCGAACTGTTCACGGGGCAGCTGGAACTGGACTCCGAGGGCTACCTCAGAGTCGAGTCCCCGTCCACCCGCACGAGCATCCCCGGCGTCTTCGGCGCGGGCGACGTAGTCGACCACACCTACCGCCAGGCCATCACCGCGGCCGGCTCCGGCTGCGCCGCCGCCCTGGACGCCGAGCGCTACCTCGCAGCCCTCGCCGACGCACAGTCCGCGCCGGCCGAGGCCGTAACCGTCTGAGGAGATCCCCATGAGCCTCAAGAACGTCACCGACGACTCCTTCGACCAGGACGTCCTCCACAGCGACAAGCCCGTGCTCGTCGACTTCTGGGCTGCCTGGTGCGGCCCGTGCCGCCAGCTCGCCCCGTCCCTGGAGGCCATCGCGGCCGAGCACGGCGACAAGATCGAGATCGTCAAGCTGAACATCGACGAGAACCCCGACACCGCCATGCGGTATGGGGTGATGTCCATACCGACCATGAACGTCTACCAGAGCGGCGCGGTCGTGCAGACCATCGTCGGCGCCAAACCGAAAGCCGCCCTGGAGCGGGAGCTGGCCGACTTCCTCGCCTGACGCCAAGACACTGCGCTGCCCGGCACCGGCCCTCGACGGCCTGCCGGGCAGTTGCGTCGTCTCGGCTAGGCCCGGCCGGCAGCCGCGGCGGCGAGTTCGCCCACGGCCGGAGTCAGGATGGCGCGCACACGGTTGAGACCGTCGTAGTTGACCGAGTACCAGGCCCAGGTGCCGCGGCGTTCACGGTTCAGCAGACCCGCGTCGGTCATGACCTTCAGGTGATGGCTGACGGTCGGCTGACGGAAGCCCAGGCAGTCGGCGAGGTCGCAGACGCAGGCTTCGCCGGCCGGCGCGCGCTCGATGATGCGGAAGATCTGCAGCCGTGTGGGGTCGGCGATGGCCTTGAGCATGGCAGCCAGACGCTCGGCCTCCTCACGCTCGATGAGCAGGCACGAAAGGCCAGGACCACAGCTCTCCGCCGACGCCCCGGCCGCTTCCTCCGCGGCCCCCAATTCAGTGATAGCCATCTATTCACCATAAGTGGAGCCGGGGACCCCACCACGTGTTCGAGCGCACATTCAGGCCCTTGTTCACTTAGCGTTCACCTGGATTGACGGCTATCGCGAACATAGATGACCGCCTATTCTTCAGGTGGGATTCGCAGTGCGAGCCGTCGACCGAGGAGCCGCCCATGGCTGAGCCCAGCCCTTCTGGCCGGTATGGCCGTCCGGCCCCGCCGCTGCGGGACATCGGGCCCGTGCTGGAGCGCATCGCCTCCCGGCTGGCCGCCCGGCACAGCAGGGCGTTCTCCCTGGAGACGGTCGAGAACTACGTGGAGGAGTGCTCCTGGCTGCTCTCGGCGCGGGATCGCGTCGGTATCCATCTGCCGGTCCTGGTCGAGCGGTTCGCGGACCAGCGGCTCGGCGCTCTGGCGCGGGGTATGGGGCTGTCGCCGAAGCCGGTGCCCGAGGTGCTGTTCGTGTGCACCGAGAACGCGGGCCGCTCGCAGCTGGCCGCGGCGCTGCTGAGGCATAGGGCGGGGGACGGGATCCGGGTGCTGACGGCCGGTTCCGAACCCGGCACACAGATCGCCCCCGTCGTGCTCCGGCTTCTCGCCGAGCAGGGGCTGGACACAGGCGGCGAGTTCCCTAAGCCGCTGACCGCCGAGGCCGTCACCGCCGCCGACGTCGTCGTCACGCTGGGCTGCGGAGACGCGTGCCCGGTCCGTCCCGGTCGGCGCTATCTGGACTGGGATCTGCCCGAGCTGAGCGGCCTGGACGTCGAGAGCGCCCGCGCGGTGCGGGACGCTCTGGCCGCGAAAGTCGACGCTCTGGCCGAGGAGTTGCTGGCGGCCGAGTCGTCGATGACCTGACCGGCCGGCGGGGCACCGCCAAGCAGCCCGCCGGCCGGAGTGTGCGGGGCGGGACCCGGTCCTTACGGGTCCACGCCGGTAAGGCACAGGGAGATCAGGGTCCGAGCCTCGGCCACGGTGCCCGCGGTGATGATCTCCGTCATGGTCACCACATCGGTGGTGAAGGCCAGTTGGTCCGTCTGGCCTGCGGGCTGGAACCGCACGCGGACCCGTGCCGAGTACCACGGCTTGCGGTGGTACAGGGTGCCGACGCTTGGTATGTGGTGCTTGCCGTGGACGCTGCCCCAACGCGGGTAGTGCGTCGCCCACTTGGGCAGGTCGATGTACGAGTCGTCCTCGGCCATCCTGCCCTTGCCTCCGGGTGTCGCCGCTACGCGGAGGAAGGCGGCGGGGTCCCCTTGGGGCCGCATTCCAGGCGGTAGCCCATGCCCCGGATGGCGTCGATGGTGCAGCAGCTGTGCCCCTCGTCGCGCAGCTTGTTGCGCACCCGGCGCACATGCACAGTCAGGGTGTTGCTCTCCGGCGTCTGCGTGCCCCACAGCGCCTCGGACAGCTCGGCCCGGCTGATGACCTTGTTGGGGCGCTCCATGAAGTAGCGCAGCAGCAGGAATTCACGGACCGGCAACTGAAGCGACCGCCCGCGGACGTAGACGTGAAAACCTGCGGGATCAAGCTCGATGTCACCCACCACCACGGGCTCGGCCGATCCGTCGCCCTGGGTACGGCCCGCCATGAGCAGCGGGACGATCTGCTCCGCCCGGTAGGGGCGGGTCACGAAGGCGAGGGCTCCGGCTGCCACCGCGGCCGTCGCCTCCTCGGCTCCGTCCGGCCCGGCACCCACGATCACGGGTACCGGGTGGAGGCGGGCGATCAGCTCGGTGACACGTGCCGCGCTGACCACCGGCAGCGGGGCGCCGAGCAGGACCGCACCCGGGTGACGGGCGCCGACCTGGAGCAGGGCCTCGGCGCCGTCGTGGCAGACCACGGTACGGATGCCCGCGCCCTCGAAACTGGCCCGGGCCGCGGTCGCCAGTTCCTCGTCGGGCTCGACGAGGAGCAGGTCCGGGCTCGGGCTGTCGTCCGAGCGGCCGTGCGCGGCCGTGACCTGTGGGCGGTGTGCTTCGGGTGTCACCCGGGATACTCCTTCACGTGTTGCGCGCAAAGGGATGGACACGGGACCGCTCTCTCAGCCGAAGCGGCCGGAGATGTAGTCCTCCGTGCGCTGGTCGGAGGGGTTGGAGAAGATCCGCTCGGTCTCGTCGTACTCGACCAGACGGCCGTGGCGTACGCCCTTGTCGTCGACGTCGGCGGTGAAGAAGGCGGTGCGGTGCGAGACGCGGGCCGCCTGCTGCATGTTGTGCGTGACGATGACGATCGTGAACTCTTCGGACAGGCGCTGCATCAGGTCCTCGATCTTGGCGGTGGCGATCGGGTCCAGGGCCGAGCACGGCTCGTCCATGAGGATCACCTCCGGCTTGACCGCGATGGTGCGGGCGATGCACAGCCGCTGCTGCTGGCCGCCGGACAGGGCCAGGGCGGAGGTCTTCAGCTTGTCCTTGACCTCGTCCCACAGCGCCGCGTGGGTGAGGGTCTCCTCGACCAATTCGTCGAGGTTGCCCTTGAAGCCGCCCACCCGGGGCCCGTAGGCGATGTTGTCGTAGATCGACTTGGGGAACGGGTTCGGCTTCTGGAAGACCATGCCGATCCTGCGGCGGACCTCGATGGGGTCGACGTCCTTCCCGTAGAGGTCCTCGTCGTGGTAGCGGATCTTGCCCACCACGCGTGCTGTGGGTACCAGGTCGTTCATGCGGTTGAAGCAGCGCAGCACGGTCGACTTGCCGCAGCCCGAGGGGCCGATCATCGCGGTGATCTCGCGGTGCCCGATGGTCATGTTGACGTCGCGGACGGCCTCGTGGTCGCCGTAGAAGACCGACAGGCTGCCGACCTCGAAGACCGGGCTCAGCACGGAAGGGGCGGAGCGGTAGGTGACCTGCGGCGCCTTCATGCCGCCGGCGGAGTCGGAGGGAGAGGTCATGGCGGTCTCCTGCGGAGAGGTAACGGTGGTGAGGGGGCTACTGGTTGACGGGTTCATCGGTCACCAGCGGCGGGAGTAGCGGTTGCGGAGCCAGATCGCGGCGGTGTTCATCACCAGCAGGATCCCCAGCAGCAGGATGATCGCGGCGGCAGCCAGGTGGTGGAACTCCTCGCGGGACTGGCTGATCCAGTTGTAGATCTGCACCGGGAGCACGGTGTAGGCGCTCTGCAGGCCCTCGGGGTTGAACATGACGAAGGTGACCGCGCCCAGCATGATCACGGGTGCCGCCTCGCCGATGGCACGGGACAGCGCGAGGATCGAACCGGTCGCCATGCCGGGTACGGCAGCGGGCAGCACCTGGCGCCAGATGGTCTGCCACTGGGTGGCCCCCAGGGCGAGCGAGGCGTGCCGGATGGACTGCGGTACGGCCCGGATCGCCTCCCTTGACGCGATGATCACGGTGGGCAGCACCAGCAGGGACAGCGTCAGCGAGGCGGTGAGCACCGTGGTGCCAAGACCGAACTGCCGGGCCAGAAGGCCCAGTCCGAGAATGCCGTAGATGATCGAGGGCACCGCGGCCAGGTTCTGGATATTCACCTCGATCAGCCGGTTGTACCAGCGGCTGGAGTCGGCGTACTCCTCCAGGTAGATCGCCGCCATGATGCCGGTCGGCAGGCAGAACAGGGCGGTGAAGGAGATCACCCAGATCGTGCCGAAGATCGCGGACTGGGCGCCGGCGTTCTCCGGGCGGCGGATGGAGGGGAAGTTGTCCCACAGCCGCGAGTCCAGGCGCGGCCACGCCTCGACCATGACGTAACTCAGCAGCGAGATAAGGAAGATGATCCCGAGTGCCATGCACGCGAGCAGCAGCCAGCGGAACAGGCTCTCGCCCGGCCGCCAGCGCGGCCCGGCCAGCGTTGCGCGGCCGGGGGCCGCGGGAACCGCGTCCTTGACGGGGGCGGTCATTCGTACACCTCCCGGTACTTGCGCACCAGCCGGATGCTGATCAGGTTCATCACGAACGTCGCGACGAACAGCAGCGCGCCGACCGCGAAAACGGTGTTGTACTCGATCGAGTCCACCGGGATGTCACCGGAGGCGGCCCGCGCGATGAACGCGGTCATCGTCTCCATCTCCTTGAGCGGGCTGAACGTGAGGTCGGGCGTCGAGCCCGCGGCGATGAGCACGATCATGGTCTCGCCGACGGCCCGGGAAATGCCGAGGACGCAGGCGGCAACGATGCCCGACAGTGCGGCCGGGACGACCACGCGGACCGAGACCGTGCGCTTGCCGGAGCCCAGCGCGAAGGCGCCGTCCCGCAGAGCGTGCGGTACCGCCGACAGGGCGTCCTCGGTGAGCGAGGCGATGGTCGGCACGATCATCACGCCCATCACCAGGCCGGCCGCAAGGCCGTTGCGCACGGCCGGCGTCCAGTCGGCCGGCAGGATGTCCTGCAGCAGCGGGGTGATGAAGGCCAGCGCGAAGAAGCCGTAGACCACCGTGGGGATCCCGGCGAGAACCTCCAGGCTGGGCTTGAACAGCTTGCGCACGCCGGGCCTGGCGTACTCGCTCAGGTAGAGCGCGGCGCCGAGACCGACGGGGATCGCGACCAGGAGGGCGACACTCGTGATCATCAGGGTCGCGGCCACCAGGGGCAGTACACCGAAGTGCTTGTCGGCGAAGAGCGGCGTCCACTGCGTACCGGTGAAGAACTCACCGATGTCGACCTGCCCGAAGAAGTCGATGGCCGGGGGGATCAGCGAGATGACGATCCCCAGGGTCGTGGCCACCGAGACCAGGGCCGCGGTCAGCAGCAGCCCCTTGATCGCGGCCTCGCCATAGCGGGGGCGAGTCCGCCGCAGGGACCGGGAGCCGGTCCCTGCGGCGGACTGAGCGGGGGAGCCGGTCACTTAGCGGCTTCCTTCAGCTTGGCCAGGTCCGCTTCGAGCTCCTTCTCCTGCTCGTCGTTGAGCGGGATGAACTTGGCGTCCTCGGCGATCTTCTTGTTGTTCTCGACGTAGTACTCGACGAAGTCGACGACCTCGGGCTTCTTCAGCGACTTGGCCGAGGGGTAGATGAACAGCTGCCGGCCCAGCGGCTTGTAGGAGCCGTCCTGCACCGTCTCCACGCTCGGCGTGACACAGCCGTCGCCGCCGTCGACCTGAAGGACCTTCAGCTTGTCGGCGTTCTCCTCGTAGTAGGAGAAGCCGAAGTAGCCCATGCCGCCCTTGGTGCCGGAGACGCCGGTCACGGTGACGTTGTCGTCCTCGCTGCCGGAGTAGTCGGTGCGCGAGGCACCCTCCTCACCGTTGATGGCGTCGGTGAAGTAGTCGAAGGTGCCCGAGTCGGTGCCAGCGCCGAACAGCTTCAGCGGCTCGTCGGGGAACTTGGGGTCAACCTGGTTCCAGTTGTTCACCTTCGAGCCCGGCTCCCAGATCTTCTTGAGCTGCTCGACGGTGAGGCACTCGGCCCAGTCGTTGTCCTTGCTCACCACGACGGAGAGCCCGTCGTTGGCGATGGAGAACTCCTCGTACTTGACGCCGTTCTCCTCGCAGGTCTTGATCTCCTCGTCCTTGATCGGACGGGAGGCGTTGGAGATGTCGGTCTCGCCGATGCAGAACTTCTTGAAACCACCACCGGTGCCGGACGTGGCGACGGTGACCCGCACCTTCGGCTGCTCCTCGGCGTAGAACTCCGAGGCGGCACTGGTCAGCGGGGCGACGGTGCTGGAACCATCGATCGCGACCTTGCCCGACAGCTCATCGCCACTGCCACCCGAGCCGGCGTCGTCGCCGCCACACGCGCTCGCAGCCAGCATCACAGCAGCCGTCAGTGCCAGGGGAGCCTTGGCCCGGCGCAACGAAGTGGAAATGTTCACGACTCTCGATCCTCGTGTCTGCCGGGTGCTCCGGCGGTGGACCGGCGCGCTGGGCGCTCCGTTCTGACACAGTGGATCGAAGTCTGACTATATGAACTCGCGGTGTACGGGGAACCCCTGCCGCATGAACGATAGCTTCCTATCTATATAGGCGGATCTTGTTGAAGGTGACGGCAGAGGGAGGGGCGGGCATCAGCGCATCAGGTGCCCTTCACTGGGCCCCTGGACGCCTTCAGGAAGCAGAGTTCGACCGGAGTTCACCGTCCGGCCGCCTCGGGGCAGGGGGGCCGCGCCTAGCGTCATCCATCGACATCCACCTATACACCGGTGGCATCGCGTTCGTCTCCGACATGCGTGGAGGAACTGTGCCCGACCTTCCCCTGCTGCCCGCCCACCCGAACACCGCGCGCTCCGTGCTGACCTGCCGCTACCGGTGCGGCGACGCCTGCTCCCACGACGCGCCCAACCGCACGCTCAACCCGTACATCGGCGACGTCATCCAGCACGCCCTCTCCCGCAGAGGCGCCCTCAAGGGCGCGGCCGTGATCGCCCTGGCTGCGGGCGCCACCGGGGCGGGGGCGTCGGCAGCGGCCGCGGCCACGTCCCCGGGCCAGACGCCCGGGGGCCGCCCGCCGCGCGGTTTGGACTTCACACCCGTGTCACCGAACACGGCCGACGCGCTCATCGTGCCCGAGGGCTACGGCCAGCAGGTCGTCATCCGCTGGGGTGACCCGGTCCTGCCCGGCGCCCCGCGCTTCGATGCCCGCCGGCAGAGCGCCAAGGCGCAGGCGCGGCAGTTCGGATACAACGCGGACTACATGGCACTGCTCGACATACCGCACCGGCGGGGGCAGAAAGTGCTCGTGGTCAACCACGAGTACACCAGCGAACAGATCATGCACTTCGGCTACGACCCGGCGAACCCGACCCGCGAGCAGGTGGAGATCGCCTGGGCCGCGCACGGCCTGACCGTCCTCGTCGTACGCGAGGACCACCGCTCCGGCCGCCTGTGGCCGGTTGTCGGCGACGTCCTCAACCGCCGGATCACCGCCACCACCCCCTTCGCCTTCACCGGTCCTGCAGCTGGCAGCGACCTGCTCAAGACCACCGCCGACCCGACCGGGCGGACAGTGCTGGGCACCCTGAACAACTGCGGCGGCGGCATCACCCCGTGGGGAACCGTGCTGTCCGGCGAGGAGAACTTCAACCAGTACTTCGCGAACGCCGCCGCGGTCACCGACCCGACGGCAAAGGCCCGCCTGGCCCGTTACGGCCTGCCCAGCGGAGCCAGCGAGCGCAAGTGGGAGCTGTTCGACAACCGCTTCGACATCGGCAAGGAGCCCAACGAGCCGAACCGGCACGGCTGGGTGGTCGAGATCGACCCGTACGATCCCACCTCCACCCCGCGCAAGCGCACCGCGCTGGGCCGCTTCAAGCACGAGGCCGCCGAGCCCCGCCTGACCTCGGACGGCCGGGTCGCGCTCTACATGGGCGACGACGAACGCTTCGACTACCTCTACAAGTACGTGTCGAAGAAGGCGTACAGGAAGGGCCACAGCCGTGCCGCCCGCGAGCACAACATGACCCTGCTCGACGAAGGCACCCTGTACGTCGCCAAGTTCGCCGGTGACAGCCCGGCCTCCGAGATCGACGGCACCGGAAAGCTCCCGGCGGACGGCGCGTTCGACGGCAGCGGCGAGTGGATCCCGCTCGCCTCGGGCTCGGTCTCCCACGTACCGGGGATGACCGCGGAGGAGGTCTACGTCTTCACGCGCCTGGCCGCCGACAAGGTGGGCGCCACGAAGATGGACCGCCCCGAGGACGTGGAGCCGCACCCCTACTCCGGCCGCGTCTACGTCGCGCTGACCAACAACAAGGACCGCGGCGCCACCGGCAAGGCCGGCCCCGACGAAGCCAACCCCCGCACCGGCAACAAGCACGGGCAGATCCTGGAACTGGAGGAGCGACACGGCAACGCCGCCTCGCAGTCCTTCGCCTGGCGTCTGATGCTGGTCTGCGGCGACCCCGAGGACCCCTCGACGTACTTCTCGGGCTTCGACAAGAACAAGGTCAGCCCGATCTCCTGCCCCGACAACGTCGCCTTCGACAACCACGGCAACCTGTGGATCGCCACCGACGGCAACGCCCTCGGCACCAACGACGGCCTGTTCGCGGTCCCGGTCAAGGGCTCCGAGCGCGGACACGTGAAGCAGTTCCTGACCGTGCCCAGGGGCGCGGAGTGCTGCGGCCCGATCATCACCGAGGACCGCATCCTCGTTGCGCCCCAGCACCCGGGCGAGCTCGACGGGGCGAGCGCCGAAAAGCCGGGGTCGGTGTGGCCCGACGGGCCGGGCAGCATCCCGCGGCCGTCGGTCGTGACGGTGTGGAAGGAACGGCGCCGGTAAGCCGCACATCCCACGCTCTCGTATCTGCTCGGGCAGGCTCAGACTGCCCGAGCAGAGTCATATCGCGAAGGCCGCGTACGACGGATCACAGCCCGCCGCAGAGCCGCAGCCCCTCCGGACTGAGACACGGGAAGTGCCCCTGGTCGCGTACGACGTCCTGCCCGGCGCCGCGGGTCACCCGCCGGTTCGGGGAGGAGAAGATAGACCGCGAAGGCTACGCGCAGCGCTTCCTGCCGAAGATCGGCCCGTGGGCGCTGTACGGGCTGCTGTTCACGATTGTCATCCTCTTCGCCCTGCAAGGAAAGACATCCTTGTTCTCCCCGGCCGAGCACTCGTCGCGTCCCGGCCGGCTCATGCCCACCCAACCGGGGCAGACCTACCCGGACGCCGGCCATGTGGTGGACTACCTCACCGACTACGAATAGCGCTACGACCTGCTCACCCAGCACGGCACCCGCGTGGACGCCGTACGCCGCGACGCAGGCGGCTCCTGGTCGCGGCGGACACGGGCACCTGGCGGGCCTGCGCGGTCATCAGTGCCACCAGCAGCTGGTCGCGGCCTTTCCTGCCCGTCGTCCCCGGCCGCGAGGTGTTCACCGGACGGCAGTTGCACACGGTGAACTACAGCTCTCCGGCCGGCTTCGCCGACCAGCACGTGATCGTGGTCGGCGGCGGGAACTCCGGCGCCCAGATCGCCGCCGACCTTGCCCTGGACGGCCGCGTCGAGGTGACGCGGGTGACCCAGCAGCCGCCCCGCTTCCTGCCGGACGACATCGACGGCCGCGCCCTGTTCGACGTCGCCACTGCCCGCCGCCGTACCCTCGGCGCCGGCCGCACCGACACTGGCGGTATCGCCTCCGCTCGGCGACATCGTCGCCGTGCCGCCGGTGCGGCAAGCGCGGGATGCCGGGCTGCTGAAGGCATCACCCGTGTTCGTACGCCTCGAGGGCGATGGCGTCGTGTGGGCCGACGGCACCCGCACCGAGGCGGAGGCGGTCATCTGGTGCACCGGCTTCCGCCCGGCCTTGTCCCACCTTGCCCCTCTGGGACTGCGCGGCACGCGCGGACACATCCCCACCGACGGCACCCGCGCCCTGGGCGAGCCGCGGCTGCACCTGCTCGGGTACGGCGGCTGGACCGGCCCGGCCTCCGCCACCCTGATCGGCGTCGGCCGCCCGGCCCGGGACGCGGTACGCGAGATCGCCGGGCTCCTGTGAGCACAGGCGGTGCGGCCGTCCCCGGCCGCGCAGTACCGGGCGGCCGGGGACGTGCGGCTACGCGACCTTGACCATGGTCTGGCCGCAGCAGCATGTCGGGTTCTGCTGGCCGCCGCAGCTGGCCGGGGCGCCCTTGGTCACCGTCAGCTCGCACCCGCAGTTCTCATCGGGGCAGCGATAGACCTCGCCCTCACGGAACGGCATCGCTCTCACCTCCTTGTTCACGTTTCTCTCCCGTCGCGAGCGACGCTAGAACCTGGCCCCAGGGGCAAGGTCAACACTGGGCGGGAGGAGGAACGCACATGGCGATGCAAGGGTTGACGATCGGGCAGGCGGCCAAGGCCGCCGGGCTCACACGCAAGGCGGTCCGTGTCTACGAAGCCAAGGGCCTGCTGCCCAGGGCGGAGCGCAGCCAGGCCGGCTACCGGCTCTACAACGAAGACGATGTCGAGTTGCTGACGTTCATCCGCCGGGCCCGTGCACTGGGCCTGCACCTGGACGACGTCGGCGAGGTCCTGCACATCCGCCGCGGCGGAACCCTGCCGTGCGACGCTGTCCGCACCCTGCTCGACGCACGCATCGCCGAGATCGACGCGACCATCACCGATCTCCTCGCGCTGCGCCAGACCCTCACCGAGACCCGTAAAGCCGCCGACGGCCGGCCGTGCGGCGAGTCGGCCGCGGTGTGCTCGATCATCGAGGACGCCTGAGCCGCCACCGCCGCGCCGGCGCCCGCCTACATGAGGGCGGGGCTGCGGCGCTCGATGAGGACGACGTCAGCCCGTTCGATCGTCAGGCCGCGGCCGGCATGGCCAGCAGCTTGCCCATCGCGGCGAGCACGGACGGCTCGACCCGGTAGTAGACCCAGGTGCCGCGCCGCTCGGAGGTGAGCAGCCCGGCCTCCTTGAGCTTCTTCAGGTGGTGGGACACCGTGGGCTGAGAGACGCCGACGTCGGAGATGTCGCACACGCACGCCTCCCCGCTGGGGTGTGAGGCGACCGCGGAGAAGAGCCGCAGGCGCACCGGGTCGCCGAGCGCCTTGAACATCCGAGCGGCCGTCTCGGCCTCCTCGGCGGAAAACGGCCGCTCGGTCAGCGGCGGGCAGCACGGCGCCACGGTCTCCGGCTCCAGCAGCGGCAGCACCTTCGTATTCGACATGCATCTATGTTGACACATGTCGAATCAGAGGGCGAGGGGCGGAGCCGCGTGCAATCACGGGCCGTCCCTCGCCCGTCGGGGTTCGGCCGCTACAGGCCGGCGGCGGCCGGGGCCTTGCGGACGTGGGCGGCCAGCGGGCCGATCACGTACTCGGCGTCCCGGCCGACGCCGCGCAGCGTGTTGGAGGCGAAGGACCGCTGGAACTCCAGGCCGAGGTAGACCAGCCCGGGATGGGTGAGGGAGATGCCCCCCGCGTGCAGTGGCGCCCCCTGTTCGTCGAGTGCGCCGAGTTTGGCCAGGTAGTCGAGGTGGGGCCGGTATCCAGTGGCGAGCAGCACCACGTCGGCCCGCTCCCGGCTCCCGTCAGCCCATATGACCTCGTCGCCGTCCAGGGCGGTGAACATCGGCTGCCGCTGGAGCCTCCCCGACTCCAGGGCGTCCTGGTAGCGGCCGGTGTCGAGGACCAGGGTGCCGCCGACGTAGTGGATCAGCCAGTGCGGCGGCAGGTGGTCGAAGCCGGTCGTTGTCAGCCAGTGGTGCAGGTCCTTGCCGTCGCGGATCTGCGGCAGGAAGTGGACCGGGGCGCGGGTGGCCAGGGTCACCGTGGCCACTTCAGCCAGTTCGTAGCCGACCTGGACGGCGGAGTTGCCGCCGCCCACCACCACGACCCGCTTGCCCGCATACGGTTCGGGGCTGCGGTAGTCGGCGACATGCAGCACTTCGCCGGCGAAGCCCTGCCGGCCGGGCAGGTCGGGCAGCAGCGGGTTGCCGAAGGCGCCGCTCGCGGCGACGATCCCGGCCGCACCCAGGCGGCGGCCGTCGGCGGTGTGCAGGATGAAGCCGGCGCCGTCGCTCTCCACGCTCTCGACACGAGCGTGGGTGCGGATCTCCGCGTCCAGCCGGTCCGCGTAGCGGGTGAGGTAGTCCACGACCTCGTCGCGGTGCGGATAGCGGTCCCTGCCCCCGCCGAACGGCAGGCCCGGCAGGGCGCTGAACCGGGCGGGTGAGAACAGCGTGAGGCTGTTGTAGTAGCCGGGCCAGGAGCCGGCCGCCTGCCCGGACGCCTCCAGTACCACTGGCGCCAGTCCTTGCTCGCGCAGGGCATGGGCGGCGGCCAGCCCGGACTGCCCGCCCCCGATAGCCGCGACATCGACGTACTCCATGAACCAGACCCCTCAATTCGACAACTGTCTATGTTGACGTCTATCGAAGCAGGTGGCATGCTGGCGGCGCAAGCCATCGACGGACGTCGAAACAAAGGAGTCGCCGTGAACGCGCCCACCACCACCGAGCTGCCCGTCGTGGTCGTCGGGGCCGGCCCGATCGGCCTGGCCGCCGCCGCCCAGCTCGCCGAACGCGGCATCACGCCGCTGGTCCTGGAGGCAGGAGCGGCCGCGGGCGCCGCGGTGCGCGAGTGGTCACACGTGCGGCTGTTCTCCACCTGGGGCGAGGTGACCGACCCGGCTGCCGAGAAGCTGCTGGCTCCCACCGGCTGGACCCGGCCCGACGCGCACACCTACCCCTCCGGCGGTGACTGGGCCGAGCAGTACCTGCAGCCGCTCGCCGATGTCCTGGGTGACCGCGTCCGTTTCGGCGTCACCGTCACCGGCGTCTCCCGCACCGGCCGCGACCGCGTCGTCGACGCCGACCGCGAGCAGCAGCCCTTCGCCGTGCACATCGCCTACGCCGACGGCCGCGAGGAGCGCGTCATCGCCCGCGCGGTCATCGACGCCTCCGGCACCTGGGCCACCCCGAGCCCGGCCGGCGGCAGCGGCCTGCCCGCCCTCGGAGAGCGGGCGGCAAGCGACCGCATCACTTACCGCGTCCCTGACCTGAAGGACCCCGCCGTCCGCGCCCGGTACGCGGGCAAGCGCACCGCTGTGATTGGCTCTGGCGCCTCCGCCTTCACTGCCCTCGCCTACCTGGCCGACCTCGCCAAGTCCGACGACGGCGCGGGAACAAGGGGCGTGTGGATCCTGCGCCGGGGCATCTCGGGCTCCACCTTCGGCGGCGGGGAAGCCGACCAGCTTCCCGCGCGTGGCGCGCTGGGTCTGGCGGCGAAGGCCGCCGTCGACGAGGGCCACGCCGACGCCGTCACCGGCTTCCGCACCGAGGCGATCGAGCAGGCGGACGACGGCCGCCTGGTCCTGGTCGGCGAGGACGGGCCTCGCCTGGAACCGGTCGACGAGGTGATCGCCCTGACCGGGTTCCGGCCCGACCTGTCCTTCCTCGACGAGCTGCGCCTGGGCCTCGACGAGCGCCTTCAGGCCCCCGTCGAGCTGGCGCCGCTGATCGACCCCAACCAGCACTCCTGCGGCACCGTCTACCCGCACGGCCACCGCGAGCTGTCCCACCCCGAGCAGGGCGTGTACCTGGTCGGGATGAAGTCCTACGGTCGCGCTCCGACATTCCTGGCAATGACCGGGTACGAGCAGGTCCGCTCCGTCGCCGCCGCGATCGCCGGCGACCTCGCCTCCGCCGACCGCGTCGAACTCACCCTCCCCGAGACCGGAGTCTGCGGCGGAGCCGGCCTCTTCGACACCCCCGACGCCCAGGAGGTCGACGGCGGCGGCTGCTGCGCTCCCGCCCCGCAGCTCGTCCAGCTCGGCGCCCCCGCCACGGCCGGGACGGCGGCCGAACAGACCCCGGCGGGCGGCTGCTGCGGCTCGTGACCGACCTCAGCACCCGAGGCGACGGGGCCGCGACCGGAACAGGGGACCGGTCGCGGCCCCGCGCCGCCCTGCCCGCCCTCTGCGCCACGCAGGTCGTGAGCTGGGGCATCGTCTACTACGCCTTCCCCGTCCTCAACCCCCAGATCACCCCCGCGACCGGCTGGCCGGCCGGGGCGACCACCGCGGCGTTCTCCCTCGGCCTCGTCGTCTCCGCCATCGCCGGAATCCGCGTCGGACGCATCCTCGACCATCGCGGCCCCCGCGCCGTCATGACCGCCGGCTCCGTACTCGGTGTGGTCAGCCTGCTGATCGTGGCTACGGCCCCCAACTTGCTGGTCTTCTTCGCCGGTTGGGCGCTGGCCGGGCTCGCGATGGCGGCCACCTTCTACCAGCCCGCGTTCGCCGCCCTCACCCGCTGGTGGGCCCCCGACCATATCCGCGCCCTGACCATCGTCACCCTCGCAGGCGGGCTCGCCTCCACCGTCTTCGCACCCCTGACCGCGGCCCTCGCCGACCACCTGTCCTGGCGCCACACCTACCTCGTACTCGCCGCCATCCTCGCCGCCGTCACCATCCCCGCCCACGCCCTGGCCCTGCGCGCACCCTGGCCCGACGCCCCAACCAGCCCTGCGCACAAGGCCGAAGGCGCTGCCGATGTGGGGCGCAGCCGGCCGTTCCTCCTGCTCGCCGCCGCCTTCACCCTGTCCAGCTTCGCGATGTACGCCGTCGTCGTCGCCCTCGTCCCCCTCTTCCTGGAACGCGGATACACCACCAGTCAAGCCGCCTGGGCCCTTGGAATCGGCGGCGCCGGACAGACCCTCGGCCGCACCCTGTACGCCACCATCGCCCGCCGCACCACCGCCACAGCCCGCACCACGATCCTCATCGCGCTCGGCGGCCTCACCACCGCCGCCCTCGCCGCAGTACCCGGCCCCTACGCCTTGCTCATCGCCGTGTCGGTCGTGGCCGGCATGGTCCGCGGCAACCTCACCCTCCTCCAGGCCACCGCCATCACCGACCGGTGGGGCACCACCCACTACGGCCGCCTCTCCGGACTCCTGGCAGCGCCCGCCCACACAGCAGCAGCACTCGCGCCGTTCGCCGGCGCCGCCCTCACCATGCCCCTCGGCGGCTACGGACCACTCTTCGTCCTCCTGGCCGCCACCTCCATGGCCGCCGCCCTCACCGCGCCATGGACAGACACCTCCAAACGCCATCGAAGGTCTCTTACATAGCAGGGTTCGTGCCCGCTCAGAACAGACAACCGAGGACCCACCAACAGCACAACGCCACCACCCTCCCGGTGATGGCACCACACCTGTTGCGCCGCATATCGTCCACAGTAAAGTCGCTGAGCTGCACCGACACGCTCTCCTCGCCTCGCGCCACAGTCTCTGCACCCAGAGAACCCGCTGGGCGTTGCTGCCGTACCGAATAGTGAGTCCCTGGCATAGCGCGCACGGGCCGATCTGGTTCGGGTTGCAGCCGAGCATGATCGCTGCCGACGCGGGGTCGGTCGAGGGGTCGATACGTCTGACGGAGTCGTTCATGCATCCGAATCTACGTCGGACAATCCGGAAGGCTTCGCCGTCGTGGCCGTCGGTTTGGCGGCGAGAGGTTCGGTGGGCAAGCGGCAGCCTGGGCTTGGGCAAGCCCTGCTGGTTCCGGGTGGGCAAGCCGGTCCTGTCAGGCTCGGCGGGGCCGGCAGCCTGGTTCGGTCAGGTGCGGGTGACGGTGAAGCCGGTGCTGTTGAGGGCGTTGGTCCACACGTTGCGGTCGAACCATTTGGTGATGTCCGGCTGCATCTCGGTGAGGGTGCGCATGCGGGCCTGCCAGTCGTGGCCGGTGGGGTCGCGGTTGCCGTCGCATCCCTCGCAGCCGTCTTCTCCGTGGAGGTGGCCAGCCATCCATGCGTTGACGGCGACGTTGAGGATGACGGCGTACAGGTCTCCGCCGGTTTGGGCCAGGCCGTCCGGCACGCCGGCGAGGATGAGGGCCAGCTCGGGGTTGTCCCGTGGCGGCATGGGGGCTTGCCCGGCCCCTGTGTCGGGGCTGCTGTCTTCGAATTCCTGCACGCTCTGGGCGATGCTGTCGGCGAGTGCGGAGGCGTCGAAGTAGCGCCAGGCTGATCGCACCTGGATGCCGAGTTGGTCGGCCACCGTCTGGACGTTGCGCTCGATGGTGTCCTCCACCGTCGGGGGGGTGAGTGTGACGCCCCGGCGGGCCAGTTCGGCGAGGGTCTCGGCGACGGCTTCTTTGAACGCTTTGGTCTTCCGCACCACCGCATCGTAGGGGCGTGGGGCTTGCCCGGGAGGCCGGATAGGGGAGTTCGCGGGCGCGGGCGGCTGAGGGCGAGGGGGCCAGGGAGGCCGGGAAGACGGCGTCGGGTCCGAAGCGGGCGCGGGCGGTGTCGGCCGCCTTCTCGAGCCGTCGTGCTTTGTCGTCGCTCGCGTCGAAAGGAGCTGGTGGTGGGCGTCGGCTGCGGGGCGCAGGGCACAGGCGCGCAGGGTGATGGTGCGGACGCGTGCTCGTTGGAGGCCGAGGATGTCGTAGATGCGGTGGGCGGCCTGGGTGAGGGCGGCGGAGTGGTTGGTGGCTTCCGGCAGGGTGCGGGTGCGGGTGGTGTGGGAGCGGTCGGCGTAGCGGACGTCGAGGGTGAGGGTGCCGGTCGCGTCGTGGGTGTGGCGGAGATCGGCACCGAGGTGTTCGGCTAGGACGAGGATGCCGCGGCGGTGGTGTCCGGGGTCGAGTTCGTCGTATGGCAAGTCGTGGCGGGCGGTGCAGGAGGCGGGGGCGGAGCCCGGGGGTGACAGGTCGGGGGCCGTGTCCGTCGGCGCCAGTCGGCGGCACACCACGCCGGCCACGGAGGGGCTGTGCCGCGCTCAGCGTGGCCGTCAGATAGGCGGCGGGAGGCTCGGTGGGCAAGCTCCCGCCTTGCTTGGGCAAGCCCCTGCTGCTCGGGGGTGGGCAAGCCGGTCCCACCGGTACCCGGTCTCTGCCGGGGCCAGTAGGGCGGGTTGGTGAGGGCGGGTGACGGCTCTGATCGTCTGGGGAGTGCCCCGGGCTCTCCTGGGCGGTCACCGAGACAGGCATCACGCGAGGGCAGCCGCGTGGCCTCCCGTGGGGAGCCGGGAGGCGCGGCGGGCCCTGTCGCTGGGGTGCAACGACAGGGCCCGATAGAGGGGCCGCCGCCAGGGAAGCGAGGGATCCCACGGCCACCACCATGCACCAAAAACCAGCCACAGCAATAGAGATCAGCCACGACTTCCTACAGGCGCACTGCAGCCCTGCCACGGCCGCGGCGCTCAACGAGGGTGAGTGTTTGTTCCTGTTCCGGGCCGCCTGTGGAGTGTGCTCGTCCACGGCGGCGGGTCCGTCGTGCATGACGTGGAGGGAGTGTCACCGCGATGTGTCTCATGCGTCATATCCCATCGTGGCGGGTTCCGTCGTCGGTCCACAGCCGTACTGGCTGGCGCACTCCCGTCTCGGTCTCGCTCTTCTCCCTCGCCCAGCGAAGGTCCGCGAGGATTCCCTCCATGCTGTCCGGCGCACCTGCAGACGGACGGGTCAGCGCGCGGACGTGTGGCCAGCACAAGTCGAGCCAGCGTGGTCCCGAGGCGGTGGGGATGACCCTGGTGGTCACGCCCGCATCCCCGCACATCGCGCACGGCGCCAGCGGCATGGCAGTTACGCGGTCGCGGAACTGCCGGCGAGTGGGCTGAGCAGGCGCCGACGGCAGCGCGGCCGGGTCGATGCCGTGTTCTTGCAGCTGCGCCTCGGTTCCGACGTCCGTACCGTCCTGTCTCGAAAACGTCATCGTCTGTGGGCGCGAGTTCAGCTGGCGCGGCGGTAGGTGGCGGCGGGGCCGATGACGTCGGGGCCGAACTTGTCGCGGACGCGGTCGATGGCTGTTTCGGCGATCAGACGTGCTTCGCGGGCGTCGTCGAGGCTGATCTGTTGGGCGGCCTGGTCGGCGTCGATGAGGTCCTCGCCCTTGAGGGCGAGGGCGGTCAGGCGGCCGCGTTGCAGTCCGGCGGCGTCCATCAGCTGGTAGGCGAGCAGGCGCAGGTCGTCGTCGTGTGCGGACGGCTCGGTCAGACGGCGAGTCCTGGTCCAGTTGGTGTTGCCAGCGAAGGTCAGGGTAAGGGTGAGCGCACGGGCCGCCTGCTGTCGGCGGCGCAGCAGGTGCCCGAGCCGGACCACCAGGTCGAGGAGGGCGGCGCGGACAGGGGCGCCGTCCAGGGTGTGCTGCGGGAAGGTGTGGCGGACGGTTGCGGCGGCGGGCAGCGCCTGGGGGATGACGGGGCGCGGGTCGATGCCGCGGGCCCGGTCGGCTGCCGTGCGGCCAGCGCGCCCGCCCAGCAGGCGCTGAATGGTGGCAGGCGGGACGGCGGCGAGCAGGCCCACGGAGTGGATGCCGTAGTCGCGCAGCACGGCGGCCTGGCGTGGTCCGATGCCGTGCAGGGCCTCGACCGGCAGCCCTGCCAGCCAGTGGGCGGCTTGGTCGGGGTCGACGGCCAGGACGCCTCCGGGCTCGCCGATCTGGGCGGAGGCGGTGGCCGCGACGGTGATCGAGGGCCCGATGCCGACGCGTACGTCGACACCCAGGCGGGACAGCGTGCGCACGCGCAGGATGTCGCCCAGGTGGCGGGGGCCGGTGCCGTGGTAGCGCAGGGCGCCCTTCAGCTCCACCAGGGCTGCGGTGGGCGGGAGCGCCTGCACGACCGGGGAGAGCTCCGCCAGCAGCTCCAGCACCTGCCGGTAGGTCTCCTCGGGCAGGCGGTCCGGGCAGCGCACATGCATCACCGTCGGCCTCTGGCCTGCCGGTACGTTCGCGGTCATGGCATCCACCTCCCATCCCTCACGTTATCGAACATACAATCGAACACGCGAGAGCGCGAACGGTAGATCATGGGCATAGAATCAAATGTGGCTTAGCGGCGTAGTTGACCGGTTAGCGGTCTAGTTGGCCGATGTGGGCGTTGAAGTTGGCCGCAGGTGAGCCGTGACACGCTAGTTGGAACCTGGTCACGAGAGTTGGAACCAGTGCGGCCGGCGCCGACTAGGCTCACCCCCGTGTCCGATCCAGCCCCTGACCTTCGCATGCAGTCCTTGATCAACCAGCTCCGGCCGGGGGCCGTGAGAACGGTAAGGATCACCGGGTTCGACGGAGCGGACGTTTTGGTGCAGCTGGTAGATGCCGAAGGCGAGACAGCCGAGATCGCTCGGATTCCTCGACAGGAGGCGTCAATGCGCCGGATGGACCGGTGCCGAGGTCGGGCTTGTGGTCATGGTGTGTCGCCGGAGTAGTAGAAGCGGCAGGTGACGCCGGGCCCTTGTGTGCGGGGTTCGCCGGGGCGCGGGTCGTACAGGGCGCGGCCGCCGGGCCACCGTGACAGCTCGGTGGACAGGGCCACGCCGTCATCGACTTCCTCGCTCCGCCACCCGTGGATGTCCAGCAGCAGACCGTCCAGCGGCCCGCCGACCAATGCGGCGTAGGTGCGGTGTGGGAGCGGGCCCGGGTGGGGGTCGTCGTGCTCCGCGCCGTAGACCCGTCCGTTCAGCAGCTGCTCATCGCCGTTCATCCGCCCAAGCCTTGCAGCCACCACCGACAACACGGGCTTGCCCAAGGGGCGCCTTGGGCTTGCCCGCGTGGCCGGGTCGCGGCGGCTTGCCCGGGTCAGGCGCGGAAGCGGAAGGGCCAGCCTGTCGACGGTCATGTATTTCGGCTCTGTCGGGAATCTTGTGATGTCACAGGGCTGAGCTGGGCAGTCTCCGGGTGTGCGGTTCAGGGGTGTTGGGGCGGTTGTTGCCGCATCTGTCCGGTATTGTCA
>NZ_JBIAQC010000033.1:0-26756 GCF_042888685.1 Streptomyces sp. NPDC002779
GTCGCGAGCGCGGTGAACACCCCCGGCCGCACCTGCAGGATCCAACCCCGTTCCACCAGGCGTTTCGCCTTCGACCGCAGCCCTTCGACCTTCGCTGGAACCGCCTCCAGACCCAGGGACACGGCCAACTGCTGACACCGCAGACCTGCCCGGCCAGCGTCCGACTCCAGTACCTCCACGATGCGTTGGTAATCCGCTGCCAGGACGGACGACGCCATGCCCTCGATCCGGTGCGGCACCACCGATCCCGCCACCGCCCTTGGCGCTGGCTCCGCTGTCGCGGAGGGCGGCTCGGTCAGTACCTCGGTCACCGTGACCCGGGCATCCACCAAACGCTGAAGTGCGCGTTCCGCCTCACCGAGCGCGGCCTGCACCCGCTCAGCCTCCTCCTGCAACCGTGCGACCTCTTCCCGCACCTTCTTCACCCGGGCATCCAGCAGACCGAGCACCGACGGCACCAGCCACCTCCACGAACCAGACGAGCGGACGAATCACGCCCATCTCTCCCGCCATCAGCCGGAGTTCATGCCCACCCAAGCCGAACCAAGCGAGCACGTTCGGAAAGCGGATGGCTTCTCAGGGGCTCATCTCACCACTGGCTACGCTCGCCGTGACCGCCGCCACCCGTGTGCCCCTCAGCGATGGGCAGAGAGGCGGTGGGTGTCCCCCGGGGTCTCCCCTCGCACCTGTGAGCGCCCATGGACGCCGCCTGCGCAGTCAAGGGCGTGCTGTCGATGCATGTGGGTGGGTCATCAGACGTCGGAGGACGCCTTCCACTCTGCGCGGTTGGAAAAGCCGGCGAGAGATCGGTGCGAGATGATCGGCTACTTCCGCTGCAATCTGTGCTGGCTGCCCTTCGGGGGGACGGGTCTGTTGTCGGCCGTAGGCATCGAGTGCTGCGCGGAGAGCGACTGCGCCCGCGAGGCTGCGCGCGGTCTTGCCCCCGTGCTGGTGGACGCTTGCTTCGTAGGCCCGTTGGTACAGGTCGTCGTCGTAGTACGGGGCGAGGCGCAGGAGTCCGTCATAGATGTGCTGCTGACGCTGCATGAGGCGAAGATCAAGGGGTGCGAGACGGCCCACGCTGGCTCCGGCCGAGGAGGGTGCCACGCGCCGAATCGCCCGGGCCAACGGCAGGAGGCTCCAGTACAGGGCCTGTTCGCGCACCCATTTCTGGAGGAACGGTCCGGCTACGGGGAGGATGAATCCTGCGGCGACCAGCGTTCCTCCGAGGAGGGCGAAAGGTGGTGCGACATTGGTGTTGAGCACGTCCCAGTCCGCTCCGGTCCATCGGGCTGCGATCGCGGAGGCCTTGGCCGCCACGAAGGCGATGCCCATGGCGTAGCCGCTTTGCAGGCAGACCAGGCCCGCCTTCAGCCAGCGTCCGCGGACGTGGGAGATCCATGTCCAGATCATCCAGGCCGACACGACCGTTGAGGTCAGGTAGCCGACCAGGTAGAGGACGATGTGTTCGCGCATCCACGGGGTGGTGGCGTAGTAGGTGTCGAGGTCGTAGATCCTTTCGTGGGGCACGTCGGCCAGCAAGAAAGTGATCCACAGAGCGACGATGACGCTTGCGTAGCTGGCCCAGGCCCAAGCAATCCTGCGGCGACGGCGCGGGGAGGGCTTTTCCCGCCACGTAATGATCATTGTGAGGCAGGCGCCGCAGAACGCGTTGATGAGGGAGTACGTCCAGGGTGCCGCGATGTTCGGTACGCCGGTGAGGGTGTTGATGCGGTGGATGTTCGCTGGTGTCACCGAGACGAACACGGCTGCGGCGAACAGCAGGACGAACCAGGTGGCCCGGGTGTTGGGGTCCTTCCATGAGCGGATGATTGCCGGGGATTTGAGGGCGAGGCCGGCTATCAGCAGGAGGGTGGGCGGCAGATACAGCAGGTGGGAGTCGGCGAGATTCACAGGCCCCGCCTGTGGTGGCTCGTCATGGACAGATTGATGCGGCCTTCGACGGTCGCTTCGTTGAGGGGGCCTTGCGCGTGCGGGCCCGTCATCCAGGAGCGGGCTGCTCTGCCGAAGAGCAGGCCGAAAGTCTCTGCTGCCTTCTCACTCTCATCGTCGGAGTGGGCGCGTGCGGCGATCTGGAGTAGTGCGTCGCGGGGCACGTGGTGCTCGGCGAGGATGCGTGACATGGCGTCCTGCAGGCTGTGTGCCGGCTGGTCCGGGCCGTGGCTGCGGGCAGCTGCCGGGATGCGCCCGGTGAGGTGCTGGCTGCAGTCGCCTTTCTCCTCGTGCCACAGTTCGTGTCCCAGGATGACCAGCTGGGCAGTGGGTGTGGCGCGTTCTTCGATCACGATGACGGAATGGTCGCCGCAGTCCAGTCGGGCGCCCGACACCTCAAGGCCTACGGGGAATACGCTGAAGAGCAGCTGTATGGGACGGTTGCGGCGCTCGCTCATAGCGTCGCAGAAGGCGTGCATCAGCGGGCGCGGTTCAGCTGGCCGGATTATCCGTTTCGCTGCCGCTGCGCCGAGCTCCGCGAGTAGGGCCTTCATCTCCTTGGCACTCACTGCTTGTCACCTGTCGGGGGGGTTGAGGGATTCGACGATCTTGGCGATGAACTGCTCGAACTGGTCGGCTGCCATGGTCCCGTGCAGCCGAAGATCGGTGTGGAGCACACCGTGCTTTCTCATGACGTCTTCGATCGTGGCCGGGCGTTGGCGTTCGGTGAGCTCGGTCCGGAGGACGCGGTTGAGGACCTGATCCGGCGGCGCTGTGAAGGCTTCCGCTCCGCCTTCGGCTCCGAGGACTTCTGCCAACTGCGCCAGATGGGAGGAGCGTGGTGCCTTCTCACCATTGAGGAAGCTGCGGGCGCGTCGCCGGGAGATGCCAAGTTGGTCATGGACCTGGGAAACGAGATCGGGCAAGGTCTGGCCGGTGTCCTCGAGGCGCGTTTGCGTGAGGGCCTTCAGCCGGTCCCTGACACGCTGGCCGACCTGCTCAGAGCCCGGGGTATCTCCCCTGAGGAGAGCTTCGACCGTTGGCTGTGGCAGGGCGGTCTTCCTCGCCAGGGCAGAGGGGTTCAGCGGGTCTGAACCGCCGAGACGCTGTTCCTCGATGCGCCTGCGCAGGCGCTCAAGCGTCTCGTGCAGTTCGGGCTCCACAGGTGCTCCTGCGATCGAGTGGTGGGGATGGGGAGTGTGATGTTGGCTTCGAACGGTACGTCGCCAACTCGCTGGCCGTAACGCACTCTTGCGCCGTCTCTCCGGCCGCATGTGGCGGGGCCGGCAGGACAGGTTCCTTGAGATGGGGCAACCTCGAACGCGGTGCGGGCCGGTCGTACTAGAGCTCGGGAACCTTTCCGTCTCCGCGGGGCATGACGCTGGGGCTGGCAGGGGGTGAATGCGCCTGCCCCGGCATCGTTCATCGTGGCTGCTCGGGGCGCTCGGCCCGTCAGGAGGTGGCGGTCTTTCGTTCCGCTTCGCTCAGCGGCGGGCCCTGCAGCCGCGGCTTCTTAGGGCCGAGGAACATGGGGATGAGCATGTCGGGTGAGAACAATCGGGCTGCGGGCTTTTCCAGGCTCATCACGTCCAGCAGGGCCCCCAGGGCGCGGGGGTTGACGGCGCCGGTCTCGACGGCGCGGTCCACGAAGCGGGCTAGGAATTGCTCCGCGGCGTTGGGCGGGGTGTCGGTGGCGCCGGGGTAGAAGGCGTCCTGTCCCACGGCCAGGTCCCAGGCGGCGCCGACGGGACGGGCTGCGGCTCGCTGCATGCGGCGGGCGGTGCCCGCGGCAGTCAGTGGCGTGGCGCGCGCGATGTCGCGGACGGCGAGGGCGCACTGGGCGGCGACGGTGAGGCCGTGGCCGTAGACCGGGTTGAAGCTGGCGATGGCGTCGCCCAGGACGAGGAGGCCGTCGGGCCAGTGCTTGGACTTTTCGTAGTAGCGGCGGTGGTTGGCGGTGGAGCGGGTGGTGGCGACGTCGCCGAGCGGTTCGGCGTTCTTGAGGAGTTCGCCGATGATGGGGTCGCCGAGACCGAGGGCGAAGTCGAGGAAGGCGTCGGGATCGCTGGTGGGCTCGCCACCGCGGGTGCCGGAGAGCGTGACGATCCACTGGCCGTCCTCGATGGGAAGGATGATGCCGCCCTGGCCGGGTGCCTTGGCGGGGTTGGCCTGGACGTTGATGAGCGGGAAACCGTGGTCGGAGGCGCTGTGGGGGGCGCGGAAGAGGCGGGTTGCGTAGGCGACGCCGGCATCGACCTTGCGTTCGGCGACGTCGGCGACTCCGAGATCGCCGAGCCAGTTAGGGGTGTGGGAACCGCGGCCCGAGGCGTCGATGACCAGATCCGCCTCGAGCATGGATATCTCCCCGTGGCGGTCGACGCGGACTCCGCCGACGCGGTGAGCGTCGCCTTCCAGCCCCAGTGCAGTGGTGTCCTGGAGCGTCGTGATGCGCTCGTCCGCGAGTACGCGCTCGCGCAGGACGGCGTCCAGCAGGTTGCGGGAACAGACCAGGTTGCGGTGGTGGGTTGCCAGGAAGCGGCGGAACCAGACCTCGTTCGGAGCCCGGGAGACCATGTCGCCCATGATGTGGACGAGACGACCGCCGCGGGTGACGACCTCGTCGACCACGCCGGGCAGCAGCTCGTCGAATGCCTTCACCCCACCGCTCCACACGAGGTGCGCGTGCCGGGACTGCGGGACGCCGCGGCGGGATGCGGGGCCGTCCGGCAGGTGATCCCGCTCGACGATGGTGACCTCGGCAGAATCGGCCAGCGCGGCGGCAGCGAACAAGCCGGTCGCGCTGGCTCCGATGATGACGGCGGTGGGGCGGCGTGCTGGGTCAGACATGGGAGGTGTCACTTTCTCTCAAGGCCGCTCGCTGCCAGATGGCCTCGACGGTGCGGGGTCGATGAAGGGCGCGGGCGATCGCTTCGAGGTCGTCGAGGCCGGTGCGGGTGCGGGCGGCAAGCGCGGCGCTGCCGGCTTGGCCGTCCGCTCGCGGCGGGGCGGTTGAGGCGGCAACGGCGGCTCGAATGGCGACGGCTCCCGCGATGCCATGGGCGTGTTCAGTGCGGTGACCGGCCTCGCAAGCCTCCTCATAGGCCCGCTGGTGCAGGACGGAGTCGAGGAAGGGGGTCAGGCGCAGCAGGGCGTCGTGGATGCGCTGTTGGCGTTGCAGCACGCGCAGGTCGAGCGGGGCGAATCTGCCGACGCGGGCACGTGCGGCGGGCGGGGCAACAGTCCGCACTGCCCGGGCGAGCGGTCGCAGCCGCCGATAGGTCCGCTGGTCACGGATCCACTTCTGCAGGAACGGGCCGCCCTGGGGGAGGATGAATCCGATACCGACGAGACTGGCATCCAGGATCGCAAAGGGCGGCGCCACCTTGGTGGAGAGCCAGTCCAGGTTCCCTCCGCTCCAGCGCGCGCCGATGGCTGTCAGCTTGGCGACGTCGAAAACGAGCCCGAATGCATAGCCGGCCTGGAGGAAGACCAGTCCGGCCTTGAGCCAGCCGCCGCTCACCCTCGGGATCCACTTCCAGATCATGTAGGCGGCGACGAGCGCGGAGACCATGTGCGCGCCCAAGTAGAGAAGGATGTGCTCGCGCATCCACGGCTCGCTGGCGTAATAGGTGTCCAGGTCGTAGATGCGCTCGGTGGGGGCGTCGGCGAGGAAGAACGTGACCCAGAGGGCGCCGATGATGCCGAGGTAAATCAGCCAGATGCGGCGGATCCGGATACTGCGCCGTGGAGACGGCTCATCCCGCCAGGTGATGACCATCGTCAGGCAAGAACCGCAGAAGGCGGTCAAGAGTGAGTACGCCCAAGGTGCGGCGATATTCGGCACCCCGGTCATCGTGTTGATGTAGTGGATGCTGGCCGGCGCCACGGACAAGAACACCGCGGAGGCCAGCAGCAGGAACAGAGTGGTCGCCCGGACGTCCGGATCCTTCCAGGCACGCACTAAGGTGGGCGTTTTGAGGCCCAGCGCCAGGACCAGGAGCACGATCGGCAGCGTGTACGGGATGTGGAAGTTGGTCAGGCTCATCGCCGTAACTCCCTGGTCGCAGACGCGGATGCGCGTAGTGCGGTGGTACCGGGGAGAGCCCTCTGATGGAGGGCGGCACAGTGAGGCATAAACGACTGCTTTCTGCGCTGCTCGTCGCGGGCGGGTGCCGCCGAACTGCTGGCAATCGGGCATGCCTTCGGCAGGGTGCCGGTGTGAGCGTGGACGTGGGCGCGGGAGTGGTGGGCCGTGGTATTCGCTGGCCGGGCGTGGCCCTGCGGGGGCCGCGCGCCTACGGGCAGGGCGTGATGATGCGCGGGGCGGCCGGCCGGGATGCGGGATGAACCGGCGGGGGAAGGATGCTTCACAGGATTCGTCCGCTGCGGTTGAGCAGGGACAAGTTGATGCGTCCCTCGACGGTCGCGGCGTTGACGGGTCCTTCTGCGTAGCGTCCCTTCATCCAGGGACGCACCTCACGGCCGAAGAGCAGTCCGAAGGTCTCGGCGTCCACCTCATGTTCGGACGCGGATTCTGATCGGGCGGCCACCGTGAGAATGGCTTCGCGTGGCACTTCGTGTTCGTCGAGGATCTGCTCCACTGCGGCGCGGACGGCATCGGTTGTCCGGGTGGCGCTCAGCGCACGGGCCGCTGCTTGCAGCCCGGGGATGTGATGTCCCCGATCGTCTTCCTCTTCGTGCCACAGTTCGTGGCCGAGGATCACCAGTTGGGCCTCAGGGGCCGTGCAGGCTTCCACGACGATGATGGAGCGGTCCCCTAAGTCCAGGCGTATGCCTGAGACCGCAATGTCGGGGGGAAAGGCACGGAACTCGAGCGTGATGCTGCGGCCCTTCCGCACGCTCATGGCCCGGCAGAACTCGTGCATGACGTCTCTTGGCTCGGCCGGCCGCTGCAGTGTGGTCGATGCTTCTTCACCGAGCGCGGCCAGGAGTAACTTCATCGCCTTGGTGCTCATCGCTGGGGGTCCCCCTCATCGGGCGCCACTGACCGCAGGACTCCTTCAAGGATCCGCTCCAGCTGAACACGTGAGACGGAGCCATGAGCCCGCAGGTCCGCGCCTTTTACTCCATACCGGTCCAGCAGGGCCGCCACCGGGTCCTGCTCTGGGTGCTCAAGTCGCTGAAGCACGGGCAGCAGCACGCGGTTGAGTGCCTCATCAGCGGGCACTGTGAAGAACGACTCGCCGCCCTCGACATCGAAGAACTGCACCAAGCGGTGCAGATGCGTAACGTTGGGAATCTTTTTGCCGTCGCAGACCGAGCGCGCCCAGACCTCGGAGATCTCCAGATGCGCGGCGACGGCAGCGGCGAGATCCGACATGCGTTTCCCGCTGCGGGCAAGATAGGCGTCACTGAGCGCCTTGATACGTGCGCAGACTCGCTCATTGACCGTTTCGGCCGGCGGCGCAGCGCCCTTGAGTAGGGCACGGACAGTTCCTTCTGGGAGCGCCGTCCTGGCGGCCAGGGTCCGCGGGTCGAGGATGTCCGATCGATTCAAGCCCCGCTCGCCGATGAGCTCGTCCAGGCGCTGAAGCGTCTCGTGCAGTGCGGTGTGTTGCTCCAACGATGACTCCCTGGAAAGCCGGTGGGCGGCTCGATAAGCGCTACGCGGCAGCGTACGCGCAACCCCCCGATTCTTTCAACGATCGTTTATTCACTGCAAGCGATCGTTATCTTTCCGGTGTTGCCTTCCGGACATGGACAGACCCCGACAACGACGCCCAACTTGGCTAAAACACCCGAACTTTGACCGCACTCAACGATCGTTTAGCAGCCGAAAACTATCGTTGACAGTCACTGTTTGCACGTAGCAATATCACCGACAACGGAAGCGGAGCCCTCGACCACGGGACGTGATCGCTACCCGTCACCACCCACGCCTCGCCGCAACTCTCCGGGAGACTCGCCCATGCATGCCCAGCGCAGACCAGCCGGTAACGCGGCGCTCGCTGCTACCTGCACCGTCGGTGAGAACCCCCCAAAGCGCTTCCGGCCCTTCCCTGATCCCCCGTCGGGGACACTGCCGGGAGCACAGGGCGGGAGCCGTCCCTCAACCCAACCTCTTCGGGCCGGCTCCCGCCCAACCTCCGCCCAGACGGCAGACGCACAGGCTGCATGTCGTTCGCGTTCGCGTACCCGCCGTCGAGGTCTGGCACCGGGCCGCACTCGAGTCCCGCGATGCGGCGCCTGGACGTCTGCACGCACCAACGCCCCAGCCCGATACCTAATTCCGGCTGCCGTCTTGCAGTTAGTGAAGGGCGGGAGTCGGCATGACTGATTCGCTGCACTCTGCGACAGACGAGCTGCCCGTGGGGGAGCCCCAGGCCGCCCTGTCCGCCCTGCCGCAGTTGCCGGATGAGCCCTCACCGGTCAATCTCTTCGGGGTCCCCGCGGGCGAGGCCGTCAGCCGGTGCTTCGACCTCAAGCGCCTGCGCCGCATCCGCTGCACCGAGGAGCCGCCGGAGACTGCCTCATGATCCCTGGCACTCCTGGAGGCAGCAGGCTCACGGCTGCGGACTGGAACGAGTGGACTTCAACTTCGCGGCCGGTGCCCGTCAGCCCAGCCGAAACAGAGGACTTCATTCTGACCGTCGACCCGCATCCGGGGATGACCGCCCTCGATATTGCGTGCGGCACGGGGCAGTGGACGCGTCAGATGGCCGACTTGGGCCTCGCGGTGACCGGCTGCGACTTCTCCGATGAGGCCCTGCGCAGGGCCAAAGCCGCGCCCTCACGGGTGAACATGTCGTACGAGCTCTGGGACGTCGTCGCCGAGCCTATCCCCCGCGCCTTGGCACCCGGCCGGTTCGATGTCGTCACGTGTCGCTACAGCCTCCCGTACCTGGAACCCGCGCGACTGCTCACAGACGTCGGACGGTGGCTGAAGCCAGACGGGGTGTTCTACGCGCTTGCCTACATCTGGGCCGACACCAATGCGCCCAGCCCACCGACCTGGCAGGTCCATGCGCGCCGCGGGCCCTGCCCGGGGGCCTTTCACGCCGGATTCACCAGCAGGCAGCTCAGCGCGATCGGAGCGGGCTGGGTGCGACGGGAGGTCCACCAGGTCGGCCGGCACCAGCAAACCATCGTGCTGAGCGGATACGGCCGCGCGCCCCACGCAGGCCTGGAATCCCACGATACGACGGCCGCCGGACTGCCCGCCGCCTGTCGAGCACTCATGTCCACAGCCACCTCCACCCTCATGGACCACAGCCAGGCATCACACGCCCATTGGCCGATCTCACCACAGGAGAGCCAAGTGACCACGCCGTCGACAACCTCCCCCGCCTTCACCGAAAGCGATGCCCTCCAGCTCAACAGAGTGATCACAGAATTGCTGAGCGTCTGCGCGTCCCTTGCCACGCACCACGCCCCGAACGGGACTTGGGCGCCCGCCGCCTCTGGCACGGCCGCATTGTCCGAGGCCTCCGTGGTCATCGAAACCCTCTCTCGGAGCCTGAACCAAACCCGCCGTGACCTGCGCAAGCTCAGCAAACGGGCCCGCCGGAGCGCCCGCTCAACCTCGCCGCCCTTCCTCCTCGAACCGCGCAACGCTGCCACCTCGCGTACAGCCCCCGAGGAAGGAACCCAGGCCACGCCGCGGACTCCCGGTGCGTCTCCCAACGCTCTGTCCTCGTGGCCTCCCCCAGGCACCGTCCCGCTCGGCGGACGGCCGCCCGCCGCCCCCGCACGCGAGGACGGATGACATGACAAAGCGTGAAGGACGAGCCACCGCGCCGTTTGCCTGCCCCGTGGAGTCGCACCGCGGCACCTGCGTGCTCCTGGACGTCATCTCCCAGCCGTTCACACACCGCGCAGAGGCCATCGGCTCGGCGGTCGTTTTGCATGGCGCCTTCAGTGAGACCACGCTCGCAGACATGCGTGCCTGTCACCCCAGGCGGCTGGTGACTGTCGACGACGACGTCCTGGTCATCTGGCCGGCCGACAGAACCGCGCGGCAGACGGAGCGCACACAGCGTCGTTGAACCCGCTCGCGCAGCCCTGCCCCGTCACTTACGGCCCTAGCTGCGGACGAAGGCGGGCCATGTCGCGCCGTCCACCCACAAACTCCGGTCACAGGCGAATCGTCCATGGCCGGACCCAGGCTGGGGCGCCACTGTATTGCCGCACAGTGCCGGACCGCGACCCCTCGAAGCGGTCCCGGCCTCAGCCTGGCGGGGCCGGAGCGCGCCCGGGCCCCCGCACCCCCATCCTGTTCACCCCTCGCGAGGAGCGAAGAGCCTGATGATGTCCCGACAGCACTCGGCCCGGACCCGGCATACGCGCATCTTGACGAGTCTGGCGCTAACTCTGACCGCTGCCACGCTCACCGCTTGCGGGGCGGGCACGGACGAGGGAACGCCCAGTGCCCTCGACGCCAGGGCGAGCGCGAACTCTATGCCTCAAGGCGTGGTGACTCAGGCGGCCGCCAAGCGGGTGGTGGACACCTACGAGAGGGTCAACAACCGCGCCAACAAGGCCCAGGACGAGGAACTCCTGGACACGGTCGAGGGCGGCCAGGTCCACGAGCAGTCCAAGGCTGACTACGCCACCCTGAAGACCTGGCCGAAGGATGAGCAGAAGGCCTACCGCACCGCCTTCTTCTACCAGGAGCGCACCTACTTCATCCCCCGGCGGGGAGAGGCGACCTGGTTCGCCGTGAAGGCGAAGTCGAGCTACGGCCAACGCCCCACGACGCTGATGATCTTCGACAAAGTGGGCGGCACCTACAAGATGGTGATGTCCCTCTACACCGGCAATGAGGCGTCCGTTCCCCGGCTGGCCGTGGACAGGAACGGGTTCGCGCAGGTCGCGGATCCGTCGAAGCCAGTCGGATCGCTCGCTCCTCATGATCTGACCGCCGCCGTCCAGGACCTTTACGTCTCCGGAGGCGTCAACGAGGGCAAGAAGCTTGCCGCCTCCAAGCCGAAGGAGCAGGCGGTCACAGCGCATCACAACAGCGTGAAGAACGGTGCGGCCGACGGGATGGCGACCCTGAAGTTCTTTGCCGAGGCGCCGGCGCACCCGCGGGTGTATGCACTGCGCACCGCGGACGGCGGTGTCCTTGCTGCTTTCCCTGCCGCGCACAAGCGCGAGGCTCTGCTCAAGCCCCAGTACCGCAGCAGTCATCACCTCGTCCCTGACGAGCGCGAGACCACGCTGGGTGCCAGCCAGGGGCCGGTGATCACCGACGAGATCCAAGGCCAGGGCCTGGCGAACTTGTCCACAACAAGTGCCCGGATCCTGGAACTTGACCTCCTGCACGTGGACTCCCGGTGACCACGTCCCAGCGGGTCGTCGGCACCCCCGCCGCTAGGCAAACGGATCACCGCAACTGGACCAGGCCGCGGAGCTGGACTGCCGTCCGTCGGCGGCTCAGTTGGCAGTCATGTCACACCGCGCCGTACGGGGAGGCATCGTGAAACGTCGCGCACATCCGGTTCATCACTCCGCTGTTCGCTCCCGAAAGACCGCCGTCGCCTCCATCACGCTGTGCGCTGCGCTCGCCCTGGCCGCGTGCAGTTCGTCGGACGAGACCGGCAAGGCCTCCGATACGAATCCGGCAACCTCAGCACCGGCGGACTCACCGCCTCCATCGGCTGATCCGACGCAGGCCGCCGAGGCGGAAGTGATCGCGCGGTACCGCGCCTACTGGGGCGAGATGGAACGGGTCTATGCCACCGCCAGCGTGGAGGGAACCGACATCAAGAAGTACGCGGCGCTGGCCGCCCTCAGCCGGCCTGAGCACGATGCCGAGCGCATGAAGAAGGCCGGGCGCGTCTTCACCGGCTCCGTCACCGTGAACAGCCCTGCCGCTGAAGTTCACCTGAACCGCAAGGTCCCCAACGCAACCATCACCAGTTGCCTGGACGTGGCGCAGTGGAAAGCCACGGACAAGGACACCGGGGACCCGCTGCCGCTCCCGTCGGAGCGGCTGACGAAGTACATCACGATTGCCACGCTTGAGCGATGGGACGACGGGTGGAAGGTCATAGAGGACGAGCCGCAGACGGGGAAGGCGTGTTAGCTCGACGGACCGCCCTGGCGGTGAGCGGTGCCGTGGTCGTTGCGGGCTTATCGGCTTCTGCTCATGCTGCGGACGGCCCCAGCGGTGGCGCCGAGGGATGCGAGAACGACTTCGTCTGCGTGGGCGTCGAAGTGCCGGGATCCGGCGGCGATGGCCAATCAGGCAGCGGGGAGCCGGTCAGTGACGGGCAGGGGTCCGGCCAGGGTGCCAGCCGCCCGGAATGCACCTACGAGCTGTATGACCCGCAGCCGCCGGCCGGAAGCTCCGTTTGGGGAGATCACGAGCCCGGCGACGGAGGAGCGATCTACGAGAAGATCTGCCACGTCGGTGGCAACCCGGACAACCCTGACATCGTCATCACTCCGGTCTGGCTGGCAGAACCGCCGGATCAGGCCGCGGTTGACCCCGCAGTCCTCGCTCAGCAGGCCGTCGACAAGATGCTGCTGCGTGGACCGGACATCGCCAGCCCGCGTGCGGCCGGGAGGTACACGGTCGGTGTTCCGATGTGGATGTGGGTCAACCAGAGCGCCACGACCTACGGGCCCAACACCGCTTCGGCGTCGGCGGGCGGGATCACCGTGACCGCGACCGCGAAGGTGTCGAAGATCGTGTGGGAGATGGGGGACGGCGCCAGCGTGACGTGCAACGGACCCGGCACGCCCTACCAGGCCTCCGAGGGTATGGCGCAGTCGCCGACGTGCGGTCACGTGTATTCGAAGACCTCAGCCGGCGCCAAGAACGGCAAGTTCCCGGTTGCCGCGACCTCGACGTGGACGATCGATTGGCAGGGCGGCGGACAGGGTGGCCAGCTCATCGAGATCCGGCAAACCCTCGTGCAGGTGGCGATCGGCGAGCTGCAGGTCGTCAGGTAACGCCGCCGGAAGGAAAGAACGTTGAGTAAGACCCAGGAACGTACAAGTACACCCAGCTCGAACGGCGTCCCCCAGCAGGGGCATCGGGCCGGGCCCATTGCTCCCCCGCGGGTGTCGGCCCGCCGGCGGCGACCGGGTGTCATCGCCCTGTCGCTGGCGCTGATCGCCGCCGGAGGGGCCGGAGTTGCCGTCCTGCTGCTGCAGGTCGGCAACCGCACCGAGGTGGTGACCGTCGTCCGCGACGTCCAGGTCGGCCAGGTCGTGACCGAAGACGACCTGGGCAAGGCCTCCATTGCCCTGGACCCGTCCGTCAAGGCGGTGCACGGCAATGACCTGGACTCGGTCGTGGGCAAGCGGGCCGCGGTCGAACTCAAGCCTGGCTCCCTGCTCGCCCCTTCTCAGGTGACGAAGGACTCGCTGGTGAAGGCGGGTGAGCAGCTGGTGCCGATCGGGCTCAAGCCCGAGCAGGTACCGGCAACGGCGCTGGTGCCGGGCCAGCAGGTGCAACTGGTCCACGTCCCGGCCCAGGGCCAGGCGGACACCGACAAATCCTCGAGCACTCCGCCGGAGACCATCGACGGGCGGGTTGTGAAGGCCTCCAGCGCCGCTCCCGGTACCGGGGTCGTGGTCGTCGACGTCGCCACCACCGCGGAGGAAGGCCCGACCGCCGCCGCGTGGGTGTCGGCTGGCACGCTGCGCCTGGTCCTCGCTGCTCCGGATGGCGACTGATGGCTGTGATCGCGCTTGCCGGGTGCAGCGGTGCGCCCGGCGTGACCACGAGCGCTCTCGCCCTGCTGCTGTCATGGCCCCTGGACCCGGGCCGACGGATGATTCTCGCCGAGTGCGACCCGGACGGCGGGGCCGTGCTGCACGGGCTGCTGCAGGGCTCGCTCGGCGATCGGAACGGGCTGCGCAACCTCTCGGTGGCCGCCCGCAAGAATGAGTTCAGCGACGCCTTCTGGCGCCAGCTGATCGACCTGAGCAGTCAGGACGGCGAGATGGAGTCCCCGCGCGACCGGCTGCTGCTGCCCGGCATCACCGACCCCGCGCAGGCCGCGAGTCTGGGATCGGTGTGGAAGATCCTGGCGCAGATGTTCCGCGGCATCGACGCCCAGGCCGACCATGATGTCCTGATCGATCTCGGCCGGAGAGGGGCGTACGGACCGTCCGGCATTCTGGCGGAGCAGGCTGACGCGGTGTTCGTCGTGGTCCGCAACACGCTGCGCTGTCTGCAGGCTGCCGAGGGTCGCGTGCGCACACTCGAAGAGCGCATTGGCGACGTCAGTGTCCTGCTGGTTGACGAGGGGCCGTACCCTGCGGGCGAGGTGCAGCGTGTTCTGCAGGTGCCGGTGGTGGCGACGCTGCCGTACGTGCCGAAGGACGCCCGCGTACTGTCCGACGGTGCCGAGCAGCCGCGCCACTTCACCAAGTCGCCGCTTATGAAGGCCGCCCGCACGGCCACCACGCTGCTGATTCAGCGAGCCGCTTTGCGCCGGGCCCGCCTCGATCCTGGCGGTCTGCGTGCCGCAGGCGGGGAGGTGACTCATGCACGGTAGGCCCCTGCATCCCGACCCGACCGTGACACCAGCGCCCCTGGCGCGGGTGCCCCAGAGGAATACATCGGCTTCATCCGCCGGTGCTGCAGCGAGTACACACGCGCTTGGCACCGCAGTTCCTCAGGTCACCGTCGACTACAAGGTTGCCCGGGACATCGCGTCCCAGGTCGCCAAGCAGCGCGAGGAACTGCTGAAGACCAAGCCCGACATTGACATGGCCAGTGAAGAGCAGCGCTGCCTGAACTGGATCTCCGAGGCTGTCGCGCTGTGGTCGGACGCCCAGGCCATGACGCCGCAGGAGGACGAGGCGCTGCGGCGCGCTGTGTACGACCTGCTTTTCCGGGCCGGCCGGCTGCAGCCGTACCTGGACGATGAGCGGGTCGAGGACATCATCATCCAGGGCCCGCACGAGGTGTGGCTCGACTACGGCGACGGCGAACGCCGCCGGGTCGGGCCGATCGCGGACTCCGAAGAAGAACTGCTGGAGCTGCTGCGGGAGCTGGCCCGCGGATCCGGGCACAGTGAGCGCACCATCTCCACCGCGAACCCCACCCTCGCCCTGTCTTTGCAGGACGGCTCCCGTCTCCAGGCCATCACCGGGCTGGGCCCGATGACCTATGCGGTCATCCGCCGGCACCGGGTCTCCCACGCCGATCTCGACGACCTCGTACGGCTGGGCACGATCGACCCGATCCTGCGCGACTTCCTCGGCGCGTGCGTGCGCGCAGAGAAGAACATCATGATCGCCGGGAAGCAGAAGGCCGGGAAAACAACCCTGATGCGGGCGATGCTCAAGGAGTTCGACCCCGAGTGCCGGTTCGCCACCATCCAGACCGAAGATGAGCTCTTCGCCCATGCCAACGGATACCACCGGCAGGTCGTTTCCCTGGTCGGCCGCGAGTCCAACGGCGAGAAGGACGCCACCGGACGCGGGGCGGGTGAGGTCACGCTGCTGGACCTGATGCATCCGGCGCTGCGGATGTCGCTGGAGCGGATCGTGGTCGGCGAGGTCCGCGGGCCCGAAGTCGTCGCGATGATGCAGGCGTTGACGAACGGGTCGGGCGGCAATCTGTGCACGATCCACGCCCGCCGCCCGGACATCATCTTCGACCGGATCGCCGAGTTGTACGCGCTCGCCCAGGAGAACCTGTCCGAGCAGCTCGCCTACCGGCAGACCGCCAACGGCCTGGACTTCATCGTGTACGTCGACATGACGGACGAGACGCGGATCGGCGGCCGCCGCCACCGTTACGTCTCCCACGTCCTGGAGCTCACCGGGATCGGCGAGAACGGCCGTCCTGCCACAAACACGGTCTTCTCCCCCGGAGCCGAGTTCGGGGATCTGCGGGCGGTGCCGAGGATGGACCCTGGCTGCACCGACGACCTGCGCCGCGTCGGCTTCGACTCCTCCCTGCTGCAGCAGCCCTACGGGGCGTGGCAGGCGCCGCTGCCTCTGAAGGTGGCGGTGAGCCGATGACGCTGCTGTGGGGACTGCTGTCCGGGATGGCCGTCATCGGCGGGCTGATCGGGGTCGCGGCCGGTGTCGCCGGTACCACGGCGCCGCGCCGGGCTCCGCTGCGGCAGCGCTGGAAGGTCCTGCGCGCCGGCAAGGAGCAGAGCGAGGACGTGCGGCTGCGGCGCCGGACCCTCGCGGTCTTGGCGGCCGCGGTCTTCGTGGCCGTGTGGCTGGCCTCGGGAAACTTCGTGGGCAGCGCACTGCTCGGCGCGGCCGTCATCGGTGTGCCGTGGCTGATCACCCCCGGACAGATGGCCAAGGAGCGCATCGGCCAGCTGGAGGGCTTGAGTGAGTGGACCCAGCGGCTGGCGGGCTTGCTCCGCCTGGGCATGGGCCTGGAACAGGCAATGATCACCAGCCGTCAGGGGACACCTGAGGAGCTCGCCGGGCAGATCGTCAACCTGTCCGACCGGCTCAGGCTGGGGTGGCGGCCGGATGCAGCGCTCCGCGCGTTCGCCGAGGAACTCGACGACGTCACCTCGGACAAGGTGGTCGCCGCGCTCATCCTGTCCGTCAACGACCGCGGCCCGGGCCTGGCCCAGGCGCTGGAGGATGTGGCGGGCACCGTCCGCGAAGAGGTTGCCAAAAAGCGCGCCATCGAGGCGGACCGGGCGAAGCCGCGCACCACCGTGCGGTGGATGACCATCATCACCGTGGGCATCGTGGTGGCCGGGTTCTTCGTGCCCTCCTACACCAAGCCCTACTCCACGCTGCTCGGCCAGCTGGTGCTGGCGTTCCTGACCGCCGGGTTCATCGGGGTCCTGGCCCTGATGCGGCAACTGGGTTCCTTCCGCCGCATCCCCCGCTTCCTGATCACCGACCCCTCCAGCACGGTCCGGCTGCCCTCACCCGTGCCGGAGCCGGACGTGCGGGTCGCCGGCCCTGAGCCGCAAGGAGTCCGCTCATGAACCTGCTTCCCGTCGTCTTGACCGGTGGCACGGTCGGTGCCGGTTGCGCGTTGCTGGTTCGGGAACTCCTGCGCCCCCAGCCCGCCTTGGGACCGGCCCTCGCCCGCACGGCCCTGGCCGCCCTGACCATGCCCGAGCCGGAGCTGGACCGCGAGGAGAGGTGGGGCCGGTGGCTACTGGCCCGCCTCGAGCGCCTGCCCGGCATCCGGATCCCAACCACGAACCTGGCCCTGCTCGGGCAGGGCCCGGGCCAGTTCATGCTGAAGAAGACCGCGCTCGCTGGTCTCGGCCTGCTCTGCCCTGTGATCGCGACCATCCCGTGGATCATCGCCGGCGTCTCCCTGCCGTTCTACGTGCCCGTCGGCGCCGGACTCCTCATCGCCGCCCTGCTGTTCATCACCCCTGACCTCGCGGTGCGGGACCAGGCCAAGCGGGCACGGGAGGAATTCGCGCATGCCCTGTCCGCCTACCTCGACCTGGTCGCGCTCAAGCGGGCCGCCGACGCCGGCCCAGCCGAGGCCCTGGAGAAGGCCGCCGAGGTCGGCGAGGGCTGGCCCTTCCTGTATCTGCAGGGCGCACTGCGACGGGCCCGGCTGGAGAAGATCCCGCCCTATGAGGCGCTGATGCAACTCGCCCATGAATACGACTTGCCCGTCCTGGACGACGTTGCCGACATCATGCGCGGCAGCGCTACCGACGGCGCAGCCGTCTACAAGGCGCTGCGGGCCCGCACCGCGGCGCTCAACGCCGAACTGCTGGCCGATCAGGCCGCCGAGGCGAACGCGGCCAGCGAGAAGATGACCGCACCCGGGGCCCTCCTGGCCGTCTTGGTGATGCTGCTGATGGCTTTCCCCGCAGTGGTCCGCATGTTGACCGTCTGAAGCCCACAACTCGTTCAACACTCCTGTGAGGTACGGAACATGAAGCACACCGCAGCCCGCACCCGCCGTGCTGTACTCCGCGCGACCACGCACCCGCACACCGGCTCCGACACCGCCTCCCGCGCGCCGGGCCGCCGACGCGGGGGCGTACGTGGCTGGGCACGCGCCAACGGCGCGGTCCTGCGCCTGAGCAGCCGCGTGCAGGAGGGCTTAAAAGAGGCCGCTCGCCGTCCGGACCGCGGCGACATCAGCACCACCACCGTCATCATCTGGGTGGCCGCCGTCACCGGCGCCGTCCTGATCGCCGGGACCATCGCCGTCGTGATCGCCAAATACAACGGCCAACTCAACGGCCTGTGATGTCGCCGATGTCGGATCCTCGGCTGAAGGACTGGTGGCAAGGCCGAAGATGGCACGACGACCGCGGGGACACCAGCGTCCAGATGGCGATCATCTTTCCGTTCGTGCTGCTCGCCACGATCACTGTCATCCAGGCCTCCATGTGGTACTACGCGCGGCAGATCGCCCTGACCGCCGCCCGCGAAGGCCTCACCGCAGCCCGCGCCTACGAGGCGAACCCGGCCGACGGTGCGGCCCAGGCCCGGAACGTGCTGGGCCGGACCGCTGGTGACAGCCTGCGCGGCTACACGGTTGCCGCCAGCAGCGACGGCCAGCGGGTGCGGGTTGAGGTGTCCGGCACGGCCCTGTCGATGATCCCGGGCCTGCCGGGCTTACAGGTCAGCCAGTCGGCGTCCGGCCCGGTGGAACGCTGGACGGTCCCGGGAGAGTGAACCAAGTGCGATACACGGACAGATGGGCATGCAGAGTCCGCGGTGATCAGGGCAGCGCCGCGATCGAGGCTGCCATCGTCCTTCCAGCGCTGCTCATGTTCCTCTGCATGGCCATCGCTGGCGGACGCATCGTCATCTCCGGAGCAAAGATCGACGCGGCAGCTGAGGACGCGGCACGGGAGGCCTCCATTCACCGCACCGTTGCGGCCGCCCAGAGTGCCGCACGGTCCGCGGCCGCCGAGTCCCTGACCGACCAGGGCATCACGTGCGCGTCCACCAGCGTCCACATCAACACGGGCGGTCTGAACGTGCCGGTCGGGCAGGTCGGGACAGTCACCGCGACGGTGACCTGCACGGTCAGTCTCTCCGATCTGCTGCTGCCCGGGGTTCCCGGAGCGAAGACGCTCACGTCGACCGCCACCTCGGTAGTGGACCAGTACCGGCAGCGGGGTGAGGGATGATCCTCCGTCATGCAGGCCTACGGCCAACGCGACTGGACGACGCCGGAGGAATCACCGTGTTCGTCGCCGTCTGCGTCATCGCGCTGATCGGGATCATAGGCGTCGCCGTCGACGGCGGGAGCAAAATGCGTGCCACGGAGCGCGCCGATTACGTCGCCGGCGAAGCGGCCCGGGCGGGCGGGCAGGCCATCGATCCCGCCGAGGCCATCAGCGGCAACGCGATCGTCGTGGGTCCGCAGGACGCGGCTGCCGCCGCCCAGGCCTACCTGCGCACCGCCGGCGCCACCGGCACGGTCAGCGTGTCCGGCGACGGCAAGACCCTCACCGTCAACGTCACCGGCTCGTACGACACGAAGTTCCTGTCGGTCGTTGGGATCGGCTCTCTGTCGGTGACCGGCCATGGCAAGGCCACCCTCCTGCATGGCGTCACCGCTCCTGAAGGAAACTGATGCGCACCACCCCCTCCCCCGCCGCGACGGCCGGCCGCACCCTGGCCCGGGTCCTCAAGGCCGTGCTGAGCTCGATCATCCTGGCCGCCGCGGTCGCCGGGCTGCCACTGTTGCTGGCCATTGCCACCCCCGTCATCTGGGCTGCCACCCACGACGACCTCATGCACCTGCTGGACCGGCAGGACACCGGCGGCGTATTCCTGCTGCTGCTCGTCGCGGTGGGCTGGATCGGGTGGGCCCAGTTCGCGTTCTGCGCCGTCCGCGAGCTGATCGCACAGCTGCATGGCCGCACCTGGCGCGCCCCGCGCGGTCTGGGCTCCTCACAGCGGGCTGCCGCGCTCCTCGTCGGCAGCATCTTGGTCCTCCTGCCCACCAGTTCGGCTCTGGCCTCCGACGCGCAGGCCGCCCCGGCCACGACCGGAGCCCTCATCCCCGGCCAGGCGACGCAGGCCCCGCAAGCCACCGAAGCCGATCAGCCCGCGTCCGCAGCGAGCACCTCGACATCCCCCACGTCGTACACGGTGCGCGAGACGCGGCCCGCCGAGAGCCTGTGGAGCATCGCCGAACGGGAGTTGGGAGACGGCGAACGGTGGCGGGAAATCGCCGACCTGAACGCGGGCCGGACCATGGCCGACGGCACGGTCTTCCATGCGAACAGCTTCCTGCAGCCCGGCTGGCAGCTGCGGATGCCCGACACCTACGCGGCCGCGGCAGCGGACGGCGCTCGTACGCAGCTGGGTGACCAAGCCGCGGCCGAGCACGAGAACGACGGGCACGTCGTCACCGTCCACCCGGGCGACTACCTCTCGAAGATCGCGGAGGAAGAGCTCGGCGACAGCGCGGCCTGGCCGCAGCTGTTCGAGGCCAGCTGGGGCAAACCCCAGCCGCATGAACTGCCCAAAATCACCGACCCCGACGTCATTTACGCGGGGCAGCAGGTCACTGTGCCCGGCGCCCAGGCCGACCAGCCGCCCCAGGACAGGGACCGCGGTGGTGAGTCGGAGAGCCGAGAGACCACTCCTCCGGTCCCGCAGAGGCCTGATGGTGAGCGGACGCCGGGCGGGAGCGCAGGGGATGAACAGGCGCCCGCGCCCAGTCACACTGCTGCGCCCGCACCAGAAGCGTCGTCCCCCAGTACTCCGGCGAGCCGCCCCGCCGAGGACGGTAAGCAGGATCAGGCCTCTCCGTCCGCGTCGGGCTCCGTGACGCCCGGGCCGAGCACCGGTGTCTCGCCCTCTGCCGCCTCGCCTTCGGCTGAGCCGTCCGGCTCCGCTACCTCGACACCCGCCGCCGCGGCGTCCGAGGCCCCGGTGACCGCCCCGGCCAGCGGCCATCTGACCCTGCGCACCGTGCTCGGCGCCGGCGCGCTCTTGGCCGCCGCCATCACGGGAGCGCTCGCCCTGCGCAGGACGCTGCAGCGCCGCCGCCGCAAGCCCGGCGAGAAGATCGCTATCGCGTCGGAGACATCCACCGCAGAGGCCCAGTTGGCGGCCGCCGCGGAGCCGGGCGGCGCCACGCGCCTGGACGTGGCGCTGCGGACCCTGGCCCACCAGGCGGCCCAGGCGGAGGACCCTGCGCTCGTACCGGCGTTGCGGGCCGCACGGATCGGCGCCCGCACGGTGGAGGTGCTGCCCGAGGATGTCTCCCAGGAGGCGCAGGCGCCCTTCGTCTCCGGACAGGCCGGTTGGTGGGTCGTGCCCTCTGATGCGGTCCTCCTGGACGAGGAGGCCGCCCGTGAGGTGCCGGCCCCGTATCCGGGGCTGGTCACGGTCGGCAGCAGCGAGGCGGGTGAGCTTGTGCTGCTCAACCTCGCGCAGTTGCCTGCGCTGCTGCTGGACGGCAACTTCGTCCACATCACCGAGGTGTGCACCTCTCTCGCCCTGGAGCTCGGGATGAGCCCGTGGGCGAGTGATGTCGAGGTTGTGACGATCGGATTCGGTGAGGACCTGCCGCAGCTGCTGCCCACCGCGCGGATCGCCCACATGCGGCAGGCCGCCCACGCACTGCGCGATCTGTCCGAGCGGCTGCTGGAAGCGCACCAGATGCCCGAGACCCAGCATCAGCCATATCTGCTGCTGTGCGCGTCGTCTCTGGACGCGGACACCGCCTGGCAGTTCGCCGATGTCATCGACAAGTCCCACACGGTGCCCGTCACCCTGGTCGCCCCGGCCAGTTCAGCAGCCGCACACTTCCCTGAGGCGGAAATCCTCAACGCCTCGCTCAGCGAGCCGCAAACCCTCGGCTACGGTGGCGCCGACATCACGGTGCAGCGCCTTTCGCACGCCGCCTACGAGCAGATCACCACCGCGCTCAAGGTGTCCGGGCAGCCGGCCCACCCGGCCGAAGGCCCCTGGCAAGACGTCCCAGACGAGCCCGGCACGGTGCAGCAGCCGGATCCTCCCGTATCGGAGGAACCCATCGCACCCACGCCCGCTACCCCGAGCCCTTCGCTGGCAGCATCAGGGGACGTGGGCGGAGACGTGTTCCCTGCTCTGCTCGCCGCCAGCTCCGATCCCGCTGCACTTCATCTCCTGCCCACCACGCCGCCGGCTCAGGCTGACGCCCGGCCAGGCCCAGACACCAAAGCTGCGCGCCCGGACCCCGAGCCCGTGGCGACCGCGGACACCACGAGAGAAGAGGCCGCGGAGGCAGACGACCATGAGGACGCCGCCGAGGAACGCAAGGAGGAGTCCGAGGCGCAGGACCTGCTCGCGCCGGAGATCCGGGTCCTGGGCCCGGTCGAGGTGACCGGCGTGGACAACACCGGCCACGGCCCGAGGATGGCGCAACTCGCCGCCTTGTTGTTCTTCCGGGCCGGGCGGAGCGCCGACGCCTTGTGTTCAGACATGGACCCGGTCAACCCTTGGTCGATCAGCACCCTCAACGCCCGGATGCAGGGGCTGCGTCGCTCTTTGGGCAACGACCCGGACGGCGACCCCTACGTGCCGCGCCGCAAGACCAGCGAGAGTCCTTACCGTCTCTCCCCCGGCGTGCGCTGCGACTGGACCCGCTTCCTCCAACTCGCCGAGCATGCCCTGCCACTGGGGCCGGACGGCCTGACCGATCTGGAGAAGGCACTCACATTGGTGCGGGGCCGGCCGTTCGGCGGCAAACCCCTGCCCTGGGCCTTGCCATACCAGCAGGAAATGATCACGCGCATCATCGACATCGCCCACACCGTGGCCACCTACCGCACGACGGCAGGTCCTCACCACGACCTCACCGCAGCCCGCCAAGCCATCGCAACCGGCCTCGACGTCGACCATGCTGCGGAACTGCTCTATCGCGACTGGATCCGGCTCGAACACACGGCCGGGAACCGACAAGGGCTACACACGGCCATCACACGCGTCCAACAAGTCAACCAGGCGCTCGACTGCTCCCTGGAGGCCGAGACCGAGGCCCTCATCCACCAGCTCCTCAACAGCAGCAATCCGGCATGATCATGAGCACCACCCGAGCAACTCCGCAACGATCACCAGCGCTGACGCCAGTCACGCTCGCGGTCTTGGAAAGCAGATCAGTCGCGGGGGACACAGGGGCAATGGGACGTGGCTGTGGGGAGAAGTGAGATGCCCCAGCTGACTCGAGCGCATCGCGTTCTCATCGGCGTGGTCGTGTTCGGCGCCGTGATCATCGCCGGCATCGGCTTCGCGGGGTCGTACGCCGCCGTCCGCGAACTGGCCCTGCAGAAGGGGTTCGGCAACTTCAGTTACGTCTTCCCCATCGGCATCGACGCGGGCATCTGCGTCCTGCTGGCACTGGACCTGCTCCTGACGTGGATCCGCATCCCGTTCCCACTCCTGCGCCAGACGGCCTGGCTGCTGACGGCGGCGACGATCGCCTTCAACGGCGCGGCGGCCTGGCCGGACCCCCTCGGCGTCGGCATGCACGGGGTCATCCCGATCCTGTTCGTGGTCTCGGTGGAGGCGGCCCGGCACGCCATCGGCCGGATCGCGGACATCACGGCCGACAAGCACATGGAAGGCGTCCGGCTGACCCGCTGGCTGCTCAGCCCGGTCCCGACGTTCCTGCTGTGGCGCCGCATGAAGCTCTGGGAGCTCCGCTCCTACGACCAAGTCATCAAGCTCGAGCAGGAACGTCTCGTCTACCAGGCGCGCCTGCGCTCCCGCTACGGCCGGGCCTGGCGCCGCAAAGCCCCCGTGGAGTCCCTGATGCCCCTGCGCCTGGCCAAGTACGGCGTCCCCCTGGCGGAAACAGCCCCGGCGGGCCTCGCCGCGGCCGGTATCACACAACCGCCGACCCCGTTCAACGTCGACCGCGCCCTGGCCCCCACACAGCCGCAAGGCTCCGCACCCGACGCCGCGGAGAAGCACGAGCAGCCAGCAGCCGAACTGGAATCCGCCACGACACAAGCGCTCCGTGCTCCCGTCACGCCAAGGACCGAACGGACGGAGAATCCCAACGAGCCGACCACGCAAGCCACTGAGCACTTCACTGAGCCGCACCAGGCTCTCTTCAGCCACTTCCAGGCTGAGCCGACCCCGCACCAGCGGGCCCCCAGGCTCCGCGACACCTACGACGTCTCCACACCAACCGGCGCCCCGACCCGCGAGGACCAGGCGCAGCCACTACCCCAGGTCTTCCAGGCGCGTCACGCGCTCAACCCACAAGCGCCCGCCCCCACCGCCACCGCCACCGCCACCGCCACCGCCACCGCCACCGCCACCGCCACCGCCACCGCCACCGAAGAATCCGTGCCGGCCGGGCAAGGGGACGACTCCTGCCGCAGCGCCCGGCCTACCGACCAGCAGCAGGGCGCCTATCCGGAACCAACCGCCCTGGCCGACTACGTCCGCGAGCAACACTCCACCCCCGCAGACGGCGACCGCCCCATCACCGGCAACGACCTGACAACATGCGCTGCCGGATACCAGGAGCACGAACACGGCAGCCGCGAGCCGGCCTCGCACGAGGCCGGCGCCACACGCGGTGAACCTGCTGCACCAAAACCCCTGCCGGAAGGGCAGCGCGAGGCAGCGCCCACCGGCGTCGGCACACAGGCCGCCGACAAACAGCACACCAAGCGCGTGAACGCCGCCATCAACAAGGTCTCACCGAACGGGCCCCCCAGCCTGACCACCGTCGACCGCTACTACCTGGCATGGATGGAATACCAGACACAAAACAAAGGCCGCTCGCAGACCTCAACGCAGGAGGCCGAAGAACTCTCCACCCATCTGGCCAGCAAAGGACTACGCGGCCGCGGTGACAAACCCCTCAGCCCAGCCACCCTGCGCCGCTACCTCCTGCCCTTTCGCATCTACACCATCTGGGCCGAACAACGAAAACACAGCAACAACCCTTCACTCGACACCATCACCCAAGAATGCGCAGCCCAAGGAATCACCGCGCAATACAACAAACCCCTCAACGCCGACTACCTCACCGACCAAAGCACCGACTTCGAGCGGCGCTGGCAAGCACTCCACCATCACCACCGCCAGCACACCACGGTAAATGACTCCAAGAACTCCTAACGCAATGCCCCCGATGGGCCAAGTGCTCATGTGCGTGCATCATGACGGCAGCCGATGTGAACGTTGCGAGCGGAATGGCAAAGGGCAGCAAGGTGGATCTCATTCGCCTGACCGACGGGGAGAGCAGCCGTGCGGTCCAGATTCTGGGCCGCCATATGTCCGGGGGGGGTTGCCCTGCCAGCGACTTCCTCGACGCGGAGATCGCCGTCGCGGGCGGGTTCGCGCGCGGATGCCTGGAGGTGTGTCCAGCTCAGGAGGATGATCCTGAGAGCAGAAGGAGGGTTCAATCACCGGATGGCTGAGACTGACATTGACCTGGGAGTCGTGACGGCGCCGTCGGGAGTCCTCGTGTTGGGGATGGCGTCGTGGATCGACTACTGGCCGCAGCTGGGCCGACCGCTATCCGAGCGCGCAAGGGCCGCGGCATCGGTCGGCGGCGGACACGTCCACGACGGGATGTGTGAGATGGTCTCGGTTCGCGCCGCCGATGACAGGCCGTTGATGGTGCGGGCCGACACGGCGGCGTCGCCCTTCGACGGAGGACCAGCCATCGCAGTCCTTGAGATCGATCTCGGACTGCCATGGGCCGGCACCGCCGGGGGCGAGCCGATCATCCTCGGCGACCTACCGGTCGACCGTTGCGGCATGGTGCTCGGTGACGCGCTTGCCCTGGACTCCTGGACCGGAGACGGCCATCCGTCAACCGACGGCCTTGCCGACGTCGCCTACTGGGGAGGCTACGCGGAGGCCGCCCATCGTCAGTTCGGCGGAGACCTGATCTTGCGACACAGCGGTCAAGTGCGAGGGTGGCTCGACCTCCCGATAGATGACGCCAAGAAGCTCGGCGACGCCCTCAACGACTGGAAAGGCGACGAACAGGGCCGGGGCGTCATGGTCGCAGTCGATGAGCACACCCACTTCCACTGCTTCAACCGCGCGAGTTGGACCCACCCGCTTCAGATCGGCGCCATCGAGGTCGCTGACTGCCCCGTCCTAGGGATCAACTGGGACAGCGGCGACCACTCGATGCGACATCGCGGCGAACACCGCTTCGGACAGGTCTATCCCGTGACTCTTCAGCCTGACCCCACGGGCCAGACAACGCTGCGCTGGACGATCCCGCCCTACGAGCCCGGTCACCACGGCGCAGAGTGATCAGTAGGCACCACCGACTACTCAGGGTGGTCAAGCTGGAAACCGTCAGAGAATAGGCGACACCTCAACATGCGGGCTTACCAGCCCCAGCCCGTTTAAGGGCGCAGCCTCTTCAACATGACCGCGTAGACGGGGGAGTCGGCGAACGGCTGCTGCTCGCCCACCTTTGCGTAACCCCACGTCTCGTACAGAGCCTCCACCTTCGGGTGTGTCACGTCGACGAGGAGCACGGAGAGATCCTCGCTGCGCTCCTTTAGCAGGGCATCGTGCAGCCGATCTGAGATGCCCTGCTTCCGCCACTGCGGGCGCACCATCACCTCGGAAACGGCGTAGGTCGCTGTGTACCCGTTGTTCGGCTCGAACTCGGTGGAGCGCCACCACTCACGACCCTTTTGCAGCGGGGCGCCGTACGCGAAGCCGGTCGGCTCGTCCCCATCGAAGGCGACGACGCAGGTGAAGCCGTCCATGGCCGACCAGTGATCGACGAACCACGGGAATCGCTGATTGAACTCATTGTCCATCGCATCGGCGTAGGCGTCGGCGTGCACATCGATCAGCATCTGCTTGAACCCCTCCGGGAGGCTTCCCTGTCCGTAATGCCGCAGGTCGATCAACCTGGTCACGCTCGACTCCATTCATCTCGCATGCGGTCTGCCCAGTCGCGG
>NZ_JBIAQC010000034.1:0-25160 GCF_042888685.1 Streptomyces sp. NPDC002779
TGACAATACCGGACAGATGCGGCAACAACCGCCCCAACACCCCTGAACCGCACACCCGGAGACTGCCCAGCTCAGCCCTGTGACATCACAAGATTTCCGACAGAGCCGAAAAATTTGATCGTCGACAGTTGGTGACTTGTACTTGAGTTATGGGTAATCGGCGCTCGTTGTGACGCTCGGTGGGAGACCGAGATGATGCACATTCATATGGGGGTTCACGCGCCGTAACTAGGAGCACTGCCGAGTCCGCAGCCGAGCTCTCGCATTCCGTAGCCAGGACTGACCGGGGAACCACCCGTGCTGGGCAACTTCCTGGGGTATCCCCGTGCCGTGATGGTGTCGGCGGTACCGTGCCGGAGTGGCTGATTACTCGGGGTTCGTCAGGCAGCAGGTCGCCTCTCGCCTCTACAAGCCAGACGGGCGGGTGGAGACCACACGGGCTCCCGCGGTCTGGACGCTGGCGCACCGCGGCTACAGCGGCAGCGGCCGGTTGGACGTGTGGGTGTACGCCACGAAGAAGGAAGCCCTGCGCGAAGGCGCGAAACTCGCCCTGGCCTGCGGCCTGGATGAGCATGGGCAGGCCTGCGAGGACTTCGAGGCCGGCCGATACCAGAAGGTCATGGACCGCTACGAAGAAACCTCACCCGACACCCATCTGCTGCGCGTGCAAATGGCGTTCCTCCAGTTCCCCGACTGATGTTGCCGGGTCAGCGTCCACGTTCTCCTTCTTCAGCTCCTTCATCGCCGCGGACTCCTCCGTGGTCGTCCTCGGACGCTGCCCGAAGTCAATCTCGTCCCGCCTAACCCAGTTCCGCAGCGTCTCGGCGGAGCCGATGCCAAGTTTCTGCGCGACCGCCCGCAGCGCAGCCGACTCGTTCGGATAGTCCTCACGGACTTCGGCGACCATACGAACCGCACGTTTACGCAGCTCAGCGGGGTAGGAGGAAGGGCGTGCCATGACTTGATCCTTTCATGGAATCGAGTCTCCACCGAACCCGGAACGGTTCAACTGTGTAAGCGGGCGATGCCGAGCAGGCATGGTGAACGCCTTCGCCTTTGAAGCGGCAGTCGCGGAGGATCTTGCAGAGCGCGGAGGGGTGCTGTTGAAACTGAGTGTCAGCGGGGAATGCTCTGTCCCGCTTCGGTGAGGGTCAGTGTGAGGCACCCCAGCCACGGGCCGGATGGCGGGTACTCCCAGTTCTCGGCGTTCGCCAGGACAGTGGGAAGGTCCTGCTTCGGGATAGGGGGCCCGGGCTGCTCTCCGAGAGTGCCATCCGGCGCTGTCCAGGGAACGACCCGGCACACTTCGATCCATCCTCTGTCGACGAGGGGGAGGAGGATCGGGACGAGAGCCGAGGCGGGCTCTGAGACCAGCGGCTCGTCGAGGTCACCCCAAACACCGGGGAGGATGTCGATCTCGGTGGCGTTGATCATGAAGGCGCGTTCGGCGGAGGACAGCTGGTCTGTCGCGGGATAGCTCACGCGCAGAGTGTCGCAGCTCAGGAGAACGGCCGCCGAGAGCCCTCGGTGGCTTTGGTCAAGGAGCGGGTGCGACCACAACGACTGTCTCTTCGCATGGTCCGTCGGCGAACACTTTCAGTGCCTCGAGTTCGGCGGGGTCGGCTGTCAGGTTCCAGCGGAGTTTGGTGCCCACCCACTCCGAGACGTAGCGGCAGTGCTGCTCCGCGGCCGGCGGGAGCCATTGTGCTGGGTCCTTGTCGGCTTTCGCGCGGTTGCTGCGCGCGGTGACCGCCACCAGGGAGACGGCGACGGTCTGGTCGTTGGCGTAGGCTTCGCGCCGGCCGGCACGCCAGGCGGAGGCGCCGGAGTCCCATGCTTCGGCCAGTGGCACGAGGTGGTCGATGTCGAGGGCACTGGCAGAGGTCACCTGCTGGCCGTCGTAATAGGAATGCCAGCGGCCGCCGGTGATGGTGCAGCCTGCTCCGACTTCGGGTGCTTCGACGGCCTCACTGAGCAAGACCTCCTGGCGGGTGTTGCAGCCGTCCGCACGGTCCTCGCCGGCGTTCCAGTGCTTGAACTTGGTGCGCACGTAGCCGTCCCGGCTCTCCGAGGCGCTATGGACTTTGGTGAGGGCGTCCGGCAGCAGCATCGGCTGTGCCGCCTGGACGGGAGCGGGTGCGGTGAGCGGGGTGAGGGCAAGAACGAGCGGGACCAACCCGCGCAGCAGCTTCCTGATCACGTAGCCCTGGGTACCGGCAAGCGGACCTGGGCGTAGAGGTCTCCGTCGAGGTAATCACCCGTTGGGACGAGGCAGTTCACCGAAGGAACGTTCAACTGCTCGTTGATGAGGCGCAACCCGCGCCCGCTTCTTGCGCCACCGGGCGCTGGCGCCTTCGTATAAGTGAGTTCGTGATGCGCACCTCGGGGGCGATGACCCGGTGCCTCTGCTCGGTGGTGGCCATTTGGAACTGCGCCAGCACGCCCAGCGCCAGCCGGTCACCGCTGCCCGCGCCCTGGCCGGTCATCACGGATCCGCCCACTTCCCTCCGGTGCGATGCCGTCCTGCCTGGCACCGCGCGTACCGGTCACAGCAGCAGCCGGCCCCGACCAGACCACCGGCCACAAAGGCCCGACCACGGTCACGAAGCGACAACACCTCCGTGGACCAGTCCGGCATCCCCGCTGACAAGCCCTCCGACAGCCGTCCGCACCCTCCGCCGCGCCCGTCCGTGACGAGAAGGTGAGCCTCCCACGGCCGGGCATAGGGGCGTGGGTGTCGTGTGGCGGCGGGAGGATATCCACAGGTCGCACGATCGCCCACTCCAGGCCGTACGGTGCTGCTCCTGACGATCAGCGGGCAGAGGTGCGCGATGTACGAGGTGGATCTGGCCCTTCGGGCGGAAGAGGCGCTGGCCGGGTTGCCCGGCGATGGTCGCATGGAGGTGATGGAGGTGATGGCTGCCGTCCTGGTAGGGCGGGAGTCATGGCCGGCACCTGGTGGGTGGGACGGGGCGGTTGCGTTCGGGTCCCGGTCGTGGCTGGCCTTCACGGCTCATGCGGGGGGCATTGAGGTGTACGCCATCGGCTCTGCAGCGTGACGCTCCACGGGGCCCAGGGACGAACAGCCCGGGGCGGGTCCAACCTGGCGCGTGCCGTGCTGATGCAGGGCACAGGCCGGTGGAGAGCCGGGGCAACTGCCCGGCTCTTTAGCGTGTCGGGCGCAGAGGCCGGCACGGCCGAGGACATCGGACAGCGGTCCTCCTGAGGACGTCGGTGGTCCCGCGCCGTGTGCGTTCCTGCCAGCAATCAGGATGAGCCGACGCAATGCGGTCGGCGGGGTGTCGGAAGGCAGACTGTTCGGGGGCTTCTAGGCGGCGGGCAGGGTGACGCGCGCCCACACGGTTTTGCCGCGTGTCTGGGTGTGGGTGGTCCAGCCCCAGGTGTTGCTGAGGGCGTCGACGATGGGTAGCCCGCGGTGGCGTTCGGCTAGTGGGGGAGGAGGAGCGAGTCGTGGGCGGCGTCTGCTGGGATCGCGTACCACACACAGCAGAGTCTGAGGTCGTAGGGCTAACGCCAGCCACACAGCATTTTGGTCGTCGTCAGAAGGGGCTGTGTGGGTCTGGCCGTGGCGGACGGCGTTGGCGACGAGTTCGGAGGCGATCTGGACGGCGTCGTCGCCGATGCTGTGCAGGCCCCATCGCTGTACGGCCTGGCGTGTGAACTGCCGTGCAACGAAGCAGCAGTTGGTGCTGGCTGGGATGCGGCGGGCGGTGAACTGGGTGCTGCCCAGGCCGCTGCGGACGGCCAGGTTTGCTGTGGAGGCCAGAGGCTCACCGAGGAAGAGGGGCTGCTGTCTTCGGCCGCCGGGCGTGGCGGCGGCGAACGGTGGCAGGAATGCTTCGTCGTGACGTGGCGTCATCGTTCGTCCCCCGGACTGGTGCCGTGCCCGGGGGCACGGCGTGCCGACTTGACCGTCACTATTCCTGTCCGTTCCTCGTTCTTGCAAGCACGGGGCTGCAATTGCAGAGCCCGCGTATTCGCACACAGGTCGGTTCGCCGCATGTTGCGGACGGGCCAGGTCTAAATGGTTCAGAGAGGCGTGGTGAGCATGCAACGGGTGGAAAACGGTATGGGGGCGGGCGAGATTGAGGGTGCGGCGTGGCGCAAGAGCCACCGCAGCGGGAGCGGTAACTGCGTGGAGATTGCTGCTCTGCCGGGCGGTGACGTTGCGGTGCGCAACTCCCGGTATCCCTGCGGGCCTGCTCTCATCTACACGCGTGAGGAGATTGCCGCCTTCTTCGGCGGCGTGAAGGACGGCGAGTTCGATTTCACGTTCTCGTAGCCGACGGTAAGGGTATGGCCACTTCCTGACACGGTCCCGTGGTGGCTGCCATACTCGGCCTCCTCAACAGCCCGATAGGAGAGCTTGTATGGCAGCCGTGCGGAAGGCGCCGTCGATTCTCGGATTTCCGCACCGCCCGGAGTGGGGAGCCGCCGCTCATCGCAAGGCCCTCGCCGGGCACTTGCGGCGCTGCCGCGACCACGCCGGGATCGGAACCCGTCAGGCGGCCCGATGCATCGGCGCCTCTGAGTCGACGATCAGCCGTATCGAAAACGGCCTGGCCGCGCTCAAAGAGGCGGAAGTGGAGCGGCTGCTGGACGTCTACGGCGTGCGGGACCCGCAGGAGCGGTCAAGAATCCAGGCCCTGGTCCACGAGGCAGCGCAACCGGAGGCGTGGCAGCCGTATGCCGGCGCCGCGCCGCACACACTGCGCCCGCTGCTGGCCATGGAACCAGCCGCCCGCCGCATCATCTCCTACGAGCCCCAACTGGTGCCAGGCTGGCTGCAGACCGAGGAATACGCCGAGATCGTGATCCGGGCCGCGCACCCGACCAGACCTGCCAGGGAGATCGCAGAGTGCGTCCGCCTGCGCATGCAGCGCATTGAGATGCTGCGCCGCACCGAAGCGCCCCCCGTGCTGCTGGCCGTGATGGATTCAGAGGTCTTCCGCCGCCAGGTCGGTACGCCTGGCGTGATGTACCGGCAGATCAAGCATCTGCTCGCCTTGCTGGAGGAACTGCGCTACAGCCTGCGCCTTCAGATTGCCCCGTTGTCGGTGGGCGCTGCGGGGGCCATTGGACACCCCATTGTCCACCTGCGGTTCTTCACGCCGGAGTATCTGCCGGACCTGCTTTACCTCGAGCAGTACGAGGGCGCCGTCTACCGGGAGAAGCCGTCGGAGTCCGAGCGCTATCAGGCCGTGCTAAACAACCTGTGCGGTGTGGCATGCCCGGCCGAGCAGACCCCCTCGCTGCTTCAAGCGGCCCTTGCTGCCTGGCGGTGACCGGGCATCCCTGAACTGCCCGTATCAGTGCCTGACAGTGCCGACGCCGCCGAATTCCTCCCACTCCCAGCTGGACTGGGGTTCCACATCGTCCTGCCCGGGCCGCCAGGTGGAGACTTCCACCAGGCCCGGCTCGACCAAGTCCAGCGGGGCGCAGAAGTCGGCCACATCCTTCTTCTCCCGCACTCGGCCCCAGTGGCCTTGGGTCTGCTCGCCCATGAAGGCGGTGACGGAGTCGCGTACGTGGGATGAGTCGCTGACCAGCTGGCACACCACCATCATGCTGCCGGCTGGCAGCCGGTCGGCGACCCGGGCGACCAGCCGGGCCGGCTCGGAGCTGTCCGGGATGCAGTGCAACACCGATACGAACAGCGCTGCCACCGGCTGTGTGAGATCGATCAGCCGACGTACCGGCTCGCTGGAGAAGATTTCGTCGGTGTCCCGCAGGTCCGCATGGAGGACGGCCGTGTTCACGTTGCTCTCCAGCAGCACGCCACCGATGGCACGGACGATGGGGTCGTTGTCGATGTAGACGACCCGGCTGGCTGGGTCCACGCGTTGGGCGATCTCATGGACGTTGTCCTGGGTCGGCAGCCCGGAGCCGTAGTCGATGAACTGCCGTATGCCGTACTCGGCCGCCAGCACACGCACCACGCGACGCAGGAACTGCCGGTTGTTCAACGCCAGTTCACGCATGCTTGGCACGTGCTTGAGCAGTTCCGTGCACGCGGCACGGTCCGCAGGGTAGTTGTCCCGCCCGCCCAACAGGCTGTCGTACATGCGGGCCACACTGGGAATCGTGACGTCCACCCCATACGGCAAGCTCACGCGCATCCCCTCCCGCCCGGCACGCCGCAGCAGCGCGCACTGGGTTAACAGAGTGTAGTGGAATGGTTGCGGCAGGGCCCCGTACTGGGCGGAAAATCATTCCTCCGAGGAGTGCGGCAGCAGTCCCGGCACCAAGCCGGGCGGTATGCCCAGCACCTCCGCGATACGGTCGTTGCTCAAGTGCAGCTGCTGGCGGAGCACGCGCGCATCGTGCTGCAGCGCTAGCGCCGTCTGTCTGCCTGAGGGCGCACCGGCATGCAGCCCCAGGGCGTGATCGATGTGATCGTGAAGGATCCTCCAGGCGACAGCGGCCGGCCAGGAGGTGCCCAACATCGCAGCCCAGGACACGGCCACCTCGGTGAACGCCGCTGTCACCGCGCTCTCCGCCGCCCCGGCTCGGCCGATCCGCAGTACCGCGTACTCCAGATACGGCTTGTAGTGACGCTCCCGGAACGCAGCATAGGAAGCCAGCGTTGCCCGCCTGGCCCGAGGCCCTCCTGTCGGTAGGGGCATCGGCTGCCGAGCCATTACGGCAGCATGCCTGGCCTCCCAGGCAACTGGCGGCTGACGGCGCCCGGTCACCGGCCCTGGCCCGGCACGGCGATGTGCGCGGTGCCCTCCGGCGAGCGGGGGTCGTCACACATCAAGAAGGTGTAGTGCACCGCTTCCCACAACGGCTGGAAGTCCACGGGGCGGCCCCCCAGCGCACAGACAAGGGCAGCCAGCACCTCCCATTCCGGCACATCGACGCCCGCCAGCACACGCCGGGCCGTTGCGGCCTTCACCGCACCCGAACTCATGTCTGCGATCCGCTCCGGCGACGGTGACTTCGCTGCCAGATGCAGTCCGCGAACTGCCGCATGCAACTGCGCGATCGCGGCCGCGACCGGTTGCCGTCCTTGCGTCGTCAGGCCGTGCGCTGCCTCGAACAGCACCCGTAGCTCCGCCGGATCCGAACCAAAAAGCACGGTCAGCGCACACACCAGGTCCCACGTCGGCAGACGATCACCCGACAGGACGCGGGAGATGAACGACGGCGACAGCATGGTGGAATCGGCAACCTCCCGGATGGTCAGCCCGCTGGCCACCTGCAGCTGCGCCAGAGCCGATGCCAACTGCCCTCCAGGGGAGACACCCTCGGTCCCCGAAACGGCGGCTGCGCCCTCCGCCGCATCGGCCAGCCGGCCCGGTCCGGGCCCGCGCCACCGGGCGGGAGCAGCCCGTTTTTCGTTGGCATGCAGATCCATCATGCGAGCCACCCGCTCGGGGCCCCAGCGCGCACGTGCCGTCTCCGGTGCGATATGCGCGGCCCGGGCCACCGATTCCCATTTCTCACCGCGGTGCCGGGCATCCTGTACCGCAGCAGCGGTATAGATTTCCAGCTCTCGCCGGATCGATTCGGCCCGCTCCAGCAGCGAACTCAGTTCCTCCTCACGCATCTCGCTTTCCATCAGCTGCTGTGCCAGCCGATACACCTCGGCCGCCACCGTCCCACCCAGGGGCCCCTGCTGGTCCACGCGCGAAGTCCGCCGGGTCTGCCGGGCCTGCCGGGCTCGCTGAGCCCGCCGCCGGCAGGCCGTGTTGCAGTACCTGCGGCGCCGGCCCGCGCCCGAGTTCTGCACGATCGGCCCCCCGCATGCCACGCACGTCTGCAGCGTTCCAGTCGCCACGTGTGCCGTCCTTTCTGCTGCTTGCCCAGGCAAGCAGCACTCCATCTGCGCCCCGCCGTTGAGACAGCCAGGGGCGACGGGAACGCCCCGCCGCCCCCCTGGCTCATCGGTCAGTCAATCCGCACCCACAGCAGGTCGATCCGCGATGTGCGTGCTGCTGCGGCCGCGACACCGGCGAAGGCCACACATGCGGCAGCGGGCCACTCACCGGCCGACGGCAGAACGAAGGACAAAGCCAGCACGACGGGCGGGGCCAGGCTGACCGTGACAGCGAAGGCACGCAGGCGTGCGTAAGGCCCCCGGGCATTGCTACCGTCCGGAAGCGGCCCGGACACCACAGTGCCCCGGACGCCATTGGGAGCAGTCATCATTTCTCTCCTTACGAATTGACGGCTGGTCAAAATGCGGAGGGGCCCTGGTCTGTTGGTGCCTAGCCTTGAACCGGGGCCCACCTTCGGCGTGACCCTAGCGCGCTGCCGATTCGTTCGGCTATCAGAGTGAGTCAGTAACGGGTAAGCAGCCGCATCCGCGTGCGAAACCAGCAGCTGAAAGACAGCTTTCGCTTATGCGGGCCCCCATTTTTTCGAAAGTGCACGCTTCCTGAATGGGAATGATCGCTGCTGAGAGAGATTCCCCCTGATGCACCGTGCGCCGTCGCGTGAAAATCCAAGGGGAGTGCTCCGGCGCACTCATCCCCCCCCGCCGTGCTCCCTCGTCTGCAGACACCCCTGTCCTTGGTGCATCCGCTCGCGCTCGACTCCCCTGGGAGGTGTGGCGGCGGTCGCCACCAGGGCGGGCTGAGTCAGACTAATGCTCTGCTCGGCCTCTCACCTCTGGGCCTCATCCGAAAAGTAACGAATTGGCGATCGAAGTTCGAAGGAAATGTCGACAGCAACCAAGGCAAGGGAAGTGTTGGCAGTTGACGGGGACCATCGACGGGCTCCGCACCCCTTGCTGACTAGGCCCATGAACCCGACCATGTGAGGTCAGCGGATCCGGTCCGCTCGGCCTGGGTGGCGACAGGATTTAAGGGCCCGCCGCTCGGTCGTGTGAAGCCACTGCAGCGGCGGAACTTCACCGGGCCGTCGGGGCGTAGTTCCCTACATGGACCCGATCAACGAGATGCACGTGAGCGAGCCGGGCTTGGTCGTCGTCGACGTCGCGGCCGCCGACGACGCCACTGCGCTTGCCTTCCAGCAGATGCTGGCCGACCGATGGGCGACGGCGACAGCGGAGCAGACCACGCGGGACGCCGGTCAGCCCGGTGTTCGGCTGCGCTGCTATCTGGACCTGCGCCAGCAGCTCACCCATGCTGACGTGGTCGGCCCAACCGAGGAGCCGCCCACGGCCCGGCCCTGAGTCAGGGGAGGGTGCAGCTGTCGAGTTGCTGCTCGCGTGGGCTGCCGCTGCGGTCGCGGCAGCCGTGAATGCTGGGTAACCGCCTCGACCTGCCTACGTCAGCCGGTTCACCGGCCCGCCACCACGCGATCACACGTGTCGCGGCCAATCGGTATATCCGGCATGGCAGTCGGTGCTTTCCGCGCTGCGCTGCGGGGCCTTGCGCGGGGAGTCATGCCGGAGTAAGGGGGTGACCGCCTTCGTCTTCAGCCGGCTGAGCTACGGTTGTGGCTGCCAGGCGTAGCGGACGTCGGCTCCCCGCTCGTCGTTGCGCCACCCGTCGGTGCGCTCGACCTCGACGAAGCCGTGCCGCTGGTAGAAGCGCTGGGCCGGTTCGTTGACCTGGAAGGACCACAGCGACAGGCCGTTGGGCTTCTGCTGCTTGGCCAGGGCCATGAACCGGTCGCCGAGCCCGCGCCCACGCCAGTCCGGTCTCGGTGGCGCAGGCGCAGGCGCAGGATGAGGACCCGTTACCGGTTTGAGGCGGACCGCACCGGGACCAGGAGCGGGGCGGCGCACCGCCGACCGGACCGGTGATGGTGATTCCGGGTCCGCTCCAGGGCCGTGGTCAGCGCGGGTGTCGCGGCAGTGGACGAATCCGTTACGTCAACTGCCGCGCGGTTCTGAATGTCGCTGCGGGGCCGCTACTTCCAGTTGTGCACCGTCAGCGGGCCGCCCTTGTCGAGGTAGCCGAGCAGGCCGGCGTCGGGGTACTCGATGATGTCCCCCGGAAGGTCGTGCGCGGTGAACCAGGTCAGGGCCAGGCACTTGTCCGGTTGTTTGTTGACGGGCTCCCCTTCCCACGTGAGGGCTTCGAAGAAGAAGCCGATCCGCTCGATGTCGTCGTCCTGGCGGTGGTGGACGACCTGAACGAGCTGCAGGTCATCGGGATCGACGGTGATCCCCGTCTCCTCGAACAGCTCGCGGGCCGCGCCGGTGGGCAGCGGCTCGCCGCGGTCGAGCTTGCCCGAGGGCATGTGCCACCGGCCGTAGCCGTAGGGCCCGCCCCGCTGGGAGAACAGGATCTTGTCGCCGTCGCGGACGATGACATGGGTGTCGATGACGGGTGTTGCCGGTTCGCCGCTCATGTTCCTTGGGGGGAGAAGGTGCAGGGGAGGGAATCGACGCTAGCGGCAGAGCGGGGATGGTGTCGGCGATTCGCCGCGCTACGTCCGGACGCGGGCGACGACGCCGCCGAGCAGGCGCCAGATTCCGTTGTCGAGGGCGCGGATCAGCTGCGCCAGCGCGGCGTCGAAGCTCGCGCGGAAGCAAGCTTCCCGGAGGGCGGGAAGGGATTCCATTGCCGATGTACGTGAGAGTGCTCATTCGGTGTGCCTCCCTGATCGAGCAGTGGACGGGTGCTGGAGGGGCGGTCAGTGCTGCGTCTACAGGCGGGCGGCGGCCTGCCAGAGGCATGGATGATCTGACGGGCGGTGCGGAACATTTCGGCACCGTGGGCGCCGTCGGGGAAGCGCTCGACGACGCGGTGGTGAACGTGCTGCCGGTAGGCCAGCGCGGTCAGGCCACTAAAGACCTCCATGTCGAGCTGCTGCTGTGAGGCGAAGCAGGCCAGTGCTGCCTGCTTGGCTGCTAAGAGATTGGGGGTACCGACGAAGTAGAGGTTCGGCTCGAAGTTGCGGCTGTACGGGGAGCGGAAGTGAATCAGGTCGGCGGCCTCGCGCATCGCGACGGTGCTGGCCTCCTCGCCGGTGACGGCGTGGTCGAGGTGCTGGTCGTTGGGGTAGTGGGTGTAGACGACGTCGGGGCGCTCGATGGCGAAGGCGTCGAATAGGGCCGCGTTGATGGCGCCGCGGTGGTCGGTGAACCGGGTGTCGGGGATGGGGGAGAAGGTGTAGCCGCCGATGCCGAGGATCTTCGCGGCCGCCAGGCACTCGTCGCGGCGCGCAGCGCCGTCGCCCTTGTCAGCGCGCCCGGCGCTCAGGCAGTGGACACGGACACGGTCGCCGACGAGGACGTGATCGCGGATGCGCATGCCCATGGCGAGCTCGGCGTCGTCGGGATGGGCGACGACGACCAGGACGGACCGGGGAGTGGTCAACGGGACTCCTCGTTGCGGGTGATCTGCAGAGCGCTGTGCAGACGGCGGCCGTCGAGGCCCTGCCAGTGGAAGGGCTCGTGCTCGTGCCGGGGCCAGCGCAGGTAGTGAAGGCTGCCGACGGCGTCTACTGGTTGGCGTCCGTGCCGGAAGGCGATCTTGGAGGTCTGGCCGCCGTCGAGGTGGAACACCGCCGCCGGGTCGCGGCCGGCCCGCTTGCACAGCTCGGCGGTCTCCTGGGCAGTGACGCCCTGGAACGTGGGTGCGAGCGGTGCACCGTCCAGGACGGTCAGGGTTAGACGGCGGCTGTCGAGGGCGAGCAGGGTGCGGGCGTAGCGGGCGTGGGGACGGAAAGGACTCGTGCCGAGGCTCTGGTCCCAGGCGGCGGTCAGTCCGGCGTCGGCATCGGCGGCGGACGGCCCCAGGGACAGGGCGCTGCCGACGTCCGCGGTGGCGAAGGCGTCGATGGCCGTGACGTCGACGTGTGCGCCGGGGACGAGGTGATCGGGCCAGGGCCGGTGGCTGCGCAGGACGTAGGCGCCGGCGAACTGATCGGCGCCGCCGCCGGGGTGCACGGCGGTGATCTGCGCTCCGGCGGGGGTGAGAACGACGGTGCAGTCGAGGACAGCAGGATCGCGCGGCGTGGTGTTGGCGGCCGGGTCGACGTCGCGGCGAAAGCCCGTGCGGGGGTTGTCGTGGTAGCGGATGCGGCAGTTCGCCGCGCCGTACACGGTGAGGTGGCCGGGCGGGGCCGGGTGCGGAGGCGGTTGCTTGGAGCCGGTCCAGGTGTGCGGGTGGCTGGCGACGGTGAGGGTGCCGGTGGCGGCCAGGGTGCGTACGACCGGGCGGCCGTGGTGGATGAGGAGGGCGGGTTTGGTGACGGTGGGCAGGCTGGCGGCGTGGTGGTCGCGGACAGCGAGGTCGAGGCAGGGTTCGGCGGGCTGGTAGTCGGGGTCGTCGGAGATGTAGGCGAAGGCCCCGGAGACCGCGGCGACGACGGGGCCGGTGACGAGGCGGCGCAGGTGGAAGCCGCGCGCGGAGGAGACGGGCTGACACAGGGCGTGGTCTAGGTCGATGGTGAGGGTGTAGGCGTTGGTGAGGCAGCCGTCGCTGAGGTCGATCGGGCGGGCGGTGAGGACGACGCCCGGTGCGAGGTGGCGGGTCCAGGCCGGGGTGGGGCGGGCGAACGGGCTCTGGTCGCGGGCGAGTGACTGGACGGTGGGCGCGTGGATGCCGCGGGCGCTCAGTTCGGCGAGCGGGACCAGGTCCGGATGGTCACCGGGCGGGGCCAGGGGGACGTTCATGCCGTCACCGGTCCGGCGGCGTCCAGCAGGTCGGGGACGGTGAATGGCCCAGCGTCCAGCAGACGGCGCAGGGTTTGGCGCAGCCGGTCGGAGGCGGCGGGAGGGGCGGTCGCCGGGTATGGAACGGTGCGGGCCTCCAGCCGGTACAGCAGCACTCCGGCGGCCACCGTCGCGAGGAGGCCGTCACCACGCCAGCTCCGGGCAGGGCCTGGAGGGGTATAGGCGTCGAGGAATGCGGCGGCGAGCGGGTGCAGGCATTCGGGCCGGGCCGCGTGGTGCAGGACCACGTGCGCGAGGAGGTAGCCGAGATCGAACAGTGGCGCGCCCGTGTGCACGTTGTCGAGGTCGACGAACGCGATGCGGCCCGCCGCGAGGTTGAGGTTCTTCGGGCAGGCGTCGCCGAGGACCAGTTGCTGGCCGGGCAGGGCGTCCAGACGGTGGCACGCCTCGTCGAGGGCGAGGTGGCTGCCAGTGCGTAGGCAGTAGCCGTAGGCGTGCTCGACACGAAAGAGGTCGTCGCCGTTGCCGTCGCGCAGCGGCGGGAGGCCGGCCGTGGCGTGGTGGATGCGGGTCAGGGCGGTGCCCAGGCGTGTGCACTCCTCGACGGTGGCGGCGCGCTGGTCGAGGTGCTCGCGCCAGGTTTGGCCGTCGGGGAAGACGTCGGTCATCACCATGGTGTGCGCGTCGGGCAGGAACGCCAGGGCCTTCGGGAAGAGGTCCGGCAACAGGCCGTGGTGGAGCGCCAGGGCACGGTGCTCGACCTTGATCAGCGCTGGGTTGGTGACGATGTGCGCGATCCGGGCGAAGCGGCGACCGCGGACCTTGACGATGACGGTGCCCGCCTGGCCATGGAGGCGGAAGACGTGGCTGACGTTTCCGCCGGTGCAGGCTTCGACGGTGGCGGGGCGTCCGATGTGCGGGCGGCACGCGGCGAGGACCTGGTGCAGGTGCGGGCCGAGGACCGTTCCCAGGTCGGGCTCGGTGAGGTCGGTGGCGAGCGAGTTGGTCATCGCATGGCTCCCAAGGCGGCGAGGGCGCGCGCGGCCGGTGCCGGGGCTGCGGCCGGGCTGAAGTCGAGCACGACCGGGGCGGCGGGGCGGTCGGCATCGGCCCATCGCCGGGACATCGACAGGTAGGCGCCGGCCATCAGGCGTGCCGGGCGCCGGTGGTCGGTCAGGTCGGAGGTCATCTCCGTGCGGGGTATGTGTCCAGTGAGGTAGGAGAGGAACTCGGTGACGGCGCAGGTGCGTGCCGAGCGCTGGGTTGGGAGCACCGCGTTGTCGCCGCTGCCGTGGACGAGGTCGGCGAAGCCGAGCGCGCGGTGCCTTTGCCAGTCGGGGCGCAGCCGGTCGTTGCGGAAGACTTGGAGTTCGATGTGGTCGGCGCCGCCCACCGCCCGCCGGTCGACCCCGTCCTCGTCGCCGTGGAGGGTCTGCAGGACGTGCAGGTGCAGGGCTTGGAAGGGTCCTTGCTGGATGATGTGGTTTTCCTGCCCGATCCGGCCGTTGCCCTTGTAGAGGTCGCCGGGCACTGGGTGAAGGGCGCTGCGCTGGGAGAAGGTGGTGTGGGCGAGGTTGTGGCTGCCGAGCGCCATCACCCGCCCGCGGCTGCGGTAGGAGACGTTGAGGAACACGTCGACCTCGCCGAAGCCGGCGGTCACTTGGTCCAGGTCCCGCTCGGTGTACGGGTTGCGGTCGGCGAAGCCGGGAAACAGCCGGGCGTGGTCGGCGAGGGTGAGCTGGGCGAGAAAGTCGGAGGGCCTGGTGCACGCGGCGTGGATTTCGATCTCGTCGATCTCCTTGCCTGGGCGCTCGCCCGCGGCCAGCCACCACGGCACGGTGTCGAAGTGGTGGTAGCCGGAGTGCGCGGCCTTGCCGTAGCCGCGGTCGAAGCCGTGGTAGCGGAGGCCGACGAGTTCGTCCGGCAGCCGCCACTGGCCGTCGCCGTGGCTGGACTGGACGGAGGTGACCGGACAGTTCGTGACCTCGGCGACCTCGGCGATCAGTTCCCGCACCCGGCGGAACGCAGGATGCCAGCGGCGCTGGCTCAATACGCTGACCACCATCCGCGGATCGTGCCGCCGCGCCGCCCGGTAGGCATTCAGCAGTGTGTCGAAGTCGTCGGCGATCGTTGCCGCGGCCGCCGGGTCGGTGGACGCGCCCGGATGCACGGTCAGCGGCTTGTCGAGCAGCACCGGCAGGCCCCGCTCCATCGCCCACAGGGCGTAGGGCAGGTGCACGGACGGCTCGGTCGCCACAACGACCGCGCCGATCCGCTGCCGCTCCACCACGCCCTCCAGCACGCGCCGAACCTCGTCGGGCAGGGACCGCCGGGAGACGGGGAACGGCTGGACGGGAACGACGGGCATCTGCCGCGGCCGGCCAGGCGTGCCGTACTTGATTGCGGTGGCAGCCGCGTCGGGCAGGTCGGCGCCGGTGACGGTGCCCGCGAGGTCCGCGTCCTGCGCGACGGCCAGCGCGGGCAGGTGGTTGAGGCGGGTGTGCGGGCCAACCCCGAGGATCAGCACGTTCACGGCACTGCTCACCGGCGCACCGCCCCGCTTCCGATGCCGGCGCCGAGCAGCGGCAGGACGCCCTCACCGACCTCGTACGCCTCTTCCAGGTGGGGGAACCCGGACAGGATGAATTCCGTGATGCCGAGCGCCGCGTACTCGGTGATCCGGTCGGCGACCTCGCGGTGCGAGCCGACCAGCGCGGTGCCCGCGCCGCCGCGCAGCAGCCCCACCCCGGCCCACACGTTCGGCCATACCTCCAGATCGGAGGTCCGGCCGCTGTCCCGGAAGGCCGCGTTCAGGCTGCTCTGCCGGGCCTGCCCGGTGGACTGGCTGTCGGCCAGGGTGGCCTGCACCCGTGCGACGTGCTCCGGGTCGATCCCGGTCAGCAGGCGCTCGGCGGCGGCCCACGCCTGCTCGCTCGTATCGCGGGCGACGACATGGAACCGGATCCCGAACCGCGGCGCCCTGCGCCCGGAGTCGGCGGCCAGGGCGCGGATGCGGTCCAGTTTGGCGGCGACGTCGGCGGGCGGTTCGCCCCAGGTGAGGTAGACATCCGCGTGCCGGGCGGCGACCGGGGCGGCCTCGGCGGAGGAGCCGCCGAAGTACACACCGGGCAGCGGGTCAGGAGGCGAGAAGACGGTGGTTCCGCATACGTCGTAGTGCGCACCGGTGAAGTCGAACGGCTCGGGGGCCCAGGCGCTGCGCAGGACGGTCAGCCACTCGTCGGTGCGCGTGTAGCGGGCGGCCTTGTCGAGGTGGTCGCCGAAGCGGGCCTGCTCGGCCGCGTCGCCGCCGGTGACGATGTTTAGCAGCAGCCGGCCCCGGGTCTGCCGCTGGAATGTCGCGGCCATCTGCGCGGCGAGCGTGGGGGATATCGAGTCCGGGCGCTGCGCGACCAGGAACTTCAGGCGCTCGGTGGTCTGAGCGAGGGCGGCGCAGGTAATCCACGGGTCTTCGTTGAACGTGCCGGCGGGGGTGAGGATCGCGTCGAAGCCCATGTGCTCGGCGGCCTGCGCGATCTGGGTCATATAGAGCAGGTCGGGGGCGCGGTGACGGTCGGCGCCGGGTCCGGCTGCCGTGGTCGTGTCGTGGCCGGGCCCGTGGACCCCGCGCATCCCGGTGGTCAGGGTGCGGCCGTCGCTGCCGGTCGGCAGGAACCAGTGGAACTGCAAGCGGGTCAAGGGGGTCTCCTGGGAGTCAGTCGGAGGTGAAGTCGCCGGCCGCGCGGGCGGACAGGCGGGCGAGGAGCGGGCCGGGAACGGGGATGGTGCCGTTCGTACGGGCGGCGGCTTCGCGGGCGCGGCCCTGGTCCCCGGGAACGCGCCAGCTGCCGTCGGCCGCCGCCGCGGCCCGCAGCTGGTCCGCGAGGCGCGTGTTCGAGGCGGCCGCGTCCTTGTCGGGGGCGGCGAAGGTGGGGTCGAGGGCGATGAAGACGTAGCCGGTGGTCCAGGTGGAGTCGACGTCGCTGCCCATGGGAAAGCCGAACACGGAGCCGGTCAGGGCCTGGATGAGCAGGGAGAACGCCAGGCCGCGGTGGTCGCCGAAGACGATCGCGGAGGAGGCGGCGTGGGGGTCGCGGGTGGTGCGGCCTTCGGTGTCGACGAAGCACTTCTCGGGCAGAGGCCGGCCCGAGCGGCGGTGCTCCCACAGCACGCCCATCGGCGCGAGGGTGGTGCCCATGTCCGCGCTCAAGGGCTCGCCGCGCGTGGGCAGGGCGAAGGAGAGGGGGTTGACGCCGAGAACGGGGGTGGCGCCGCCGGCCGGGACGGCTTCGGTCCGGGAGGTGTTGGCGGCGATGCCGACCAGGCCGTGTGCGGCGATGGACTCGGTGAAGGTGGACAGGACGCCGTAGCGCTGGGTGTTGATGACCCCGACCAGGCCGGCGCCGAGACGGCGGGCTCGTTCGATGGCGGCGGTGGTCGCGAACTCGGCGCTGAGCGGTCCGATCTCGCGGTGCGCGTGGACGACGGCGAACGCTCCGCGCTCGCGGACGATCTCGGGCGGGGCCTGCCGCTCGGGGAAGAACCGGGATTCGAATGCGAACTTCGCCAGCCCGTGGGAGAGCTTGCCGCGCAGTTCTCCGGTCAGGAAGTGGTCGGCCACCCGGCGGGCCGCGCTGTCGGGTACGCCCGCGGCCGCGCAGGTCCGGGCCATCAGGTCCTCGAGTGCGGCGATTGGCACCTGCACGCTCGCCGGTTCGGCCGGCGCCGGGCCGCAGGTGGAGGTGGCGGTGTCGGACATGGTTCTCCGTTCGATGGTGGCAGGAGAAGGAGGTGGAGGAGGGGGCGCGGTTCAGGTGCGGGTGCGGAAGCGGTGCCAGGTCATTACGGAGCGCAACTGCCCCTCCCGCTCGGCGCGGCGGGCCGGAGGGCAGATGGCAGCCTGCTCGGCGCGTCGCCGGGTGAGCGCGGTGACGAAGGTGTCGGCCGCGTCGGTGGGCGAGGAGGCCCAGCCGGGCAGCGCCCGGCGGGCCCACGCCTCGGCGTCGGCTGCGGGGGTGCCAGCGTCGATCAGTTGCGCGAGCAGGAAGCCAGCGCTGAGCCACCCGGCGCCGCGCCCGGGCCACGCCCAGTCGAGCAGGCAGGCACTGCCGTCGCCCTGGACGAGGATGTTCCCTTCGTTCAGATCGGTGTGCACGAGCCGGTCGCCGGCCAGCAGGCCGAGGTCCAGGCCGGCGCCGAGGTGCGCCCAGCGGTCCTCGGCCCGAAGTGTGGCGGCGGCAGGGGCCGGCAGGGTCACGAGGCGTCGCAGCGCGCGGGCGGCGGCGTCACGGTCCGCCGAGCCCGGGGACAGGTCGGCGGCCCGGCCGGGGACGTGCTGGAACAGCAGCCACCGCCAGGCGCCGGCGGTGCCGTGGTGCAGCAGCCTGGGCGCGAGCGCGCGGACGGCGGGTGCGAGGCGTGCCTCGGTGTCCAGGGTGGGCGCGTGGCGGTGGGACAGCGGAGTGGCCTTGAGGAACAACCGGCGCCCGGGAACGTCCAGGGACAGGCGCAGCCGGGCGGTCCTGCCCGCCGCGGCCTCGACGGCGTCGAGGACCGGTCCGGCAGCGGCCTCGACGGCGGCGCGCAGCTGCTGCGGGACGCCGCTCCACACGGTGGACACGGCCGGGGCGGGCAGGTCGGGGACGAGATTCATCAGGCACCTCCTGATCCGGATCGCTACGGGATAGGGGAAAGGAGAGTGCGGACCCGGCCCCGGGCGCGTGCCGGGCCCGCGCGCGGTGCGGGCTAGGGCTGGCGGGCGGCCATCCGGTCCAGGACGAGGTGGCCGCGCGCCACGAGCTCGTCGCGGTTCTTGGAAAGGCCGTTGCGCAGGTAGGACACGCCGAGGCGGACGGTCAGCAGATGTAGCAGGCGGTCCTCCTCGGCCGTCAGCGGCCGGCCGTAGCCCGTGAAGTAGGCCTCGCGCAGCTCCGGGCGGACGGACCAGACAGCGCCGCACAGCCACACGAACTCGGACGCGGCGACACCGTGCGTGGCCATCGCGAAGTCGATGAGACCGTGACGACCGGTGGCCTCGTCGTACAACCAGTTCCGGGTCTCGTAGTCGCCATGCCGGTAGACCAGCGGCAGTTGCTCGGCGAGTCCGGGGAGCTCCTTCGACGCGGCCTCGACCAGAGCGAGCCGGCCGGCGGCCAGGTACGGCGCGACATCCTCCAGGCAGTCGGCGGCCTCACGGGCCTTGTCCTCCATGTCGGAACGCACTGCGACGCGGTCCGCGGCCGTGCCGGGCTCGGACGCGTCGTGCCAGCGGCGCAGCAGCCGCCCGGCGGCCTCGTACAGGCGCAACTCGATGCCGGCTTCCAGGGGCAGGTCCCGTACGATGCGGCCGGGCAACGGCGTGCTGAGAATCGCGCGCAGGCCCGGGTCGCAGGCCAGCAGCCGCGGCGCCTCCGTCTCGCTCAGGTGCGCCGCGGTGAAGGCGTATCCGGCGACTTCACGCTCGAAGTCGAGGTCGCTGGGGCTGATCTTCACGTAGGCGTCCCGGCCAGCCGCGCTCACGCACCACACGAGGGAGGTGCTGCGCGGCCAGGAACGGTCCTCGTTCGCGTCCAGGCCGGGCAGGTGGCCGGCGACCCACTCGCGCAGCTCGGGAGGGAAGGGCTTGGAGGTCGTCATGAAGGTAGGTCTCCGAACGGGCGTGGAGGGAGCGGATTCGGTGGGGCCGTGCACGCGAGTGCGACGGGCGGTTCCTGCCGGTGGAACGGCCGGATGCCGGGTGGGGTGCGGGGGTCAGAAGTAGTCGGCGAGCCAGGGCTCCCGGTCGGCGGTGGTGGCCAGAAGGCGGGCGAGGACAGGGTTCTCCCCGCGCAGGCCCGCCATCGCGGCGGCGGCCGGGCTGCGGTAGCCGCCGGCGTACCAGAGCGCGAACTGCCCCATGGTCAGGGTGACGTCAGCGGTACGGCCGCGCTGCGCGCCGCCGGGGGTGAGGCGGGCGCTGCCTGCGCTGATGCTCAGGGTGTGGCGGCTGGAGCCGGCGCCGTCCGGGTCGGCGAGGTCGAGCACGATCTCGTCGTCCAGGTGACGGGGCCAGCCGCGCAGCTCGACGGCGCGGGCAGGGTCGAGGACGCGCAGCATCCAGGGGTGCCAGGCTCTGGCCGTTGCCGTGCCGACGCTCGCGAGGCGCTGCTGCAGCAGAGGGCCGGGCGGCAGTCCGGTGCGCTCGAACATCACGGTGGGGATCCGGCCGTGGTGCCGCCCGAGGAAGGCGAGCATCGCGTCGGCGGTCGGCGCGTCGGCGGCCCAGAAGTCGTGAACGACCAGCTGCCGGCCGCCCGGGGTGCGCTGCGTCGCCACCATCAGGACGCCGCTCGGTTCCCGCCCGTGCTCGGCGAACGCGTAGGTCTCCAGGTCCGGATGCCGCTCCTGCTGCCAGGCACCCCACCACGCAGAGCGCTGCCACGGGCCGTTCCACCGCCCGGCCAGCCGGTCAGGCAGCTCCGCCAGCTGCGCGGTGTCGCCGTGGGTGATCTCCATCGTGTCGGCGGTGGCCTGCATGAGGGCGACGGTCGGCACCGTCCAGGAGAACACCTGTGCCGGGGCCTCCCAGCCCAGCCGCCGCACGTAGCCGTTGGAGGCCGTCCAAAGCGTGGCGAGGACCGCGCCCTGATCCTGCAAGGCGCGCACCCTCTCCTGAGCGAGGCGAGCGGCGAGGCGGCCGCCGCGCTCCTCTGGGGCGACGCAGCCGCAGCCCATGCTCGCGGCGGGTACCGGCCGGCCGCCGAACCACTGCGGCACGAGCATGCCCAGGCCCCCGGCGACGACCCGGCCTCCGCGCACTGCCACCCGCCGGTCCGCGTGCGGGCCCAGGCGCGTGATGTCGGGCACCGGCTGGCCGTAGGCGCGGCGGGCCAGAGCGTCGTACTCCTCCCACTGGGCGTCGTCGGCCTCGGTGAACTCCGCGTCCATGGCGGCTCCCCTTCTTCTAGTAGCCGGTGGCGTCGCGGATGACGTCCGGGTCGGCGGGGACGAGGAAGGTGCGGGTGCCGGTGACGACCAGCTCGCCGCGCTGGTTGAACCCGTCGACGCGGCAGGTGACGATGCCCTGGTCGGGGCGGCTGCCCGAGCGGCGGGCTGACAGGACGGTGCTGCGCGCGGACAAGGTGTCGCCGACATGGACGGGCTTCTTCCAGCTGACCTCATCCAGGGCGAGGTTGCCGGTAGTCATGCCGCTGGTGGTGCGGACCGTCATCCCGAGCACCATGTTGAGGGTGAGCATCCCGCACACCAGAACCCGCGGGTTGCCGGTACGGCGGCAGTACTCGATGTCGGAGTGGACCGGCGCTTCGTTGCCCATCAGGGCGAGGACCTGCACGTGCTCCGCCTCGGTCACCGTCCGTGCCGGCCGGTGCTCGATGACCAGGCCGGGAACGAGGTCGTCCAGGCCCAGGCCGACAACCTCGCGGATCCGGCCGTCCTCCACCTGGCGAAAACCGGCCGGGACGGACGACGAGGACTGCTGCTTCTGCATCATCAGCTCGCTTTCGTGACAGAGGTGGTGACGGCGGCGGGGCGGTGGCCGGCTCGGCGGACGACGGCGAGGGCGGCCTCGATGAGCGGCGGTCCCACCATCACGCCGTCCGCCGTGGTGATGGCGCCGCCCGCCTGTGCCGCCAAGGAGGCCGCGTCGAGAACCGCACGAGCTGCCTCCAGCTCGCGCGGGCTCGGAGCGAACGCCTGCGCGATGACGCTCAGCTGGCGCGGGTGGACGGCGACCTTGCCGGCGAAGCCCAGCTCGACCGCCTCCAGGGCGTCCCGGCGCAGCCCGTCCTGGTCATCGAGAGAGAAGAAGGGCGAGTCCACGGCCGGGATTCCGGCGGCGACGGCCGCAGTGACGAGCTGAGCGCGCGGGTACCACATCGCCCGGGACGTGAGCTGGCACCCGGCCGCCGCCGCGTAGTCGGCGGCGCCGAAGAGCACGCCCGCCAGGCCCGGGGTGTGCACGATGCCGGGCAGTGCGACGACTCCCCGCGGGGACTCGATCAACGCCCAGACCTTCGGCGCCGCCTGCGCCCCGCGCACGGCCTGTACGACGGCCTCGATCTCGCGGCCCGATTCAACTTTGGGCACTACGACGAGGTCCGGCCGCAGCGTCCCCTCGTCCATGGCGGCAAGGTCCCGCAGGCCCTCGGCGCCGTCCACTGCGTTGATCCGCACGCCCAGCAGGGGCCCGCCGGATCTCCGCGTCCGGGCATCGATGAACGCCAGCACGGCGGCCCGGGCATCGGCCTTGGACCCGGCCAGCACCGAGTCCTCCAGGTCGAGCAACACCACCTCGGCGCCCGAGCCGACTGCCGTGTGGAAACGCGCGGGCGCGATACCTGGAGTCACCAGCCAAGTCGGCCCACTGGGCCTGTCCGGGGCGGGCGGCGCGGAGATCACCCGATCCAACGGAGACTGCACGTCGATCTCCTCTCGAACGGTCGACCGTCCCGGTCGCTGCTCGTACGAGCACGACGGACCGGAAGCAGGAACAGGGAATCGTGCACCGCCACCCGGACGGTCGGACATCGAGCGGGTGTGGCAGTGCGCTGCGCGGTGATGCGCCACAGCGACCGATGGGGTCGCTGAGATGATCGAGTGTCGGCCAACTGTGCCTGCTGACATAGAGGTTGGCGGGAGTCCCGCGGGAGTCCCACCCCCCTGCGGCGGTACGCTCAGGCCGTGCCTGCCTGATTGGATTTCGTCGTGGACGAGGACGAGCGCACACCCCACCCGCTGGCCGCGGTCCGCACCGCGCGCGGATTCAACCGTGTGGAGTTCGCCAAGGCGATGCACGGCGCTGCTCGCCGCCGCGGCCTTCGCTCCGGCGTCGACAAGGCCCGGGTGCGCAAGTGGGAGGTCAACGGCGTACGGCCCGACGCCGTCTCCCAGACCTACATCGCGGAAGTCCTGGGCATCCCGGCCAGTGACATCGACCCTGCCGCCTGGCCTGCTTGGCTTCCCCGCGTCGACCAGGGTGTCGTGCCGCTCGATCCCGCCAACATCGTGCCCGCTCTGCGAGAGGCCCTGCACACCATGGACCGCCGAACCCTCCTCAGTGCCATCCCCGGATCCGCGCTCGTCATCCTGGCAGGAAGCTGGGCCGGAACCCAGCCCGCGGCCCTCGCCGCCAGCCCCTCCCGCCCGGGCGCCGCGGTGGGCGAAGACGTCGTATCCCTGCTGGAGGAGACCAGCGCCCGCCTCAACACACTGGCCACCGAGCAGCGCCAGCACATCGCGCCCCTCTACGACGCCCACCTCGCCCGCGTCACCGACCTGATCGAGGAGCAGCGCTATTCCCGCCCCGTGGGAGCGCGCTTGCACAAGCTCGCCGCCAGCCTCTCCCAGACGGTTGCCTGGATCCGCTTCGACCACGGCCAGCACGGCGCCGCCAGCCGGTACTGGATCGCCGGGCTGCACAACGCTCACGCCGGCAACGACCGGGACATGGGCGCGGCCCTCCTCAGCGACCTCGCCTATCAGGCCTCCTGGCGGGATGACCCCACTACCGCCGCAGGCATCCTCACCAAGGCCCTCAGCCGCACCACCCACCCCGCCGCGAGCTCGCTGCTGCATCTGCGACTGGCACGCGCCCAAGCCGCGCTCGGCGAACGCAGCACCACATTGCGCTCCCTGAACGCGGCAGAACGCCTGCTCAACGCCGGGGACGCAAACGACACCCCCGCCTGGTGCTCCTGGATGTCGACCGCCGACCTCGCCGTCGACTCGGGCCGCTGCCTGCTCGACCTCGGCGACACCGCGCAGGCGGACCGCCTCATCGCCGAGGGCCAAGCGCTCCTGCCAGCCAGCCGCGACAAAACGCGCGGAATCTTCCTCGCGTACCGGGCGCAGGGCCATCTCAGCCGTCGCGAACCCGAAGCAGCAGCCGCCGACGCCCTCGAAGCGCTCCACCTGGCCGAACGGATCGGGGCCCCGCGATGCGTTCAGCTCGTCCGCGATCTCACCCCCGCCTTCACCCCCTACCGCACGACTGAAGGCGTGCCCGAACTGCTGCACGCCGTCGCTTAACCCGGGCAGGTCCAGCACTGCGTTCCTGATCACCAGGCCGCCTCCAACCGCCGACGGACACACTCCGCGTCTACCGCGCTCAGGCCGCTGTACTGCCCCAGAGCCAGGGTGTGGAGGGAACTCGCCTCCTCCGCCCGTCCGGCGCCTGCCACGCTCTGGCCGAACATCTTCAGACCGCGGGTAGTCCACTGCCGTGCCGGGGGCTTTGGCTCTGTCCGGCGGCCGGGAGCGTTGTCGACCAGACGCCGGACAGGCGTTAAAGGGGGCAGCCACGGCGAAGGCGGCCACGAACACGTCGGTCGGGGGCGGGGCCGCAGCCTCATGACGCCCTCCTGCACAATGCGGCGAAGCGGCGGCTGTCCTCGGCCTGCAGGCCTGCCATGAGCGCCGGACCGGGCGCGTGCCGCACGGCGTACACGAGCACAGCGCCGCCAGCACCGCAGGCGATGAGGATGAGCAGCTTCGTCATGGGGTGCTCGATTCGAAAGTGAGGGTCTTCGGCCGGGGTCGGATCCGCCCCGCCCGCAGGGGCGTGCCCGTGCGCGTCGACGACTGTTACCGCGTCGATGCGCACGCAGTCTCAGGTGGCGATGCCGAGCCGGGCCGCGAGCGCGGCGTGCGGGGTCGGCTCGGGCCGGATCTGCGCCAGGGCTTCGCGGAGCGGCGCGGTCGGCACCAGCCGGTCACATGCCGATGGCCGGAACCAGTACGGACCCGGGGGAACGGTCCTGTTCAGAGAGGGCAGGGTGATCGTGTGGGGCGCGCCCAGGCACACGGCGTGGGTGTGCGGCTGCCAGCAGCGAGAGGAGCCGGGCGGGACGAGCCAGTAGAACCAGCCGCTCTCCGGGTCATCGATCACGGGCCCGCATCCGCCCTGGATCTCGTCCATGAGAGCTACGGCGCAGCGGGCCTGGACGCCGGAGCTGGTGATGACGACGTCGAAGAGATGGCCGCCCAGGCGTACGCGGGTGTCGCGGCCAGCTTCGACTGCCAGCAGGGTGCGGATCATGTCCGCGAGGTCGGCCATGTCGGCGGCCGGCCGACTCGCTGCGCCGACGGTCTCGACCAGGTGCTGCACTATGTCGGCGCCGCGCGGCAGCGCCTTGGCCGGGGCGGTCACAGCTCCACCAGCCCGGGACGCAGGACGGCGCGCACGGTCTTGGCGTCGAAGCCCGAACCGATGAGGAACCAAGAGAGTTCCACGCCCTGGCGCGCGATCTCCCAGAGCCCGCGTCCGCAATCACCGGTGACGGCCTGGTCGAAGTCGGGGAAGTGGGGGAGAGGGTCTGTGACGTCGACGAGCAGCTCGTGCGCCTCGGTCAAGCTGAGGCAGGCGCTGAGGCTCTGGTCGGGCTTGCCTGGAGCGAGTGCGTGCTGCACGGCGTTGTCGACGAGGGCATGAAGCACGTCGATCGCGTGATGCTGATTGCCTGGCCAGGCCGCCAGGGTGAGGAGGCTGCGGGCCTTGATGCGGGCTAAGAAGCCATCCGCTTACCGCTCGGCAGGCTTGATCAGTCGAACACGGTTCCTGTTCGGGTGATCCCTCGGTGGTCGGGGCATAACGGCAGGGCCT
>NZ_JBIAQC010000035.1:0-24172 GCF_042888685.1 Streptomyces sp. NPDC002779
CGGCTTCGGCTGCCTGCCGTCCCCGCCGTAACTGAGTACCTTCACAAGCCCCCTTCACCCCCGCGTGAGAACACAGGCAGGCAAGGAGGAGGGGTGTCGGACAGGCCTGGATTTCGGCCCGGATGATGCGGCCGGTGCCCAGGTGCAGGGAGCCCCGACGCTGGCGACCTATCCGGTTGGGCACCTCCAACCCGATGAGTGGCAGTGGCAGCATGGAGCGGGCCTTTCAGAGGTGGCTTGCCGCCTCGATGTGCGCCTTGGTGGCGTCGGTGATGAAGTCGCCGCTAGGGCGTGTTGCGAAAGTCGATCTTGGTCGTGAATGATCACTTGTCGTGGGGCGTGGTGATCTGACGAACGACCAGTGGGCCCGGCTTGAGCCGTTGCTGCCGCTGGGCAAGAAGCCGGGCCGTCCACCGGTGTGGACCCGGCGGCAGTTGATAGACGGCATACGGTGGCGGATTAAGGACCGGTGCGCCGTGGCGCGACGTGCCGGAACGGTACGGGCCGTGGGACCGGGCTTACGACCTGTTCCGGCGCTGGCAGCGCGACGGCACCTGGAAGCGGGTCTTCGAGCAGCTGCAGGCCGAGGCCGACGCGAAGGGCCTGATCACGTGGGACGTCAGCGTGGATTCCACGATCGCCCGGGCCCACCAGCATGCTGCCGGGGCGCGTAAAAAGGGGCATTTCAGAAGGAGCCTCCCGGTGGCGTCGACACCGAGCCCGATGACCACGGCCTCGGACGCTCGCGTGGCGGGCTGACGACCAAGCTGCACTTGGCGGTCGAGCAGGGGCAAAAGCCGTTGTCGCTGCTCGTCACCGCTGGTCAGCGGCACGACAGCCCGCAGTTCCAGGCAGTCTTGGAGGGCATCCGGGTGCCCCGCATCGGTCGGGGTCGGCCGCGGACCCGGCCGGACAAGGTCCGCGCCGACAAGGCGTACGGCTCCCGCGCGAACCGCGCCTACCTGCGCAGACGCGGCATCAGCTGCACCATCCCGGAGAAGGCCGACCAGGTCCGCAACCGCAAGAAGCTCGGCTCCCGCGGCGGCCGGGCGCCGAAGTTCGACAAGATCGATTACAAGGAACGCCACGCGGTGGAGTGCGGGATCAACCGGCTCAAGCGCCACCGGGCCGTAGCGACCCGATACGAGAAACTCGCCGTCCGCTACGAGGCGACTGTACTGGTCGCAGCCATCAACGAGTGGCTGTGACCAGCACTTTCGCAACACGCCCTAGGTCGTGGACCGCGCCAGCCGCCTCCTCACGGTCCGCGTCGGGGAGGTCCCGGCTGGTCAGGACCAGGGTGAGAAGCCGGGTCAGGTCGTCCTGCGCGGGGGCTTGTGCGTAGGTGTGCTGAAAGTCGCGTACGACGGTGTCGACCGGTTTGTTGATGAAGGTGGTGTGGGTGCCCTGGAAGTAGAAGTTCTCCGTCACGGTGGCTCCTGATGTTCCCGAGTGGATGACGACACGGCAGTCGGTGAAGTGGTGTTCTGGGCGCTCGACCGCGACGGAGGCGGGGACAAGGGTGTCCCGGATGGCCTGCTCGGCGGCGCGGACCCGGGCGAAGGCCTCGCTGTCGGCGATCCGGTCGGCGGGCGGCGTTGCGCTGAGGCGTCGTACGGCGGTCTGCACGGAGACGGGCGCGCCGAAGTGGTACATGGTGCGTCGGAAGTAGCGTTCGTGGCTGGAGACCTCCGGTGGCCTGGCCGTGGGCCCGATCAGCCGGGCGAGGTGGCCGAAGAGCGTGCGGAACCAAGCCGGGGTGGCCTCTTGGACGGGGAAGACGATCCGGTCGGCCGGACCCGGTGCGCCGGCCGCGGTGTGCGGGGCCAGCAGGACCAAGCAGGGCAGCAGGGCGGGGTCGACACCGAGGGCGGCGGCGACCTCATAAGCCCCCTGGGCGTCGTACGGCTGCCAGTCCAGCCAGCGCAGCGGCGCCAGGACTCGGTACACCTCGGGCTGCAGATGCCGACGCCAGTACCGCTTGACCGCGTCCGAACCGCGCTCCTCCTCGACGACGAAGACCCATGTGGCCGGGCCGGACAGAGCGTTGAGATCGTCCAGGTGAGTGCGGACGTAGGTGGCCAGTTCCACGTCGGCGTCGGTGTAGAGCAGGACGCCGAAGAGGCGAGGGCTGGCGTCCGCGTCCGGGGTGTTGGCGGTGAGCTGGAGGCGCTGAAAGAGCGCGGCAGCGGGGGGCCGGGCCAATCGCGGCTTCCCCTTCGGGGCTTTCCTCGATGTTCAGCACCAGCAGGGCACCGTCGGCAAGGTCCGCCTCGTCCAGCGGGAGGACGTCCGGCAGTTCCCCGTCGGTGGCGGAATCCGTGATCCAGATCGTCGGAGGCCACTCGCCCTTCGCCGGTCTGGCCAGACCAGCATGCAATGCCGCCTCCATGCAGCGCGTCTTCAGATCGCCGACGGTGGCGCATCCGTCCGTGTCCACCCTCACCGTGCGCTCGAGTAACAGAGCGTCCAGCTTGCGCCAGTCCGCGTTGTCGTCGTCCGGCGCTCGCGCGGCTCCGGCGACCCGCAGCAGAGACTCGACCTCGTCCAGGTAATCGGACCCGAACGAACGGTAGCTGGTGACGTACCAGGCCCCTTGCCTTACCGCCGCATGTATCTGCATCGTGTTCCCCTATCGCCCCGCCCGCCCTGTAGGCCAACCAGCACGCCACTGAGGGGGGTTGAAGCTTCAGGAACGCGGCTGGGGTTGGCATCATTGCGCTGAAAGACCTCGGCCTGACCCTCCACCAGGTCCAGCAAATCCTGGACGAGAAGGTCACCACCGAAGAACTGCGCGCCATGCTGCGGCTGCGGCGGGCCGAGTTGGAGGTCGCCATGGCCGCCGCAGCGGCGCGACTGGTCCAGGTCGAGGCGAGGCTCCGGTCGATCGAGAGCGAGGGGCACATGCCCACGAACGACGTCGTCTTCAAGAGCATCCCGGTGGTCCGGGTGGCGGAGCTGACCGCGACCGCCGCGAGCTTCGACCCCGAGGACATCAGCCCGGTCATCGGGCCGCTCTACGACGAGCTGTTCCGGCGCCTGGACGCGGCCGGGGTAACGCCGGCCGGGCCCGGTATCGCCTACTACGAGGACGTCCCGGAGGGCGGTGGCAGCATCAGCATCCACGCCGCCGTCCAGGTCGCGGCCCCGCTCCAGGACGGCGCCTTCCGGGTGCTCGACCTGCCGCCCGTCGACCAGTGGGCGACCATCGTGCACCGCGGCTCGATGGACACCGTGCTGCCCACGGCCCAGACGCTGGCCTTCTGGATCGAGGAAAACGGGTATCAGTCAGTCGGATACCCCCGGGAGATCACCCTGCAGTGTCCGGACAGCCGCGACGACTGGGTGACCGAACTCCAGGCGCCGGTGACCAAGCCCTGAAACCCAGTGGGCCATCGTCGCAGGATCCGGCCCCCACCGGCTCGAGCGTCACGGCCGGGCAGTCGGTGGCCGCAGTAGTCCGCAGCTGCCCGACCGTCGTCTGGCGAGCTTCTTGGAGCGAGTCAGCGCGGCAGCGAGACCGAGGAACGCAGGCTCATGCTCCACCGCCGCCTCGCCCGCGACTATGAAATCCCGCCCGTCCGCTCCGAAGCCATGATCCGCCTAGACATGACCGACCTCATGGCCCGCCGCCTCACCGGCGAGAACACCATCTCCTAATCCGTAGTTATGGACGTTCCGATGGAGCGGGTGTTCCTCGGGATGTTTGAGTACCGGATCGTGACATCTCGGGGCAGCCGGGCAGGCCACACCCGCTTCGCCGACGCCCGCGGCCTGAAGGCATACGCCGGGTCTTCGCCCGTCACCAGGGCCTCCGGCAAGAAGTCCTCCATCACCCGGCGCTGGGTGAAGAACGACCGCCTCAACCACGCCGGCTACCTGTGGGCCTTCTCGGCTCTCCGGCACTCACCCGGGGCTGGCGCCCACTACCGGCGACGACGTGAGCACGGAGACTGGCACGCAGCCGCCCAGCGCAACCTCTTCAGCCGCATGATCGGCCAGCTCTACTACTGCCTGCAGCACCACGAACTGTTCGATGAGCAGACCGCCTTCCCCACCGAACTCGCCGCCGCAGCTTGACGCGTTGGCATCGTGAGGTGTCTGGCGCGACCCGACACCACAGACCAAGCAGCCGATTGTGGGATAAAATATCGGGTGAAGACGACCTCTCAGATTCGTGCGCCCCTTGCCACGTACCCGGTCACGGCAAGGGCTAGGACCGCTGCGGAGATCAGGCTTGCGTAGGTCACGCTGCCTGGCAGGAGCAGAAGCGTCCAGCCTTCCACGCGCCCCTGTGGGCCGGTGCCCACCAGCCACATGACAATCGGGGTGAGCACGCAAGGTGCCCATGCGGCGCCTGCTGGAAGAAGCCAGGCTCCAGCAAATGCCAGACCGACGAGGAGTGCGGTGTTGCGATAGGCGACGAGGGCGCTGATAGCGGCTCCGCACGAGGCCAGCGCCAGCGCCAGAAGCAGCACGAGGCTGGTGGTCAGTGCACGCAGCCGGACGGTGTGAGGGGCGGTGCGTTCCTGGACTTCTGCCGCGGTGCTGAGGACCGAGGGCACGATGGCTGCGAAGATTGTGGGCACCATTGGCCACAGGGCTCCCTGTACGCCGTCTCGCGCTGGCACGTCGAAGAGCCGCAGCGGCGTGGCGAGCCACAGGACCGTACACAGAACGGCAGTTGCTGCCAGTCGTGGCAGCTGCCACCGCCGGGCGTACAGCGCGTGGCCGTGGAGGTCAGCCACGGCAGGCAATAAGGCCGGCAAAGGCTTGGTGAGCGACCATTGTCCGCTCGTGTGCGCTTCCGCGGACAAGCCGGGGGTCGAGTGTGGGATCGTCGTTGTCGCTGGGGATACCTGCTGCTTGGGCAAGGTAGTAGCGGGCGTTGGTGTAGTTCTTCTCCATCTGAGACTGCGGCTCAATGGTGCAGTCCGGGCCGTAGTAAGTGCCGAGGATCATGTCCGCGAGTAGTTCCTTGTTGCCGGTGATGGTGTCCAGTCCGAGTTGTGCCGTGCCGGGCTGGCTGATGTGGGCGTCCTGTCGGTAGGAGACTGGCGCCTGGAAGCCGATCTTGTCGATGGCATGGATGAAGGGGCTCAGCGCCTGGCGCAGGTGGGGCTCGAAGTGCTGGTAGGAACGGCCCAGGCAGATCTGCGGGGAGGCACCGTGGCAGACGACGTCGCCCTCCCGCCTTTCCAGGTAGATCGGGCTGACGGTGGCCAGCTGGACGGCAACTGCTGCGGTCGCGAGGACAGCTGCGCCCATCACGGGCCACCGCGGCGTGCGATACCAGGTCGCCAGCCAGGTTCCTGCCAGGATCACCAGAGCTGCTGTCAGAACGAAGAAGAGACTCTGCCACGTCTGGGTGGCCATCTTGGGTGCGAGACCGACCAGGGAGCTGGTGGCGCCGCCAACCATGACAAATGCAGACAGGTTGCCAGCGTAGAGCAACAGCGTAGCCAGGAAGACGGTGATCGCGGCGAGTGGCGGAGCGAGCTTGCTTCCGCTGAGCCAGCCTGCGACGACGCCTGCGGCACACTCCGCCAGCAGGAGCAGCAGCGCTGGCACAGGAGTGACCAGCTCTTGTACGCCGACCTGCCACGGTGTGCCTGATCCGGCGACGATGCCACCGACCATGATCAGGCCCAGGAGGAACGCGGCTGCGCACCATGCCCACAAAGCTGCGGTCGCTGTGGCCAGCAAGGCTATGGGACGGCGATGACTGAGGAGGAATTCCTGCGCCTTGGCCAGCCGGTAACCCTCCCATCCGGCTATCCCGGCGAGGAGAGGACCGAGCAGCATCACCGTGAAGTTGTACTGGTAGACCGCCCACATCCATTCGTGGCGCCAGGTCATGCTCCGCAACAGGGTGTTCAGGACCGCCAATGCCAGGAAGGCGGGGAAGGCGGTTCGTCCCAGGGAACGGCGTGCGATGAGACCGGTGATGTTCATGCGGAACCTCCCAGCTCCTGCAGCGCCTGCTCGATGGACCGGGCCTCGCGCGAGGCTCGATGTTCCTCGCGGCTCGTTCCCTCGACCCGCGCGATCAGTTCTGCCGGTGTGCCGTCGAACACCACACGGCCCTCACGCAGGGAGATGACGCGACCGGCCAGGAGCTCGATGTCTTCGGTGTGGTGGGTGCTCATCACGACGCAGCACTTCGCGCCGAGGCTGCCCAGGTGCCGGCGTAGTTCGATGCGGTGCTCGACGTCGATGCCCGTGGTGGGTTCGTCCAGCAGCAGCACACTCGGCTGATGGACGACGGCCTGGGCGATGTAGGCGCGCTGACGGTTGCCGCCGGAAAGCTCTTTGAGCTTCATCGAGGCGACCTTCGCCAGGGCCAGTTCCTCGATGATGCGCTCTACGGCCTCCAGCCGCCGGGCGCGGGGAATGCCGCGCAGCCAGGCTGAGTAGGTCACAGCCTCCGTGACGGTGAAATGTCCGGGAAAGCCTGGTTCTTGCGGCAGGTAGCCGATGGCAGCACGGTAGAGACTGCCGACCCTCTTGGTGCCGGTGTCGCTCCCGAGGGTGATCGTGCCGGAAGTCTGCCCTGCCAGTCCGGCGAAGACTTTCAGCAAGGTGGACTTGCCCGCGCCATTGGGCCCGGTGAGGGCCGTGATGCCCGTCTCCAGAGTGAGGTCAGGGATGTCCACGACGGTCTTGTCGTGGTAGCGGACGGTGAGATTACGGGCACGGAGCCGTGCAGCGTCGTCGCTGCACGGCTCGTGTCCCCCCTGGGGGGCGTCAGTCATCGGTCGGACCAAGTCTCTCAGTAGCTGAACGAAGGCAGTGCTTCGACGGAGCACTTGTCGGGGACGGGCCAGCCCAGCTGCACACAGGCGCTCGTCCCACCGCGCACGCTGCTGGACGCTCCCTTGAGCGGCTGCTGCACGTAGTTGGTGACGTAGTACGTGTGGTTGTGCTCCGGGGTGTTCATGGAGCCTCCCGTCTGGGTGACGCCTTCATTCCAGTACCACTGGCCACGGGTGTAGATGGTGTTGCCGTCAGCGGCAAGGTCCTTCGACAGCACCTTGTTCTTCGCGTAGACGTTGTTGCTGTTGTAGAAGCTGCCATAAGCCGTGGAGCGGCTCTTGCCGTCGTAGGACGACGTCACCGACCCCCACGAGACGGCCGAAGCCGAACCGGCCAGAACGGCCGTCAGAATGGTCCCGCCCACGGCGAGTGCAACGGCACGAGGTGCAATGCGGTTCATGTTTCCCCTCCAAGAAACCGAAGGGGCCATGTGCTCCCCCGGCGCCGCGTGATCATGTCACGGCACAAAGAGGGCAAAGGGGGATGATAGTCCAGGCGCTTAGCCAACACCCCGCTGCCTGCCGTCCACCCAACGTGATGTCCAGCTGGGTTGAATAAGCGTCAACTACATGACAGGCCAATCGTCTTGCTCGCAGTCCGACCCTTCCCTGCCGTCGCGATATCGAGCCCGGAAGAGCAGGCTTCGTGATATTGCGGTGACGCATTTGTGGCCAGTTAGTATTGTTGCCTTCCAGCCTTGAAGCGACAGTTTCCCCACGACGAACGCCTGCTCCGCGTCCTGCAGAGCGATGACCGCATTGGCCCCGGCGAGAAGCACAAGGGCGCCCGCGACCAGCAACAGGCCGTCGACGTTGTGCCCCCGCCGCCGGCCCGATCTGAGCCCGGCCTCTCCGGCCGCGCAGGAGAGCGCGGGAAACGCAGGAAACCGCAGGCTCGGCGGCGCGGACCTGGCATGCGAGAGAGGTCACTTGCGTAAGGTGCCAGGCCGGCCCGAACTCCCCGTGCGTGCCCCACGGTCCGCACCCCGAGCGGGTGGTGTGGGCGAAGGAGTTCATCCGCAAGCTGTGGGGCTGATGAGGTACCCGCCACCGCGCAACGTGACGCTGTGCCGTTTCCAGCGGAAACAGCACACTGGAGGCCCTCTTTACGTCGTAAAGAAGCTGTCCGCGGGCGGCCCTGAGGAACTGGTCGGCTGACCGGTAATGCCGCGGCGGGTCAGGACATGACTCCGGCGCGGGCTCCGGAGAGCTGCTGTGCCTCATGCCCGGAGGGGGCAGGTGAGCGGGAGGACGCGTTCGGTCAGCTGCCCGGTGAGGTGGGTGTCGGTGAGGGCGGCGTCGGTGAGCCAGTCAGCTTGCGTCAGCTGGTCGACCAGGTGCTGCAGCTCCCCGGAATCGACCGGAACCCAGGCGGCGAGAGCGGTCAGGGCGATGCCCTGGCCGCCGGGGCCGAGGCGGCCCGAGGCGTCGGTCTGGGTGGTCAGCGTTAGGGCGAGCAGCCGGGTTGCGGCGGTGGCTTTGGCCTTGCGGAGCTTCTTGTCCGAGATGACCTTCTGGGCCCAGCCGGAGAGTTTGGGCCGCATCTTCTTGCCGAACGTGAACGGGCCCGCGTTGTCCTCGTGGGGCACCAGGGAGGGGACGGTGATCGGGGTGGGGTTCTCCGGCCGGGAGGCGAGCAGGTCCCCGGCGGTGCCGGGCAGGTTGAGCCAGCCGCAGCTGGTCAGCTTGTCGACCAGGTCTGCCGGGTCGGTCATCCCCAGCGCGGTGAGGTCCTGGCCGACGAGGTTGCCGGTGCCGGTGTGCGCGGTGCGCAGGGTCAGCATGAGCACCAGCAGCCGTGCCTCCGGGCCAGGCAGCGGGGTGTGGTCGGCCATGTGCGCGAGGACAGAGCGCGCGTGGTCCCACTGTGTTGTCACGGTCAGCAGCCGCGTCACGGCCGGCCCGTCGTTGTCCGCGATGCCGCCGGCGATGGTGCCGGTGCGCTGCTGGTGCTGCAGGCGGGTGGCGGCGGCGGCCTGCTCGGCGCGTCGGGCCTCCCACCGCAGCGCGCCTTCGCAGGTGACGTCGGCCCAGCTGGCGAACGCGCGGGCCTTGCGTTCCTGCAGGTCGGCGAGCAGCGCCAAGTCGGGTTCGGTGCGCTGCTGGTAAGCACGGAAGAGATCTCCGAGCTCGATGAGTTCGTCCCGCAGTGCGACGGGCCGCAGGTCGTGGGGGATGACCCGCTGGGCGATCTTCGCCTGCGGTGGGCGGCGCCGCGCAGGTACGGGGCGAGGGGCCGGAACTGCCGCCCCGGCGCGGCCTGGTGGTCGGAGAACCGCGGCCCGCTCGTGCCCACGCTGGTGTCCGTGGCTGTGGGGGCCAGGCGGCCGATGGTCTGCGGGTTGGGAGGTTGGGAGGTGGCTGCGGTCTTGGCGCCGGGGGTGGCGGCTGCGCACCGGGAGCAGCACTCCATGGCTTGCCACCAGCGTCCTTCCCGGGCCGTGATCACGGCCAGGACGACCGGCCCGCCACACCGCCAGGGTTCGGCACGGGTATGCCGCCCGGTGTCGGGGAGGTGGGTGTGGCAGCCCTCCAGCTTGCATGCGCAGTACGCCCCGGGCCTGGGGGCGGGGGCGGCGCGGAGGTGGGCCTTGAGGTGGGCGATGGCGACCGCACGGCCGACGGCCGCGGACGGCAGGCGCTGTTCGGCACAGGCGGGACGGCTGCACGAGATGCGCACGGCCGCACTGCCCCGGCCGGCGGCGTCCAGACGCACTGTCCAACGGCGACCCGGCACCCGCTCGTCCAGCTCGCTCACCGCTGCCTGCGTCATCCCGGTCTTCCTCCCGTGCCGTGTCTGCGATGCATGCCGCCGCTTCCCGCCGTGCCGGGTGTGTGCGCGGGCGGCGAGGCCACCGTATGCGGCGCAAGGAGCGAAGGCTGGTGAACTCGCCCTGTTTACCAGCATGCAAGACCGTCGCATGCGTTGCCCGGCCAGCACCTGCCGCCGGGCCGGGCGTTGTTCGTTCAGTGCGGGGTGTGACAGTTCGGGTCGGTGCAGCTGCCGGCCAGTGCCAGCGTGCGATCCTGCGGGGGAGTGTCCAGCCACTCCGCACGCATGGCCTGGAGCCGGTCGATGTCCGAGGCGAGTTCTGGCACCTTGGCCCGCAATGCGTCGGCCCATTGCTGGGTGAGCGCTCGCCCGTTGACGTACAGCTTCCCGTCCCGGCCTCCAACGGCGAACAGCACGCCGCCCCTCTGGGCGGGGATCACCATCGCGCCCACTGGCTCGGCGACCTTGCCCTGGCGTACCAGCACCGCGGTGGCGGTCTGAGCCTCGGCCAGGGCTTCCTCGTCCACTGTCGGCATGGGATCGGGGCCAGCGGGCGGCAACAGGGGCATCACGCCGTCCTGGGGCGCACCGTCCAGGCCGTGGCCGGCGAGCTGATTGTTCTCGTAAGGTGACCACCCCCGCCAGCAGCGGCATTTCCTCCCGCAGCCGTTCGGCCACTGACGGCATGAGCCATTCGCCGTTGGCCAGCACCTGCCCGCTCCTGCCGACCGCGACGGAAAGCACCTTGCCGTCCGGGGTGAAGTCATACTTCACCCCGGGCCACCGGCCATCAACCCGGTGTCGATCGCCCGGTCCCACAGCCGCATGACCCGCTCGACTTCCGCCTGTGGGAACGGCGGCACCGCCTGCGGCTGGACCCCAGACTGGCGGCGCACGTCACGCGCCGCGCTTCATCTTCATCCGCCCCATCGGCGGTCTCCCTTACTCCGGCCGAGCTGTGCAGAGACCGGCATCAAGGGATCATAAAGGTTGCCGGAACCAGGCAGTGTTTTCGTCCGGGCTACCTGTGAGTATTGCGGTCACAGGCGGGTTGACAGTGGGGGAGAGGCGGTGGTCGCGGATGGCCTGGTTTCTGGGTCTCGGCATCGCAGGAGTCGTACTGCTCGTCCTGTCCCTCGTCTTCGACGGTGTCCTTGAGGGCCTCTTCGACGGCGTCGATGCGCTGGACGGTCTCTTCGACGGCTGGCTGTCGCTCCCGGTCATTGCCGGGTTTGTGTCCATGCTCGGCTTTTCCGGCGCGATCGTCCTGGGCGCCACCGGGCTCGGCGCGGTCGGGGCCACCGCGGTTGGTGTGCCCGCCGGGGCTGTAACGGGCTGGCTCGCTTACCGCCTCAGCCGTGCGCTGCTGAGCGACCGCTCCGGTGCTGCCCCGCGCGGCGAGGACCTGATCGGGACCGCGGGCTCAGTGGTGACAGCCATTCCGGCCGGGGGTTACGGCGAGGTGCTGGTCCACCGGGCCGGGCAGCCGGTGAAGCTCGCGGCGAAGAGTCCGAGCCCGGTGCCGCGGGGCGCCGAAATCTGGGTTGAGGGGGCACTGTCGCAGACAGCGGTCTTTGTACGCCCTGTCGAACGCTGACCCACCGCGCCGCGCCCCCCATCGAGCACCGACACAGCCGATACATCGGTGCTCCTTCATCTATGAACTCGTATCGATCTGCCGTCCCCTGGGAGGGCTGAGGGGAAAGACATCATGAGTCCAGTTGTCATCGCCGTCATAGGAGTCGTCGTACTTCTCGTGCTGCTCGGCCTGGTTGTCGTCACCCGTTACAAGGTGGCGGGTCCGAGTGAGGCGTTCATCGTCACCGGGCGGCGCGGTAAGCAGTCCACCGACCCCGAGACCGGGCGGGTGTTCACCGATAACAGCGGGCAGAAGGTCGTGGTCGGCGGCGGCGTCTTCGTCGTGCCGTTCGTGCAGCAGAAGTTCACGCTCGACCTGTCCTCGCGGCACATCCCGGTCGCGGTGCGCGGCGCGGTCACGCTGCGGGGTGTGAAGGTCAATCTCGAAGGTGTCGCCATCGTCAAGGTGGGCGGCACGGAGGACTCGATCCGCGCGGCCGCTCAGCGCTTCCTCATGCAGCAGAACGGCATCGTCGGCTTCACCCAGGAGGTCCTCTCCGGCGCGCTGCGCTCCATCGTCGGCCGGATGTCAGTGGAGGACATCATCCGCGACCGGGCCGCGTTCGCCGGGCAGGTCGCCGAGGAGGCCGAGGCGAGCCTGTCCGGGCAGGGGCTGGTGCTGGACGCTTTCCAGATCCAGGACATCACCACCGAAGGGTCCTACCTGGAGGACCTCGGTCGGCCCGAGGCCGCCCGCGCCAAGCAGGAGGCCGACATCGCCGAGGCCGTCGCACGGCGCGCCTCCGAGCAGGCCCGGCTGAAAGCTGAGGAAGAGATCGCGATCGCCCAGCGGACCTTCGCGCTGAAGCAGGCCGAGATCAAGGCCGAGACGGACGAGGCGGCGGCGCGTGCCGCGGCCGCGGGCCCGCTGGCCGAGGCCGCCCGGCAGCAGGATGTGCTGAGCGAGCAGGAGAAGGTCGCCGAGCGCCAGGCCGCGCTCACCGACCGCGAGTTGGACTCCAGGATCCGCAAGCCCGCCGACGCCGCCCGCTACCAGGCCGAGCAGGAGGCCGAGGCCCGCCGTATCGCCCAGGTCAAGGAGGCCGAGGCGGACGCCCAGCGTTCCAGGCTGACCGGTGAGGGCGAGAAAGCGCACCGCGCCGCGCTGGCCGACGCCGTACGCATTGAGGGTGAGGCGGAGGCCGCCGCGATCGCTGCCAAGGGGGCAGCTGAGGCCGATGCGATGCAGAAGAAGGCCGACGCCTTCGCCCAGTACGGCGACGCCGCCGTCCTGCAGATGCTGGTGGAGGTGCTGCCGCAGGTCGTTGCCAAGGCGTCCGAACCGCTCAGCGCGATCGACAAGATGACCGTGATCTCCACCGACGGCGCCAGCCAGCTCTCGCGCACGGTCGCTGACAACGTCGCCCAGGGCCTCGAACTCCTCGGTTCCACCACCGGAGTCGACATTGCCGAGCTGCTGAAGGGCATCACCGGGCGGGCTGGTGGTGCGCAGCCCGCGACGACGGCGCCCACCGCGGCCAACGGGAAGGTCGAGATCACCGGCTGACGCCGACATCAAGTAGAGAGTGAGCCCGGGCGGGCCCCGAACCGCCCGGGCTCACGCGAGAAGGCGGTTCTGCTGACTGGCACCACACTTGAGGTAAGCGGATGAGGTAAGCGGACAGATTTTCCGCCGCCGGGGCGGCTGTCCGAGCCGTCGCCTCACTGCGGGGCTGGGCGCCGGAGCGAGTCCGCAGCCGCACGACCCCATGGAGCCTCCGTGTCCGGGGCGTCGCACTGCTGGCGATCTGGCTCCGCGGGCTGATCGGCCCGCTGCTGCGGTGGAGCAACCTGTACTCAGAGGACGCCAGTTTCCTCGCTTACGTGGTGCAGGCTGGGCTCCTGCTGTTTGCAGGAGGGCTCGTAGCCGGATCACATCTGGGCGAGCGGTTCTACCAGCGGGCAGTGCGAGCACAGGCAGGCGATCACGCTGGGGCCATCAGCGGGCGGCCGTGATGAGTGGCTACGGCAACACCCAGACAACATCCCGAATGACGGTAAGGCACACCTTCCCCGCTCCGCCCTGTGCGCTCGGCTACTACGCCACCAAGACCGCCCGAAGAGCAGGTCTGGTCAACGCTCCCGACGGCTCGGGGCCACGTCTCGCCGCTCCTTCGGCCCACCCCCAGCGCAGCCTCCTGAGCTCCGTCGTCGACGAACGCCCGGGTACGGCTCGGCACGGTCACGCGCGCGCATTTGTGCGGGTTTCCGCGGGAGGTGCGTCGGCGTTTTCGCGGCCGGTCGGGATTCCCGCGAGGTCGTCGACGTGGAAGAGGCGGGCGATCGGTACGTCGGTGGAGCTGTGCGCGATGATCGAGAAGGCGATGCACACGGCGATGAGGGTGAACGCCTCCTGGCCCTGCGGGATCCCGGCCTGCAGGACGAGCAGCCCGTACACCACCGAGGCGAAGCCCTTCGGCCCGAACCAGGCCGCGACCAGCTTCTCCTGCCGGGTGAACCGCGTGCCGATCAGCGACAGCAGCAGCGACGCCGGACGGATCAGCACGATGGCGAGGACCACCGCGACGTACCCGCCGAAGGACAGGTCGCCGAAGAGCGACGGCGTCAATAGCGCGCCGAACACCAGCAGCGCCGCGAACTTGGCCAGCTCGGCGAGTGCCTCGCCGAGCGGCTCGAACGCCTCCTTCGCCTCCTGGGACCGGGCGGTGAGCACGGCGCCGGCGGAGAACGCGGCGAGGTAGGGGTTGGCGTGCGTGAGGTGGCAGACTGCGTACAGGATCACGCCGATCGCCAGGGGCAGCAGCGGCTGGAGCTTGGGCTCGGCGCCCAGCAACCGGAACCGTACGAGTTCGACTACAAGGAACGGCAGGACGACTCCGAAGACCAGCCCGAGGACCAGCTCCAGTGCGATCTTCCCCAAGGACGCTTCGGCGTGACCGGAGGTCGGCCCGGCCGCGGCGATCAAGATGAGCACGACGGGCAGGGCGAGCCCGTCGTTGATGCCGCTCTCCACGTTCAGCAACTGCCGCAGCTTTGACGGGACTTCCTTACGGCCGACGATCGCGGAGGCGAACACCGGGTCGGTCGGCGCCAGTACGGCACCGACGAGGAAGGACGTCGTCCAGTCCAGGCCCACCAGGTAGTGCGTGATCAGCGCCATGCCGACGAACGCTAGGGGCATGCCGAGGCCGAGCGCTCGGGCCGGGTTGCGCCAGTTCTCGCGCAACTTTGAGAAGGAGACGTGCATGCCGTCGGTGAACAGCACTGCGAACAGCGCCAGATCGGCCGTCACGGACACGATCTCGCTGTCCGGCGTGATGTGGATCAGACCCAGGAACCCATCACTGACCAGCGCGCCGCCGACCAGGAAGAGCAGCGATGTCGACAGAACAGTCCGGGCGGCAAGCCCCGACAGCAGCACCGCGATGAGCAGCGCCACCCCAAAGACCACGACGAGCACCATGACCAAGACCCCCGATCAGCAAAGGGACTGAAGAGAGTTCTCCTCAGACCGCCGACCAGACTTCCCGGCACACCGCAGGGAACCCTACACGTTCTTTACGCTGCGCTGACAGGCTCTTGTCATGCACTCCAGGCCATCCGACATTGCCGCAATCCGGCATGGTGGGCTGCACGGGAGGCACTTCACTCGGCACGTGTCGCCATGCGTCACAGCGTAGGCCAGGCCGATCTGCCGCATGACTGCCTGAGTCTGGCCGCTGGCAGGACATCCGGTCCTGCTTCGATAAGTCGCAGGAGGCGCCGGCCTGTCCGCCCGGTTCTGCGGGCGTCGAGGCCACCGCGCAGCCGGACCATCGGACGGGGATCCGGGACCGGCCCCCCATCGACGGCGACGGAAGCGGAAGAGATGCATCACGGCCTCCGGGCAGGCGGACATGTCCGCCGACCAGGCTTCCCGGCAGACCCAGGGGCAGCGTACGGGTGATGACCGTCGCGCGCCTCCGCGCCCTGATCGGTCTGGGCCCTCGGTGCGGCGGTGACACCTTGCCCGCAGTCGGAATGTCAGCCTCTGACAACTGCCGGAGCCGGGCAACGACCGCCTTGTGCGGGTCTCCTTTCCTGCAGCCATGCGCTAGAAAGACGTCAGCAACGCATCAACTTCGGGGGGACGACATGGCGGTGCGGGACGTGTCCGAGGAGTACGACGAGTACCTGGAGGGGTACGCCGACATCCTTGCGAACGCCTCGGCGACCGGGCGGCGGCTGACCCGGGGGGAACTGGATTCGCGCCGGGCGCTGGGCGAGCAGGCTGCGGAGGCCGGCCTGGGCCTGCGCGTGATGGTCGGCGCCCACATGGCCGCCGCCCGGGCGCACTGGCCGGTCGGGGGAGACGTTTGCGTGGACGACGTGCTGGGCGCCATGGCACAGGTCGTCGACGCGTTCGCCGAGGGCTATGAACGGGCGCAGCGGATCGCCGTACGCCAGGAGGAGGCCGCTCGCCGCGAGTTCATCGACGACCTGCTGTACGGCCGCAGCGACCTGGGCCGGCTGGCCCAGCGCGCGGAACGCTACGGGCTGCGTCTGTCGCACGAGCATGCGGTCGCCGTGGCCCGCGGCCCGGTCGCCTATGAAGAGGGAGACACGGTTCTGCGGCAGGTGGAGCACGCGCTGATCGGCCGGTTCGGCGACCGCAGCATCCTGCTCACCACGAAGGACGGCCGGCTGGTGTGCATCGCCCCGGGCGACCAGGGCGAGGTACTCGCTCACTTCGCCAGGCAGGCGTTCGCCGCCACCGGCGGCGGCCAGGTGGGAATCGGCCGTCCGCAACCGGGCGCGGCCGGCGTCGTCCAGTCCTACGAGGAGGCCCTGAACGCCCTCGACCTGGGCGAGCGCCTCGAACTCGACGAACCCGTGCTGCACGCCGCCGACCTTCTCGTCTACCCGGTCCTCACCCGCGACCGGCAGGCCATGTCAGAGCTGGTGGAGAACGCCCTCGGACCGCTGCTCGAAGCCCGCGGCGGCGCCCAGCCGCTCCTGGACACCCTCACCGTCTACTTCGACTCCGGCTGTGTGTCCGCAGAGGCGGCGCGGCGGCTCTCGCTGAGCGTGCGTGCCTTCACCTACCGCCTGGAACGCATCCACCAGCTCACCGGCGCGGACCCGTCCGACCCGGTGCACCGCTACACGCTGCAGACCGCGGTGATCGGCGCCCGGCTGCTGGATTGGCCCACGAAGCCCGACTGAAGCCTGCCTGATCGTTTCAAAAGGAAGTTCGTTGTGGGACGTGGCAGTCGGGTGGGGGCTCACACCGGACCTTCGCCGGTCGACCGGGCTCGGACCGGCAGCAGAGCTCCGGATCCGGTGTGCGCTTGTAGATGCGACCGGTGCGGTGCTGCGGGTCGTAGTAGGCCTGCCGGTACAGCAGGATGACCGCTTCAGCCCGGCTGATCAGGGCCTAGCCGTGGAGTAGATCGCTCAGCCGCGGCCGATGGTCGTCACGCAACTCGCAGGTCCCGACAACTGCTCTGCAAAGTTCCTTTACCGGCTCGAAGTGAGACCAGTGCACGAACTGACTGACGGCGGGTAGTCGGAGCCTGTGAGTCAGTTCAGGTGGCGAGGCCAGTATCCGCTCCAGCCTCGAGCAGTGAAGATCCTTCGATTTGGGCGCTGGTTCCACGCAGCGTTCACGTTGCTGTGGTGCGTACTGCTGATCGACAGGGTCGTGGGCGATGAAGGTACGGCGGCGGTCGTGTGGGCGGCTGCGTGCGCAGCCATGTTCTTGATGTTCTTCGTCGGCACTATGTGGACCCTCCGCCGTCACCGACAGGAAGAGACGATGCGGCTCCGGCACCAGCGTCCGGTGACCCCTCGTATGAGAGATGACGGTTGATACACCCGCTGCTGGGGGCAGCCGATAGGCATGGCAGACCATTCATACCGGTTGCCTGAGGGCCTGGCTGAGACGCTACGGACGATGCGGTGGGTGCAGCTCGCAGTGGCTGTCCTCGTGCTGGTCTGGTTGGGACTGGCGTTGCGGCGGGGGAGTACGGGCCCGCGGGGTTCAACCTGTGGTTCCCGGGGGCCTGCGCGTATATCTGGCCGGTCCCACGCGGCCCAGAGTTTCACCCGACTGAAACGCCATCAGGACGCGATCCAAGCGGAAGGCGGGAGCCCTTCCCCGTAGCCGCTCGTTTTCGGTGCGGGGGGCTGATGCAGGTTCGGGTGACAGGTGCGGTCACGCGGCCTGGAGGGCCGGTGTGGTCATGACGGTCTCGAATTCGATGGGGGTCAGGCGGCCGAGTGTTCCCAGTTCTCATCAACATTCACGAGCGACGTGACCGCTGCGTGCTGCCCGAAGCCATCGACAAACGTTGCTCACTCGCTTGCGAAACCACCGGACCTACGCCGAATTCGTTGGTGGGCACTACGACCCGCGCCCCGGCGAACCCCGCACACAAGGGCCCGGCGTCGCCTGCCGCTTCTACTACTCTGGCGACACGCCCTGACCACAGGCCCGAACGCGGCACCGGTTGCCCCGCCGACAGGGCCGACCACGGCAGGGCAGCGGATCCGGCTTGCTCGCCCACGGTGGCGACAGCCCTTTGAGGCCCGCCACTTGGTTGGGTTAAGCCACCGCAGCGGCGGAACTCTCCCGGGCCGCCGGGGCGTAGTGCCGTGCATGGACCCGATCAAAGAGACGCACGTGAGCGAGCCGGGCTTGGTCGCCTGGAGATCGGGATCGGCGTGTGCCGCAGCTTCGAGATGCGACGCGAGCCGGTCGGCAGGCACATCAGGGCCGCCGTCGCACCGGCCGACGACCTCGACGGGAACCCGGCAGGCAGCGTGATGTGACGCTGCAGGGTGCCGTGCCGCGGGTGCTGCCGTGGGAGAGTGTCCGTGCTGCGCTTGTGGTGGAACCTAGGCGGCGATGGTCCGGGTGAATGCCAGTCCCGGTCGTCCTCGCGGGATGCCGACTTGCCCGTGCGGCGGGACTGGCCTGCGGGTGATGCGTCTGTTCGTGAGCGTGATCGCCGCCCAGGTGATCAACGATTCCGAGTGCTGGATGAGTCGTTCGTAGTCCCGGGCATGGCGGTGGGCGTGCATGAGCCAGGCCAGGGATCGTTCGACGCCCAGCGGCGGGGCAGGATGACGAAGTGAGACAGTGAGGGCGGCGAAGGCCCAGAGGAAGCCGGCATTGATAAGGCGGTTGTTCTTGACGAACCGGCGGTCGGCGAAGCGTTTCTTGCCGGAGGCCCGGGTAATGGGCGCGGATCCGGCGTACGACTTCAGCGCCTGGGCGTCGGCGAACCGTGCCCGGTCGTCGCTCAGCTCGAGCACGCGGGTGCCGAGCGTGGCCCGCGGGGGAAGCTGAGCAGGATCTCGCTGTCGGCGTGCTGGTGAAAGACGGCTGTGGCCGCCTCCGAGAGGTCGTCCGCGGCCTCGCGGGTGGCGTGCAACTGCCTTGGAGCAGGGCCAGGGCCGATGCGGCCGTGCTCCCGCTGCGGAAGGGATCTCCTTCTGCAGTGGAACGGCCCGTGGGCAACCGGCGTGTGGATGGAGCTCTGTCCGGCCTGCGACGCCGAACGTCTCGCCGCCAGTGCGCTCATCGACTGGCACCGCGACCTTGACCGTGAGCTCAAGGCGCTGCCCACGCGGTTCGAGGATTGGGAGACCGAGACCATGCACGCCACGGCCGGGCCCGCGCCGAACACGCTCGGCTGTACCAGGCCGCCTGCGGGCGTATGAGCAGCGATAGTTGCACGAGCAAGCGCTCATGACTGTGCTTCAGCGCAGGCCGTGGGGAAGTAGACTTCGGATGGTGACCGCTTGGCGTGCCGCTGTTATGGTCCGCGCATGAGACGCACCGTTGCCGCCCTTTTCATATCTGGTCTTGTGCCGCTCGCGGCATGTGCTCCGTACTCAGAAAGCGGGACAACTTCGAGACCGCGCCCGCATGTTGTCGCTGGAATCGACGGCGACTCCCTGACTGAGGGGCAGTCCTTGTACCTGGACGAGGTTTTGGCGGGTGCCTCGGGAACCGATGTTGGCATGCGGTGGAGGAAGCGCGTCGTCTCGGCAACGAAAGGCGATCTGGACATGCTCTTCGACGGCGAACAGCTGAACTTCTGCAACGGTGCCCCACGGCGCAGCAAAAACGCGCTGATCGCCCAAAAGGGGCAAGATGAAGGGGCTTTTGTGTTCCTGCGCCAAGAAGCCGCCCGTAACCGTCTGTGTTGATCGAAAACTCTTGCCACACCAGGCGCAGGCGCTAGGGCGTTCCGTCTGCTGGGGCGGACGCCCCCTCGCACCAGTGGCCTGACCAACCGTGACGCGGCAGGCGCGGCAAGCCGTCTCTCAGCCTTCCCGAGGTTCGACTGGGCCAGCTGTCCGGGCGCCTGAATCCTTGCATGCCGAGAGCAGGAACAGGACCGCAGCGGCGGCGGTGAAGCCGAAGCCGACGTTCATACAGACCATGACCGTCTCGAATGAGGCGTCGGCGATCCGGGGGATGCCGTTGACGAGCATGAGGGCGTAGATGCACAAAATGCCGTAGGCGCGAAGCCGCATCCCGGCCTGTCGCTTGCGCATCCACGGCGGTGTCCACCCCACCAGTATCGCCACCGGCACCGGCACCGGCAGCATGAGCGCTGTGGACACTGCCAGCGCTATTCAGTGGTACAGCGGATTGCCGTTCACCCCGCCCCCTTCGTATGCGATCACCACCCTACGGAGGGTGGCGAGGCCCGTCCACGCCGAACACCGCTAGCTTCCGGCCAAGCTATCCGGTCAGAGCATTAAAAGGCGCTGGTATAGGTGGCCGGGCAGTCCAGGAAGCTCGCAGCCACGATCCCGGTTGCTTCAGCCCGGGGAGCCGACGTCTGGGTCTGGCAGGCGCCGTCGCGGGTCGGCGGTGCCCGTATGCCGGGTCGCTGACCCGGCGAAACAGTCCTCCCTGCGGCATCCGGCCGAGGCGCCGGTCTCATCCCCCCCTTTGCCGAATGCCGTTCTCAGCGAGGGCCAAGGGGACATAGCCAAGACTCAGTGCCGACGGTGACTGAGCAGATCGCCTGGCTGGCACTCCAGTACCTCGCAAAGGCGGGTCAGGGTGGTGAACCGCATGGCCCTCGCCCGGCCGTTCTTGAGAATCGACAGGTTCACGTGAGTGACTCCCACCCGGTCGGCGAGCTCCGCCAAAGTCATCCCGCGCGCTTTGAGCAGTTCATCGAGATGGACCTCGATTGCGTGCTCCTGCTTCTCCTCGGACATCAGACCGTTCCGTCGAGGTCTTCTCGCATGGCGATGCCGACCCGCATGATCCGGGCGAAAGAGAGGACGCCGAGGCCGGTGAGTATCGCCATGAAGGGAATGTCCCACGACCACAGCCCGGAGACAACGTTGATGTCGCCGACGCGGCTCAGCGAGTCGATGAGAGCTTCTTGGGCCGTGGAGACGGCCATCGCGGTGAGCACACTGCCGGCCAGCAGCCACCAGCCCAGCCTGCGCAGCCGTTTTGCGGTCTGTGCGGTGTAGAGGCCGTCACGCTCCGCACCTCGGATCAGTTGCAGGACAAGCAGGAGCGCCCCGACGGTGAAGACGAAGGGGGCGAGTTGTGTTGCGGCGTTGAGGAGGCCCTGGACGGTACTGGCGGCCTCCGTGCAGTAGTTCGGGTGGGCGCCCAGGTCGACCGTGGCTCCCGGTGCGGGTCTGAAACCCGCGGGCGGCACCTCGCCTATGCTCACCGTCGTCGTCGTATCCATGACGCATACGAACTTGTCGCCGATGCCCAGGACGGTCACGCCGTCCACGAACAGCGCGCCGAGCAGGCCCACACCCATCAGCCCCGCCATCAGCGTCACGATGGCCGTGACCGCTGTCGACATCGGCTCCAGCGGATTGCGTACCCTCGCCATAATGCCCCCCGTATCGATTATCGATGTTATTGAAAAACGATACAGAGGGCGGTGGGAGTTCGGCAACCCCCGGGGCCAGACGTGATCGTTTCTGCGTTCACGACGCAGAAGGATCAGCGCAGAGCCGCTGGGTGAACAGTGCGGCATGGTTGCTGGACCTCAACAGAGTGTCCGGCTGCGTCGTGTCCGTCCCGGACAGTCTCAGCAGATCGAACGCTGCGTTGGCACCCCTACTGGGAGACCTCAGACTCGTTGGACGGGCGGTGAGGGCATGTCCTTCCGGCAGATCGCCGACCACCTCGGGAGCAAGCTCAGCACCGTTGGCCCGTGTTCTCCCTTCGAACGCGGACAGCGGGCGGGCGCACGCGCGGCTGTCGGGGACGGTGCCTCGGACGTACCTGCCGGCGACGACTGACCGGATCGGCGCGAGGAGCCGCACGCCGAGGCTCGGAGTGCTTGACTGAGCGGGTGGCAGCAGGAAGGGGAGGGCACGGGGATGAGAAATCCACGGGCGGCCTACGACGACTGGCAACTGCGCCGGTACAGGCGGCGGGCCGACGAGCGCAAGGCCCGCCAGTTCGAGGAACGGACAGGTCACCAGAACTGGGGTGACGACTCCCTCGGCACGGCACTGACAAAGCTCGATCTCGCCGTCGGACCGCCGGTGGACGCCCGGCGGCTCGCGGCCATCCCCCCAGGCGTCGGGTTGTACGTGCGCGACGTCAAGGAGGTATGGCGCGGAGCCGACGAATCCGGCATGGAAACTGTCGTCCTGAGCGCGCTCCAGAGCCTCGATTGCGCCGGCCTTGTCAGCATCACCGAGGGGGACGACGGCTGGGGACGGCTCACCGTTCCCTCAGATCTGCACGAACGCCTGATGTCGCGCTGGTCGGCGCAGGAGGCCGCAAGGTGGCACGACCGGCTCCTCGACAACGCCCGCGCACTTGTGCCTCCCGGAGCCGGATGGTGGGACCTTCCCACCGACGCCGGCTACTGGTGGCAGCACCTCGTGTGGCACCTGCGGTACAGCGACCCCGATGCCGCCGCGGCGCTGGTGGCGCAACCACGCTGGCAGGCCGCCCGTATCCGACGACTTGAGGTGCAAGGGCTCCTGACGGACCTGACCCTGGTCGACTCCACGGAGTCCCGGGCCATCGCTTCGACCATCAACGCGGTCATCAGCGGGCAGGCACCCGGAAGCATCCGCGACGCGCCAGAGCAGGCCCGAAGGCTGCTGAGGGCCCTCGGATTGACCGCCCCGGCGCCGTCCGTCCCCTGGCCGCGGTCGGCGGTCCGTGCGGTCCTGCACGTGCCGCCCTTCACCCGCGACTTCGCCCTGTCACCGGACGGAACCTGGATGGTGACGGCCGGCAAGGACGGGCTCATCCGCGTCTACGACCTGGAGACCCGGACCGTAAGCCGGGTGATCCACAGCCCGTACGACCAGCTCAGTCACTGTGCCATAGCCCCGGACGGCAGCTTCTTCATCGCCGGAACCACGGGGGAGAACGTGCGGGCGTGGGACGCGGCCACCGGGGAGGAAAAGCACTCCTTCCGCATAGGCGAAGCATGGAGGACCGTGCAGAGCCCCAGCGGCACGTGGATCTGGTACGACATGAGAACAGGGACCCTCGGGAACGTGCTCACCGGCTGGTGTGCACCGACGAAACCACGGACGACGCGCCTGACGCGGATGACCCTGAGCGGCAACGGTAAAACCCTAGCCATGGCCAATCCCAGCGGTGAAGTCTCCCTGTGGGACCCGGCTTCCGGCGCGCAACGCGCCGAGTTGCCCAGACAGCCGCATGAAATCCACCGACTCGGTCTGGCCGACAACGGCTCGTGGATCGCCCTCGGGGACCTACACGAGATCCGCGTACTGGAACTCCCCGGTGGACACGAACGTTTCACCTTGCCGGGCGGCGGTAACACCAGCAGCACGCGATTCGCCACCACCGACGACTGGCTGGCCGTACCCGACAAGCATCGAGTACACATACGGTCCACCCGCGACGGGACACTGCTGAGCACCCTCGACATCCACACCCACACCATCCTCGACTGCCGCCTCTCACCGGACCGGAAGCACCTGATGACTCTGGACAACGGCGACCTGCTCCTGGTGTGGGACGCTACCGCCCTCGCCCCCTGAGGACGCGAGGACATCCAGGCGCCACTTGGTGCCCTCGCCGCGACAGGGACACGACGCATCGCGTGGACGGAGAGGGCCCCGCCGGTGACATCGCCGGACGCACCCGGTCCTGCCGCACATCCAGCAGCAGCGGCCCTGGCCCATCCCCGACAGGAGGGGTGGGACTTACCCGCTCCGCCGATACCCCGGGCCGCGACCGGTTGGCCGCGTGTGGAGGACCGGCAGGGTCGTCAACGGGATGGTCTACCAGATGCACACCGGGATTTCCTTGATGTGACCTGCCGGAACGCAACGAGACTGATCATTCTGTGGGTGGGCGGTCGCCACCGCCACCCACTGAGCCCGTTCCACCTTCAGGCGACAGCTGATCGGCGCTGTGTCACGGACATCTGGTAGACCCTGGAGCTACGACGTTCTTGGCGGTGGTTGAGGGTGATGCGGTCGGATGGCGCATCGATCGAGATGCGCTGACTGACGCGATCCGTGCCCGGTGGTCTGCCGTCGAGATCGACTCGATGCATCACAGTGAAGTGCGCAGCCTCATATGGCAGTTCGAGACGGAGAACGGCCCCGGTGAGGCGTATCTGCACGAGGACGGAACCTGCCTGTACATGGACGTCTGGGAGGAAGACGCGATCTGGTTGGCGATCGTCTTCCGGAGGCTGACACCCATGGACCTTGACCTGGTGTTCTGCGATGAGGGTTACACCTTCGACGTTCGTCTGCGGGCGGGGACGACAGAGGCCGAATTGACGGACCTCCTGACTGCTGCGGGTTGATCTCAGCCCCTGGCGGCGAGCTGGAGTACCAGGACGGCTTGGACGAGGCTCGTGATCCGGGTCGTCGAGCAGCGGAGTTTGCGGAAGTGAGGTTCCCCCGAGATGCGGAGTGTGTTGACAGAGGGTCAGATGGTTCTCATGAGAGGAACATCGACCATGGCCGCCCCCAGAAAGTACTCGCT
>NZ_JBIAQC010000036.1:0-24108 GCF_042888685.1 Streptomyces sp. NPDC002779
CCACCCCCCAGGCCATGCATTCGACAGGAGGAGAAAGTCATGCCAACTCCGGAGGCCGGGCGCCCCATTGCGGGGCCACCAAGAAGGTAATGGGGGGTGGCCGTCAGTTGCGCCGCCCACGTGAGGCGCTGGCCAGTTGGACTCGTACTTCGGCTTCGCGGCGCCGATCGCCAGTTTCCCGAAAGAGGGCAGCAGCGGTGGAAAGGGCCTTAACGGCTTCGTTGAACCTGTGTACCTGACACAGGCTGAGCCCGACATTCTTCCAAGCGATGCCTTCGCCGTGGCGGTCGCCCAGCTCCCGGCAAAGTGCCGCATCCTGGGCGCCGACGTCAGCAGCCTCGTCGAATCTGCCGTGTTCGACGAGGGCTTGGCCGAGTAAATTCAGCGTAGAGGCGGCACTGTGGCGGTCGCCGGTTTCCCTGAAGAGGCTGGCAGCGGCAGTGAGCGGCGTGACTGCCTTGTCGAAGCTCTTCTTATGAAGCAGCAGTTGCCCGAAATTGGCTAGCGCCTTGGCCTCGCATTCAGGGAATCCCATTTCCTTGGAGAGGCGAGCAGCACTGAGGACGGCGTCGGCGGCCTCGTCGACCTTCCGCATCTGGATCAATGCGGCCCCGAGATTGTTCAGAGACTCTGCCTCTCCGTGGACGTCACCGTGTTCACGGAAGAGGGCAAGGGCATCAGCGTGAGCCTTGACTGCCTCCCTGAGCTTTTGCGCGCCGGCCAGCGCCAGTCCGAGGTTGACCAACGTTACGCCCTCTGCGTGGCGGTCGCCTATCTCCCTCCAGTAAGCGACGGCCTCGGTCAAGTAACCGACGGCCTGCTTGGGCGCGCCCATATTGATCTGGACGGGCCCTAAGATTCCCAGTACCCGGGCCCCGCCCAGACTGTCTCCTACCTCTCCGAACAGAGCTGCAGCGTCGGTGAGGACGTTGACGGCATCTACGAAGTTCTCCAGGAATGCCAGAGCCTGGCCGAGATTAGTCAACGTTATGGCTTCTACGTGGCGGTCTCCGGTCTCACGGCACATATCCAGCACCGCTGTGAAGACGTCGACAGCTTCTTTGAACCTGCCTGCACGGATGAGGGCGCGCCCTAGACCATCGAGCGCTGCCCTCTCGTTGTGGCGGTCTCCGGCCTCACGGCAGATGCCGACGGCGGCAGTACTGAGGTTGAGCCAGTCGTTGGTGTGGCGGCGCAGGTCGAAGAACGTACCAAGAGCGAGTACAAGTCCTGTCGCGGCGGCGTGATGCGCAGGGGCGGCCGTGGCGGCGGCGACAAGGTTGCTCTGTTCGGCCTCCAGCCACTCCAGAGCCTGACCGCGGTCGGTGAAGTCGTCCGGGAGGGCCCAGCCTGGCGTCGTCTGCAGGTGAGTGTCGGCGGCCTGAGCGGTAGTGAGGTAGTGGTCGAGCAGGCGCGCCACCGCCGCATCCCGGCCGTCGTACGCGGCATGCTCGCGCCCGCGCTCGTCCGCGAAGAGCCGTACCAGGTCGTGCATGGACCAGCGTTCGCCGTCCGCAGGCTCCTGGTCGGTCCCACCCTGCGCCCTCTGCTCGACCACGTGGGCCCGGGCCAGCCCGGCCAGGAGCCGCCGGGCGGGCGCCGGGCCTTGGTCGAACAGCTTGGCCGCCGACGCGGTGGACACGTCCACCCCGGGAGCCGCGCTCAGCAGCCTGAACGCGCGTCGCGCATCCGGCGTGAGGTGCCGGTACGACAGCTCGAAGGAGGCCCGCACGGCTAGCGGCCGCCCGTCCGACTCCGCGCTGTCGTACTCCAGCGCGTCCAGTCGCGTTCGTTCGTCTGCCAGTTCCCTGGCTTGGGCCGCCAGCGGCCGGCCCGGCTCGTCCCGTAGCAGTGCGCCGATGATCCGCAGGGCAAGCGGCAGGAAGCCGCACAGCTGCACGATTTCCAGTGCCGCTTCGGGCTGGGTGGTGACGCGGTCGTCGTCTATGCCGCCGGCGCCCAGGGTCCGGTCCAGCAGCGCTACGGCGTCCGCGGCGCTCAGCGGCTTGAGCTCGATCCGGCGCGTGGGCATCGCCGAGAGCCGGTGCCGCGAGGTGATGAGGGCCCGGTGGGGCGTGCCCGGCAGCAATGCCTCGGCCTGCGCGGGGTCGCGCACGTTGTCCAGGACCATCAGCAGCGGCCGGTCCTGTGCCCCGAGCTCCGCCAGCTTCTGCCGCCAGGCGTCGATCTTCCCGTCGGGCGTGGGCGGCAGGTCCCTGCTCTTCACTCCCACGGCACGCAGCATCCGGTCGGCCGTCTCGGCGGCGCCAATGGGTTCGTCACCGTACCCGCGCAGGTCCGCGAAGAGGGTCCCACCCGGGAACCAGCCCCGTGCCCGGGCCTGATGGGCCGCGTGCAAGGCCAGCGCCGTCTTGCCGACGCCGCCCATTCCGGAAACGGCTGACACCACGATGGCCGCCGCCTCGTCCCGCTCACCGTCGCCGTCTGACGGCTGCAACCACCGCACAACGTGGTCGATCTCGTCGGTCCGGCCGGTGAACCCTGCCGGGGCCGGAGGAAGCGTCATCGGGGCGGGCGCCGGCACGTGATCGGCCGCGGCACTCAAAGGACGCCCGCCGCGCGCCTTGCGCTCCGCCCGTGCCCGGCCCACCAGCGCCTCCCAGTACTGCGGGGGCCGCGGGGCGTAGTCCGACCCGGCCTTCTGCGCCTCGCCCTGCAGGTGGCGTACGAGGGCCAGGAAGTAGCGGGTGTACGCGCCGGCGCTTGGCACGGCCGGGCCCTTCAGCCACCCGGCGACGGACGAAATGGAGACGGTGACGGGCGGCAGCTGCTTCGCGCCCAGGCTTGCCATGCTGGCCAATGTCGGCGAGCCCGCCGCCTCGTGCAGCGCGTTCAGCTCCGCCCGTAACCGCTCCGCGTGCCCCATCGCCGGCCTTTCACCACGTACGGCTTGCAAGGTTCGCGATCGTCGGAAAAGTCCTCGAACCCAAGGCTGACCAGCCTAGACGTCCTCGCGCGGGACGTTGACCCGATCGATGGAAACCCCTTGTAAACGGCCTCCTTGGCCTTCCGCCGGCGGCAGCCCGCTGCTGGCTGATCCCGCAGGAGACCGCTATGTCCGACGTACCCGTGCCCTTCGAACCCGAGGCCGAACCGGGCGCCCGCCCGGCGCGTGTACTGATCGTTGTCGTACCGGCGGGGGCCGTCCCCGCTGGCTCGACCGTCGTACTCGCCCTGCCCGTCGAGGCGTTGCCGGACGGGGCGGCGACGCGGGCGACGGCGAGGGCGGCCCTGCCGACTCCTCCGCTCCACCGCCCGTCCGTTTCCGAACGGCGCTTCACGCGCAGGCTCCGCGAGTGGAACCTCGCCTGGTGGTCCGCCGTGGCCGCAGCCGCGCTCGAGGTACCGGTGGGCCACGTGCTGGCCTACTACCTCCACCAGCACGGGCTCATCTCGCCGCTGGAGTACTGGTTCCCACTCGACTGATCGCTTTCCGGCACGCGTGCAGCGGCCCCGTCACGCGAAGGGGCCGCTGCACGCGTGCCGGAAAGCAGCTCGACCTGCACCTGAGGTAGCTCCTGCCCGGGCTGCGGCCGCGGCGGTCCCGGCCTGTGGCTCGCCGGTCACGCGCACGCGGCCCTGATCGGCATCGACTTCTTCCCGGTCACCATCCCCCAGGCCCGTCACCGGGCCACGTCGCTCCCCGTCGAAGTGGCCTTCGCCGTGGCCGACGTCGCTGGCCTTCCGCTGGCCGATCAATGTGCGGACAGGGCTGTGACGTTGGACGCCCTGCAGTACGCGCCGCCGCCCGCCAGGCACTGCGCAGCCTCACGCCCGGCGGCCGCCTGGTCCTGGGTCAGGTCAGGTGGGTCAGGGTGGCAGCCGTTCAGGAGTCGGTGTCGCGGACGCCTTCGTCTTTGTGGAGGCGATGGTCCAGGCGGATGGCGCCCAGGTGGCGGGCTTCGTAGACAAGGGAGCGCCTGGTGGCCGCGGCGGAGGTGTCGCGGGGGCCGTAGGAGTTCCATAGGAGTCGCCGGTGCCACGGCCCAGGAGGCGTCCGTCTCGGCCGCCGCGGCGAGGTGTCAGCTTCGCAGCCGACACCGAGCGCGCCGTGAAGGCTTTCCAGGGCCGCAAGGGCATCGCCCGGGACGGCAAAGTCGGCCTGAACACCTGGTAACACCTCCGCACGCCGGGCGCCAGACCGGGGAAAGCGGGCTGTGTGACATCCCGTGGTGCGCCACGAGGCGCCATGAAATCGATTGAGGGCGAAAGAACCTCACCGCCGGTCAGTCGCAGCTGACCGGTGAAGCTGGGGGGGCCGAAGCGCGGAAACGCGCACAACGGTGAGAGCAGCCCTGACAACGTACGGGATGGGGCGGCACTGGCAGACAGCCCGGGTTCGGCTAGGAGCGAGAGAAGGTGTACGCGAGGAACCACTGTCCGAAGCGCCGTGGGCCCGCCCGGCATCACATGCCCACCGCCCCCGGGCCCGCCAGGCAGCGGTGGCGGTGGCATGTGGGGAAGGTTCGGTGCCGGCACTGGAACCCCGCCCTCCCCGCGCTCCTACTCGCCGGTGTCGCGGGAGAGCAGGTGCAGGGCACGCAGCGAGGCCTCCAGGGCGAAGCGGTGGTCGGGGTCGGCGAGTCGATCGCCCAGGAGGGAGTCCAGATTGCGCAGGCGGTAACGGACGGTCTGGGCGTGTACCCCCAGCAGCTTGCCGACCTGTTCCGCCGGCGCTCGCGTGGAGACGTGTACGCGCAGGGTCTCCACGAGCCGGTCGCGGCGGCTGGCCGGAAGACCGTCGATCGGGGCCAGCTCCCCGGCCGCGATGTGGGACACGAGAGCTGGGTCCGACAGCAGCCACAGCGTCACCAGGTGGTCTTCGCAGCGGACCACGGGAGCGTCGGCCACCACTCCCTCGTCGATCAGGTGGAGCACGCGGCGCGCCCAGCGGATGGAGTCGGCCGCCTGCGCCAGGGGTACGGTCAGTCCCACCACGGCGTGGGAGCCCGCCAGGGTGGCTTCGAGCATGGTCAGGCGTTCCGGGGTGAGGCTTCCGGGCACCAGGAGGTGCGGCTGCGGGACGTCCAGGTCGAAGAGGACGTCGTCGGCCAGCCCCGCCTCCAGGTGTTCGGGTACCGAGGGGCGCAGGGCGACCATGGTGACGTCGGTGGGCAGGTGCCAGGCGGCGGCCTCGCAGAGCCCGGTGAGCGTCTGGGGCAGCGGGGGAGCGGCGAGGATGAGGTGGAGCAGCCGTCTGCGCCGCGCCGGTACCTCGGAGAAGGCGCGCGACTGCACTTCGACGTAGCCCTCGCGAGAGATCCGCTCCAGTTCCTCGACGTAGGCGAAGAGCGTGTCGGCGAAGGCGAGGATCAGGGCGGGGGAGAGCTGGTACTGCTGGCCCATGGCTTTGGCGCGGCGCAGGGCGATGCGGGCGCCGAGCCGGTACGCCCCCTGGAGCGTGTCGAGTTCGCGGCCCTCGTAGGCTTCCACGCGGCCGAACTTGCGCAGCAGTTCGTCGCGGAGCGCCGCGTTCTTGCCGGGTTCGGCGACGCGGTCCACGAAGGCGTACAGGGCCTGCTCGACGCCCTGCCGGATGGCGGCGGCGTTGGGGCCGTTGAGCAGCCGCCCGTACACGGGGTAGGCCCTGGTGACCTCGGCGCCGATCTCCTTCAAGAGACCGGGTAACTCGGGTCTCATGAATGCGGCGAACTCCTTTGGAAGGGGTTCGAGCGGTTCACCGACTTCAGTCGGTCGCGTGGTTGAAGGCATGAGTGCCGTCCCTTGCTCTCCGGTGCCCACGGTGCATCGGTCGTGTGTCCCGGACCTTCACGGGAGGGACACACGACCGGACGTGAGGTACGCGTGTCTTGGCAGTTGAAGCTAAGACAAGTTCGGTGGGACGTACACAGTTCGTGCCCAGTTCGGTGCCGTGGGATGTGACAACGCTGCCGGGACGGCTGAGAATCACCGTCGCGCGGCCATTAGTCGACGGCGGAGTGCCAGTTCTGCGCGAGGCGCTTGCCCGCGTCGGGGGCGAAGGTGCCGGGGGCGTTCAGGCCGGCGAGGTGGGTCTGGGTGTTGTTGAGCGTCAGGCTGTTGTTCCCGGCGGCGGAGGGCAGCCCCGTCTTGGCGTTGACCGCCGCGTCGATCAGGCCGAACAGGCCCAGCCCGCAACCGCTGGCGCCGGGCACGGCGAAGGTGCTGTCGTTCTGCGTGGCCCCGGTGAGGTTGATGCGGCTCATCTCGCCGTCCTCGGCGACCGTTCCGTCACCCTGGAAGAACGACATGCCGAACTCGGGGAACTGCCGGTTCTCCGGGCGCAGCACGATGGGGTTGGCCGCGGTGCCGATGTAGCACTTGCTGCCGAGGAACGGGTTCTCCAGGTGGATGCGGACCGGTATGGCCACGATCGGCTGGTCGGTGAGGATGCCGGCGGTCTGGTCGAAGGCGTAGGGGGTGCCGACCGACTCCACCGTCGCCGTGATCTTGTTGAGGGTGCTGTTGCTGAGCTGCTCGCAGATGGCCGTGATCGCGGGGACGTTGCTCGGGCACATCAGCCCCAGCAGTCCGCCGGGGACGGTCGCGGACTCGGCGACGAGGGCGCCGCCGGCAGGGGCCACCACCGAGCTGGTGCCGTCGGAGTTCTGGACGACCCCGATCTGGAGGTTGGTCCGGCCCGTGGTCACGGTGGTCTTGCCCAGCTTGATGGAGCCGCTCGGCGAGGTGGACACCACGCACTGCGGGGTGCGGGCCAGGCCGTCGGCGGCCAGCATCGCCGGGGCGTCCACGGGACAGCGGGTGAAGGGCGCCCACTCGCCGTTCGGTACGGCCGCCGCCGCGGTGGCGGTGCCCATGGAGGCGAACGCGCCGAGGGCGGTACCGAGGGCGGTGGCGGTGGTGGCGACTCTGGCGCCGAGGGAGAACCGCATCATGTGGCCTTCCGGGTCGGGGGAGGGAGAGGGAGAAGGAGGGGATCAGCGTTCGGCTACGGGGATCTTCTTGGGCTGGCCGTCCTCGGTGCACTCGTCCGGGTTGAGCACGTCGGCCGAGACGAAGCAGGCCTGCCCCTGGATCATCTTCACGTAGTTGCCGGGACCGGAGACCGAGGCCGTGAGCAGGCGGTCGAGGTTCTCGCCGTCGGCGGTGCCGCAGCCCGTGAAGGCCGGGATGCTGACCTCGCCGGTCAGCGGGCCGCCGGACAGCAGCAGGTAGCCGGTGGCGGTCTCGCCGGTGGTCTGTTCGCCCCGGCCGTGCAGGACCAGGTGGTCACCGGGGTACTTCTCCGGCTCCGGGTCCGGGGAGGCGAGGGACGTCCTGGTCCGGCACGTGGTCCCTACGTCCAGCGGAGTGCCGTTGACCTTCAGGGACGTCACCCGGAGCACGACCGGTGTCCGGACGTAGGTGTCTGTGCTGGTGAACAGGAAGTCGGTGGTGCCGTGCGAGTCGATGGTGATCGGACCCGTCTGCTCCAGCACCATCGTGGCGGTGGTCGGGGTGAAGTCGAAGGTCAGGAAGGTCGCTTCGAAGGGCGGCGTCTGTTTGCGCTGCTGGTACCACAGGTCGGCGGTGGAGTGCTGGGTGATGGTGGCCCCGCTGAAGTCGGGGAAGAACTCGAACTGGGGCTCGCCCTGGGTGATGAGCGTGCAGAACGGCGGGATCATCGCGGCGCCGTCGAGCTTGTTCACGTTGGCGTAGCCGGTGATGTAGGCGTTCAGCGACATCGGCCCGGCCGGGTACTTCTGGTCGTACTTGCAGATCGGTGCCGGGCGGTCGCCGACGGCACCGCCCGGCGCGGGCTCCCCGACTTTCGGGGCGCGCTCGCCCTGCCGGTCCGCCAGGTCCTCCTCCGGCACCTGTCCGGGCTGACCCGGCGTGCCGGAGGCGGAGGGTGCCCCGGACGGCGAGTCGCTCGGGGCCTGCGTGCCGCCGCCTTCCTCGTCGGTGCCGACCTGTACCCCGGCCAGTCGGCCCCCGTCCGGGGCGTCCTTGGCGAGCGTGCAGTCCACGGTCACCGCGCCGGGGTCGGTGGCGCCGCCGTCCGCGGTGGTCAGGGTCAGGTCCAGCGCGAAGCCGCCCGCGGTCATGGTCAGTTCGCCCGAGCCCTGTCCGGTCATGGAGGGGACGTCCCCCGTCGCGGTCAGCTTCAGTGGGCCGGTCGCGGGCAGGGCCGTGGGCTGCGTGTCGCCGCGCCAGGTCGCTTCGGCGGTGGCCTCGCCTTGGGTGACGCCGACCACGAGCCGGGTCGCCGCCCGTACGTCGGCCGCACCCAGCGCCGCGAGGTCCGCCACCGCCGGCTGCGGCAGCTCGACGGTCGTGCTCACCTCCGCCGGTTCGATCGGCTCACCGGCCGCCACCCGCTCCGGGAGGCCCGCCGATACGCGTACCGTCGCGGACTGCTCCCCGGAGGGGAACAGGCACACGTACGGCAGCTCGGCGTCGATCTCCTGCGTACCGGCCGCCCCGGACGCCATGGGCACGGTGGCGGCCAGCACGACGAACGTGGCGATCACCGCGCTCCGGGCGCGGCTGCGGGCCGTCCCTCGGACGGCGGTGCGGGGGCCTGTCATCTGTCACTCCGCTCGGGTCGTTCCACGGTCCGGGTGGTCCGCGCGCCCGGCCGGGGTCACCGGCCGGGCGGCGGCGAGCCGTGCCCCGCTTACGGGTTGGTCCCGACGATCTTCGGGATGGTGCTGGTGCCCGCGACCTTGACCGCGTAGTTGCCCTTGAAGGTGGGCTTGGTGGCGGTGGTGACCACGGTGCCGCAGCCGGAGGCGGAGGTGACGGACAGGTCGCCGCTGACGCTGGCGACCGCGAGGATGCCGCTGGAGTTGGTGTAGGTGGCGGTGGCCTTGCCCTGCACGTTGAACACGCAGGCGCCGGCGGTCACCTTCGCCTTGACGTTGCCGATGTAGCCCTTGGTCACGCCGGTGGAGGCGGTGTAGTCCTGGGCGACGACGGTCCAGGGAGTGGTCGCGATCGTCGTGACGTTGCCCAGGACACTGGTGCACGGTGAGGTGCTGGTGCCGAAGTTGATGGCGTTGATGGTGGCCACCGTCGCGGGGTTGCCGGTCGCGCTGGCCATCGTGCCCGAGGCGCTGGACGTCGTACACGTCATCGGGATGTTGGCGGTCAGCACGATGTTCCCGCTGTTGGTCGCCGCGAAGCTGGCCGGTGACGGGGTGACCGTCCAGACCGTGGAGGGGACGGCCGAGGCGGGGGCGACGGCCATGCCGAAGGCGGCGGCGCCCGCGCCCGCCACGACGGCGATTCTTGTCAGATGTTTCTTCATGAGGTGAGGGCTCCCTTGTGAATTGACCGGCAGAAGGGGATCGCGCCCGTGACCGTGGGTGGAAGAACGGGCGGTCCGCGGCTCGTTAAATATCGACCGCGAGCCATGACGTTACTTGCGGGAAACTTAGGCGAACAATGGCGTCGGCCATGATTCTTTGAAGAAGTGAAAATCCCTGTTCCTCAGGTGAGCAGTCTGAAGTCCGGCTTTATTCACCCGGTGCTAAGGGCGGCGTCCCCGCCGGGTCGGCGCCGGGCCGCGCGGGAGGGTCCGAATTATGCACCCCGGCCCCCGTTCGGGTCCGCATTGCTCACCGAGTGCCAAGGAAAGGTCCCGTATTTGTCGCCGCGCTGACAAAGTCGCGGTGGTCGAACCCGAATCCTTCGGGAAACTCGGATCCTTCTCTTGCCTCCTCAGGTTACTCGGCCGTAGCGTGCCGAATGCGGCGCTGATCTCCTGGTGGGTGCCCCCCATGCCGAGGAGGCGCGACGGATGACTTCCGGCCTTGCCCTCCTTCAAGTCGGACATCCGTCGGCAGGGCCGTGTGGCTCCCCACCCCCCGGGGAGCCATGCGGCTCTGCCCCGCACCGGCAGACAAAGTCCGCGACGGGGTTTGTCTGCGCGGTGACAAAGAACGAAGAGGGCGGCGGAGCCCGGCGCCCCGCCTGTTGTCAGGGAACCGTGCACCGGCTTAACGTGCGCTCCGCGGTGCACACGACCTCACCCTCTTTGGAGGTGATATGGGAATCGAAGTGGTGGTCGAGGGTCTCACCAAGTCATTCGGCAGGCAGAAGATCTGGCAGGACGTGAGTCTCACTCTGCCGGCCGGAGAAGTAAGCGTCATGCTCGGTCCGTCCGGCACCGGAAAGACCGTGTTTCTCAAGTCGCTCATCGGACTGCTGAAACCGGAGCGCGGCCGTGTGCTCATAGACGGCGTTGACATGGTGAACAGTCCTGAGCGAGATATTTACGAGACCCGGAAAAGATTCGGCCTCATGTTCCAGGACGGCGCCCTCTTCGGTTCCATGTCCCTCTTCGACAACATCGCCTTTCCGCTGCGCGAGCACACCCGGAAGAAGGAGTCCGAGATCCGCCGCATCGTCATGGAGCGGATCGAGGTCGTCGGGCTGCTCGGCGCCGAGGGCAAACTGCCGGGGGAGATCAGCGGCGGCATGCGCAAGCGGGCCGGCCTCGCCCGCGCGCTCGTGCTCGACCCGCAGATCATCCTGTGCGACGAACCCGACTCCGGGCTCGACCCCGTCCGCACCGCCTACCTCTCCCAGTTGCTGATCGACCTGAACGCGCAGATCGACGCGACGATGCTGATCGTCACCCACAACCTCGACATCGCCGCCACGGTCCCCGACAACATGGGCATGCTCTTCCGGCGCGAACTGGTCACCTTCGGCCCGCGTGAGGTGCTCCTCACCAGCGAGGAACCGGTCGTGGCGCAGTTCCTGGCCGGCCGCCGCGAGGGCCCGATCGGGATGTCGGAGGAGAAGGACGCCGCCACTCTCGCCGCTGAGGCCGCGGTACTGGGGGGCGCGGACGCCGACCGACCGCGGGAGATCATCCCGCAGCTGGAGCCGTCCCCCGGGCTCCCGCCGCGCCGCGCCGTCGCCCGGCGCCGGGAGCGGGTCCTGGGCATGCTCGACCGGCTGCCGTCCGGCGCCCGCGCCGCCATCGAGCGCACGTACGCCGTCGGCGGTGCACCCGGTGCACCCGGCACCACCGCCGCGACGCTCCCGATGCCGGCCACCGGGAGCGGCGCATGATCACCGGCGCCCTGCGCCAGACCGGCCGGCTCTTCGCGCTCGCCGCCGAGGTGGCCCGCGCGATCTTCCGACGCCCTTTCCAGTTCCGGGAGTTCGTCGAGCAGTTCTGGTTCATCGCCAGTGTCACGATCCTGCCCGCGGCGCTGGTCTCGATCCCGTTCGGTGCCGTCATCGCCCTCCAGGTCGGCTCGCTCACCCAGCAGCTCGGCGCCCAGTCCTTCACCGGCGGCGCCAGCGTGCTGGCCGTCGTGCAGCAGGCCAGTCCGCTCATCGTCGCCCTGCTCATCGCGGGCGCGGCCGGCTCCGCGATCTGCGCCGATCTCGGCTCGCGCACCATCCGCGAGGAACTGGACGCCATGGAGGTCATGGGCGTCTCACCCGTGCAGCGCCTGGTGGTGCCCCGCGTCCTGGCCACCATGGGCGTCGCGGTCCTTCTCAACGGCCTGGTCTCCGTGGTCGGCATCCTCGGCGGCTATGCCTTCAACGTCTTCCTCCAGGACGGCACCCCCGGTGCCTACCTCTCCAGTTTCTCCGCCCTCGCCCAGCTGCCCGACCTCTACGTCAGCGAACTCAAGGCGCTGGTCTTCGGATTCATCGCCGGCGTCGTCGCCGCCTACCGGGGTCTCAACCCGGGCGGCGGCCCCAAGGGCGTCGGCGACGCCGTCAACCAGTCCGTCGTCATCACCTTCCTGCTGCTCTTCTTCGTCAACATGGTGATGACGGGCGTCTACCTCCAGCTCGTACCGCCGAAGGGAGGCTGAGGTCCGTGGCCTCCCCGCTCGTCTGGCTCGACCGCTCCGGCGACCAACTCCTGTTCTACGTACGTTCCCTGCTCTGGATCCCGCGCACCCTGCGCCGGTACCTCAAAGAGGTGCAGCGCCTGCTCGCCGAAGTCGCCTTCGGTACGGGTGGCCTCGGGGTCATCGGCGGCACCGTCGGCGTGATGATCGCGATGACCCTGTTCACCGGGACCGTCGTCGGACTCCAGGGGTACGCGGCCCTCGACCAGATCGGCACCGCCGCCTTCACCGGATTCGTCTCCGCGTACTTCAACACCCGCGAGATCGCCCCGCTCGTCGCCGGACTCGCCCTCTCCGCGACCGTCGGCGCCGGCTTCACCGCCCAGCTCGGCGCCATGCGCATCAACGAGGAGGTCGACGCCCTCGAAGGCATGGGCATCCGCTCCCTGCCCTACCTGGTCACCACCCGCATCATCGCCGGCGTCGTCGCCATCATCCCCCTCTACGCGATCGGGCTGCTCTTCTCCTACCTGGCCTCCCGCTACGTCACGGTCCTCTTCAACGGCCAGTCCCGGGGCACCTACGACCACTACTTCAACCTGTTCCTGTCACCCACGGACGTGCTGCTCTCCGTCCTGAAGGTGCTGATCTTCAGCGTCATGGTGATCGTCGCCCACTGCTACTACGGCTACCGCGCCTCCGGCGGTCCGGCCGGCGTCGGCGTCGCCGTCGGCCGGTCGGTGCGCAACGCGATCGTGCTGATCAGCGTCACCGACTTCTTCCTGTCGCTGGCCCTGTGGGGCGCCACCACGACCGTGAAGGTGGCGGGGTGACATGACCGCAGTGCACGCGGCCCGAGGCGCGACCGTGCGCCGCCGGCTTGCCGGAGTGGTCTTCCTGGTGGTCCCCGCCCTGCTGGTGTGGCTCGCGGTCGCCGTCTACGACAAGCGGTTCACCGACTCCGCCCCCGTGGTCGTGGAGACCGGCAGCGTCGGCAACGAGATGCACCGGGGCGCCGAGGTGAAGCTGCGCGGCGTCGTCGTCGGAGAGGTCCGCGAGATCGAACCGACCCACGACGGCGCCCGGCTCACCCTCGCCCTGCGGCCCGGCGCCCTCGGCGACATACCGGCCGACGTACGCGCCCAGATGCTGCCGACCACCCTGTTCGGCGAACGCTTCGTCGCCCTCGTCCCGCCCGCGTCGCCCTCCTCGCGCCCACTGGCCGCCGGTGCCGTCATCCCGCAGGACCGCTCCGCGAACGCCGTCGAACTCCAGCAGGTGCTGGACAACGTGCTGCCCCTGCTCACCGCCGTCCAGCCGCAGAAGCTCTCCGCCACCCTCTCCGCCGTCTCCCAGGCCCTGGAGGGACGCGGCGACCGGCTCGGCGAGACCCTCACCCTCCTCGACTCCCACCTGCGCGAGTTCAACCCCCACCTGCCCACCCTCAACCGCGACCTGAAGCAGCTCGTGAAGGTCAGCCATGTCTACGCCGACGCCGCCCCGGACCTCCTCACCGCCCTCACCGATTTCACCACCACCAGCGGCACCCTGGCCGAGAAGGAGAGCGAGCTGGCCGGCACCCTCGGCGCCACCACCAGGACCGCCGAGGACATGACCGCGTTCCTGCGGCAGAACAAGGGCAACATCATCCGGCTCTCCGCCGCCTCCCGGCCCACCCTGGAACTGCTCGCCGAGTACTCCGCGGCCTTCCCCTGCACCCTGCGCACCCTCGCCGACTTCGTCCCCGCCATGGACAAGGCCCTCGGCAAGGGGACCGACCGCCCCGGCCTGCGCGTCGACGTCACCACCGTGCCCTCGCGCGGCGCCTACCGCCCCGGCACCGACACCCCCTCCTACGGCGCCGGCGACGGCCCCCGCTGCTACCCCGTGCCCTACCTCGGCGTCGCCGCCAGACCGGCCGTACAGGTGCCCGCGGCGGCCGGGCAGGACCTGGGGCCGGCCAACTCCCCCCAGGAGAACGACCTCGTCAACGAACTCCTCGCACCCGCCACCGGCAAGGCCCCCGCCGACCTCCCCGAGTGGAGCAGCCTCCTCGCGGGACCGGCGCTGCGCGGCACGGAGGTGACCCTGCGATGACGCCCCGGCACACCGTCGACACCCGGCGCACGGCCCACACCCGCCGCCGGCCGCTGACCGGACCGCTGCTGAAGTCCCTCGCCTTCCTGGTGGTCACCGCACTGGCCACGACCGTCCTCGGGCTGAGCGTCTCCGGCACCGGCGTCGGTGACGACAGCATCACCTACAAGGCGCTGTTCACCGACGCCACCGGAGTCACCGACGGCGACAGCGTCCGCATCTCCGGCGTCGAGGTCGGCGAGGTCACCGGTGTCCGCGTCGTCGACCGGCGCACCGCGCAGGTCACCTTCACCGTCCGCGACGACCGCACCCTGCCCGCGTCGACCACCGCCGCCGTGAAGTACCTCAACCTGGTCGGGCAGCGCTACATCGCCCTGGACCGGGGCAGCGGCGACCTCACCGGCGCCCTCGGCGCCGGCGACACCATCCCCCTCGACCGGACCGCCCCCGCGCTCGATCTGACCCTGCTCTTCAACGGCTTCAAGCCGCTCTTCGAGGGACTCTCCCCGAAGGACGTCAACGAACTCGCCGGCTCCATCGTGCAGGTCCTCCAGGGCGAGGGCGGCACCGTCGACAGCCTCATCCGGCACATCGGCTCCGTCAGCACGACGGTCGCCGCCAAGGACGAGGTCATCGGCGAGGTGGTGAAGAACCTCAACACGGTCCTGACCACCCTCAACGACCGCGAAGCCGACTTCGACGACCTCGTCGACACCCTCCAGAAGCTCGTCACCGGCTTCAACGACGACCGCAAGCCCCTGGGCAAGGCCGTCGCCGCCATGGGCGACCTGACCACCGTCACCGCCGACCTCCTCGAAGAGGGACGCGCCCCCCTGAAGAAGGACATCCGCGAACTGGGGCGGCTGTCCGGCAACCTCGGCGACGCCACCCCGCAGATCGAGGACTTCCTCGACCGGACCCCCGCCAAGCTGACCGCGCTGGGCCGCCTGTCCTCCTACGGTTCCTGGTTCAACCTCTACCTCTGCGAGGCCCGCGTGGACGGCGTCACCACCTCCACCGGCGCGAAGCCGCCCACCGGCATCGCGGTCACCGAAGCGAGGTGCGGCGCATGACCCTGCTGCAGCGGCCCGCACGCCGCGACACCCCGGCCCCCGGGCCCCACCGCTCCCGCCCGCCGCGCCTGAAACCGGTCAAGGACCGCGACCCGATCGCCGTGGCCCTGGTCGGCCTGCTCCTGCTGGCCCTGCTCACCGTCTTCGCCTACAACGCCGACCGGTTCTCCCTCACCGGCGGCGGCACCACCTACACCGCCGACTTCACCGAGGCCGCCGGGCTCGACGAGGGCGACGAGGTGCGCGTCGCCGGCGTCAAGGTCGGCGAAGTGACCGGCGTGGCCCTCGACGGCGACCGGGTGAAGATCACCTTCGAGGTGGAGGACGCCTGGATCGGCGACCGGACCACCGCCGCCATCGCCATCAAGACCCTGCTCGGCGACAAGTACCTGGCCCTCGACCCGCTCGGCACCGCGGAACAGGACCCCGGCCACCGCATCCCGCGGACCCGGACCACCTCACCGTACGACGTCACCCAGGCGTTCCAGGACCTCAGCTCCACCGTCGACGCCATCGACACCCAGCAGCTCGCCAAGAGCTTCGAAACGATCTCGGAGACCTTCGAGAACTCGCCGCCGCACGTCCGCAAGGCCGCCACCGGACTGTCCGACCTCTCGCGCACCGTCTCCAAGCGCGACGGCGAACTGTCCGAACTCCTCAAGGGCAGCGCACAGTTCACCAAGACGCTGAAGGACAAGAAGTCCAGCTTCGAAACCCTCATCGAGGACGCCGGGCCCCTGCTCGGGGAACTGAAGGACCGCCGCGACGCCATCACCGCCCTGCTGGAGGGCAGCCGCGACCTCGGCACCGAACTGACCGGACTGGTGGAGGACAACGAGAAGCAGCTCGGGCCGACGCTGAAGGCGCTCGGCCGCGTCACCACCGTCCTGGAGGAGAACAGCACCCAGCTCGACCGGACGCTCGCCCTGGTCGGCCCCTACTACCGGCTCGTCGGCAACACCCTCGGCAACGGCCGCTGGTTCGACAGCTACCTGTGCGGGGTGGTACCCCGCGACTACCTGCCCGCCCAGTCCCAGCCCAAGACGTCGTGCATGCCGCCCAAGCAGCCGGCGGCGGCCCCGGGGAGCGGTGAGTGACGTGAGCAAGCGCAGCAAACTCCTCGCGACCGCGATCGCCCTCGCCGTGGTCGCCGCCGGACTCGCCACCGTCCGCGCCCTGGACCGCACGGGCACCCGCGTCACCGCCTACTTCGACCGCGCGGTCGGCATCTACGCGGGCTCCGACCTGCGTATCCTCGGCGTCCGCGTCGGCGAGGTCGCATCGGTCCACCCCCAGGGCACCCGGGTGCGGGTCGAGCTGGCGCTGGACGACGGCGTGCGTGTGCCGAAGTCGGCGCGGGCCCTGGTGGTCGCGCCGAGCGTCGTCGCCGACCGCTATGTCCAGCTCACCCCGGCCTACCGCTCCGGCCCCGCCCTCGCCGACGGCGCCGTCCTGCCCGCCTCCCGCAATCGCACCCCGGTCGAGATCGACCAGCTCTACGCCTCGATCACCGACCTCAGCAAGGCACTCGGGCCGGACGGGGCCAACTCCTCCGGCGCCCTGTCCGATCTGCTGGAGACCGGAGCCGCCAACCTCGACGGCAACGGCGAGGCCATCGGCGAGGGTATCGAGGAGTTCGGCAAGGCCACCAAGACCCTCGACGGGTCCGGCGACGACCTGTTCGCCACCCTCAGCAGCCTCCAGACCTTCACCACGATGCTGGCGGAGAAGGACACCGACGTGCGCACCGCCCAGGAGCGGCTGGACACGGTCGTCGGCTACTTCGCCGACAACAAGGACGACCTCGCGGGCGCGCTGGAGGAACTCGGTACCGCGCTCGGCCAGGTGAAGACCTTCATCAAGGACAACCGGGGCGAGCTGAAGGAGAACGTCGAACGGCTCGTCCCGATCACCCAGACCCTGGTCCGTCAGCGCACCTCGCTGGCCGAGGCCCTGGACGTCGCACCGCTCGCCGCCGACAACCTCGTCGGCGCCTACGACCCCGACACCGGCATGATCGACGGCCGCGCCAACCTCAACGAGATCAGTATGGGCGGACCGCTGCTGCCCCTGCCGGCCACCGGCGGCTCGGCGACCTCGGGCACGGGGAAGGGGGAGCGGTGAAGCGCGTCGTGCGACGCCGGGGAAGGGCGTCCGAGCCGGCGGACGCCACGGACGCGGACCAGGTGGAGACCGCCGAGGCGGACCGCGTCGAGGTCCCGCACGGCGCCGTACGGCGGCGGGTGCTCGGTGCCGGAGCCGCCACCGGCGCCGGGATCGGCGGGCTGTTCGCCCTCGGCCTCGGTTTCTTCCTCGCCCTCGGCGCGTTCTCCGTCACCGTCCCGCGCTTCGACGGCATCGAGGACCTGCCCCTGCCGGGCGGCGCCGACCTCGGCCCGCACCCCTACACCGTCACCGCCGAACTGGACGACGCCCTCAGCCTGGTGCCGCACGCCGCGGTCAAGGTCAACGACGTCGCCGTGGGCCGGGTCACCGGCATCCGCCTCGACGGCGACACGTGGTCGGCCCGGGTCACCATGGAGATCAACGGCGACATCGAACTGCCCCGCGACGCCGGCGCCCGCCTGGAGCAGTCCAGCCTGCTCGGTGAGAAGTACGTCCAACTGGTCGCGCCCAACACGTCGTCCGCCGCGGGCACACTCGGTGACGGCGGTGTCATCCCGCTCTCCCGCACCGGCCGCAACACCGAGGTCGAGGAAGTGTTCGGCGCCCTGTCCCTGCTGCTCAACGGCGGCGGCGTCAACCAGCTCAAGACCATCACGCGGGAACTCAACAAGGCCCTCGACGGACGCGAACCCGAGGTGCGCTCCGTGCTGAAACGGGTCGAAAAACTCGTGGCGAACCTCGACGACCACCGCGGTGACATCACCGACGCCCTCGACGGCGTCAACCGGCTCGCCGCGACCCTCGCCGGCCGCGAGGACGACGTACGCACCGTCGTGACCGACCTCTCGCCCGGCCTGAAGACCCTGCACGAACAGCGCGGCTCCCTGCTGACCATGCTGCGCTCCCTGGACACGCTCTCCGGAGTCGCCGTCTCCACCGTCGAAGCGAGCAAGGACGACATGGTCGCCGACCTCAAAGCCATCGCCCCCACCCTGAAGGCCCTGGCCGACGCGGGGACCGATCTGCCCGACTCCCTCCAGGTGCTGCTCACCTACCCGTTCACCGACGAGGTACTGAACGGCGTCAAGGGCGACTACCTCAACGTGTACTTGAACATGACCGCCACACCGGGCACCCAGGTGATCCCGCCCCTGGTACCGCGGAGCACCCCCTCGCCGACCGCCACGGCGCAGAGCGAACGGGACACCGCCGCACCCCGGAAGCGGTCGGACACCGGGGCCTCGGCCTCCCCGTCGGCACCGCTGCCCCTGCCCTCCGTGCCGACACCCACCCACGAACCCGGGGACGGAGGCACACACGGATGATCACCCTCGCCGTACGCCTGAAGAACCTCGCCTTCCTCCTCGTCGCCGTCCTCGCCCTCGGCTTCCTCGGCATCCGCTATGCCGACCTCGGCAGGTACGTCGGTATCGCCGACCACTACACGGTCGAGGTCGAACTCCCGCGTACCGGAGGGCTGTTCACGCACTCCGACGTCACCTACCGGGGTGTTTCGGTGGGCCGGGTCGGCCGGATCGGCCTCACCGCCGACGGGGTGGTCGCCCAGCTGCGCATCAAGAAGTCCGCGCCTCGCATCCCGGTCGACACGCGGGCCGTGGTCGCCGGGCTCTCCGCGGTCGGCGAGCAGTACATCGACCTGCGGCCCGAGAGCGACGCCGGTCCCTACCTCGCCGACGGCAACCGGATCGAACAACCCGACACGGAGGTGCCCGCTCCCGTCACCGACGTCCTCACCAGCGTGAACGACCTCACCAGGTCCGTGCCGCTGGAGGAGCTGCGCACGGTCGTCGACGAGTTCGGCAAGGCCTTCGAGGGGCACGGTGACGACCTTCAGGTGCTGCTGGACAACGGCAGCGCCTTCATCGAGGCCGCCGACCGCAACCTGCCCGCCACCACCCGCCTGCTCACCGACGGCGAGACCGTACTGCGTACCCAGGCCGAGGAGGCGGAGGCCATCCGCAGCTTCGCCGACGGCGCCACTGAGCTGGCCCGCACCCTCAAGGGCTCCGACGCCGACCTGCGCCGGCTGCTGTCCGTCACACCCGATGCCGCCACGCAGGTCAGCGGACTGCTGCGGGACCTGGACCCCAGCCTGGGCGTGGTTCTCGCCAACCTGCTCACCACCTCCGAGGTCGCCGTCACCCGGCAGCGCGGCATCGAGGAACTCCTCGTGACGTACCCGGCGGCCGTCTCGGCCGGCGCCACCGCCGTCGACGGAGGAACGATGAAACTCGGCCTGGCCGTCACCTTCTTCCAGCCCCTGCCCTGCACCGACGGCTACGGCGGGACCCGGTACCGCACCGGCCTGGACCTCGGTACCGCACCGGCCCTCAACACCGGCGCCTCCTGCACGGCCCCGGCCGCGAGCGGGGTCAACGTACGAGGGTCCGCCAACGCGCCCCGGGGCGGCGCCGTACCCGACCCGGCCAAGCCCGGCTCCCTGCCCTCGGGCAGTACGGGCAGCACCGCTTCGCCCCCGGCCGAGTCCTCCGCAGCCCTGCCGGGCGCGCTGGCCCTGCCGGACACGGGCGGCGCGCGGGTGGCCGGTCTGCCGGGGCTGCTCGGCGCGGACGCGGAGGCGGGCCGGTGAAGCGGGGGCGCGCCCTGACGGGCGCCGGACTGGCACTGGCGCTGGCCTTCTGCGGCACCGGGGCGTGGACGTACGCCCAGGCGCGGGGTGACGACTCCCTCGCGTACGGCCGTGAACGCGACGAGGCGCTGGCCGACGGACGCGAGCGGCTCGCCGTCCTCAACACCCTCGACGCCTCGTCGCGGGAGCGGGCGCGGGACGGCATCCAGGACTGGCGCGCCGCCTCGACCGGTCCGCTACGGGACGAACTGGGCAACACCGCTCCCAAGCAGGGTGCTTCGGCGCGGGGCACGGTTACGGAGGCCGCGCTCACCTCCCTGGACACCCGCGCGGGCACCGCCAAGCTCGTCGCGACCGTACGCGTCGAGGTCACGCCCGCCGGAGCGAAGACGCCGACCACGGACCGCAAGCGACTTGAGGCGGTCCTGGCCCGCACGGGCGAGGGGGAGTGGAAGGTCAAGGCACTGAGCGCGGTACCGCTCGCGCGGACGGCGGAGGAGGACGAGAGCCGATGACACGGCTGCTGCACCTCGGACGGTCCCGGCCCTCCGCGGGCCCGGGTGACGGTACGTCCGGCGAACGGGAGGGGGACGGCGTGGGTCCCGGGCCCGGAGCCGACTCCGGCACGGGTACAGGCACCGGAGGCACCGGCACAGACAGCGGCACCGACGCCGGCGCGGAACCCGGAAGCGGTGAGCGGTCCGGTACCGACGCGGACGCGCAGCCCGGAACCGGTGAGCGGCCCGGTGCCGACGCGGACGCCGAGCCCGGCCGGGCAGCCCCGCCCAAGGCACCGCCCCGGGCCCGTGGCGACGGCCGGCGCCCGCGGGTCCCAGCCAGGCGCCTCGTCACCGCGCTGGGCGCGGCCCTGCTGGTCCTCGCCGGCTGCGGCTTCTTCTACGGCGCCCACCAGCTCCGGTCCGCCCCCTCGGCCGAGAACCACGCGCTGACCGACGCCGAGGCGACCACCCGTGTCGCCGGAGACGTCGGCAACGGCCTCGCCCGCGTCTTCTCGTACACACCGGACGGTCTGGAGGCCACGGAGCGCGCGGCGCGGTCCGTGCTCGCGGGGCGGGCGGAACGCCAGTACACGGAACTCATGGGCCGGATCCGCGCGGACCTGGCCGAGCAGCGCGTCACCCTGAGCACCCAGGCCGTACGCACCGCGGTGATCGAACTTGACGGTGACAGCGCGCGGTTGCTGGTCTTCCTCGACCAGATCTCGTCCCGAGGTAAGGCAGGCACCACCTCCGCGGCGGCCCAGCTCACGGTCACCGCGCACTGGCAGGAGGACCAGTGGCGGATCGTCGACATCAGGTCCCGCTGAGCGGGCGCGGGAAGAGGGGAGCACAGATGAAACGCGCGACCAGCGCATTGGCCCGGCTCCGGGCGCTGCCCGTCACGGCCCTGGCCCTCGCCCTCGCGCTGGTCGCGGGCGGCTTCGCCGGGTGGGCGGGCTGGGACTGGTACGACGCGACCCACGACGACACCGTCGCGTACGCCGAGCAGCGCGACGCGGCCCTCGCCGCCGGTGAACAGGCCGTCCAGAACCTCAACACCCTCGACCATCGCAGTATCGACCGGGGCCTGGACCTCTGGGAGTCCTCCACCACCGGTGAACTGAACGAACAACTGGTCTCCGGGCGGGACGAGTTCGCCACGCAGGTGAGGACCGCCAAGACCGTGACCACGGCGAAGGTGCTCTCCGGCGCACTCACCGAACTCGACGACCGGGCAGGCCGGGCCCGGGTGCTGGTCGCGCTGCGCGTGACGGTGAAGGCGCCCGGCGACGCGAGCACCGACAAGGACAGCCGCATGCTCGGCGAACTGACCCGCACCGACGGCCACTGGAAGCTCAGCGCCCTGGGCCAGGCCCCGGTGGGCGGCACGCCGGCCGGCTGACCGTCAGCAGGAGAGGACGACACCACGATGCCGACGACCCGCCACCATCTGAACAACGCACGCCGTCGCCAGGCCCGCGAGGCCCTCCGCGCCCCGGTCGCCACCGACGCCGCCCAAGAACGCGGGGTGCCGCGCGACCAGCCACCGCCCGCCCGCACCCGGCACACACCACGCGGCACAACAGCGATCACCCGGAACGCACCGTCCACGCCCGGCGAGGACACGGACCCACCGCGGAAGATGACCCCACGGCCACGCGCGCCCCGCCGCGCACTCGCGGCCCTCTGTCTGCTCACCCTCCTCCTGGGCGGCTTCGCCGGCTGGGCGCACGCCCGCGCCGAAGCCCTCCGGGACGCCCCGGCCGCCCGCAACACCGCCCTCTCCGACACCGCCCGCACCAGCGAGATCAAGGGCCAGTCCACCAAGGCCGTCGCCGCGCTCTTCTCATACGACCATGCCGACCCCGACGCCCTCGACGAGGCCGCGAAGCAATGGCTGACGGGACGCGCCGTCGCCCAGCACCGGAAGCTGTTCGGCGACATCCGCACGCAGGCCGACCAGCAGAAGGCGGTGATCACCACCACGGTCACCGACAGCGCGGTCGAGCGCATCGACGGCGACCGGGCCCGCGTCCTGGTCTACGCCGACCAGAGCAGCGTCAACACCGCGGGCGACAAGAAGGCCGAGGACGACGGCACTTACGCCGGGGCGATGCTCGCCGTCGACGTCCAGCGACGTGACGGTCGTTGGCTCGTCTCGGGCATCGACACCTTCGGCCGCTGAACCCGTACGCGCCTCACCACCAGGGAGTGACCGACCATGCCCGAACAGCGCGCCCGACGCGTACCCGCCCGGACCCGGCAGGGTCTGCGGACCACCGCCGTCGCCGTGACCGCGGTGGCTGCGCTCACCGCCTCCCAGGCCCCCGGACTCCCGCGGGAGGAGCGCGCCCGTCCGACCGCCGCCGACCACCCCGCTCCCGCCGCAGGCCTCCCGCACACCGAGCTCGCCCCGCCCGACGACGGTTCGTACCACACCGAACTACCGCCGCTGGTCTCCCCGGACGTCCCGCCGCGCCCCGCGCACGCCGCCCAGGCGCGCGCCCAGGCCGGCATCCCGGGCACCGTACTGCGCGCCTACCGCGCGGCGGAGAGGTCCGTCGGCCGGACGGATCCCGGTTGCAAGCTGCCCTGGGAACTGCTCGCGGCCATCGGCAAGGTGGAGTCCGGGCAGGCGCGCGGCGGCGCGGTCGACCGGCACGGCACCACGCTCGGCCGGATCACCGGCCCGGCACTCGACGGCAGGAACTTCGCCCTGATCCTGGACAGCGACGGCGGCGTCCACGACGGCGACACGGTGTACGACCGCGCGGTGGGGCCGATGCAGTTCCTGCCGTCGACCTGGGCCCGCTGGGGTGCGGACGGCAACGGTGACGGCCGCGGCGATCCCAACAACATCTTCGACGCGGCCCTCGCCGCCGGGCGCTACCTGTGCGCCGGGGACCGTGACCTGAGCCGGATCGCCGACCTGGACCGGGCGGTCCTCAGCTACAACCACTCACGTTCCTACCTCAACTTGGTCCGCCACTGGCTGGACTTCTACCGCACAGGCGTGCACCCCCTGCCCGACGGCAAGGGCGTCGTCCCGGAGTCGCCAGGAGCCGGCGGCGACACTCCGGCGACGGAGCCGGTCGACACGGACCGCGGCGGAGGCGACGGCAAGGGCGGTGACGCCGTCATCATCGGCCCCGGCCCCGAAACGCCCACCCCGTCCCCCTCTCCCACGCGCCCGGTGCCGCCCGCGCCGTCACCCCGGCCGTCCCCGTCCACGACGGAACCGGCCCCCGCCCCCTCACCGGACCCCTCCCCGTCCAACTCCCCGACCCCGGCCCCCTCGCCCACACCGACCCCCTCCGACCCGTCCACGCCGACCCCAGACCCGTCCACGCCGCAGAACTGCCCCTCCGACCCGGCGAGTCCCTCTCCCGACACCGGCGCGTCGCCCACCCCCGATCCGGTCGCTCCCGGGGACGAACCGACCTGCCCGGCCTGAACCAGCCCGTCTCAAACCGGCCCCGGTCCCGGATCGCCCCTGTTTCCGGAATGTTTGCTTTTGATGCCGCGTTCGCACAGGTAGGAGCGGTTGCCGCGGGATGAGTAGGCCTTGTCCGCGGCGACAGCTCCGGGTCTGGTGCGGGGACGACCGACGGGCGGGCGCACTCTCATGCTTGCGAGTACGGGGATGAACTGCGGGCTGTCGCCGGCCTGCCCGGCGGTCAGAACCAGCGCGAGGGGTCGGCATTTCCGGTCCGCGGCGAGGTGAATCTTGCTGGTGAGACCGCCCCGGGACCTGCCGAGCAGGGCTTCCTTCAGGCGGAGCCGGTGTCGGCGGCGGATGCTTCGACGTTCGACCTGTCCGTCTTGCTCCTGCGCTCCGCCCCGTTACCTTCTTCGTGGCCTCGCAAGGAGGCTCCCGGCCTTCGGCCCCGGTATGACTTGAGCCCCCAGTCGAGATGATCGAAAAGGTGGTG
>NZ_JBIAQC010000037.1:0-22456 GCF_042888685.1 Streptomyces sp. NPDC002779
AACTCCGGCGGGTAGTTCTTCATGACCACGAGATGTCCGTTCTCAGATCCTCAGGATCCAGTGTCTCGTGTGTTCAACATCAGGGGTCAACGCCCCTGTTGCCGTCGACTACGCCAAGCTCGTGCCCCCTACGTTCGAGGGCGACCTATACGGCCGCGCGATGATAGGCACGTTTGCCGAACTCACGCGGGCCCTCGACGTCGGGCCCGTGGCTGATCTCGGTTGCGGGCCCGGCCATGTGACGGCACACCTTCAGTCCCTCGGGGTGACCACGTTCGGCATCGACCTGTCGCCGGAGACGGTTGCGATCGCCCGTCGCAGGTATCCGGACCTGCGGTTCGACGAAGGGTCGATGACCGACCTGGACCTGGCGGATGGCAGTCTTGGCGGCATCATCGCCTGGTACTCAATCGTCCATACCCCTCCGGAGCTGCTGCCAGTTGTGTTCGCAGAGTTCCACCGCGTGCTGGCTCCGGGTGGCCATCTGCTGATTGCCTTCAAGGCCGGTGACAGGCTCCGCCGCTTGGAGCATGCATACGGGCACGAGATCTCCCTCGACGTCTACTGGATGTCCCCCGACCGCATTGCTGAGCTGCTGAGCCAGACCGGGCTCGTGGTGGACGCCCGGCTGATCCGCGAGCCCAATGAGCAGGAGAAGCCCCGGCAAGGCCAGCAGGCATACCTCGTGGCTCGAAAGCCAGGGAAGTCGGCCGGAGACCTGAAAACGCGGGAAGCCGACAACGTCTCTTGAGGCGAACCCGCCGATCTGATCGCTGGCGACGACATTAGGTGAGACCGGCCGTCGGGCCGGTCCCACCCCTGACTTCCCGGGCAAGACGGTCCGCCGCGGTGATCGGATCAGACGCAATGGACCAGGCGATTGCGCCCGCGTGGGACCAGGAGGACCGCGAGCCGGTGCTCGGGGTGTCCCGGCGGAGTTTCAACGCAACCGCGAGCTGGCCACATGCCAACTCGCGCTGCCACAGCCCCACCAGGGAGAGCCAGATCAGGCCACTGCTCCCGCGGCCACCATCTCTTGTCGGCACTCACCGGCTGGTTGATCGCAAGCTGCATCAGCGGGCAAGGTCCGGTAGGGATTTGTGCGCTGCCGAGGGCGGGGCACAAGGCGCGGCACCGAAAGACGGGTCCCGAACCATGGTGTCCAGCATTTTGTGCGTGTCTGGCGGATCACAGCTGGTGGTGCATTGCTCGCCCTGGCAATCCGTAAGGCACCGCCGTCTGTTGGGCGGGCGCCGGTGAGGGCCGTGACTGGTGTGCGGTTCAGGATACGAGCAGGCGCAGGCCGAGGTCTGCCGTCTGGAGGTTCGTCAGGTTGCGGTTGCGTTCGGTCCAGAGGCCGGAGTCGAGGTCGTCGCTGAGGTTTTGTACCGCTCGCTGCTCGGCTTCCGGTCCGACCTTCGTCCACACCGACATCGCCCGGCGGACGTGGTCGGTCAGGTAGGCCGACGGCCGGCGCCAGTACGCTTCGAACAGGCCATCGGCGCAGTCCCACGGGACGGGTACCTGCTCGGCCCGGGCTCCGGTGGCGTCTGCCATCGTGGCGAGGGAGGGAAATCCTGCGAGGACGTCGGCGAATTCGGGCAGGTAGTCGCGGGTGAGCCAGAACCGCTCTTGCCATCCGGGCTCGTCGGTGTCGAAGGTGAGCACCACTATGCGGCGGGCCACGCGCCGCATCTCGCACAGCCCCGCCATGGGATCCTCCCAGTGGTGGACGGTGGAGACAGCCATGGCAACGTCGAAGGACTGGTCCTCGAACGGCAGATGTTCCGCAGCGGCGGCCACACACGGCGCCGCTCCTGCAGGCCGCTGCCCGCGCATGACCGTCGAGGGCTCCACCGCAATCACGTCGCGGTCGGCGGGCTCGTAGGAACCGGTGCCGGCGCCGACGTTCAGCACCGTCTGCGCGTCTCCGAGCGCGTTCAGGATCTGCGCGGCGATCCGGGGATCGGCGCGCCGTGTCGCGGTGTAGGCGCCGCCGATGGCGTCGTACAGCTGTGCACCGAGCATCTGCAGTTGCTCCTGCGGTGTCACCGTCCATCCCTGCGCCCGTGCGGCAAGCTCGCTGTCGATGGCCGCCACCATGGCGTCGGCGCGATCACGCCGCTCCAGCAGCAGGCCGCGCAGTTGGCGCAGGTGCGCGACCACGTCGGTGGACGCATCGTCCACCAGTGCTGCCACCTCCCGCAGACCAAAGCCCAGTCGCCGGTAGGCCAGCACCTGTCTGAGCCGCTGCACGTCATCCGCGGCATAGGCCCGGTACCCGGCCGCTGTCCGCGCCGAGGGGCGCACGAGCCCGATCGCGTCATAGTGATGCAGCGTGCGGACGCTCACGCCGGCCAGCTCGGCCACGCGTCCCACGGTCCAGTGATCTTCCACGGCTTCGACTATGCAGCCTGACGTCAGGTGAGGGTCAAGAGCCGCACAGCGGCCGCTCCCGCGCTGCCCGGTGTGCGAACGAGTGACGATGCCCCAGTCTGCAACGCGAGTGACTGCGAGACTGCAATCCAGTTGGCCGTTGTCATCGCATTTCGGGTTGGACGAGTGCAGGAGGCGTCGGACCACGGCTCGGTGCACTGGCCCTGCAGGCTCCGAGGCGCCCGGTACAGCATCGGGGCGGTGCTACGTCCACCATGCCGCTCACCTACCTGACCTGGCATGACTCTGTGCGCGAACAGCAACTGGTGCGGCCCGTACATGAAGGACATGTGCTGGGGATACTTCGGTGCTGTATCGGCAGTCGCTGCAGATACCGGCACCGGACGATCAGCGTTCGTCCGCAGCCGGATGCGTAGGCGAGGAAGAGCTCGATCTGGGCGGCGCACGTAGCCGGTCGACGTACGCGTCAGCTCCCCCGAAGACCGACTGCCAGCGTCAGTTCAAGGACCCGCTGCGGCGATGCGAGATCCGGAAACAGCTCCCGCAGCTGCGTCATCCGGTACCGAACGGTCTGGGGATGGACGAACAACTCCGCCGCCACCTCCTCCCGCCTGCCCTGGTGCAGCAGCCACGCCCGCAACGTCTCCTCCAGCCGCCGCGCGGTCGCGACGGGCAAGGTCCGCAACGGTGCGAGGGCTCGGGCACGCAGGTCTGCGAACGCGTCCATGTCGGCGCTCAGCACCAGCTCGGGCAGGTGGTCCTCGGTGTCGCGAATATCGGAGGAAAGAGAGCGCGCGCGTGCGGCTCGCGCGTACGAGGCGGACGCGCGAGTCCATGGCCGGGCCGGGCCGACCACGGCGTTGCGGTCGGTCAGTTGCCGCAAGAGATGTGATCGGTCGGCATCAGGGACGAGCAGCACGCCGGTGGCGTCCGGCAGATCGTCGAGGACGAGGGTGCTCGGATCGAGCGCGCGATAGGCAGGCCGGGCCTGGGCGGCGGGCAGCAGGACCGCGGTCAGGGAAACCGGGGGCTGCCACCCGGCCCGTTGCGCAGAGACCAGCAGTACGTCCGGGCTCGCACCGGCGAGGATGTCGCGAGCCAGGTGCTCCAGGTGGCGCTCGTGATCCCTGCCCCGGGCGGCCAGTTCGTCGGCGTGGCCCGCGGCGCTCGCGGCGGAGAGCTCGTCGATGTAGGCGAAGGTCAGCTCGGCGAACTTGGCGACGTCGGCGGCGGGCAGACCTGCGGTTACGGCGCCGGCTGCCAGGCATCGCCAGGCCACGCGGGCACCGACGCGGTAGGCGCTGAGCAGGGCGTCCATCGAACGGCCGTCGCGGACCTCGCCGCGGCCCAGCTCGTAGGCCGCGTCACCGCCGCCACCATCCGTGGCGTTCCCGCTCGCGAGGTCCAGGTAGTGTCCCAGGGCGGTGCGGACGGCTCGGCGGATGGTGGCGCCCATATGGCCCGAGAGGGCGTTGGCGTACGAAGGGACCTCGTCGATGATCGCCTGGACGACCTCGTCGGCGGTGGACTTCAGCGCTGCCCGAAGTGCTGTGACCGTCGTCTCATCCAGGGCCAGTTCACTGGCCCTGCGGATCACATGGCTCACTTTTTATCCCCTACGAACAATTCAGCCGATCAGCTTTACGTCCTGCGGTCAGGACTTTACGCCTTGAGGCGCAGCAAGCTGGAACCATGACGAGTACAGCCCTCCGAAGCAGGGCGTGGAAACTACTGGAGATGGTCACCACGCCGCTGCTGCCGTCTGACTACCTCGACCTGGTCAGCCCGCTGCGTGCGGGCGCTGACCTGCGGGGGCGCATCGAGGCCGTGCACCCCGAGACGGGTGACGCCGCGACCATCGTGATCAGACCGGGACGGGGCTGGCGCGGCCACACAGCCGGCCAGTACGTGCGGATCGGAGTCGATGTCGACGGGGTGCGCCTGTGGCGTGCCTACTCGCTCACCTCACCGACTCACCGCAAGGACGGCCGCGTCACGATCACCGTGAAGGCGATCCCGGACGGCAAAGTCAGCAACTACCTGGTCCGCAGGGCGAAACCGGGCACGCTGATCCAGCTCGACCAGGCGACCGGTGACTTCGTGCTGCCGCAGGCCAAGCCCGCCAAGGTGCTCTACCTGACGGCCGGCAGCGGCATCACGCCCGTCATGGGCATGCTGCGCGACACCGAATTCGACGACGTCGTCATGGTCCACTGCGCGCCCCGGCCGCACGACGTGATCTTCCGCAACGAACTGCATGACCTGGCCGCGGACAAGAAGCTGCAGCTCACCGAGGTGCACACCGACACAGACGGCATGCTCGACATCGCCCGTCTCGACGAAGTCGTGCCCGACTGGGCCGAGCGCGAGACCTGGGCCTGCGGGCCCGCGGGACTGCTCGACGCCGCCGAAGAGCACTGGAGCAAGCACGGCGTCCAGGAGCGCCTGCACACCGAACGCTTCCGCCCCAGCATCGTCGTCGCCGGTGACGGCGGCGAGGTCACCTTCAGCACCACCGGCAAGACCGTCGACGCGGATGGCGCGACGCCGTTGCTGGACGTCGGCGAAGAGGCCGGCGTGCTCATGCCCTCCGGGTGCCGCATGGGCATCTGCTTCGGCTGCATCACGCCGCTCAAGGCGGGCGCCGTCCGTGACCTGCGCACCGGCGACATCACCGAGGCCGAACCGGGCGTCCTCATCCAGACCTGCGTGTCCGCCGCCGCGGGCCCCTGTGACATCGAACGTTAGGAACACCTTGACTGCAATCGACCCCACCGCCCACCTGACCGCGGAGCAGATCGAGGAGCTCGGCCGCGAGCTGGACGCGATCCGCGACGAGGTGATCGCCAGCCGCGGCGAGAAAGACGCCGCTTACATCCGCAAGGTCATCTCGGCGCAGCGCAAGCTCGAGCTGGCCAGCAGGGGCGTGCTGCTGTTCTCGTTCTTCCCGCCCGCGTGGCTGATCGGCACCGCCGGGCTGTCCGTGGCGAAGATCATGGACAACATGGAGATCGGCCACAACGTCCTGCACGGCCAGTGGGACTGGATGCGGGACCCGAAGATCCACTCCTCCACCTGGGATTGGGACCACGTCTCGCCGGCCGAGCAGTGGAAGCACTCGCACAACGAGCTGCACCACACGTACACCAACGTGCTCGGTAAGGACAACGACCTCGGCTACGGCATCATGCGCGTCGACGAGGACCAGAAGTGGCACCCCTTCCACCTGGGCCAGCCGCTGTGGAACTTCATCAACGCCTGCTTCTTCGAGTACGGCATCGCAGCGTACGACCTGGAACTGGGCAAGAACCTGAACAAGCGCCGCCGCAAGGACCCGGAGTTCCGCGCGCGGGCCAAGGCCGTGGGCCGCAAGATCCGCAAGCAGGTGCTCAAGGACTACGTGATCCACCCGGCGCTGTCGGGCCCGTCGTTCCTCACCACGCTCGCCGCCACGTTCACCGCGAACCTGGTCCGCAATCTCTGGTCCCACTCGGTGATCATGTGCGGGCACTTCCCCGAGGGCGTACAGGTCTTCGAGCGCCGGTCGATCAAGGGCGAGACGCGCGGCCAGTGGTACCTGCGCCAGATGATGGGCTCGGCGAACATCAGCGGCAGCAAGGCCATGCACTTCATGACCGGCAACCTCTCGCACCAGATCGAGCACCACCTGTTCCCGGACCTGCCGAGCAACCGGTATGCCGAGGTCGCGGTGAAGGTGCGCGCGTTGTTCGAGAAGTACGAGCTGGAGTACGTGACCGGACCGCTGCCCAAGCAGGTGTACTCCGCGTGGCGCAAGGTCGTGCGCCTCTCGCTTCCGAACAAGAAGCCCAAGGTCACAGCGCCGGACCGCGAGCAGGAGCTTGTCGCGGCCTGATTCCTGGTTTTGGTTCAGACCTTCGGTTGCACCGGCGGCATCGCCGGGTTCGGTCAGATCCCGTTGCGGGCGGTGTATGCCCGTGACATCAGACCGTCGCCACGCGATCCAGGCAGCCCGGCCTCCGGCTGCGCTGCCTGGCCGTGCGCCAGGAGCTCGGCACGCAGCCGGCGGCGGGTGGCGGGCGCTGGTCCCCGTCGACGTGGGCTGGATGGTGCCGCGCTCACGGCGGGGTCGGCCGCCGGCGCCGGCCTGGGGGCTGTCCAGCCCGGCGCCGCGCGGGGCGACGTCACGCAGGGACGTGGAGCGGCGGGTGCTCGAGCACGCGCGGCTTGTACTCGACCAGCTGGATGCGCCCGTCGAAGGTGCGGTGATCGATCATCTCCAGGGCAACGTCCGGATAGCCGTCGTAGATGCGTTCCTCGCCCGTGGCCCCGGTGATCACCGGGAACATCACGACACGGAAGCGGTCGACGAGTCCGGCTCGTAGCAGGGACCGGCACAGGCTGAGGCTGCCGATCGTGCTGAGGAGCCCCGAGCCACTCGACTTCATGGCGCGGACCGCCTCGACGGCGTCGTCGCGGACGAGCGTGGAGTTGGCCCACGTCAGTGGCTCCTCGAGCGACGAGGAGAACACCACCTTGGACGCCTGCGTGAGCTCGTCGACGGACGCCTCTTCTTCGGGCCTGAACTCATCTTGGCCAGCCGGGACCTCACCTGCAGCGAAGCCCGACATCAGGCGGTAGGTGTTCGCTCCCATCAGGTAGGTGGCCTCGGGCTGCTCACCGAGCCACGCGAGGTACTCCGGACCCTCCAGCCCCCAAAACCCGGGCCACCCCTCTCCCGATGCGTAGCCGTCGAGGGAGGTGATGAAGTCGACGAGAAGCTCCGACATGGCGGTTTCCTTTCCTGGGCTGTCACGAGCTTGGACCGTCCGGAAGCCACAAACTCATCGGCCGCGCCGTGGAGTAACGAGCAGACCCATGACGCTGCGCCGAACAGGCCGACGGACCGGCGAAGCGCGAGCTCAGGCCCCCGTGGGGTGCCCGGCGGGGGAGTGCCGGAGGGGCGATGCCGCGGTGCTGCTCTCGCTCGCCTCGTGGAATCCCGCCGACCAGCCCCTGGACACGTGGATAGCGGAACGCCTCACCTGGGACTACAGCGGTCTGGACGGATCGCGCCATTGGCAGGTGACGGGGGCGACGACGGCAGCGCGGAGGCGGCGAAGTGCAGACCTTCCTTCAGCTGCTGCGGGACTCGGTGCAAGAGGGAGGTGCCTACGCTGTTCTGCTTGCGTTCGCTCAGTACCGGAACGGCGGCTCAGCGGTCCACGCGAGCGGCGGAGAGGTTGTCCAAGATTGCCGAGACCGTCCGATCCGGTCTCTGCTCCGAGGTGTCCAGCCAGAGCCCGATCCTCGGAGTCTCGCCTGCAGAAACTGGTCGAATGCCTCGACCGTCCAGGCCCCGTACCCCGACTTCGGCCGTTCGGCGTCCCGCCTCCGCACCACATCGGCCGAGGGAGACAGCACAACGACGTACAAAGAACGTGTGCGCACCCTGGTGACGTAGTGGCGCAGGTCTTCCCCCAGAACGAGGTCCTGGACGACAGCGGTTCACCCGTGCCCCGCGTATTCGTCAGCCACAAGTGCTGAGAGCCTCCGCTGGGACGTGGTGGAGGGGAGGACGTTCATGGGCATGGGTGTCTTTCAGGTGGTGATGGGGGAGGCGATGACGACGGTGACGTCGGCCGCCTCGGGACCGGTGCGGTAGACGTGCGGGGCGTCTCCCGCGAAGGCCAGCAGGTCGCCGGGGTGGAGGTCGGTGGGGGCGTCGGCGGGTCCGGCAGTGAGGTGACCGGAGGCGACGAGCAGGTGCTCGATGGTGCCGGTCGCGTGCGGCACGCCGTCCAGGTGTGTTTCGGGGGGCATGCGCAGCCGCCAGATCTCCAGACTGTTGCCGCTGCTGATACGGCGCAGCAGTTCGCGGCCCACTTCGCCGCCGGCCAGGTCGGTGCCGGGTACGAACACCGGCCCCGGGTCGGTGTCTCGGGCCAGGAGGTCGGTCAATGGAATGCGCAGAGCGATCGCGAGCGCGTCGAGGGTTTCGATCGTCGGGTTTCCCCGCCCGGCCTCCAGCTTCGACAGCGTCGCCTTGCCCAGCCCCGCCCTGCGGGCCAGCTCGGCACTGCTCATGCCGCGTTGCTCGCGGCGCTGGCGGATCTGCGCGCCGACCGCGATCGCGGTGCTGCTGGCGGGCCGGCGATCTCCCGTGGGCGGCGTCATCACCGCTCCCGGTGGGCGGCGCTGTAGGAGACGCGGATGCGGCCCTTTTTGACCTTCAGTGTCGGCAGTACGACGTCGACGAGGTCGCCGAGGCTGCGCACGTGGGTTCCCCCGCACGGAGCCGAGTGCACGTAGGCCAGGTGTACGACACGGCGTCCCTCGGCGTCGTTCTCCCAGGTCACGGGCAGGTCCTCGGCGATAGCCCTGGCGACTTCCGTCCTCAGGGCTTCGGTGGCCGCCTCCCTGCCTTCCGGGGTGTCCAGGCGGGCGTCTGGCCTCGGCGCGGTGAACTCGATCCGGGCTTGGCCGGGGAAGTGGTTGTTGGCAGCCAGCACCCAGCCCTGTGCTCGTCCGGCCGCCTCGATCAGGTGGCCGGCGGTATGCAGGGCGGCATGCGCGAGACGCGTCGGAAAGTCGATGCGAACCTCGACCGGCTGCCCGACCGAGAAGACCGGCAGCGGCGTCTCGCCGCGGGTCACCGCCACGACCAGTCCGGAGTCGTGGTCCCGCACGGGGACGATCTCGTGGCCATCCACCCACCCGCGGTCGGCCGGTTGACCACCACCCTGTGGGTGGAACAGACAGTGCTCGACCGCCACCCACGCTGCGCCGTCGTGCTCGCCTGTTGCAGCGACCTGGGTCTGGGCCTGCTCCTTGTACGTGTCCGCGTAGTAGGCGGGGGTCTGCATGCCACCTCGCTAAAGTCGATGAACTCTGCGTTCATTATAACGAACGACGAGATCGACATTGAGATGCCCCAGGCGTCCAACGCAAAGGTCGAGACCGAGTGCCAATGGTCATGACCATGACGGTCGCGGCGTCAGCGCCCCCTGGGCCACGACGTGACTTCGGGGAGGGGGGTGGCCGACCGTCGGCACGTGGTGAGCACGGCTCGACGGTGGATGCCTTGTCCCGTACGGCGAGTGTCGCGGCGTTGGGACTGGCTCTGTCCAGGTGAGGCGACCGCCCTCCACCCCAGGCGCGTAGTTGCAGATCGTGTTTCTGGAGACGCCGAGGAGCTTCGCGATACAGCGAGCAACAGACCTCGCCCTCGGGGGCGAACGACCATATGTTGCAAGAACCTGATGAGCGCAGCGCAGCTGTGCTCATCAGGCCCTGGTGCCGCTTGCGCCCGAGTGGTCGGGTGGGGTGGTCAGGAGGGGCGTGTTGATGATTCGAGGTCGTTCAGTGCCGCGGTGAAGTTGTCGAGCATCGGGCGCAGGTGCTGCTGGTCGAGGGCGACGAGACCGTCGGTGTGGGCGCCGCCGGGAACGGTTGTGTAGCGGTGCAGGTGGGCGCGGCCCGCGTCGGTGACCATGCGGTGGTAGGCGTCACCGAAGGTGGCGGGTGGGGTGAGAGCGTCGAGGTCGCCCTGAATGCTGATGAGCGGGCGCCGGATGTTGCCGGTGAGCGCGATCCGTTTCACGGCCTTGTGCACCGCGCGGGGGCGGGAGGCGAAGTCGTAGTCGGTGTCGCAGCCGGCCCCGGTGCCTTCGGGGCACAGGGGGGTGCCTGCCTGGGCGGGCCCGTCGTAGGCGGGGTCGAGTTCCTCGCGGATCACCCGCTGGAGGAGGTCCCACTGATTTTTGTGGTGCCATTCCCACTGCCGCTCGGAGCCGGCAGGGTAGCCCGCGGCGAGCATGGCGGCGTGCGCGGAGCGGTCGCCTTCCTTGAAGCGTGGGTAGGCGCGCAGAGCTGGGGGGAGGGTGGCGAGCAGGCCGCCGTCCGTGGTGAAGGTGAGGGCGTTCCAGTCGAGTCCGCCGGTGTAGAGGTCGGGTCGGTGTTCAAGCTGCCAGCGGACGAGGTACCCGCCCGCGGACAGGCCTGCCGCGTAGGTGCGGCGCGGTGTGCGGCCATAGTGCTGGTCCGCCACCTTCTTTGCGGCGAGGGTGAGTTGGGTGACTCTGCGGTGCCATTCCATGATGGCGTCCCCGGGGCGTTCACCGTCCTTGTAGATCTCAGGGCCGGTGTTTCCCTTGTCGGTGGCCGCGTAGGCATAGCCCTTGGTGAGGACTTGATCGCTGATGATGCGGTCATTGGCGTACTGCTCGCGCAGTCCCGGCGGCCCCGCGACGACGAGCCCTCCGTTCCAGTCGTCGGGCAGCCGGATGACGAACTGGCTGTCGTGATTCCAGCCGTGGTTGGTGTTGGTGGTGGAGGAGTCGGGGAAGTAGCCGTCGATCTGGACGCCGGGGACCCCGGACGGGGTCGTGGTACCCGGGGCTTCCAGGCCCGCCCAGTCGGCGGGATCGGTGTGCCCGGTCAGGCGTGTGCCCGTGGTCGTCAGATCGGGGAGGTCGGCGGTGACGGTGTACTCGGCGCCGGGGACCTTGAGGTCGGCGGGGCCGGTCCGGGCGGCCGCCGGAACGGCCAAAAACGGTGCCATCAGCAAGGACACGATGGCCGCAGAGCGAAAGTGCATAGGTCCTCATCTCTCGGTGGTGACGTCGAGAAATCTAGGAATCGCAAGTCCCCGCGGAGAAGTACGAGAAGGCATGCAGGGGTGCAGCCGGAGGGCACATGACCTTCGGCCACACCTCGCATCCTTTTGCTGCGCCTGGTGCGGATCCGCCACCGCACCCGCGTACGCTCACCGACTGCGCGTGCGCAGGGCACTCCCGAGGAGGCGCGAGGCCGCCTCCCGTGCCCCGGAATGTCGTGTGGCCGGGAAGCCGCCGCGCCTGCAACAGGGCCCACTTATAGGGATTGCTGGGACTCCCGGGAGTGGCGCTGTTGTGTGATGGGCCTACGGTCAGGTCAGCGCAACGTCTTGGTGCGAGGACCTCCTGTGCCAGCCGGGGGAGGAGCGCATGAGGGAGGCGTATCGGCGCGGACGACTGGAGAGCAGGGCGGCGTGCCGCATCGCCGATCCCGACGAACTCTTCGTCGAAGGCGCAGCCCAGAACCGGGCGAAAGCGGTCTGCAACAGCTGCCCCGTACGCACCGAGTGCCTTGCTCATGCCCTGGACTACGGCATTGAGCACGGCATATGGGGTGGAATGACAGAACGCGAGAGGCGGCGGCCTCTACGTCGACGGCCGACCGTGACGTCCTGGCGGGACCCGCTCGAAACCGCGCGAGCGGCAGGGCGGACAACATCCGGAGGCGCCGGACGCCGACGTCAGACCGGCTGAACGCCGTCCCTGCACATGGCACCCGCACGGCTATTGACTTCCGCGGGGCTGAGGAGCTGCTCGAGTCCGAAACGAGACCTCCCGACGGCCTCGGGCACAAGTCGGGTTGGGGCAGACCTGAGCATGCGGTCGGCCCGGTCGAGTTCGAAGCGCGGGCGGAGCAGGTGGGGGCGCAGGATCCCGAGTCGCGGTGGACCGGCGTGGAGGGTGAGCGGGCGAGGCTCGGCCGGGCTCTGCGAGGGGCGATGGAGGTCAGCGGTTGTCGTCGAGGGAGAGATTCAGGTGGTCGGCCACACTGGTCAACGCTGCTCCCAGCGGAAGCGCGACGCGGGTGAGGGCGTGCCGGTCGCCCCGGGTGGCATCCCGGTTGACGATGAGTACCGGTGTGGAGGCTTGGGATGCCTGGCGGACGAACCGTAGCCCGGACATCACGGTGAGCGAGGAGCCCAGAACCAACAGCGATGTCGCTTCCCGGACCAGCTGACGGCACTGTTCGACGCGTGGCGGGGGGACGGATTCACCGAAGAAGACGACGTCCGGTTTGAGGATGCCGCCGCAGTTCACGCAGGGCATCACGCGGAAGTCCCCGACCTGCGCGTCGGTGAGGTCGGCATCGCCGTCAGGATTGATGCCGGCCGCCACCGGCTCGGAGCCGGTATTGGCCTCCTCCAGACGCAGGGCGAGTTCACGACGTGAGCTGACGGCCCCGCAGGACAGGCAGACGATCCGTTCCAGGCTGCCGTGCAGTTCGACGACGTCGTCACTGCCTGCGGCTTGATGCAGGCCGTCGACGTTCTGAGTGATCACACCCTTGAGTAGTCCGTGCCGCTCGAACGCGGCGACGGCCCGGTGGCCGGCGTTGGGGCGGGCACGGCCGAAGGTGCGCCAGCCGAGATGGCCGCGGGCCCAGTACCGGCGGCGTGCCTGGGCACTGGCAGTGAATTCCTGGTACGTCATCGGCGTGTGCCGACCGAGGCTTCCGCCCTCGCCCCGGTAGTCGGGGATGCCCGACTCGGTGGAGAGGCCCGCTCCGCTAAGTACCAGCACACCGCCGGTGCTCAGGGCATCGACGACCGGTGCCAGATCCGTGGTCCCGGGCGGCAGGTCCTCAGCTGGAGCCCAGCTCAGGGTGGGGCGCATGCGCATGCCGCCAGGATACGGAATCCGTGACCGCACGGCCCTCGCAGCCAGGCCAGGAGCACGTGGACTGTGAGGCACACGCACGGTGAGATGGTCAGAGCGAGCCAGCCCTCTGCATCCGGGTCGTCACCGGAGCCCGACCGGCAACCCGGAAGCGCGCCCGGTTCACCGCAAGGCCCACCTGGCGCATAGTCCCAATTGCAGCGCGTGGCGGATAGTGCACGCTGAGGTGTGACCCCAGCCCGCTGGCGAACGCCTGCCCACTCCTGATCAGTCATGCCCACAGCCAGGTGCTGTCACCGACATCGGTGCCTTCGCGCCCCGCTCGAGTCCACCTTCGAGGTGCGCGCTTCGCTGTAGCCGGGGGGCGGTTGCGAGCACCTGGCAGAGGGGGCCTTGCCCGGCCACACCCGACGACCGCGTACCTCGCAGTGCGGCGCTGAGTGCCGTCAGATCCGTCGTAGACACAGAATCACCCAGGGGCACGTTGGCAGAGGCCGCTGTCGCCCCCGGTTTTAGCCGTGGCCGAGTTGGCCGAGGGCCAGGTCGAGCATGTCGGCGAAGAAGTCCGCAGCGGTCGAGTCGATGCACAGGGGCGGCTTGATCTTCAGGATGTTGAGGTGATCTCCGGTGGGCTGGACGATGACGCCGAGGTCGAGCATGCGGTCGCAGAGTTCCGCGGTCTCTTCGGTGGCGGGCTCCAAGGTGGCGCGGTCCCTGACGAGTTCGAGGCCGAGGTAGAGGCCCGAGCCGTGCACGGCGCCGATGATGCCGTAGCGGTCGGCCAGCGCCTGGAGCCGGCGTTTGAGATGGCCGCCGACACGTGCCGCGTTGCCCTGGAGATCCTCGTCGCGCAGGGTGTCCAGGACGGTGAGGCCGACGATGCTGGAGACGGGGCTGCCACCGGTGGAGGAGAAGAAGTAGCCCTGCTCGCGGTACCGTTCGGCCACCTCCTTGGAGGTGATGACGGCGCCGAGGGGGTGTCCGTTGCCCATGGCTTTGGCGACGCAGACGATGTCGGGCACGACCCCTTGCTGCTCGAAGCCCCAGAACCAGTGGCCCAGCCGGCCGTAGCCCACTTGGACTTCGTCGGCTATGGCAAGGCCGCCGTGGCGACGCACTGCCGCGTACACCCCGGCGAGGTAGCCGTCAGGCAGGGCGACGCCTCCGGCATTGCCGTAGTAGGTCTCGCCGATGAATGCCCCTGCCGGGCGGCCGGAAGCGGCCAGTTCGTCGAGTACCGCGACGGCCTCGGGCTCGTAGAGGACGGCGTCGGTGCCGCGGTGCCGGCCCCGGTAGGCATTGGGAGAGTCCACGGTGTGCACCCAACTGGGGCGGGTGGCGAGGGCGTTCGGGTTGTCCTGCAATGAGGTGGACACTGCGTCGGAGGCGTACGTCCAGCCGTGGTAGGCCTCCCGCAGCGCGACGACATCGTGCTGCCCCGAGGCCCCGATCGCCAGCCGTAGGCCCAGATCCACCGCCTCGGAACCGGAGTTGACGAGAAACACCGTGTCCAGGGGCTCGGGGAGCAGGCCGGCGAGGCGTTCAGTGAACTCCACCACCGAGGAGTAATGGAACCGCGAGTTGGTGTTGAGCCGCCGCAACTGCCGGGAAACCGCCTGCTCGACACGAGGGTGGGCATGCCCCAAGGGTGTGACGTTGTTGACGATGTCCAGGTACGCACGGCCCTCGGTGGACAGCAGAAAGTGGCGCCAACCACGCTCGATTTGGGGAGGGTTGGCGTAGTAGTGCCCCTGCACGGTGGCGAACACGGCGTCGCGCCGGTCGAGCAGGTCCCTCTCGTGAGGGCGCTCGCAGTCGGCCGGGAGGCCGAGGAGGGGAGCGGGGTCGGCGGTGAGCGCGAGCCAGCCGGGGGCGTACTCGTGCCGGACCAGGCGTGGAATGTCAGGGCCGTCGGCAGCGCGCACCGTGACGTGGACGGTGGTGCCGGAGCCGAGGCGGGCGAGCTCCTCGCCCGCCTGCACTGTCGCACCGGTGCTGACCACGGGCCGGTCTTCGTGGGCGAGGGAGAGTGACAGAACCTGCGTGCCGTAGGTGAGTTCGATGCGGCCCGGGGCCGCGGCGAGGACACTGCCCGCGGCGGGCGCTTGGAGCACGGCATCCCGGCCGAGCCAGATGTGCATTCCGGTGGACACCGTGGCGGTCGACACCGCGGACAGCGCCTGAGTGCGAGTGAGCTGCGTACGGGCGTACCGAGTGGCGACCGCGACCGCTCCGTCCGCGAGCGCTGAGGCCGCCAGCCGCTCCTCGGTGCCGGCGTCCGTCCACGCTCCGAGGTCCATGCACTCGGCGTCGGGGGAGAGATCGAGGAGGGCGATGTCGCCGGGGGCGGGACCTCGCAGGAGAGGACGTACCGGCGCATCGGCCTGTGCGGTCCGGGCAGGCACGTCTGCCATGTCGGTCGCATCCCTGACGAGGCGAACCATCACCGGCAGGGGGAGCGAGGTGGCCTGTTCGAATATGCGCCATTCGCGGTCCAGGGCGGACGTGGCGTAGGCGTTGTCCTCGTCCACAGCGGCTTGCTGCCGCCCACTGACCACCAGGACTGCGGCGCGCAGGATCACCAGCGGCCACAACGCCTCCGCCTCCTCGCGGGACAGCGGCCGGACGGCGTGGAATGCGCGCACGGCCGGCAGCACATCGTGAGGCTCGAGACCGTCATGGTGCAGCAACGAGGACAGTGTCACGGCCAGTTCGCCGACCGCCCAGCTCGTGGTCACGTCACCGAAGTCGATCACCCCGTCCGGTAGGGGCGGAAGGGTGCCGGGAGAGCGGATCAGATTGTCGTCGGTCAGGTCCAGGTGCACGGCCTGCGACGGCAATGCGGCGGCGAGGTCCTGAACGTGTGTCCAGGCCTCGGCGGTCGCGTCCTGGACGGCGGCACGCCGGTCGGGCTCGTCGATGAACCCAGCGAGCTTGTCGACGACGCGATCGGCGTGCTGCGGGTCCCACTGGAGTACGCGGTCGAGCCCCGGGTGCCGGAAGCCGCACAGGGCAGTGCTCACCTTTCCGGCGATCGTGCCCATGGCCGCCACACTGGCCGGTGACAGGTGCCGAGGTCCGGAGAGGGTGCCGCCGGGCAGGTAGTGCAGCAGGCGCGCGATGGCCGGACCGGTCCGGGTGTCCACCGTCGTGCGACGCGGGGAGCCGTCAGGATGGCGCAGGACCGTGGCGATGCGCAGTTCCGGGTGGGCCGCGGTGACCAGGTCGGCTGCCGTGTCCTGGGCGTCGATCTCCGTTTCGCTGAAAGCGGGGTTGGCGATCTTCAGAACCGCCGTGGGCGTCCCATCGCCGGCATGCAGCAGAAAGTTGGCGTCCTGCTGGCTGCCCAGCGTCTGCGCGCGAGCGGTGATACCGAGGCGCTCGGCGGCGACGCGCTCCGCCTCGGCCGGCGCTACGCGGGGCGCGGGAAGGGCGTCCTCGGTGAAGAAGTCGATCGTGCGGGACTCGTTGGACTGCATGCGGGCTTCCTCGGCTGGTGCGGGCGAACGGGGCTGCGAGGCTGGGCTGCTTCAGTCGACCTGCCACAGGAAGCGGTGTGTGTGGATCCCGAAGTAGGGGAAGTTCTCCACGGATGCGACTCCGTCGATGGGTCGTACGACGTCGTTGATGAAGTCCAGAAGATCCCGCGGGTGGCGGCACACCACTTCCGTGAACAGGTCGAAGCCGCCGGCTGTCAGGACCGTGTACACCACTTCGTCGTGTCGGGACAGCTCGTCGGCAACCGCTCGGGGATCGCCGTCGACACGCAGCCCCAGCAGGGCCATCGCCTGCTGGCCCATGGTCATCGGGTCGGTCACTCCTACGACCTGGACCGCCTTGGTGTCGATCAGACGCTGCAACCGCAGCCGCGCGGCCGAGGGCGACAGCCCTACCTTCGGCCCCAGATCGGCGTACGGGATCCTGCCGTCGACCTGCAGCTCCCGCAGGATGGCCCGGTCGATCTCATCCATGCCACACCTCTCCGCCCACGTAAACGCAGACACTGCGCTTGTATCATGCACCATGGCTGATGGAGACGCTTGATTCAAGTGTGGCGGCGATCGAATCGAGCGATGCGTCGTGTACGAATCAGGCTGAGCGTGGTCACCCGAGTGTGGGCTCGACCGCGGCTACGCTGGCGGCCTCGTGGGCTGGGCCCGCTACCGCCTCTGGCTCACCCGGCATCGTCTCCCGGCCCAAAGGCGCCAAGGCTGCCGCCAACGCACGCGACTACGAACGTCTGCCCCAGCACGCTGAAGCTCATCTGAACTGGGCCCTCATCACCGTGATGAACCCGACACCTGACCCGCAAAAGCTCCACTGCCTCGGGGCAGAGAAGCCTCCTGCTAGAGCGCGACGTCCGCGATCCGCGCCACGGCGAGCCGGCAGGCAGTCTCCGCGTTCGGCCTCGGCGAAGCCGGGCGTGGCAAGGCGCTGCCACGCCAGGGCGGCTGATCCATCGCTGGGTGTCGGCTCGCGCGTCTCTGGCGTGCGAGGGAGAGTCCAAGGTGCTTGAGCACCGCGCCGAATACGCTGAAGGGCCCCTGGTGGGGCCCTTCCCGGCGGGTCCGTGCTGCGATGGCACCCACGCAGGGCACCTGCTCGATCCCGCGCCCAATGGGGTCTGCGGCGGCATGCGCCCGCCGGTTGGGATCAGATCCGGGGGCACACGCGGCGTCGGCCTGCCCGAGCAGGATCCGGGCGGACCGACGCTCTGCACACGCGGCTGGCAGCAGCAGCTACATGCCGCGGCCGTCGTGTTCGTCGTCGATGCCGTCGGTGTCGATCTCCTCCTTGCGGACCTGGCCCCGGACCGTTTCCTCGTCGGTGTGTTCCTCGGTCGTCATGCGCACCCGCTCCACCGGGACGGTCTCGGTCTCCACCACGGGGCGTTCCTCGTGCAGGGTGACCTCGTGCTCGGCCTCGCTGATCTCGGGCCCGGACAGGGCCGCATCGCGGTTGTCGTCCGTTATCGGCTCACGCTCGACGCGGACTTCTTCGCGGTGCACTGGAACGGTCTGCTGCACCTCTTCGGTGACGACGTACTTGCGCAGCCGGGCCCGGCCCGCCTCCTGGCGCTCGGTGCCCACGTGCATGTGCTCTTCCGAGCGCGTCATGGCGTCATCGCCGCCCGCGCCAGGGGGCATGTCGGGCCTCGCGGAGGTGCTGGTCGTCCCGGCCTGTCCGGTGTGGGCCCAGCCGGCCTGGCCGGGTTGGTTGGCCTGCTCCCAGGCCTCGTCCCAGGCGATGCCGTAGTGCTCGTACAGCCGGTGCTCCTCCTCTTCGGAGAGGTGCCCGCCGGCGTCGACGTCGACGTTGGGCGCGTCCTTGACCTTGTCCTTGGGGTAGGGCACCTCCAGGTGGTCCTCCACCACCGATGCCTCGCGAATCGGTACGAATGACTCGTTCATGCCGAACAGGCCGGTCTTGACACTCACCCACTCCGGGCGGCCGGTGGCATCGTCGAGGAAGACGTGCTTCGCCTCACCGATCTTGTTGCCGTCGGCGTCGTGAACCGGGTGGTCCATCACGGTCGAGATCTGCTCCTGGGTGATCACAGGGACCTCATCCTTTCTCAGTCGCGCTCGGCTAACCCTGCACGGGTGCACCACCCCAAAGACGCCCAAACTGTCCGATTACGTCCGATAAAAGGTTTTCTCCTCTGGCGGCGGAGCGGGGCCCTTCCCGCATGCCGGCCCGCTCGGCATACAGCACTGCCGTCGCCGTGCAGGGCGACAGGAAGCACCAAGCACGCAGTCAGCGCCGGGACCGTCCACGGCGCAGAGCCAGCTCTTCTCATGCCGACATCGGTGGGTGGAGGCGGCCACGGCCTACGAGACCGACCTGGGGCGTGCTCCCGGCGAGCAGCCCGCCGCTGCACCCGTACACCTGCGTGGTGGGGTTCACCGGCATGTTGCCCAGCCTGGCGGCGCGATACGGTCTGCGGCCGTATTCGGGGCTGCTTGGTTCTTGACAACGCCCTCGCGCCGGGCAGCGCCCACCAGGGCAACCGAACCAGGCTGGCAGACCAAGATCACGGGGTGCGGATGAATGTACTGCGTTCGGAGGGGATCTTGCTCTTGGTGCGGGGGATCGGGGCCGACCCGTGCCCGTCACCCCTCACCCGGCACCGTAGCTACGCCCCGGTCGGCCGGGACGGGTTCCGTCCGCGCGCGAGGACTGGCCGGGCGCTGCTGCACGGGACCGTTGTGGCCGTCGAAGGGCTGGGTCGGTCAGTTACATCAGCGCAGCACAAGCCGCGGCGCGCGGCGCACCAGTGCGACAGCGGCCAGGCCGATTGCGGCGCCGGCGGCGACGTCGGTGGGGTAGTGGGCGCCGAACTGCACGCGCTGGTTGGCGACCAGGGCGGTCGGCAGGGCGCACACCGCCCCGGCGGCCGGCCAGATCGGGGCAACGGCAACGGTGAAGGCGACGGCGGCGGCGGTGTGCCCGGAGTTGTGGCGGGCGGGTCGACTGAAGGCGTTGCCGGTGGTGAGGACGTGTCCAACTTCGTGGCGGGCGGTGGGATGCCGGATTGATAGCGGCCAGCTGAGGGCCTGGCACCGGAGCGCCGCTGCCGCGGGCGCCGAGGGCCAGCCGGTCCTGGCCGTCGATGTCACCTGATGGCTGCGGTCTGGCGGAACGTCATGGTCAGCAGCTCTCATCGCTGAGGGAAGGTCATGGTTGACAGACAGTCATGGTGAGCACCGGTACCGGGTGGGCGCAGACTATATGTGAACGGCCCCCCGCCCAGAGGCCGGTCAACCAGGCCGAAGGTGAACTGCGACACCCAGCGGACCCTTCACCCGTCGTACGGCCGGGTGAGTCGATCACCCCGCTACTGAACTCAGATGCGTGATGTCGGTCTGCCACCTGTGGCAGACGACGACACGCCAGAGCAATGGCACTCGATGCAGCAGAGTTCATCAATAGACGATGGACACGATCTGGCAGGCGGCTTCGGCGAGCTGGCGCTCTCCGCTGATGCGGGCTCGGGCGAGGGCAGTGCCAGGGTCGATGCTGCGGGTGCAAAGTCGCCAGGCAGTTTCTGGGTCCAGCCGTACTGATGCGGTCGGTCGGCCGGTGGGTGTTTCGGCCAGGGACCAGCGGTCTGCGGTGGCGGTCACGGTCCAGGTGCTGATGGCTGACTCGTCGATGACTACCTGGAGTTGTGTCCCGGCGGGCGCGGGCGTGTGACGCAGTGTGTGGGGCAACGCCCTCATGAAGATGTCCAGGACCGCGGACAGAGCGTTGGGCTCCGGGTCGGTGGCCTGGCCAGTGGCCTGGCGGATCTGCTGGCGGTGGGTCCAGTACTCGGTGAACTCCCGGGCGACATCAAGCCACTTGGGGGCCGGGTCGGCCCCGGCCCAGGACACTCCCAGACCCGTTGCGGCGAGGTCCGTGCCCTCGAATTGGCGGGTGACCTGGGTTCCGGCCAGTTCCAGCGCCTCGATGAGCTCGGCGGGGCTGTGATCGGCGTGGAGGTCGACCCATTCCTGGTTGACCCGGTGGATGAACGCTTCCAGCGACTCTCCGGCCACCCTGGCGCGCTGAGGGCTTTCGGTATTCCAGCCGAGACGGCCCTGGTAGCCGCCGAGGATGTGGGCGGCAACATCGTGCACGGTCCAGCCCGGGGCTGCGGCCCTGCTCCACTCATTGCGCTGCAGCCCGCGTAGCAGGTCGAGGAGCGAGGCCAGCTCTGGCCCGAACAGCGGGCGAGTGTCGATCGGCTTGCCCAGCCAAGAGGAGTCGGGTACGCGCTTGGACTGGTGACTCATGGTCACAGCCTGACAGCAGGGAGGCTTGGTCTTCCATCGAATACCGCCTTACGGCGCGGGTCTGTCGGTCAGTCGGCCCGTCATCTGGCCAGTGCCGTCCAGAGGGCCGTCGACCAGGTCGGGACGGTGCGCGACGCGGAGTTCATCGCTGCCACAAGATCTGACCGAAGGGGCGCACGCGGGCGCCAACCAGACTTCCCCGCGACCCCCGCCCCTCTCGACGCGTTCTGCACACCCTGACCGGAGCCGGCCCGTCGGCTCACGGCCGCCTGTCCGCTGCAAACAGGCAGGCAGCGAGCTCGGTGACGTATTCGGGCGAGGCATCCGTGCGGACGGGGTACACACGTGATCTAGGAGTGATCGTGTCGGGCAGGAGGTCGCAGTGACGCTTTCGGACGTGGTCTACGTCTATCTGGGCCTAGGGGCGCTGGGAGCGGCCGTGCTGCCTCGGGTGGTGTCCAGACGGCCGCTGTCACTGCCCATGGTCTTCCTCGCGGCGGGGGTTTTGATCGAGTTGCTGCCGGTCGGCGTGCCGGCCGTGGATCCCATTGCTGATCGCCTGTGGGTCGAGCACGCCACCGAGGTGTGTGTGATCGTGTCGTTGATGGGCGCGGGGCTCGCCATCGACCGGCCCTTCGGATGGCGCCGGTGGTCAGGTACGTGGCGGTTGCTGGGCATCACGATGCCGCTGACGGTGACGGTCGTGGCCCTGCTGGCCTGGGGGATGCTCGACTGGCCGCCCGCTGCCGCTCTGCTGCTGGGGGCCGTGCTCGCGCCCACGGATCCCGTGCTGGCCGGTGAAGTGCGCGTGGGCGAGCCGCTCGGTGCCGAGCGCGACGAGGACGAGGTGCGGTTCTCCCTGACCAGTGAGGCGGGGCTCAACGACGGACTCGCCTTTCCGTTTGTCTACGCAGCCATCGCCCTCGCCGCTGCGGCCGGGACGGGGTGGTCGGCGGACTGGATCGGTACGTGGGTGCTGACCGACCTGCTGGGCAAGTGCGCTGTGGGGCTCGCCGTCGGGGGTGGTGTCGGATGGCTGCTGGGGTGGATGTTCTTCCGGGTGCGCGCCTCCGCGCTGCGGCTGTCCAAGCACATGGAGGGCTTCGTGGCGCTGGGAGCCACCTTCCTCTCGTACGGCATCGCCGAGGTGTTGCATGGTTACGGCTTCCTGTCCGTGTTCGTGACGGCCTGCGCGATCCGGGCCGCCGAGCGCAGCCACGGCTATCACAAGGTGCTGCACGAGTTCACCGAGCAGATCGAGCGGTTGCTCACGGCCGTGCTGCTGTTCCTGCTCGGCGGTTACCTGGTGGCCGGCGCCTTGTCCGCCCTGACGCTGATGGGCGCGCTGTTGGGCGCGCTGGTGTTGCTGGTCGTACGGCCGCTGACCGGGTGGCTGGCACAGATAGGGACCCCGATAGGGAAGGAGGAGCGTGCCGTGGTCGCCCTGTTCGGGATCCGGGGCATCGGTTCGCTGTTCTACCTGTCCTACGCGCTGGGGCAGGACTCCTTCGGCGGGCTGGAACGGGAGCTATGGGCAATCGTGGCCCTCACCGTGGTGTTCTCGGTGGTGCTGCACGGGGTCATGGCGACTCCGGCGATCGGTTACCTGGACCGGCGGCGCGACCGCGCGGAGCTCGGCGGTCGGTCGTAGGCGGCAGGCGTACGGGCCCGTACTCACCCAGACGCGAGGTGGTACGGGCCACTACAGGAAGCGGGCGCCGGGGGCAGACGGTGGTCTTCACCGGCTCCTCGTCCTAGTAGGGCTTGGTCAGCTTCGTTTGTGAGTGGCGTGTCTGTTGGGCTGTTGGTGTCGTTGTGATGGTGTGACACCTGGTGAGATGGCCGAGG
>NZ_JBIAQC010000038.1:0-19388 GCF_042888685.1 Streptomyces sp. NPDC002779
GAGCTGCAGACACTCCTTGCTCTCTGGGCCGGCGCCTGCCCCACCTGCCACCGCGACATACCCACACCGCTACGAACCTGACCAAGCCCTACTAGCCGTCGGTTATCTGCTCCTTCGTCAGCTCGAACCGCTCCGGGCGAGCGGCCGACGTCGCGCCGGATGATGGTGCCCGCCCGGCGCGTGGTGACATGCAAGACCGGGTTGCCGTCCGCATCCACACTGTGGAGCAGGATTTACCGGCGCACGCCCTGGCTGCGCCGGGTCCCGCCCACCGGCGTGCTGCAGCTCAGCGAAGCTGTGGAGGCTTTTGGGGCGGTGGAACAGCCGGAAGGATCTCCCACAGCGGTCGCCTGCCCCGAGCCCATTGCTCCAAGATCTGCCGGTCGACCAGGTGCAGGCGCTGCTGCCGGGCGAAGTCGCGGGCAGGCCCGGAGATCCTTCCGTTGGTCACCATCACGACGACGTCGCCGCCGTGCACCGGCCGGCCTGTGCCGTTGAGCGTCTGCAGATCCGGAGTCCCTACAGCCGAGCCGTCCAGCCCTTTCCTGCGGTGCTTGCACTGGATCACCCACAGCCGGCCGAGCGGATCGTGCCCCTTCACGTCGGCACCCAGGTCACCCCGGCCGCCACAGCGCAGCGCGTCGCGGGAACCGTCCCGGGCCAGCAGGTCCCGTACAGCGTTCTCGAAGGCGCTGTGATGCATCGCGTCCAGCTGGCCGAGCGAGTAGGTCAGGCCCTCCACCCGCAGCTGCGCGGACCGCATCTGGTCAACCTGGCGATAGATCCAGCCCGCAAGGGCAAGGAGCGCCAGCAGGCCGAGTACGATCAGGACCCACCAGTGCGCCCAGACCCATTGTCCGACCTCGACCAGCACCAACCCGACGACCACGAGCCCGCCCAGCGCGATGAGGAGATCATCGTCGCTCTTGCGCCGCCGCCGACGCGGGCTGCCGGCTGCGGGTGGCTGCCTGGGGCAAGCGGGTGATATGGGCGTTGCTCATGGGGATGCGAGTCGTTTAGCACGACATGATCAAGAAGATTGCGTGTGCCTCCGTCATGGCCGTTGCTCTTTTGACGGCTGCCCCTGCCGCCCAGGCCGCGGCTACTCCCGCCCCGTCTACTGCAACACCTGGTGCTGAACTTCTCAACGCCGTTGCCGGCTCGCTGGCCGTGGGGCACCCGGCTACGTCCCTCTCGACGCTGCTTCCGTCGGGCATCCTCGGCGGGTGAGGTAGCGCCTGCACCGTGGCACGACGAAGCAGTCGTGGCCGAGGAGAGAGGAACAGGTGATGATCGTCCTGCCGAGACTGCTCGCTCAGTTGCTCACCGAGGTCGGTGAGTGTCGGGGCGCCGAGCTTTCCCTCGTTTCGTTGAGCTTGTCGTGGAGCCGCTGTCCGACGGCCTGTGTTCGGTGTGCGGGGAGTACGTGACCGCCACCCGTCAGGCGCTCCGGCTCGGCCGGGCGAACGACCGGCCGCTCCGCGCCCACGACGCTTTCGTCGAGGAGGCGTGGAGGGACCCCGGCCATTTCGACGACAGGAGCCTTTTGGACTCCGCAGTCCGGCTGGCCTGCCAGGACATGTTGATCGAGGCCGGGGTCTGCAACCGGGCCGGGCGCGTCCCCGTGACGCCGCAGTACATCGCGAAGACAGCCCCGTCCTTCGTCGCCCGGCGGCACTCCGAGCGGGCCCGGGAGGGCAAGGACATCCGGGAAGTGAACCGGCGGGCCCGTTGGAAGGAGGCGCGCTGGCAGGTACAACGGGTGATCGCCACCGAGCCCGCGCCGCCCGGGAACGGGTGAGCCCGGGCGCGCGTCAGGGCGCACCCGAGCTCGGCTCCCCCCGGTCAGGCGGTCACGCCCGCTGCCACAGCGCCGGGACGTTCGGGGGCTCCCACCCCGTCTGGGCCTGGTGGTTCTGGAGGCAGCGGTAAGTGACGCCGCCGTAGGTCACCGTGGCGCCGGCCTGGTAGACCGTGCCAGCCGCCCAGGTGCCGCCGCCGGGCTCCCCGGGCTCGCCGGGACCGCTCGTCGTGGTCTTCAGGGTGAGGCCGTACGACTGGAGGATCGGGTTGAGCGGCTGGAAGTACGTGGTCCCGCCGCTCCTGCAGTTGCCCGAGCCGCCCGAGGTGACGCCCTGGGCCTGGCTGCCGGAGATGTAGGAGCCGCCGGAGTCGCCCGGCTCGGCGCACACGCTGGTGCGGGTGACTCCGGAGATGGTGCCCTCCGGGTAGGTGACGCTGGTGTTGAGCTGCTGGATCGTGCCGCAGTGCCAGCCCGTGGTGGACCCGGAGCGGCAGACGGAGGAGCCCACCGCTGCCTGGGTCGAACCGGCGACCTGGACGCTGGATCCGGCGACGTTCGGGGTCGCCGTCCAGTTGGAGTTGGCCGCCACCCACGCCATGTCGTTGCCGGGGAAGACCGATGCCTGGAAGGTGCCCTGCGCCACTCGGTTGAAGCCGGTGGTGCTGTTCCCGGTCCGGCCGCAGTGGCCCGCCGTGGCGAAGCCCTGCGTGGTGCCCTTGGTGACGGCGAAGCCGATCGAGCAGCGCGAGCCGCCGTTGATGTAGTACGCGTCGCCGCCCCGCAGGTCGTACAGCGGACGCGGCTGGGCGGTCGACCGTTCGATGCGGGCGAGGGAGCTGTCCACCCCGGCCGCCGCGAGCAGGGCGCGTCCGGCGGCCGGACGTACCGCCTCCACCACGAGCGCGTTGGTGCGCACGTCGACGTACCAGACGGGGGTGTCGGTGGTGGCCCGGTGTGCCGCCGCCCGGTCCATGCGGGCCTTGGCCGCGTCCAGGTCGGCGAGGGAGTGGCGCACGACGGACGCGGTCGCGCCCCGCGCCTCGATCGCCCGGACGTCGGAGGCGTCCGTTGTCGCCACGGTCAGGGTGGCCGACTCCGCGCCGCGCACCCAGGCGCCCGCGAAGTCGTCGCCGAGCGCCAGGCGCAGCCGGCCGGCGGTGGCGCCCGCCTCGGCCTCGTTCGCGAGGCGGGTCCGGGCCTGCCCGGAGTCGATGCCGAAGTCCCGTTGCATGGCGTGGAGGAGTGCGGACGGGACCTCGGCGGCCCTGGAGGTGGGCGCCGCGGTGGCGGGGGGTTCGGTGCCCGCGCTCGCGGAGCCGCTGAGCCCGGCCACGAGCAGCGCGCCGGCCGCCACCGCGGCGGCGCCCGCGGCCCGGGCCAATCTGGTGGGTCGTTGGAGCATGGGGAGGTCTCCTCGGAGTCGGTTTCGGTGGGGCGGAGCGTGCCGAAACCGTAGGGAGGACCGTCCGGGGGGCGTAAGACGTCAGTCGACCCCCTGCCCCGGTGTTATGGAACGCGGGCGCCCGGCCGCCGGTCAGGGCCGGCCGGACCGTTCGGCCAGCCAGTCCGTGTATGTGGCGCTGCGGGCCGCCGTACCCGCGTGGGCGGTGCGGGCCTGGGTCAGGACCGTCGCCGCGGTGCCGGGCTGCTGGGTCGCCGGGTGCCAGCCCAGCAGGTGGCGCCAGACCAGGGGGGTGCCGGTCAGGGGGCGGGTGGCGATGCCGGGCGTGGTGGGGAAGGAGGCCCGGCACAGGCCGACCGCCCGGCCGACCTGCACTAGGTGGACGACGGAGGAGGTGTCCGTCTCGTACATGCGGCGCGGGCTGAAGCCGGCGCGGGCGCAGGCGGCGGTGAAGCACTCGGCGAAGCAGCCGTCACCGGGGACACAGGCCCACTCCTCGTCGGCCAGGGCGGCCAGGCCGATCTCCGGCCCGTAGGCGAGGGGGTGTCCGTCGGCGAGCATGACGAAGACCGGATCCACCGCGATCTCCTGCCACACGAGGTGCCCGGCGCCGGGTGGACTGGCGGAACCGCAGGTGCCGGTAAGGGCGAAGTCGAGGAGCCCTTCGGCCAGTTGCTCGGCCAGCTCCCGCTCGGACCAGGAGGCACGAGTGGTGACGGTGGCGCCCGGGGCGGCCTCGGCGAGCCGGTCGACCAGCGCGCCGAGGAGCGGGCCGTGCGTGCCGCCGAGCCGCAACCGCTCCGGCTCCTGTCGGGCCCGCGCGAACCGGGTCGCCTCCCGTTGCAGCTCGGAGACGGCGGGCAGGACGACCCGGGCGCGCTCCAGCACCAGTTCGCCGAGCGGGGTGGCGCGCACGCCGTGCCGCCCCCGCTCGAACAGGGCTCCGCCCAGGGCCCGTTCGATGCGCTTGAGCTGCGCGCTCAGGGCGGGCTGGGCGAGCCCGAGCGCGGTGGCCGCCCGGGTGAGGCTGCCCGCCTCGGCGATCGTGCGGATGGTCCTCAGATGCCGCAACTCCAGCTCCATACAGGGAGCTTGCTCGGCGGGCGAAGCAGGGGCAAGAGGCTGGTATGGACCAGTTGCGGGCATCCGGTTCGCTCGGTACGTTGTGCCACCGAACAGGCCCGCGCCTGCCATGGCGGACGGACGATGCGCAGAACCACGTCCTGCCGGGAACGCCGGGCTACTGACACGGACATTGGCGGGACATCCGCCCGCGGCACCACCCAACGCTAGACACCGCCATCGCACCCCATACACAGGATCTCCTCGTCGACCCGCATACCCGCGGCGTCGTGATGGGCGCGGGCGACCGTGGAGTCCACGCTGACCAAGGACAAGTCCGTCTGTCCGCGCCTGGCCGCCTCGGCGATCATCCCTTCCAGCAGCGCCTGGAAGACACCCACGTCACGCCATCGGAGGAAGCGGTCGTAAACGGTCTGCCAGACCCCGAACTCCGGCGGCATCTGCCGCCACTGGGCACCCGAGCGGAACTTCTAGATCACGCCGTCGAACTGCTTTCGCAGAGGCTCGGATACGGGCCGGACCTGCCTTTCGGCAGGAACGGGCCGATCAACTCCCACTCAGCGCGGACTGGGCTGGCAGGGCGCCAAGCACGGCGGCTGAGACTTCAGCCGCCGCATGTACGACGGACCACAGAATAAGGAGGACGGCAAGGCGCTGGGCCGCTTCTACCTGTACAACCGCATCATCGAGAGTGATGCGCGGCGCCGGCTTTCGGATGGACCGCACTGTCCGCGTTGGCTGATGCTGTTCTGGGCGGCGACGGCCGGTGAGTCCGCTTGTCCCATTGCTTCGCACCTGTGTGGCTGATCTACGACGCCATGGAGCGGGATGGGGATTTCTGCCGCATCTGGGAGGTGGGGGCGGTGTGGCTGCCGCTGTCGCAGCAAAAATGACGGGGCGTCGTGGTTTGTCGGTCTGAGCCTGTCCAGGGCGTCCGGGGTGGGCCTGCCCACCGGGCCGCTGCGAGAACTGGTGGTGTCCGGTGTGGGGGGGGTGCCGGATTTCGGTTCCCCGCTTGGGGCAACCGTCCAGCCCAGCGTTCAGCCGCCTCTCGGTGCAACCCCTCCGGGGCGAGCGCGGCGGGGCTGGTCGTCAGACCGCGGGGCAAGGCATCCTTCCTCTTTCACACCTGCTCCGGGCGAAGGGTGCGCTCCCCGGCGCGAAGGCCGGGGACCGCACCCTTCGCGTCAGCCCATGCTCGCGCGCGGCCTCAGCAGGGTGATCCGGGAGGCGCCGAGCTCGGTCACGTACAGGTTGCCGGTGGCGGTGTCCTCGGTGACATCCAGCGGCTGCTGGAAGCCGGTGAACCCGGTGATGCCCCGCGTCGGCGCGGAGAGCCTGCCCTGCGCGTCGGCGCCGAAGACCTCGATGTCCTGGCCGCTGCTGTAGCGGACCACGAGGAGACTGCCGCGCAGCGCACCCCCGAAGGCACCGCCCCGGTACTCGACGACGCCGTTCGCGGAGGCGTGCAGGCCCGCGTCGTACATGCCCGCGAGGTCGAGGTTGCGGTCGGGGAGGGTGCCCACCGGGTAGTCGGCGGTCTCGAACGGGTCGGTGCCGGACGTCGGGTTGCCGCCCGCCAGCACCCATTCGCAGCGGGCCGGGTTCGGATGGCCGTAGTAGCGGCCCCGCTCGACGTCGAAGACGTAGTCCGTCTCGGCGGCGCGGTTCGAGGTGATCGCCGGGACGGGCGGTCCGGTGTACGTGCCGTGCGCGGCCGCGTCGATCCGGCGCGCGCAGGAGCCGGGCAGCGGCGACGGCGTGGCGGGGGTGTTGCCCCCGGCGGCCGAGCCGTTGGTCGGGGTGTACAGGTGCCCGTTGCTGTGCCACACGAGGTCGAAGGCGTTACGCACGCCGGTGGCGTACAGCGTCAGCGGGGCGCCGGGGGCGTAGGGGTCGTAGGCGCCGGGGCTCTCGGTCCGCACGTCGAGCGGCAGCGCGGCGGGGAGCTTCGCCGGATCGAGGCGCAGGATGGCGGCGCTGAGCAGGCGTTCGGGCCGGTTGGCCCAGACCGGGTCAGGGGCGCCCATGGCGTTGTTGGCTCCCTGACTCACGTAGAGGGCGCCGTCCGGGCCGAACGCGAGGGAGTTGGTCTCGTGGTCCTTCACCGACCGCGGCAGGCGGCTGACGACCTCGGTGTACACGGACAGGTCGGGGCCGCTGAGGCGGCCGATAGCGCTGGACCAGTCCGGCTCGGCGGGGGTACCGCCCGGATACATGGTGTTGGAGGAGATCCACAGCACGGGGGCGCTCGCCGTCGAGGCCGGGTCGAAGGCCATGCCGATGACGGTGCGGGCCGGCGCGCCCGGCAGGCCGCGCGCGGCGGCGTCGTCCCGGACGGTGGTGATCGCCCGGCCGTCGGTGAGGGTGCCGCCGGCGGCGATGGCGTACCGCATGATGTAGCCGTCGAGGGTGGCCGCGTACAGCCTGCCGTCCGGTCCCTTCACCACGGAGGTGAAGCTCCGGCCGGAGGCCACGCCGGTGACTTTGTCGAACGCGACGGTGCCGCCGCCCGTTTCCGCTCCGGTGGTGAACACCGACTGCCAGGGGAGGAAGCTTCGGCCGTTCAGGTCCTTGACGCCGCCGGTGACGGCGAACCGGTAGCGGGTGTGCGGCTTCAGCCCGGCGGTGGGTGACAGGTTGACGACGTCCCCGCCGCCACTGGTGACGACGCGGGCGGCGACGGGGGTGCCGGTCGCGGCCTCGGTGAGCGTGACGGTGGAGGAGGTGAGCGTGGCGGCGTCGACGCCGCCGCCGACGAGGCGGAGGTCCGCGACGACACTGCCGGTGGGCGGGGCGCCCGTCGCGGTGTTGGCAGGGGTCACGGCACGCACGGCGGGACGGGTGGCGGCGTCGGCGACCGGCACGATCGCCAGATGCGTGATCTTGGTGTTGGTGCCGGTCACGGGGCTGACGGTGAGCCGTCCGTCGGTCACCGTGGGCGTGACGGTGCGGGTCGCGTACCGGGTGGCGGTGGTGGGGACGAAGCCGTCGACCGCGTTCTGGTCCTCGGCCTGGAGGGCGTGGACGCTGTTGGTGTGGGCGGCGTCCCCGACCGTGACGGTGACGGAGTAGGTGCCGTCTGGGACCGCTATCTCCCACCGGCCGGGGGTGGTCACCCCGGCGGAACCAGCGGGCAGTTGCATGTGCATGAGGGTGGCCCGCAGCCGGTCGGGCTCGGCTGATCCCCGGTCACGGCCGTTGCCGATGAGGTCGAGCGGTGTGGCGGCGTCGGTCCGCGTCCAGCCGTAGGTGAGGCCGGTGCCCTGGTGCGGGCCGGTGCGGGCGCCGTACGCCTGCCCGTAGTCGAGCAGGTGGCCGGTGACCGGCACGGTGGCCGCCGTACCGAAGTCGACACGCGCGGTGAACGCGGTGTCGGCCCGCGCCGGTGCGGGCGCCGCCCCCAGCGCCACGGCGAGACTCGCAAGGACCGCCGAGAGCGCCGCGAGGCGCGGCCGGTGACCGGTCGACGACCGTAGGCGTCTTCGGGTACGTATCGTGGTCATGATCTCCCCCTCCGTCTTGCCAAGGACATGGCAAGGCATCCTGCCCGCCGACGCGGACACCCAAGCGGCACCGCCGTCCCGTGCCGCTCCTGAGGGTTGTGGGCTGCGGCTGGTGTCCACCGGCCGCAGCCGGTGGTTGCGGGCGGCCACCACGGCGAAACTCCCGCCAGCCAGCGGGTGGTTTGGTCGCCACCCCCTTCCGCCGGGAGCTTCATCGCTGCGTACTGCCTGGGCACTCCACCTGGGAGGCCGTGTCGTGAGAAAAGGCAAGCGCCGAACAATGAGGTTGCGGGGTTGTGCCGTAGCCGGTGGGGCGGTTGGTGCGTTGGGAGGGCATGGGTGGGGTGATCTCAGCAGATGATCCGAAGTGGATCGAGCCGTTTGCGAGTCTGACCGAGGTGCAGTTTGCGAGGCTGGTGGCAGGCGACGTACTGGCGCACGAACCTCACGTTGCGGCAGGTGGCGCCGTTGTTCGGAGTCTCGAAGTCCGCGGCCAACCGTATCTTGGACCATCTCGCACCGCTGCCGGCCGTCTCGCCCGCGCGTCGGCCGCGCAAGGACACCGTCTACATCGTCGGTGGCACCCTGGTGCCCACCCGCGACCGCACCATCGCCGCGTCCAGCAAGAACTACCGGTACTCGACGAACCTGCAGGTCGTGGCCGGAGGAGCTCATGCTGTGGGACTGGCAGGCTACGTACTTCGAGGCTGAGCACGACCAGGCGTTCTTACTGGCGCACAGCATCTCGCAGTGATGGTACGAAGGTTACCTGTGCGGGTCTGTGCCGCATGGCCACGATTGTTCGCCCGGGCTGGCGGGACGGAGCCCTACCTGCCCTTCCGTGGCACGGCTGCCGGGATTCTCTCCAGCACGCCGCCTGCGAAGACGTCGTACAGCGGCAGAGTCTCCAGGTGAACGTAGCCGATGTGGCAGTCGCACACGGCCAGCGGACACGGGCGCGGGCGCAGGGCGGCTCGGTAGGTGCCGTCGTACAGGTTGCCGAGCTCGGCGCTGACGAAGTGGCAGCGACGCACGGTGCCTTCGCCATCGACGGAGATCACGGACTCGCCGGTGCGGCAGGGCAGTCCGGCGCTGGTATGCGGGGTGCGGCTGTAGGGGAACAGCGGGTCCAGCGCGGTCCACTCCTCGGCCTCGGCGTCCCGGTAGGTGTGCCCTTCCGCAGCGTTGATCCACAGGTAGACGTGGTCGGGGAGGTCGTCGCGCAGACGGCGGGCGGCCGGGAGGTGGTCGGGCAGGCCGACCACGCCGACGCTGTAACGGACGCCGCGTTCGGCGAGGTCGCGGCACTTGGCGAGGAACCGGTCGTAGGGCGTCTGGCCCGGGTGGTAGGTGCACCACAGGGCGAGCGTGTCGCGGTCGGCCGTGTCGAGCCAGTCGGTGCGGCAGCTCAGGTTGGTCTGGATCGCGACGCGCCGGATGTGCGGCAGGTGCGACAGGTCGGCGAGGGTGTCGCGGTACCAGGAGCGGACCAGACCCTCTCCCCACGGGGTGAACAGCAGGGAGAGGTGGTCCCCTCTCTGCCGGGTGGCCCAGTCGGCGAAACGGCGCAGGGCGGCCCGGTCGGCGCGGAGCTGGGAGGTGGAGTCCCGCCGCTTGGCGAACGGGCAGTAGGGGCAGTCGTAGTCGCAGGAGGCGAGCGGGCCCCGGTACAGGACGGTCAGATCCATGACGGGCCGCTCACTTGCGCTCGTAGGCGGCCATGGCGGCGCGCACGGCGGGAGAGAACAGCAGCGGTCCGACGGCGTCGGAATGCGCGAGTCCCTCGGGGGTCAGTCGCAGGCGGGTGGCGGTAAGGTCCGCCAGCCAGCCCTGTGCGGCGAGGCCGTCGAGTTCGGCACCGAAGTCGTCGCCGGGCTCGGCGCCGAACCGGGCCCGGTAGTCGCCGGTGTCCAGGCCGTCCGCCTGGAGGAGGGACTGCAGCAGATGCCGGCGGCGTGCCTCGGGGCCGTCGACGCGGTAACCCACCGCTGGGTGGCCGAAGTCGGTGGTGGCGACGTAGTCGTCGATGATCCCGCGGATTTCGTGCATGCCCACGGCGTAGTCGAACGAGTAGTGCAGCGCGGACGTGTACGAGCGGGCCCCGCAACCGAGGCCGATCATGCCGTCCGTCTGGCAGGCGTAGTCGTCCGCGCCCTGGGGCGGCGCGTCGGCCCGGCGGAACATCCGCATCGACTGCTGGACGTACCCCTGGGCCAGCAGATGGTCGCGGCCCGCGCAGTACAGGCGCAGCCGCTGCTCGTCCCACGCGAGGTCGGGGCCGCCCGCGTCCGGGCGGTGGCGGTTCAGGCCGGTCAGGGGACGGATGTAAAGCGGGTAGAGGTACAGCTCCTCGGGCCGCCAGGCGAGCGCCGCGTCCAGCGAGCGCAGCCAGGTCCGCTCGGTCTGGCCGTCGATGCCGTAGATGAGGTCGATGTTCAGCACCGGGACGGCCGTGTCGCGGATGCGGCCGAGCGCGGCCTCGACGTCCGCGCGCCGCTGCGGGCGTACGGCGGCCCGCGCCTCGGAATCGACGAAACTCTGCACGCCCAGGCTCAGCCGCGTCGTGCCGCGCTCCGCCAGGACGGCGAGCCGGTCGGCGGTGGCCGTGGCGGGCGAGGCTTCCACCGACAGCGGAACGGCGCGCAGATCGGCGGCCATCCCGTGCTCGGCGATGTCGCAGAGCCGCTCCAGCTCCCGCGCAGTGAGGAACGTGGGGGTGCCGCCGCCGAACGCCGCCGTGGCGAACCGGATGCCGTCGCCGAGGGCCTCGCGTACCGCCCCGGCCTGCCGCTCCAGCGCGTCCAGGTAGGCGCCGGTCAGGCCGTCGGGGGCGCCGATGCGGGTGAAGAGGTTGCAGAACCCGCAGCGCACCTCGCAGAACGGGATGTGCAGGTAGAGCGAGAGCGCGCTCTTGTCCTCCGTCGCCCACACGTCGCTCAGCGCTGGTCGGTCGTCCAGCGGACGGTAGGCGGTCTTATGCGGGTAGGCGTACACGTAGTGCTGGTACGGACTCGTCGAAGGGGCCGCGGAACTCGTTGCGGCGGGGGTCGTCAGGCTGGTGCTCATCGGATGGCCTCGGCGGGGTCGAGGAAGAAGTGGGCGTAGGGCACGGTCCACACGGACTCGTGCCCCAGGCGGTGGCCGGTGTAGCCGTCGTCGCCGTAGGCGGTGCCGTGGTCGGAGCAGACGATCGCGAAGCAACGCCGCCGGGAACGCATGGCGTCGAAGAGGCGGCCGATGTGCCGGTCGACGTACTCCAGGGCCGCGGCGTGGGTGGCGCGGGTGTCGCCCGCCTCGCGGGTGGCGCCGGGCAGATGGAACCAGTTCGGCTGGTGCAGCGCGGACACGTTCACGAAGAGGAACAGCCGCTGCTCGGCGGGAAGTCCGGCGACGATCCGCTCGGCGCGGTCGACCTGCCTCTCGAAGGACCGGGGCGAGGTGACGCCGAACTCCGGCTCCCAGTGGGACTCCTGGAACAGGCCCGGCAGCACCGAGCCGAGCGGGCCCTGCTTGTTGAAGAAGCCCACGCCGCCGATGCACGCCGTGCGGTAGCCGGCCTTCGCCAGCCCGCCGACGAGGTCGGGCGTGTCGTAGACAAACGTGCCGTCCGCGGTGGTCTCACTGCCCGCGAACGTCGCCGCGAACAGCCGGGGGTGCGGACCCGGAGCGGCCGGAGTGGGCAGGAAACCGGCGAAGATCGCCTGGTGGGAGGCGTAGGTGAAACTGCCCGGCGCGTGCCGCTTCTCCCAGCGGCCGCCGGGCAGCCGGCTCGCCAGATGCGGGATGCGGCCCGCGGCCGCCAGCTCCTCGGCCACGTCGTGGCGCAGGGTGTCCAGGGTGACGAGGAGGATGTCGTGATCGCCGACGACGTCGTTCATGTCAGGCTCGGTCATGCGGTGTTCCTGTTCGATACGAGTACGGGTGCGGCTGGGGTGTCGCACAGCGGCCGGGCCGGGGTGCGCAGCGCGCCGAGCCAGGTGCCCTGGGGCCGGGCTCGGGCACGCAGGACCGCCGCCACCTGCGCGCCGTAGGTGTCCAGCCCCTCGGCGCCACTGCCCGGCAGGCCGGTCAGACCCGGCAGCAGGTCGCCGAAGGCGTTGACCTCGCCGACGAACGACCGGCGCCAGCCGACGGCAGGCAGCAGGTCCACGCCGACACACAAGGTGCTCGGGAAGCAGGCGGCGGCCCGCTCGCACACCGCCAGGACCTCGGACCAGCTCCCGCCCGCCGCCGTGACGGCATCACGGGCCGCGTCAAGATCACCGCGGCGGCCGCCCAGATGGAGGTTGGTCAACGGCGTACGGCTGGTGCGCACGACGGCGTGGGTCGCCCGCCCGCCCACCACGACCACCCGCAGATCCGCGGCCCGGCCCTCCTGGGACGCCTTGGGCACCCACCGTTCCAGGTGCAGCCCGTCGGGCGCGAGGGCGTCCACGACAGCCGCGACGTCCCGCTCCCGCTCGTAGCGGCGCACCTTCAGGGAGTTGTGCAACCGGCCGTCCGCGGTCAGCTCGACGGAGGTCGTCGCCCTGATCCGCCCGCCGCCCGCCTCCACGGCGAGGACCCCGGACGCCGACGAACCATGGGCGGGCTTGACGAAAAGCCGTGACATCCGGTGCTCGCGCATCAGCGCCCGTACGTCGTCCCAGCCGCGCACCGGCGCGCCCTCCGGCCCAGAGGTCGGGGAGGAGGGCACGGGTACCCCCGCCGCGTCCAGTACGGCGTGGCAGCGACGCTTGTCGAACAGCACGGCCAGCTCGCCCGGATCGTCCAGCCGCACCCCGCCGCGCAGTCCGCGCAACGCGGCCGTGAACCCGGCGTACCAGCGCGCCGAACCCTCCACCCGGGTGGGCTCGAGGGCGCCCCGCAGCATGCGGTCCACCTCGGGCGCCTCACCGGGAGAGTCGACCCGCACGTACTCCTCGGGCGCGAAGTCCGCTCCCCCCGCGCCGAGGACGTCCGCCCACGGCACCACCCGTGGACCGGGCAGGCCAGCGGCGCGCACCGCGTCGGCGAACAGCGACACCCGCCGGTTGCCGGGGTTTCCGACCACCGCGAAGCGCACACCGTCCGCAGGATCCACGCCGCCCCCGCTCACTCGCCCACGGCGACGTAGCGCCAGACCGTGCCGTCGTCCTCGGTGTCCTCCTCCGCGTCGTCCCGGTCGAGGTCCACCTCCACGCCGGCCGCCTCCAGCGTCTGGCGCACCCGCTCCTCGACCGCCTGGCTGAGGTAGTGGTGGTGCAGGTCCAGCTTCTTCAGGTGGGACAGCGGCTGCCCGCTCAGCAGTGCCACGGCACCCTCGTCGGTCAACACGCCCATGGACAGGTCCAGCACCTCAAGACGTGCCACGACCGGCGCGGCTGCGACGGCCGCGGCCACCGCGTCCTGCATCTCGCTGTTGCGCAGCGCCAGGTGACGCAGGTTCGGCAGCCGTGCGCCGGACAGCAGCGGCTCCAGGTCGGCGGCCTCGCTGTCGCCGCCGTAGTCGGGGGTGCCCAGCCACAGGTCGAGGTGGACCAAGGCGGGCAGGTCACTCGCGCCGATCCCCCGCACCACCCGGGCGGGCAGACCACCGCTCTCCACCACCAGCCGGCGCAGCCCCTCGTGGCGCAGCGCGTCGAACCCCAGACCCGAACCGCCGCGCACCCCGAACTCCTCCAACCCGGGGAAGCCGGCCAGCAGCGGGGTGACGTCGGTCTGGTTGATCCAGGAGATCTCGCACTCCTCCATCACCAGGTCGCCCAGGAACAGCGCGCGCAGCGCGGGCAGCCGGTCCCGGGCGGCGAGCAGCGCCTTGATGACCTCGGAGGAGTCACTGTCGTATGCCTCCTCCCAAGCGCCGACGATCAGCGCACGCACCCGGGTGGTGTCGACGGCCTCGCAGAAACGGGCGAAGGCCGCCGGCCACTCCTCATCGGCGTCGTACACGTCGGCGGCGATCCGCCAGGCGACGGACTCCGGCCCGGGCAGCTTGTCCGTCGGGGCGTCCGGGCCGGGAAAGGCGTACGCGGGCAGCCGATACAGCTCTTGCAGGTGGTCACCGATGGTCATGCGGCTGCTCCCGAGGCGAAAGAGGCGTGCGGTCCGTGATGCCGCAGGCGAAAGAGGCGTGCGGTCCGTGATGCCGCAGTTCTACCAACCGCCACTGACAGCGCCACACGGAGGGCCCGCTTCGTGGGCCGGAGGCGGGGGCGTTGTCAGTGGCGGCCTCTACGGTCGTGGTCATGAGGCCGGTGCGCGGTGCACCCGGCGGTGAGGGGACAGCCATGTACCGGCAGGGAGACGTGCTGATCGTGCCCGTGGAGGAGAGCGCGGTACCGGACCACGTGGCGCACGCGCCCAGGGAGCGGCGTGACGCACGCGGCCGGCTGGTGCTGGCGCTCGGCGAGGTGACCGGGCACGCCCACGCGGTCGTGGGACCGGGCGAGTTGATGCGTGAGCCCGGACCGTTCGGTCCGCTGCTGCTACACCTTCCGCAGGGCGGCCGGGTGGTGCACGAGGAGCACGCGGCGATCGCGCTGCCCGTCGGCTGGTACCGGGTGATCAGACAGCGGGAGTACGTGCCGGGCTCGGTCCGCATCGTCGCCGACTGACGCCGGCTGACGTGGAACAGCGCAACCTCATGGAGGGGCAGATGACGACCATCGAGACCGACGGCGGCACCGACGGGCTGGGCGCCTGGCGCGCCCGCGCCACGGCCACCGTCCCCGCCGACCGGGCCCGCGCCGAACAGGCCGTACGGCGCGCCTACCGGCAGGCCGGACTGGCCGAACCGGAGACCGTGCTGTGGGCGGACTCTCCGCGCGCGGCCGTGACCCTGATCCGGCAGCTCACCAACCGCGGCCCCAGCGTCCGCGAGGAGGTCCGCAGCGCCCCCTGGGCACGAGAACGCCGCCGCCTGCACGACGAGTTGGGGGCCGAGGGCTGGTCCGCGCACTGGGCGGCGACCGGCGGACGGCTGTGGGAGTCCACCCAGGCCCTGGTGGACCGGATCAGAGCCGGAGTGCTCCAGGACCTGGTCGGACGGGACACCGGCAAGGAGGCCGCCGAGGTGCGGGTGCTGCTCCTGGACGCGGTGCTCGGCCAGCACGACGCACCCTGGCTGGCCGCGTTCCCCGCCGACGACGGCCCGCTCGGCGCACTGACCGAGGTGTGCGCCAGCGCGGGCTGGTGGTGGCCGTTCGCCCGTGTCGCGGTGGTGTCGGAACGCCCCGTGGAACTCCACCGCGACGAGGCCGGCCGACTCGACCACGGCGACGGCCCCGCCCTCGCCTACCCCGACGGCTTCGCCCTGCACGCCTGGCGCGGCATGCCGGTGCCGGCCGACTTCCTCGCCGAACTGCGCTCGCTGACCCCGAGCCGTATCCGCGAGGAGGAGAACGCGGAACTGCGGCGCGTGATGCTGGAGTACTACGGCTACGACCGCTACCTCACCGATTCCGGCGCCCGTCACCTCCACCAGGACGAGACGGGCACCCTGTGGCGGATCGAGCTGCCCGCGGACGAGCCGGTCGTCATGGTCGAGGTCCTCAACTCGACACCGGAGCCCGACGGGACCCGGCGCACCTACTGGCTCAGGGTGCCCCCGTCGACCCGGACCGCGAAGGAGGGTGTCGCCTGGACCTTCGGGATCGGGACGGAGTCGTACGCGCCGCTGAAGGAGACCTGAGGCGGCCCTCAGGAGCCGCCCCAGCTGAGGTCGGCCGTGCAGGACGCCGTGTCCGTACGCTCGGCCGTCACCGTGAGGCATGAGGCGTCGGAGGGCAGGTCCCCGCTCAGCGCCTGCTGCCGACTGCCCTCGGAGAGCGTCCCCTCCGTCACGGTCCCCCCGTCGACGGCGATGGACCAGCGGACCCGCGCAGCTCCCATGTGTATGTCACGGCCGCGGGATCGAACACGGTCCGTACCTTCTCGTCCGCGGGCACGCGCCATTGGTGTTCCGTGGTCTCGCACACGGCTTCCCCGCCGGACGACGCGCATTCGATGACCTCCTTCGGCTCGTCCCCCGACACGTAGGTGAGGGACAGGGGGAGATACGCCACGACCGCGCCCACCATGAGGGCGACGGTTGCCATTCGGCGATCCCGAAGACCAGGAAGAGGTCAGATCGCGGCGCAGCCCAGGGCCGGGCAGGGGAGCAATATTGGCGGTGGCGCGGTCGGCGTCACGCACAGCGCATCGACTAATGGATCCCGGCACGGACGTGACCATCCGGTCGTGCCCTGTCCCGGAGGTCTGACCACATCGCAGCGTGGCCAGACCGCTCTCCACCTTGATCACACGCCTTCTCCGGTGCTGTGAGGTCGCGTGCACGCTCATGCCTTCAGCAGGCGTTGCGGCCTCTGCGTGACCGAGGGCAGCAATGGCAGACCATCCCTTTGCTCCGGTTTGCCGCGGAATTTTTCGGCAGCATGTCCCCGCGTGCAAAGCCACCACAGCTCTTTGCCGGAGCCAGCGGTGACCTGCGTCGGAGTGAGTTTGCCGTTTCGGTGCGGATGCCATTGCTCGGCGATGCGGGGGAACTGTGCTGCGAGCGATCTGGCTCCGTGGTCCCGAGCGCGCAGTGCGTTCACGGCACAGTCTGCTTCGTCCCGGGCGACGAGCCGACCGCCGGCGATGTACGTCGCGGCCTCTGCTCTCGCGGCGGCCGCGGAGAGGAACCCCGCTTCCACTTCGGGCCCTTCCGAATCCGGCCCGTAGACCGCTTTACCTACGCGAGGTAGGCCGGTGCCGGGGGGCCAGTCAAGCCCCAAAAGGGGCAGTGGTATTTGATCAACCTACTGGCTCGGGTGGGGAAGAGATGAGACGGGTAATGACGGTCTGCGTGCTGGCGGTGTGCGCGGTGTCCTGTCGCGGTATGGAGGAGGCGGCGCCGACGCCGTCCCCCTCGGCCACGACCTCTTCCTGCGCAGGGCAGGGGGCCATCCGCTGGACCGGCTACACCTCGGAACACACCCTGATCGCCGTCTCCCCTGTGGTGGAGGTCGCCGAGGACGACGGGCCGGTCGCCTTCCCCCTCCTCCACGTACGCGAAGTCGTGCCACGGCTCGACGCGAGCGAACCCGTACCCGCGGAGCGGATCTTCAAATCCCTGGAGAAGCGGGAAGGCCAGGACCTCGCCCGGCCCGGTACGACCTCCGCCGCGCAGGAGAGGCAGGGCTTCCAGGACGTCGACCATGACGGAGCCGGACAGTTCGCCTCGGCCCTCGCGGTCCGCCGTATCGAGGCGGACTTCACCTTCGACTGCGTCGGAACCACAAAGGTCCACGGCCATGTGACGACCTGGCACAGCGGCGGCGGGGCCTCGCTTCAGCGCGGCTACACCAGGGGCTCGTCGCAGTGGTCGCGCTGGACCCGGCAGGCCTACGACCTGGCCTGCGGCGGAGCTGCTTCGTCACGCTCGACGGCGTGAGCGGAGTCGCTGCCTGGGCCTGCGGTCAGGAGGCGCTGGCGCGTCGCCGCGTGGACCGTCATCGTGGCCGGACCCATCTCTTTGACCCTCGTCCGTCACCACCACCCCGAGCACCGTCCAGGCTGCCACCCCTTACCCTCATGTCCCCGGCGCGCACCATGGTGGTGGCCGCGGACCCGGCCGGCGATGCGCAGTTGTTCGTTGGCGCATGGTGCGGTCGGTGGAACGGTGGCGCCGGGCCTGGCGTGGACGAAGGCCGACCCAGGCGGGGCGAGGCTCACGACGGCCAACCTGACCGCGGCGACGCCCATGAGGCCGACCTGCCGCGGGGCGACGCTCGAACCGTTACGGCCCGCTGAGCGGGCCTGACCTGGCTATGAGGACGGCTCTCGGCTGGCTTCCTTACGCCGCGCTGCCTGGTTGGCGGCTATGAGGCAGATCCACACAAGGACCAGGACGGCCGCCACGGCGATGCGCACCGCATTGTCGCCATCGATCACTCTCCACACCAGCAGGGCGATACTCAGGCACAGCATCGGCCAGTACAACCGCGGCCCCCACCGGTTACCTGGCCTCGTCCATGACGGCGGAACACGGGAATCCGGACGTTGCTTCATATGCTCCTCCCTTGCCTGGTCGCCTTGCCGCCAACTACCGCCAATACACATGCGGCCAGTGACTCAGGGAACGCGGGGCCCGCCACTCGGGCGAGGAGAGTGGACTGAGCGGGCGTCAAAGCTGGCGGGTTCAACATCATCGACACGTGCGGAGATTTCAGATGCCTGATCAGGACCAGTGGATGGGTCCGGCTGTCGAGAGATGGACGCCTGTACATCAGGCCGTGGAAATGGGCGAATACGAGGCGCTCACCGTCCTGTTGGATGCCGGATCGGATCCTGACGAGGTCTGTTTTGGTCACACGCTGCTTACCCATGCCATCGAGGGCGAAGGAGACAGCCATCTTCAGTCGGGTCATCGGCTGAACACGGCGGCTACCGCGATCCTGCTGGCGTACGGGGCTGATCCTCGGTTGCCGGCCCCGGGTGGCAGCACACCCTTGCAGGTTGCGCGCTCCTACAACCATGAGCCGGCCGAGCGGCTCCTCGTGCGCTGGCTGGCACGTGAGGAAGAGGCTGGGAGCGGCGGGGAAGGCGAGGGGCGGTCGTGAAGCTGCGGGATCACCAGGTCGAGGCTGTTGACGCCATCGTGCGGGGTCTGGATGTGCCGTCGGGTGGTATCCCCGCACAGGGCCTGCGCGGACAGGTCCATGCGGCGTGTGGGACGGGGAAGACCCTCATGGCCGCGGCCACGGCCGCGGCCACGGCGGATGGTGCCCCATGGGCGGGTGTTGGTCCTGATGCCGTCTCCCTGCGGCGGACAGTCACTCAGTTTTCTTCAACGGCCGTCGCACGGGTCGTCGCCCACAGGCATCGGCTTGGTGTCGGCCGCCAGGCAGGAGGAGTACACCCGCGGCGGAGTGGGCTGCGGCTCCGGTTCCGTCGCGGCGCTCACGGCGATGATCGCCACGGCACCGGCACAGATCAGCCCCGCTGTAGCGGCGAGCCCTGTACGGCGGCTCACCGGTCGCCGCTGAAGTGGTCGAGAATGTCATCGCTGCAGTCGTCCGGGCCGCCCCGGGTTCGCGAGAAGGCCAGCACGCCGTCCTCGTTGCCTTCCACCTTGGCCTTGGCCAACTGCGCCTCGATGTCCGCGATGTACTCGGCGCACTCGGCGCTGACGGGCTTCTCGGGCTGCGGGTCAGGCACCGGAAAGGCGTTCAGTGCGGCGGTGGCAGCGATACCGGCCACGCACAGCACCACCCACGCAGCAACCCACGTGCGGCGGCTCATCCTTAACGGCTTGGGCATTCGGGCATCCTACGAGCTTCGCAGCGGGCTGTCGCCAGGTCACACCGGGCCTCTTCCAGATTCCTGGAGACGAGAGCGGCGCAGCCGCGGGATCCCCTGCTTCTGGGGCTCGGGGCGCTCATCCCGGCCGAGGCCGTCGCCTCGAGCCTTAGGGCTCGTGAAGAACCAACACGTTGGTTCTTCACGAGCCCTAACTACCAACTACCGAGATCAGAGTGCGACACGAAGTCGCTCCAAGTAAGTGAGGACAGCCATGTGAAGGAGGAATCGATCGGCTGAACTTCGGGCCAGTGTCCAGGGCCCGTCCCCG
>NZ_JBIAQC010000039.1:0-17699 GCF_042888685.1 Streptomyces sp. NPDC002779
AAGCAGCAGAGTGCCGAGCAGCAGGTCTCAACGCATCAGCAACTGTCCCTTTTCATCCGTACGCGGGTGGGGACGTTCAGGTGTACGCCGACAGCAAGGCGAGGGTGAATCACCGGATCGTCTCCCAGGCGGTGGTCATCCGACCGGGATCTCGGCCACCGGGCATCGCGAGATCCTCGGTGTGATGGTCGGAGACAGCGAGTCGAAGCCGTTTTGGACGAAGTTCCTGCGCTCGCTTCGGGCCCGCGGCCTGGAGACCGTCCAGCTGGTCATCTCCGACAGTCACAGCGGGCTGGTGGCCGCGATTCGCACGGTTTTCCTCGGCGCGGCCTGGCAAAGGTGCCGGGTTCACTTCGTGCGGGACGTGTTCGGTGATCGAGAGGGGCTCGGGGGAGATGGTCGCCGCGACGATCCGCACCATCTTCGCGCAGACCACCGGCGAGCAGGTCCGCAGCCAGCTGGACGTGGTCGCCGACATGCTCGGACGGCAGTTCCCGCAGGTCAAGAAGATGCTGCTGGACGCGGCAACGGACATCACCACGTTCGCCGACCTCCCGTCGGCGTACTGGAAGAAGATCTGGTCGACCAACCCGCTGGAGCGGCTGAACCGGGAGGTCAAACGGCGGGCCGACGTCGTCCAGGTCTTTCCCAACCCCGACGCCCTGGGGACCGGCTCGCCGCCGCGGTGCCGGCCGAACTACACGACGAGTGGCAGGCCTTCGACCGCCGCTACCTCTCCGAGGCCACGATGGCCGAGCTCTTCACCACTCAGCCAACCCCGACCGAATCACAGATCACGCCACAACCGGAACCGAAACGGCTGCCGTGACTACACCACTCAGAGGGACGTGACCCGCGACGGCTGACAGCCGCCCACGCATCGGCGTGACCGGCACGAAGAGCTTCCACACCTACAAGGCTTGTGTGGATCGATACGACAGCGGGCGGAAGCTGTCTCCCTCGGAGGGTGGGTGTCGGCCTCGTGCGACGCCGGGCGCCTTGGATTCGCGCCTCTGGCACCGCCCAGCTGCCCGACGCCAGCGCAATCCACTCCGCGGGGAACGGGGTGGAGTGGAAGGGCGGCAGGCTGGCCTTCCCAGCGGCAAGAGCCCTACAGTAACGCTTGCGCCGGCGACTCACAGGGCTGTCCACGGGCGAGGCTTGCCGCCGGCCAGAGGCACCCACACGTCCTGGGCGGGGCCGTTCTGCTCCAGGTCTTCCAAAACGGCGGCTCCCAGCGGGACTTCGCGGGCGAGGCCCGCCACGAGCGGGTGCTGAGCCACCATCGCCTGCAGATCGCCTATCCGTTTCTCCAGCCTCGCCCGGGAGGCAGCGGTGAGCACGAAGAGAACACGGGGAAAAACCGGATACCAGCGCAGCCACGCAGGACCTGCGGGCGCCTGCCTGCGCCTGCCGACGGGCTGGGCCTCGTACTGGAACAGGCGGGCGTACTCGATCAGCTTCACGGCCAGCCGCTCACTGCTCATGGTGCTGCGGTCGACTTCCACGAACGCGCGCAGTTTTCGCCGGTGTTCGCTCTCGACGACCGTGTAGTACATCACCGCGTCGGCCACGATCCGCTCGCCCTCACCGATGGAGTGGGACACCTCAGGGTTCCAGTCCCATGGGCCGTGCTCGTGCCCGAGCCGGCGGGCGTCTGCGGCGAAAGCAAGGTGAGCGCGAACGACGGCGAGCGTGTGCGGGGTCTTCAGCGACGCTGCCGTGGTCGAAGTGATCGGGTAGGGCGATCGCCCCCGCAGGACGGGCAGGTCCCGGGTCAGCCGCGCGCCTTCCTGCGTGAGGTGCCAGGCGTTGGTACGGCTCCGGTGCGCGTCCTGAAGCACCGTGCAGTCGACGAAGCCGTCGCAGCGCAGCCTGTTCAGGACACGGGACATCAACTGCCGCGTGCCGTCCGGGCGCAGCATCCGGCGCAGCTGACTGGTGGTGGCGATGCGGTGCTGGGCGAGCCCCGCCAGCACCTGGTGGGCCAAGGGCTCAGCGTCCGTCGCCTGAGTACTTTGTGCGGCGCTGCTCATGAGACGTTTCCTTCCACGGCCGTGGCGGTCTGCGACGGAAACCTGCGGTTGCTGCTCGAGGAAACCCGTTGGCCCCGACCAGGCCCCCGACCACAAAGCCCCGACCATGGTCACGAAGGCGAAACAGCCTGGCGGTCTGCACCGTGCCCGGCATCCATGGCCCCGACCACGGACCGCGCCCACACGCCAGGGCAGCTTGCTCCTGCAACGAGGACCGTCATCGACTGGGCCGGGGGCCACTGACGAACTGGAAAGACGGCGGCCCCACGAGAAGTTCGGCGATGGCCGGTCCGCAGCAGCCAGGGCTGCTGCGGGGCGTGGTGGCGAGCCACACCATGCCGGCCATCGTGCGACACCCGGCCCGCAAGGGACCAACTCCCACAGCCGGCTGTCGCGGCTTTGGGGCGGTGCGCGGAGGTCCGCTCACCGCCGGGTACTACCTCTTGGACCGCTGGGCGGCCTGCTCGAGGATGCGCCGGCGTGTCCACCGCCGACGCCCGTTTTGACGCCCGGCATTCTCGGCGACCCCGTCCGTGGTCTTCAGCAGCGGAAGGTTGCCCTGGGACAGGCTGCTGGAGAAGGAACCGACGCTCTTGTACCCCAGCAGGGCGGCCGCCTGGCTCGCCCCCAAAAGCTCGTCGGGATCGCCGTCGACTGGAACGCCGGGCAGGGGCGGTGCCTGTTTGGCTCCGGCTCGTCTTCCGCGACCGGGCCGGGTGGCCATCCACGCCTGCAGGGTCTTAACCTTCCACAGTTGCCGGCGGTAGGGGTTCTCCGCCGTGCCCTTCTCTTCGACGACGTCCGGCTCGGGGAAGTAACCGGGGTGGTCGCGCACGAAGGTCGTGACCTGGTTGGAGTTCTTGTAGCCGAGATACCTCGAGGCCTCCGCTGCGTTCAGCAACGTCTCCGGGGGGAGGGAGGGCGGCGCGTGTTCAGCGAGCCGTGTCGGCGCGCGGTGGGCGAACCACTCGGTGACCTCCGCGTGGTCCCACAGACGGGCGCGGCCGCGCTTGTCGACAGGCTCGGGAAATACCGTGCCGACCGCGTTCTCCGCGCGCCCGGTGTAGAGGCCGGTGATCCGTGCGGGCGTCAGGCCCTGTTCAGCCGCGATCTCGGCAGCGTCGGCCAGGCGACGCTCACGGCGCGAGGTCATGGCAGAACCGTCCGTCCTGTCAGCAGTGAGCCGGCCAGCCCGGCTCGCAAAACAAATAATGGCAGAAGTGCCGGTCGGAGGTCCAGCCCGCGTCCCAAGGCTTTCTGCCGGCCAGCCACCCCACGGCCCACGGCCTACTCCTCGGGGACCAGGCAGACACCCCGGCGCGCGGCGTCCGCGGCCATCTGCGTGTAGGCCATGGCGGCCGGCGTCATCTCCCACTCGACCAGGGCCAGCAGCAGGATCACCTCGTCGCGGCCCTGCGAGGCATCACAGGGCATACCGCCGGTGTCCGCGGCGAACATCAGATCCGCGAGGGCCAGCCCGTCGAGACGTGCTGCCACTTCCCGGCGCAGCTCCTGCAGGCCCTGCTGGTACAGCTCGTTCGCCTCGCCCAGGAGCAGCGCCAGGTCCTCGCCCTGGCTGGCCGGTGCCGCTGCAGCGAGATCGAGGATGCGCTGGGTGGTCGTCGTCATCATGAGAAGTATCCCTCCAAAGGAGCGGTGTGCGGTGTGGTGGTCAGTGGCAGCCGTCGCACCCGGCGGCGCTGTGCAGGATCTCGCCCGGCCCGGTGCGGGCCTTGGAGTCCCAGGTGGGCGGCTTGCGCAGGGCGGCGTGGACGTCGCGTTCCATCCGCTGGAAGTCCGCGTTTTCCTCAACCTCGATGCCGGGGTCCGGGGCATCGCGCCGGCGGGACAGGGCGATGAGCTCGGCCATGGTGATGTTCGGGTTGAACGGCACCTGGCGGACGCGTTCGACCAGCGCGCACAGCTCGGCGAGCCGCGGCCGGCGGCCGGCCATCAGCAGCAGATCGCGGTGGTTGGCCAGGGTGCAGGCCGAGCACGAACAACGACTGGAGCCATGCCGGTCCCCGGCGCCGGGGTGCGAGTCGTAGCGGCTGAAGCCGGAGGGCACACCGGGCCGCTCGGGCAGCGAGACCAGCCGGTAGTTCCGCGTGTGGATCATCCAGGCCTCGTACCGGTCGGCGGGGCTGCCGCTGCGGGCGGCCTGGCCCCCCGTCCGTCGTGCGGGACAGGCAGAGGCAGGACGGATCGGAACACGGCCGTCCGGCGGGGTGGCTGGCCAGGACCGGGCTGCGCCGGTAGTGCGTGACGGTGCCGTTCAGCATCGGGCAGTGGTCGGCGGTATACGGCAGGCACTCGGGGTGCAGCGCCGGTTCCGGGGAGCAGCCCCCCGACGTCGGCCGGGCAGCGGGAAGGCGGGAAGGCGGGGATTCGTACCGGACGTACATCGTCTGCAGCTACGGCCCGGCGGGCAACATCACCGGCCAGTTCCGGGAGAACGTCGGCGCGCCGGTCGGAAACAACTGAGGCACCTGCCCGGACGCTCCTGACCGGCCGGGACAGCCACCGCCGCCCGCCTGGTTGCGGGCCGGCGGTGGCGGCTTTTGATCGTGACCTGCGGGGGCCCTATGCAGTTCGTCAAGGTGGCGGGTTAGCTTGCTGGTGATGTCAGCTGGGGAAGGGGATGTGGTGGGGGCGTCGGGTGGAGGGCCGAAGGCGCGGGCCGTCGAGGAGTGGCGGGACGTCTATGACCTGCTGGATGCCGTTCGGCTGCGGCCGAACGCCTGGGTGCGTAACGGCTCGTTGCAGGAACTGGCGGTGATGATGTTCGGGTACCACCTCGCGCTTCAGGTCCACGATGTTGATGAGGCGTTCGAGTTCCACTGTGGAAGTGGAGGGTTTGCCTCCTGGCTCAGCAGGACCCGTGGATGGTCGATGGCGACCGGGTGGGACGTTGCGGTCATGGAGAATTTGCCTGGCGAACCTCCGCTTGACGCCTTCTTCCGGCTCGTGGACGAGTACCGAGAGTTCGCAGGTCAGCCAGGTTCGTGAAGTCTTTCGGCATGGTGTCTGTTCATGCTGATCGCGCGGGTTGGGGTTCGTAGAAGGTTCCGTCACGGAGCATCGCGGACAGGGCGTCGGCCCGCCGCCGGGCGAGGCAGAGCAGGGCCTGGGTGTGGTGCTTGCCCTGGGCGATCTTCTTGTCGTAGTAGGTCTCCTGTCCGCATTCGCCACCCGGGACGTGCGGTCGGTGAAAGGTGCCGTCGCGGAGCAACGCCACCGGGTCCTGGTAGAGCTGACCATTCTGGGAGGCATCACCTTCACGCCATCAGCTCTGCCCTGGCCCGGGAGGAATACGGCGAGGCGATGGCGCTTGTTCGCTCCCTCGGCCGTCCGCGGCGGGTGTCAGAACTTGACGTGGCCCCGGGGTGCGCCTGCGGGAAGTCGACAAACTGCAACCCGTGCATCGATCACTTTGTAGCGGGTCGAGGCGATCTGGCAGATCGGCGCACAGGGCGATGCGGCGCCCTGGTTCCGTTAGGTGCCAGCCCGCCCCACCATCCGCCTTGGCGACGCAAGGGGAGCGAGGCTGTTGTGCATTGTCGCTCAACTCCCTTGTACGTCAGGTGGATTGCTTGCCTCCGCCCGGTGGTCCGATGAAAATGAGCGGCCATGACCTCTCTCATGTCCGTCCGTGGGCTGCTGCCTCCGCACCGCTACCCCCAAAGCAAGTTCGCGGACGCGGTGCTCGCCCACCGACCGGACCCTTTCCCGGTGGGGCCGAAGACCGTGAGTCATGCTGCGGTACGCCGGATGATGGCCAACTCCGGCGTGCAGCATCGTCATACGGTCCAGCCCTTGACCGATTCCCTCGGCCTGACCTCCGCGGCAAGAGCGAGCCGGCGGCAGCGCGAGAAGATCGTCGAGTACGGTGCCTCCGCGCTGGCACACGCGCTCACGGACGCGGGTCTGCGCCCGGACGAGGTGGATCTCCTGGTCACCACGTCGTCCGTGGCCATCGGCTCTCCCTCCTGGGACCTTGACGTGGCTCGACTGGCCGGCCTCCGCAGCGATGTGCAACGACTGCCGCTGCTCGAGTTGGGCTGCGCCGGAGGCGTGGCGCTGATAGCCCGCATGCATCATCACCTGAAGGGCAACCCGGGTCAGATCGCCGTCGGTGTCGCTTCCGAGGCCCCGACCGTGTTGGCCGGACAGAGCACCAATGCCTTCAGCCGACTCGTCGAATGGGCGCTCTACGGCGATGGCAGCGCAGCCGTTGTGATGGCCGGTGCGGATCGCTGCGACCCAGCGGCCCCCTTGCCGCGCGTCGTCGACACCATGAGCATGCAGCTGCCCGACTCCTCCGGCTTCACGGGCTGGAGGATCGCCGAAGACGGCATCGAGACCTTCCTCCGCCCAGGGCTGCCCGCCCTGGTCGAGATCTTCGCGCCCCCGGCTGTGGAACGCCTTCTATCGCGTCACGCCTTGACGGTCGACGACGTCGGCGTATGGGCCTGCCATCCCGGAAGCGCTCTGGTCATCGACGGGTTTGCCAAAGGGCTGTCCCTCGCGGACGACACGATGGCTCTGTCCCGATCGGTGCTCGCGCGCAACGGGAACATCTTCTCCGCCGGCACTCTGCACATACTGGCCGACGCCATCAAGACTGCTTCCCCGGCGGGTGGCTGGGGCGTGGTGGCGGCCTTCGGGCCCGGTATCGTCGCCGAACTCGTACTGCTGCGCTGGGACGGAAGGTGAAACTCAGCCGAGGTGTGTCGGTGCGGGCATCCGCAGCACCGCACGGGGCGAAAGGCGGCGGCGGTGGAGGCCGGCCGGGCGGCGGTCACCTCATGGGCAGCGGCCTGTAGGCGGAGAAGACGTAGTGGCCCAGATCGCGCAGCATGCCGGCGGTGCCGTCCACGGCCGCGGCGTCGTGGTCGGCCTCGCGGGTGTACGCCTCGATCTCGTCGTTCCAGGCGAACCCCTGGGCGGCAAGCAACTGTTCGGTGGCGGGCGTGAGGTCGTGGGAGGACTGCGGCGCGGCGACGAGTCCGTGAGCGGGGTCGGGCACGACGAGGAACATCGGGCTCCTTCCGTGTGGGCCGCCTGGTCGGGGCGGCCCACGGCCGGGGCGGGCGGCTGGTCAGCGGGTGACGGTGACGGTGTAGTCGGCGTCCAGGACGGCGAGCGCGGCGCGGATGGACGCGCGGGTCTCCGCACTCGGGACCGAGCAGGGGAAGTCCAGGGCGAGCACCGCGTCGTCCAGGTCGTCATCGGTCATCGGCAGCGTGTATCCGCTGCGGTAGAGGGCGACGGCGGTCGCGGTGGTGACACGGACGCGGTTGTAGGCGATGGCCTCCCCGGCCGTGACGTCGGTGCCGAGCGCTTCGCGTGCGGTGGGCGGCAGTTCCGCGATCCCGGCGGAGAACCGGCGGGCGGGAATGCGGAGACGTGCCGGTCGCAGAGCGCGGCGCAGCGTTCGAAGCATGGCAACTCCTGAGGCTGGGCTGGAAGGGGGGAAGGGGGCCGTCACCTGGTGAATGAAGCGGGTAGGTAACGGCGCCCCCTCGGCTAACTACTAATAATAGTGTAAGTTGGGGGGGTGTGAACCCGCCCCTGACCTGCGCAAACGGGGAGGTGTGCGCGTCCGCGTACGGCAGGTCAGAGCTGCGGTGCGTACGCGGCCAGGGACTTCGGTGCCACCCTGGTGTAGATGCCTTCCAGGCCTGATGGGGCGATACGGCCCCAGGTGAAGGTGAAGGTGGCGGTGTCGACGTGGAACTGCCCCCGCCGGTGGTGCGGAGGGACGAAGGCGCGCAGAACGCCGACGCCGTAGGCCTCCAGCGTGCCGCCGAGGAACGCGTCGTGCTGCCCCCCGGTGACGTCCGGTCCGTACTTGTCGAACCGCTCGTCGACGACAACGGCGAGGACAGGGCTCAGGGCGTCCTCGACGGGGCCGAACATGCTGCGCCAGTGGGCGAGGTCGGCCATCGCCTCCGCGCGGCTGGCGCGGGTGCTGCGGTAGTCTGCAGGCCCTCGAGGCGGGGCAGGCCAACCCGACGCTGAGCACCCTGCTGAAGGTCGCGCACGTGCTAGGTATCCCCATGTCCGAGCTGACTGCGTCCCCGCGTCCTTGATAAGAGGCCCCGCCCACCCACCACGGGGGAGGCAGATGAGCGGGGCCGGCCTGAGGGCTCACCGCGATGACCGCCGGGATGCTGAGCCCTGAGTTTGAGACGGGCGCGCCACTGCGCCCACGGCAGCGCGCACCGTTTCGGGCGTAAGAGCGCCCTTCCGCGTGCTCCCGCCGCATGCCTCACAGCTTGCGCTCACGGTTCCGAGGTACACCACGCCAACGGTCTGGGTGCTGCCACAGTCGCGGCAGCGTGAGTCGTTGTGATGCCGGGCAATTCGAAACGCCTGATCGACTTCCTCTGTGGTATCCACATTCACCCGTGGGCCGAGTGGATGTTGACAGCGTTGGTACAGCGGTCGTGAATGCGGCCCGTAGTGCCTGCTCCGCCGGAAGGACTGGCCTGGCCGTACGGGAGCGTTGCCTCGCCCGGCCTGAGGGGCTGATCGCATGCAAGACACACGCGGATGCCGGTCAACGTCTCGTAGTGGTCACACAGCGCTAGGAGCGACCGGCCGAGTCTGCGTACGTGCGCGGCGGGGTCGTGCGGCAGCAGTCCGGGGCGAGCGGCCAGCTTGCGGCGGGCCTCGCGGACGCAGGCGAGAGCCACGTAGCGGGGCACGTCGTCGGCGGGCAGTTGCGCGGCCACCCACTCGATCTCCGGGATGAGGAGCTCCATGTGGCCGCACAGCAGACCGGTCAGCGTCTCCAGCGTGGCGAGGTCGACGGGGGTCACGTCCGGTGGGAGCACCGTGGCGACAGTGGCGCGCATGGTCTCCACGTCCGGAGGGCGCACCTCGGACGGCGCACGGGTTCCGTGCTCGATCACGCCGTCCTCCCTGCGGAGGTAGGTCCCAGTGCGTCGCCGAGCGCGGCGCGCAGGGCGTCCGGGTCGGTGAGCCAGCGGTCGTCGCCGGGGCACATCCGCCAGTGCGGGCCCGGGCCGTCGGTGCGCCGCGGCGGCGGGATGGTGACGCTGGCGCCGGCCGTGAGGGCGCGGGTGTTTGGCACGTCCCATCCGTCGGCGGTTGGTCGGCGCGGGGCTCTTCGCGTCCTGGTCGCGGAGTTCGGCGTCACGGCGGGCGTCCTCGGCGGTGTAACCGGTGTCGCACCAGGAGCGGCACAACTGGCCTGGGGGTGCGCCGCACGTCTCGCACGAGTCCGTGAAGTCCTCCGGGCGCCACGGCCGAAGCTGGCCGCTCACGGCTTCAGTTCCCGGATGTGGTCGGCCAGACGCCGGGCGGACAGTACGGGGCTCTGGTGGGGCGGGGCGGTACGGGCGGCGTGCCACAGGTTCGACTTCTCCTTCCAGGGTGGTGAGCGGCGGGGCGGCCTGCCGGACGCGTCAGGGTGCGGCGGTCCACAGGGGCAGGCCGGTGGTGGTGCGGGCGCTGATGCCGGGGCGCACGGGCACGTCGCGGTAGTCGGACACCTTCACGTAGCCGCCCCGTTGGGTGTCGATGCGGACCGGGGCGCCCTCCCATTCCCACTGCTCGATGAGTTCCGCGGGGAGGTTCTCGACGTCGTCGGCCTCCACCTGTACGGCCCAGGCGGTCAGCTCCTCGCCGTACTCCTGCCCCCACTCCTTCAGGACGGTGAAGAGGTGGCCGAAGTCGTCGACCAGGGCCAGGGCGCGCGCTGGTCGGGGGCGGGGTCCTCCGCGTAGGTCGGCGCATCGGGGCGGGTGCGCTCACCGAGGGTCATCAGCCAACGCATGATTAGAACATCTCCCTCGTAGGGCGGGTGGGGCGTGCAGGTGAGGGGCGGTGCGCCAGGGGCGTCCGGAGGGGTCGGGTGTGCGGTAGCGGTAGAGGAAGCCGGCAGCCCACCCGCGGCTGGCGAAACCGGGAATGTCGGCGCCTTGCGGGGTTGCCTCCCGCCGTGCCTCCCTCAGCTTTCCGTCGGAGCCGGGTTGGCCCAGATCACGGCCGCGATGGCCTTGATGGGCGGGGTGTCGTGCTGACCCCTGCGGTCCGGCGTGACGCACAGCCCGGACCGGGTCCGGCGTGCGACGCCTGAAGCGACGAAATAGGGCAGGTTGTACTGCCACTTCCGGCCCCCGTCGGCCGGTCGACCTACACGGATGTGCAGGAGGAAACCCCCGTCAAGGGGTGCCCATGCCTGCTGTGCCTTCCAGCCGTGGGCCTCAGCGAGCGCGAACAGGGCAGCAACCGGCTTCGGCAGGGCGTAGCCCTCGGGAGCGGCATCCGTGATGCCTGCCTCCAGCCGTCCCTGCGTGACATCACGGACGTGCCGCTCGGCCGGGGTCAGAACGCTGTCGCGCTCCAGGGCGGCGGCCAGGGTGACGGTCCGTCCGCTGTAGCGGCAGGTGATCCCGACGCCGTACGCGTCACGGATCACTGCACGCCGCGTGCCGTGCATGTCCCACGTCGACATCGGCTCGTGCGTGGTCAGGACGCCGTTGCGGACGCTCGTCGTATTGCCGCACGGGCACACCGTCTCCACGGTACGCAGCAAGCTGGACCACACGTTCGGCAGGAGGATCGTTGGATCGTGCTTCTCCCCAGTAGCGAGCTGTTCGAGCATGGTCGGCACGATGTCCTCCTCTGTGTCGGGTGGTCACGAGGTGGTGCGGGCAGGCGCGTTGCTCATGTATGCGGTGTCGATCTCGTCGGGCCATTCGCAGTCGACGCACGGGAGGCGCTCGGGGTCGGGTGCGAGAGGGGGAGGGGCAGGACCAGTGGCACCCCCTCTCGCACTTCCAATAATAGTGTTTCTGGGGTGGTTGTGAACCCGCCCCTGACCTGCGTTTTCCTCCGACTGTCAGGCGGCGCCGACCAGGGCCGGGCGGCGGCCGCCCGGGCGCCTGCGCTGCTGGGCCCTCAGGGAGTCGGCTTCCTCCTGGGCGCGGCGGGCGCGCTCGTGCTCCTCGGCGGCCGCGCTGACGCAGTAGGGGGCCCACCACTGCAACCCCCTGATCTTCCGGGTCAGTGAGTCGGGGCGGTCGGCCAGCATCAGCAGCAGGACCGGGTCAGGGGAGAAAGAGAGCCACCGTGCGGCTGTCCGCCATGCGGCCTCGGCGGCCTTCCGCTCCAGGAGCGCGGTACGGGCTTCGCGCTCCAGGCGGACGGCTTCGGCCTGGTGGTAGGAGGCGGACCAGGTGAGGAAGCGCAGCAGTCCGGGGGTATCGCGCCGCCGGGAGGCCTCCAGGATCGCGGGCAGGTCAGCGCGCTGCGCGACGTGCTCGGCGCAGCCGCGCAGGACGGCAGTGAGTACCGCGGCCGTCTTCTCCGGCGGCGGGTGATCAGCGGCGGTCGACAGCGGAGATACCGAGACCTGGGGGCGGTGGGTGTCGTGGCGGTAGAGGGTCAGGCTGCCGTGGTAGCCGGTGCGGCCGCGGGCGAGCCGTGGGAGGTCCTCGTCGGGGCGGTGGTCTTGAAGGCGTTCACGGGGCCGAGGCAGGCGCGTACGGCGGTGAACTGGTCCCAGTGGTGGGGGTCGGTGGTGCCGGTGACGTGCACGCTGCCGCGCATCGCTCCGCCCAGTTCGAACACGACGGCGTCAGCGTCGCGGGGGCCGGCGGTGGCGCGCACGGGGCCGGCGGGCGTGTCGATGGTCAGGATCGGGCTGGTCATGGGCTGCGACTCCTCGGGACTGGACCGGGTGGGCTGCGGGGGCGTGCCGCCCCGCACTCGCCGAAGGGGAGGGTGCGGGCGCGGGGCGGCTGTCGGCCAGTGGCGCGCTGGCCGGGGCGGCCGTCCACGCCCCCGTACTGGGGGAGGGGCGTGGACGGCGTCTGAAGGGGGTTACTCCTGCGGCGGCTTGTGTCGGCGGAGGTTGCCCTGGTCGGTCAGGCTGGGGCGGCGGCCACAGGGGCGGTCCGCGTACCGGCGGCCGTGCATCTGGAAGAACTTCCCTCCGAGTGCGTGACCGTTGACCTGCCCGGTCGTGCCGGGGACCGGCTCCTTGTTGGTGCAGTAGCCGTCCGGTGTGACGGCGGGCTTCTCGCTCATGAGCGCTCCTTCGCAGTCTCCTGGGGGCGGTGCAGTACGGGGGCGTGACAGACCACGGGCGGCGCGGCGTCGTCGTGCGGGAGAGACGTGACTGTCTCCTGGAGCTCGGCGGTGTCCATGGGGTGCAGCCACCCGTCGCGCGCCTCCCACCCGCACACGCGTATGTCAGCGTTGGCGGTCGTTGCGAGCAGGAAGGCGTCATGGATGGTGCTGTTCTCCAGGGCGAACGTCAGCAGTACGAAGAACTGCACGTACTCCTCGGCGGAGTGCTCCACGTGGCAGGTACCCGGCTCGATGGACACGTACAGGTCGGCGCTCACCTCCGTGCCGTCTGTCCGCTCGGCGTTGATATGCAGCTCGTGGCTACCCTCACCGAGGGCCGGGAACAACGCGGTCAGCGCGTGCAGGGCGCGGCCCATGGCGGACGCCGTGGCGGCGTTGTCAGGCCGTGGGAGCTCAGGCATGCGGGGCCTCCTCGTCGGAGTCGGGGAGCTGGATGAGAACGGGGGCGGGGTAGGCCTCGCGCTCTACGGCCATGACGTCGGGGCACGGAATGACGGCGGCCTGGAGGCCGTCCGTGTCCATGGGGTGCAGCCACCCGTCACGCACAGACCAGCCGCACGCGCGGGGGTTCGGCTCGGCGGCCGTGGTCGCTATCAGGACGGCGCTGCGCATCGTGCTGCCCTCCAGCGCGAACACCAGCAGCATGCGCAGGGCGCAGAACTCGTCTTCGTCCAGGACGGCCAGGCGCAGCGGCTCCATGCCGATCGAGAGATCGGTTCGGCCCGTGACGAACGCGTTGTCGGTCCGCTCGGCCACGAGGTTCAGGGTGTGTTCACCGTCTCCGAGTGCCTGGAACACGGCGGACAGGGCGGTCAGGGTGCGGCTCATGGCGGCCGCGATGGCGTCGTCTCCGGGGTGGGTGAGCTCCGGGCGTGCAGACATGAGGACTCCTGGCGGGGCGGGGCGGTGGGAGGGCGGTGGGCAACGGAGGCCGGCGGCACTGCGCCCCTGGGCACAGCGCGCTTCTTGGCGCGCGGGCGGCTCCGCCGACGCGTCGCGCTGCCGCTACGCGGCAGGGGCCGGCGGGCGCGCTCCGCGCTCCCTGCGAGGGCTGTGGGGCGCGCTCCGCGCTCTGGGCAGTCGGGCCCGTGCGGGCCGGGCTGGGGGAGTTGCCCGGCCCGCACGGGGGTCTGTCAGCCGTGCGCGGCGGCGGCCGTGAGGGCGGGCACCGCGAGCGCTTCCAGGGCTGCGGCCTGGTCGGCGTCGGTGAGGGTCTGTGCGGTCGACGTGACCGCCTGCATCACGCCCCCGGCCGTCATCTGCCCACCCCGGATGAAGTGGGAAAGGATGCGGTCCTTCGTCTCGTTGCCGATACTGAGCGACTTGGTGACGTGCTCGATCGTCTTCGTCGGCTCGTCCAGCGTCTTCCCGGCGGCGGCCTCCATCTCGTACACCTTGGCCTCGACGTACTCCTGTGACAGGAAGGTGCGCACGGCGTCTGTGGTCTTGGAGGTGATCAGCTCCAGCGTCTTGCGCTGGGTCTGGCCGGACCAGTTCACAACGCCCTCGTCCTGCTTGCCTCCGAGGTGCACGGCGCGCATGACGTCCTTGGTCTGGGTCAGGCCGTTGCGGCAGACCTGGATGACCGCGCGCGGGGTGATGGTGTACGCCCCCGCTCCAACCTCGCTGTTGGTGATGACGAACCCGGCCGAGATCATCGGGAGTTCGTCACCGCTGCGGCCGTCGAACGGGGAGCGGTAGCCGCGCAGCAGGTTGCGGGCCTGGATCGCGACCGCTTCGGACTCGATGCGCACGTACATGCGCCGGTCGGTGAGGTCGCACCCCGTGATCCGGGTGGGGTGCCCGGACTGCTCCACCCCGTCCAGGGCGGCCAGCAGCATGTCCAGGTTGTCCATCAGCTTGTAGCTGTCGGACAGCAGCGCGCGGGCCACGCCCTCACCGGGCATGCCGGGGCCGTCCTCGCCCCGGAACGCGCGGAGCATGAAACGGCGCTCCGGACCCTCACGAAGCCACGCATTGACGTTCTCGTCCAGCAGCGGGACATTTTCCGCGCGCATGCGGCGTAGGTAGGCCAACGGGATGCGGAGCTTGTCAGAGATCCCCTCGTCGGCAACGGCGGTGGGCCGGTAGATGCCGTCAACCCTCGTCACGCCGCTTGCCGTGATCTGGGACTCGACGCCCTCGACGTGCACGTTTCCCTCGCGCATCCGCAGCGCGGACGCGGGGGCGATGACGTCCAGCTTCCGGCGCTGTCCGTCCTCCAGGATGCGGACCAGGTCGGACAGGTCCGCGTTACGGGCGCCGGTGGGAGCGACGTTCGTAGCGCGCTCGGCGAACTGCTGAGTCATGCGGTGTTCCCCTTCGCTGTTGGTCTCTGCGGTTCGGGGGGCGGAGCCACCGCCCCCCGAACAACTTCAATAATAGTGTGTGTCAGGGATGAGTGAACCCACCCCTGACCTGCACACTTAGACCAACGTGCGGTAATCCGGGAGCGGTGTCAGGCTCCGTCGCCGCACGTTCGTGACAGCAGGCACCGGAATGCCGCCGATCACCTCGCACAGGTCGTAGCGAACGCTGTGCTCCCCGCCGAACGGACCGGCCTCCACCTTGATCGCCTGTACCCAATAGACGCCGTGAAGCCGTGTCAGGCTGCCGTGATACCTGACCTTCTGCCACAGCACCGGACCGGAGTTCTGCGGGTCAAGGCTCCGCGCTACGGCGATCACAAGCTGATTCGCCACCCGCTCGGACAGCAGCTGCACGAACGCACGGTCAACCGTCGCCCGGTCGACCGGCACGTCGGCCATGGCCGGGCCGGTATGACCGGTGCGCACGCCCATGGCCCAACCCAACTCGAAGAACGGCCGGACCATTTCGAGCTGCTCGTGAGACACCCTCAGTGCGTCCGGGTCCCGCTCGCTGCGCGCCACCTCGGCCAGCGCGTAACGGGCCTGCTCCTTCTCTGCGTCCGTGATCGGCGCTCCGGCTTCCTGCGTCCGCTCGGGAATCCGCGTGTACTCCATGGCCTTTCTCTCCTCTCGGTGATGCCGGTTGGAAGGGGGCGCCCCAATCGGGGTGCCCCCCATGCGGATTACTTCAGGAATCCGTTCGACCGGAGGAACTCAGCCGTGATGAGCGCGATTCCGTGGGGCTTGTAGATCTGCGGGAATCGCCGCAACTCAACTTCCGTGCGCCCCACCTTGTCCGGGTCAATGAACTCCTGAACCAGGCGGTACGGCTCCTCACCCGTCGGCATTTCCAGCACGACCGGACCGGCGGCCTTGGTCTCGAACCGAATTCCGGTGTAATTCCGGTCGGAGTTGTGCACGATCTTCACTCCTGCCCGCGCGCACAGCAGAGGCAGAAGGTTCGCGATGGTGCGGGCCCGAATCGCCAGCTCGGTCATGGGCGCATCTGCGCCGCGCACCCCGCGCACAATCCCGTCAGTGATCGTCAGTTCCACGTCTTTCCCCTTCGTTGGTCCCTTGCGGTTCCCGGGGGTCGCCTCCCCCCAGGACTTCATATAATAGTGTCTCATCCGCTCGGATGGAACCCCTGTTGCGCTACGGGTTGCGCTAGATGTTGCGCCATGGTGTTGCGGTAGAGGTTGCGCTAGACGTTGCGCGGCCTCCTGGGCCGTCGCCGCGTTACCCCTGCTCACCCCAACAACTCAGCCCGGTACGCCTGCTGACATCCCCTCTGCTGCCGCTCTCCCTGCCCGAATGAGAAGAAAGGTGTGGGGCGGGCTAGGGCGGCACGGCGGCCTCGGGGATCGGGGCGCGCCTGTCCTGTCGTTGCGCGTCGGCCGGGCCTCCGCGCCCCAGCGGCCGGCCACCCGCCGCCAATAGATCAGACACCCGCCCCACACCGCACAGCGCTACCTCACCGGCGCACACACGCACACTGAGGGGCGCAGCAGCATCCCCGTACCGATACAGCATCCCCTACGATGAGACAGCCTCATTTGGGAGAGGCCAGCTGGCGGGGAATTACCGGACCAGGTTTGCACGCCTACCGGAAAACACAATTCCCCGCCAGCCCAAAACACCTATCCCCCCGCGGAGCGGGTAGCCCGGCGCTGCGCGCCAGGCAAAGGAAAAGCTCCCGGCAAGCCGGGAGCTAGACGCCGGTCCCCGCTGCGCGGGAACCCATGAACGCTCGGACGCTGCGCGCCCTCCCACGGGGGCCCGGCGCTGCGCGCCTTCATCGTGGGCGGGGGCGCCCGGTTGCCTGGACCGGGCACCCCCGTAAGGCTGACTAGAGGATGGTGCGGGCCATCGGCGGGTATGCCTCGCCGCTACCCTCGTCTCCGTCCCAGATCGAGTGGACCCCGAACGCATCCGCGAACTCGGCCGGTTCACGGTCGCCGATCAGCTCCTGAGCGCGAGCCGCATCGCACTCGTTCAGCACACCCCCGACCAGATGCCATGCCCGGACCGTGTAGGCCCGGCCGCGCCCCTCACCGGCGGGGGAGCGCAGATACATCACGCCCCAACACAGCCTCTGCGCCAGACCACACGTCAGCAGGAACGCGAAGTTGTCGAAGTACTTCGGCTCCACACCCACCAGGTCCTCAGACCCACCGTCACCCTCGACCGCGATCGGCAGCACCGCCGACAACGGCTCCTGCCCATCCATGCCCACCCCCAGCCGCACCACATGCTCACCCGGCGCGAGCCGCGCCATTAGGTGAGCCATGACCGCGTGGGCCTCCTCGCGCGCCTCAGCGATGACATCGAGAGGAACCGGATTGAGTTCAGCCATGACAAATGCCCTGCCCTTTCGCCTCTTTCGGGAGATCCTTTGTGCCCGAATGGAGTTGCACCTCCCTTCGGGCATCCCAATTCTATTCGCTCAACTGCCGCTCTTAAATAGGGCGTACGAGTATGCTCAAGAAACAAGCCATTCTTTCCAAGGATCTTCGTAGCGGTGAAGTGTGAACGGGTTCTGCAATTAGGCGAGTACGAGTCGGCGTGTAGGTGTCGTGAGTGGGCGGGCGCGGAAATGCCTTCGGCGGGACTGGCCGGTGTCATCGTTATGCGGTTTCCGATGGGCTGATGCGGTTCCCCAAGCGAGAAGTACGACGCTGGGGTACAGGAAGCTGATCCCAGGCTCTACACAGTTAACTCTTGTGATGCACCATCTCCGCTGTAACTGCCCCTCTCAGGGCGGTACATGACTCATGCTGCTCCTAAACACCCGTGTTCTGGACGCCGATGCAGTCTTGATGAACATGTCGAGAGCGGGGGAGGGGTTCGGGTGGAGCGCAAGCGGAACCCGTCACTGCTGTGAGGCTGACACTCCATCATGCTGACAAACGGTCACCTCCGTTGCCGAGGTAAGGGCTGGGAATTCCAGGCCCTACACAGGCCCGCGCGTGATGCACCCCCTCTCGCTGCCAGCCTCAGCACCCGCGCTTGCGCGGGTGCTGTCAGTTCGCGCTTGCGCGAACTGACTTGCCCTTAGAATTCCGCTTGCGGAATTCAATTTCCGCGCTTGCGCGGGAATTTGGCGGAGCGTCAGCGGAGCCATCACTGCCACGCGGCTTGCCGCGTGGCATCCCGCTCCGCGGGG
>NZ_JBIAQC010000040.1:0-16351 GCF_042888685.1 Streptomyces sp. NPDC002779
GACAGCTCCGCGGGACCGGTGGTGCATCTGGAGCGGTTCACCAGCGACCTCTACCTGGAGAAGCCGTCCGACGTACAGCACTACCGCGTGCTGCATGACCACCTCCAGGCCCAGGCCCTCAGCCCCGACACCAGCCGCGACTTCATCACCGACGCCACCAAGACGCACATCGACGCGGCAAGCCACATGTGAGTACGACGAAGCCCGTTGAGCGTCGGATCCGCTGACAGGCTTCGTCGGCGGTGGGAGAGCGGTGCCCCGGCACATCACTAGCCGACCCGCTGCATCGCCTTCCGGTGCCGTTCCGCCATCGCGGCCCCGGACTCGCGGCGGGCCATCCTGCGCAGGACGGAGGGTGCGAGGAGCAGCCCGGCGACGGCCCAGGCACCGAGCACACCCGCTGTCTCCAGGAGCCGCCAGGATTCGCCGATCTCGGCGCCGACCGCATCGGTCGGCAGCAGCGCCGAGCGCAGACCGAGGCCGAGCCAGTACACGGGGAAGATCTGCCCGACGATCTGCAGCCACTCGGGCAGCTTCGACAGGGGAAAGTAGATGCCCGAGATCACGATGAGTCCCATCACCGGAAGCATCAGCAACCCGATGGTGCGTGGACTGGCGACGAGTGAGCCGATGACAGCGCCCATCGGCAGGGTGGCCAGGAGACCCAGCGGTACCACCCACACCAGCGTCAGCAACGCTCCGCCGCCCTGCCGGGCCACCCCGTCCACCAGGAACACGCCAACGGCGAACGGCAGTGCCATGGAGGCGAGAGCCGTACCCGACACCATGATGATCTTGCCGACGAGGTGGCCGACCATGCCGTGGGGCACGGCCTTGGCCCGCAGCAGGGTGCCGTCCTCGCGCTCGGTCGCCAGCAGTTGCGCCGTGGTCATCATCCCGGTGAACGCGAGCGTCATCCCCAGCATGCTTGGCAGCATGAACGCGCCGGCCGAGATGCCGGCGCCCTTCAGCGGATCGTCCCTGACCAAGTACAGCGGCACGATGAGCAGAACCGTCCAGAGCACGTAACCGAACACGTCCTGGCCGGTGGTGAACGTCTGCCGAAGTTCCGTCCAGCCGCGCCGCACCCCGACTACCGCCGCGTGCCCTACCGGACTCATCACGATCCCTCCTCGAAAGCCTGCACGGCCCGCTCATCGGGAACGCTCCCCGCCTCAAGCTCCCGCACCATCGTCAGGTAGGTGTCCTCCAGGCTCGCCCGGCGCACCTCCAGCCCGCCGATCGCCTCGCCGTGCTCCTCGAACAGCCGACGGACGAACCGGGTGGGCTCGGCCGTCGCCTCCTCACAGGGCCGCCCGTTCAGCGTCCAGCGCACGGTGGCCTCGGCCGATGCCTGCCGTGACAGCTCCTCGGCCGAGCCATCGGCCACGATCCGGCCTCCGGCCAGGATGAGGATCCGGTCGGCGAGCCTCTCCGCCTCGGCAAGGTCGTGCGTGGTCAGCAGAACAGTGGTGCTCTCGTCCGCCAGCCCGCGTACCAGGCCGTGGAACTCGTTCCTCGCCTCCGGGTCCAGACCGGCCGTCGGCTCGTCCAAGAACAGCACCTCGGGTCGGCCGACGATGCCGACGGCCACGTCGAAACGCCTGCGCTGCCCGCCGGACAGAGTTCCGACCCGCTTGTCCGCCTGCTCGGTCAGCCCTACTGCGGCGAGGAGTTCGTCGACATCCCACGGACGCCGTACGAGGTCGGTGGAGTACGGCACGTAGTACGAGCCAAGATGGGCCAGCAGTTCCCGCACCCGCCACTTGCCGTGGTCGCGCCAGGACTGCAACACGATGCCCAGACGCGCACGCCACCGCTCGTCCCCGTCGGCCGGATCGGCCCCGAGGACGGTCACATGACCGGCCGAGCGCATCCGGAAGCCTTCCAGGACCTCGATCGTGGTCGTCTTGCCCGCACCGTTCGGGCCGAGCAGCAAGACGACTTCGCCTCGCCGGGCCGTGAAGCTGACACCCTTCAAAACGTCCTGGCTGCGGTAGCGCATCCGCAGATCCCGTACGTCGATCACCGTGTCGCTCTCCGCCGGTGGGCTGCTCCCAACCCCGGACAGGGCGTGAGCGGTCGTCATCGGCGTTCCCCCGTTCGTCTCGTGGTCCGTTCCCTGGGATCAGAGGCCGGAGGCCGTGCCGACGTCCGTGGTCATGAGACGTCCCGGACGAACACATTACCGAACGGTTCAGTTACCTCATCTGGTTCCACCGGCCCGGGGCAGGTGTGTGCCAGCTGCGTAGGGGTTCGGTGCCCGGGGCCTGTCGATGACTCTCTCGGGTTCACCCCACAAGGCCGTCGGCCACCGGCTGATCATTCGCAACCTGTACAGAAGCCCGGGCACCCGACCCGTCGCGCGAAGCCGCTTCCTGGTGAGAAATACTCTCCCGATGAGTCCACGCACTTCCCTGACCAGCCAGCCGGTCACGATCCGGAGGGCCGTCGCCCGCGATGCCAAGCGGCTCACGCGGCTCGTGCGTGGGTCAGGCGCGTATGCGGACAAGTACGCAGCCGCAGTCGCGGGCTACCGGGTCGGTCCCGATTACATCGAGGCCCACCGCGTCTATGTGGCCGTCGGCGCTGACGAGAATGGAAGCCGGGTCCTGGGGTTCTACTCGCTCGTCCTGGCGCCACCGGAGCTCGACCTGCTGTTCGTTGCCGACGAAGCGCAAGGACGGGGTATTGGACGACTGCTCGTGGCGCACATGCTGACCGAGGCCCGTGCCGCCGGGCTCGACCGTGTCAAGGTCGTGGCACATCTGCCCGCCGAAGGCTTCTACCACCGCGTCGGTGCGGTGCGGACCGGGACCGCGTTCGCGAACCCGCCCGCTGTGCCGTGGGACCGACCCGAATTCGAGTTCCGCATTCCTTCGGAATGACGCGGGGTGCCGGTCGGCGAGGGTGGCTGGCTGCACCCGCAAGGTGGCCGGCATACAGGAGCCACTGGACGCCACACAGTCCGTGCGTACCGTCGCCTCTGGCCTTGCGGGGCGCTTGCCTGCGCCAGCGGCCTGCTTCGGTGCTGTCTGAGCAGGAGTTTTGCAGGTCGACCGCACCTCGGGCGATAGCCAGGTACATGCTGGGGCGGAATGAACCGCCCTGAACGGGACACCCCCATAGCCAAGCGCCCGCCAAGTCTGGGGAAAACCGGGGAGTGTCATGCAGGCCATATCGTCCGGCCAGGTCTGGATCATCACCGCCGCGGCCGCTGGAGCCGCCTGGAGCGTGCGCTGGTGGGTCGGCCGCGGTCACCTGCCGCACATCGAAGCCAACGCGTCTACGCATGACCGGGTCGAAGAATTGCACTGGGCCTTCCGCGACCGCACCATGCCGACTGCCGACGCACAGGCCGACGTACTGCACGTGTACTGGAGCCGACTGCACCCGCTGCATTTCGCACCTCCTTGCGCACCCGCACCCACCGCGCGTCGCTCCGGGCTGTCCCGAAGCGTGGACTAAGTCGCCGTAAAACGTTTGTCGCCCTGCCGGCCCGTACCGGACCAACGCACCGGCGATGGCATCCACATGGAGAAGGTCGTCCATCCGGTCGAGCAGGACTGCCGGGACGAGGTTCGTCCAGGGCATGAGCCAGCCCAGCCACCGGGGTGCATAGCTCACGGGGGTCGGGCGGCGTAGCGTCCGGTCCACCGTTGTGGCCACGGCGGCGGGGGACAGGGGTGTCAGCTCGAAGGGCAGGCGCAGGCCGTGCGACATGTGGGTCGCTGTGAGGCCGGCGAGGATGGCGCTCACGTGGACGCCGCTGCTCCGTAGCTCCCGGCGCAGCGCGTGGCACCGGGCCAGTCCGGCAGGTGGGGTGTCTGATTGCGGCCGGTGGCGAGCACGACCGCTCGGGCGAGCAGGCCATCGTGGCCGGTGTCGACGAGCCACTCGGCTGCCGTGGAGTCGGCCACGGGCCGGCTAGGGTTACCCGTTCGACATGTGTACCCGTGCGCACATCGAGCTGGTGGTGGACGGCGTATGGCTTGAGATAGACGGCCCAGTCGTCACGCGTCACCCAGGTGCCGGCACTTCGAGGGACAGGAAGCCGGGAAGGCTGGACAGCCGGCGAGGGATGTGCGGCCGCAGGTGGTCATGGTGGGCGCGCCACCCGTCGCCGATGCGGTCCGAGCCCTCGAGGACCACGACGGGCACCTGGGCGCGGCAATGGCACTCTCCCTGTCCGAGGGCGTCTGCAGGACGGTGCCGTACGAGCGGGCACGCACGCAGAAGACGGCCAGAGCTAGGGCGACTGTGCCCGCGCACCAGACCAACGTCCGCATCATGTAGCCGCCGGGAGCGGCTCGGTCTCGCGCCGCTCGGGCAGGGCGAAGGTTCTTGTCCGTCCGTTCTTGTACCTGGGATAACGGGAGTTGAAGCCGTCAGTGGTGAAGGTGTGTATCACACGGCGATCTTTGCCACCGGCGCATGCCCTGCGCGGACAGCAGGAACCATCTGGGCCCACCACCAAGTCGCCCCCGACCCGGCGCCCCGGCGGATGACCGTCAGCAGCAGCCGCCGACCCTCATCGTCATCGATTGCTCTGACCCGCACTCGTTCGGCCACCCCGAGAGAATGACAGCCGTCAGGTCGATTCGCTCCGGCCCACCCGGGACCGCGTCATGTGATCCCGTCGGCGAACGATGAGCGGCAGTGCATACCCCACAAGTACCATCGCGAAGGCGGCGATCCAGTGCCGAGCCTGCTGCCCCATGAGCAAGCTTGAGACGGCACCGACACCGGCGCCTGCGGTCGGGATCAGGGCCGCCTTCCAGCTGGCGATGCGATCGGTGAGGCTGGCCACGGAAAAGTACGCGACGATGAATCCGGCGAAGACAGCGACGTTGTACCATTCGCCGCCGTCAGGGAGGGCGTAGCCGTTGCGGGTTCGCTCGAGCCCCAGGTCGACAGCCCCGGCGACTCCCCAGAAGAACGCGCTGGACGCTGCTACGCCGAGAGCGACGCGCCACCCCGTGTTTGTCATGCCGGGATCCTATGAGTGGCCGCAGAGTTCGTGAACGTCACCTTCACCGCAGGCGCCTCGCGCACGGTCCTCGATCTCGGTGGGCACCAGTACCAGGCCAGTACCCAGGCGGAGTTGTTCGAGCGGATGCCGGAATTCGAGGACGTGCACCAGGCGTGGGAGAAGCTGCTGCGTAACGTCGGGGTGTACGCCATCCGCCAGCAGCTGGCCGATGGCGATCTCGCCAGTGCCAAGGAGCATTGGAACCGCCTGCTGGAAATGTGCGAGGACTGGAGTTTTCGCCGCCTGCTCACTGATCCGCAGACCTGCACGATGACACCACAACAGGTAGAAACTCTTCGGCGTCATGGGCTTTGGCACCGGTGGCTGGGACGCGTTCTACGCCATGGCTCCCCCCGAGATCCTCCGGATCATGATCAGCGGCATGGAACACGACCAACAGCTGATCCTCGAAGGCGCGAGCGAGCTCGCACGGCGGTTTTGGACCACTCCGGTGCGACGGCCTGACGGTGCCGAGGTCAGCCTGGCCTCACTGAACGATCAGCGGCTGCGCGGTCCGGTCACCCGGCTGGCGGCGCATGCCTCGACCCGATCGGTGACCGTCGAGGACGCGCAGGAAGCCGTGACCTATCCGGCGGTGATCCTGACTCCGCAACCGCACGCCATGGAAGCGGGCATCGAACTGGCCGGGGACGCCCCGCTGTTCGGCCGTCGGCTGCGCCGCGCCATCCGCCAGACGACCTCCTGGACCTGCGCCAAGACGGTCAGCCTGGTCGACGAGCCGTTCTGGCGCGGCACCAGCCTGGACGGCGTGACCCTCAGCGACTCCCTCATCCGTGACGCCTACGCGCTGGACTACGACCGGTACCACCGGGGCAGCGAAGCGGCCGGACACCTCGCGGCCCTGGTACTCAGCTACACCTGGGGCGAGCACGCCCTGAACCTGAGCAGCTCATCGCTTGCAGAACGGGTCGAACTCGGCGTCAGCGAACTCGGCCGCATCCACCCTGAGGTCGCTGACGAACTGCGCCGGCACGTCCGCGTCGACAACACCGTCACCGCATCCTGGGAACTCGAACCCAACTTCCGTGGAGTGTGCAACTTCAACGTGCCAGGCGAGTACGGTCCCCAGCGCGACCGGTTCGCCCATTTCATGAAGGACTACCAGGGCAAGCCGGCTGTGCCGGGCGAACCCATGAACAACCTGTTCCTGGCAGGCGACGCCATCTGCTGGTCGGGCGGCTGGGTCGAACACTCTCTTGGGTCCGGGCTCAATGCGGCCTGGGGCGTCCTGCGGGCCCTCGGTGGCGTCACCGCTCCGGACAACCCTGGCCCCGGCGACGTCTGGACTGATCCCCGGTACACCCCCCACACCCTCAACTAGACGCGTCGGGCGGACGGTTGGCTTGGTGCCAACTACACCCTGGACCGGCTGAAACCATCGCCGCCCGTCCCGCGACTACGAAGGCCCACCCCCACCGCTCCGAAGCCATGATCCACCTCGCAAAGTTCAACCGCATGACACGCCGCCTGACCACGGAATCCACCCCCGAGTAAACGCCCTTTAGTCGAGCAAGAGTCGCGAGGTCTGCTTCCACAGTCCGTTGAGGACGGACGGGTCGTTTGCGAGCTTCGCGAACATGACCATGCCTTCCAGTTGGGCGAGCAGGGCGCGGGCGGTGTCGCGGGTCGCGGCCGTTGCGGGGATCGCACCTTGCTGTGCCGCGTCCGTCAGCGTTGCGTGGACCAGGTCGATCTGCTCCTCGAAGATCTCCGACACCCGGGCCTGGACGACTTCGTCCTGAGTGCTCAGTCCCAGTGCCAGGTTGCCGAACAAGCAGCCGTTGACCGCTCCGTCCTCTGTCTTCGCCGTGTGCTGGGCGGCGGCTTGGTCGAGGAAGAACCGTTCCAGTCGCTCCATTGCCGGACTGTCGTCGCGGAGGACGGACACCCAGCCTGGCCGTTGGGACGCCCAGTGAGTGTTGATCGTTTCGATCGTGAGGGCCTGCTTCGACTCGAAGAAGTGGTAGAAACTGCCCTTCTTGACGTCCGCGCGGGCACAGATCTCGGCCACACCGATCGTGCCGTAACCACGGCTCAGCATGAGGCCGCGGGTCGCGTCCAGCAGTCGTTCTCTTGCCGTGCTCGTCCGTCCCATACCGATGAGTATACGGGTGGTCAACTATCCGGCTGGCTTTTAGTTGACCGGTCGTCTACTGTTTTTGGCAGGGGCCGGAAGTCCCGTCGGTCCCCTCCTGACCAGTAAGGACTCCAACATGCCGGAAAACGTCAAGATCGCGGTCGCGTTTCACAGCGGCTACGGCCACACCGCCCGCCAGGCTCGTGCGGTCGCTGCCGGTGCCGGGTCCGTGCCCGGAGCACGAGCCGAACTGTGCGACGTGGCCGCCGCTGACGATCAGCTCTGGGACACCCTCGCCAGCGCCGATGCGATCATCTTCGGCACCCCCACTTACATGGGCAGCCAGTCTGCCGTCTTCCAGGCATTCGCCGAGGCCAGCGCCCCGGTCTGGATGGAGCAGCGCTGGTCGGGAAAGCTTGCCGCGGGCTTCACCAACTCCGCCGGGGTCAACGGCGACAAACTGAACGTCCTGGTCTCCCTGGCGCTTTTCGCCGCCCAGCACGGCATGAACTGGATCTCGCTGGGCCTGCCGCCCGGCGGTGAGTACTCCACCAGCGGAACACCCGAGGACTTGAACCGTCTCGGCGGCTTCCTCGGCGCGATGGCCCAGTCGCCCTCGGACCTCGGTCCGAACGACGCACCGTCCGGGGCGGATCTGAGAACCGCAGAACACCTCGGGCGCCGGGTGGCCACCACCGCACTCGAGCAGGTGTCGGGTCGTACGGCGCTCACCCACGCGCTGTGAGTTCCCTCAACTCCCATGAACGCTCCCAGAGCCCTGTACGTCCTGGAAGGAATCCCGACATGATCAACGGAGAACGAGCCTGGGCCCGAGGCCGGCTCACCGAGCTACTGGGCCTCGACGTCCCCATCGTGCAGGGTCCGTTCGGCGGAGGCCTGTCCTCCATAGCCCTTGCCTCCGCCGTCTCGGACGGCGGCGGGCTCGGATCTTACGGAGGCCACATCCTCACCCCGGACGGGATCGGGGAACTCGTCGGCCAGTTGCGGAAGGCCACCGCCCGGCCCTTCGCGGTCAATCTCTGGGTGCCGCACCCCGAGGAAGGCGCGGCACCGCCCGATCGGGATGAGATGGCCCGGTACACGCGGCTGCTGCGTCCCTGGTTCGAGGAACTCGGACTGCCGACAGCCCAGTTGGAGGACCCGCCGCAGGCACCGGACTTCACGGAGCAGATCGACGCACTGCTCGCGGCGGAACCGCCGGTGATCAGCTTCGTGATGGGCGTTCCCGAGGCGCGGGTGGTCGCCGAAGCCCGACGCAGGGGCATTCGGACGATCGGTACGGCGACCACCGTCGAGGAAGCCCTCGCGATCGAGGCGGCGGGCATGGACGCCGTCGTTGCCTCGGGCAGTGACGCCGGCGGTCACCGCGGCTCCTTCCTCCGCCCCGTCAACGAATCCCTCGTCGGGACCTTCTCCCTTGTTCCCCAGATCGCACAAGCAGTCTCTGTCCCCGTCGTGGCAGCCGGCGGCATCGCCGACGGCCGGGGCATCGCTGCCGCGCTGATGCTCGGAGCGGACGGAGTACAGGTCGGCACCGGTTTCCTGGCAACCGAGGAGTCCGGCGCGAGCACCGTCCATCGAACCGCGCTGCACGGCCCTGATGCGCGTACGACCGTGTTGACCAGGGCCTTCTCGGGACGGCTCGCCAGGGCCATCCCCAACCGATTCACGCGCGAGGCCCTGGCCCACGAGAGCGAACTCGCCCCCTACCCGCTCCAATACACTCTCACCCGCCCTCTGCGCACAGCGGCCGCGGAACGAGGGCTGACCGACTACGTCAACCTGTGGTCGGGACAAGCAGCAGCGCTCACCCGGCCGCGCCCCGCACGCGACTACCTTGACGCACTCATCACCGAAACGGACGCGGCCTGGGGCCGCCGGGCGCCCTTCGGGTCGTAGAAGCGAGGCGAGCTGACGATCAGGATGTGCGGTTCCCTCGGTCTGCGAGTTCGTCATGAGGGCTCCCTCTGCTGGGGACACATGGCCCGTGGTCGGAGCTCGGATTCGCAGACGCTTACGAATGCAGCAGGCCATGTTCCGGCCCTGCGGCGGGCTGCAGTGGGGGCGGCGGTTGACCGGCAGTCGACCGGATCCACGCTGCGGTGGAAGTCCCCGCGGGTGCTGGAATGGCTGAATTCTTCCCTGTCCTGCTGGAATTCCCGGCAGGATGAAAAACCGCTCGGTATTACGGTCCTGGAAGTTCCCCGTCCGGCAGTTCCGGCGCACCGGGCGGACCGAGCCTATTGGTGCCCACTTGGTCGGTGAGCCCATGGCTCAACAGCCGTAGCGTCTCCGCTCCTGGGGCGTCAGACCACGCTCGTTGCTGCTCCTCAGAACGGTGAGGGCGCCGCGCGCGGTCAACACCAGCGCCCAAGTCTCGCTGTCCTCTTGGCCCGTCGGCACGATGGCCGTGCGGTGGTCGAGGATCATCAGGAGGTCCGCATCCCCAGGGCCCCGCGTTCCAGCAGTTCGAGGTCCTGCGGATGTGCCGCGGCCGGCCGGCGAGAACTCCGCCGTCACATACGTGGCGGCGACGCGGCGTTGCGCGATGCGCTGCTGCTCACAGGCCAAACGTTCCTGCTGACGGGCGATGAGCGCCTGGATGCCCATCTCCGGATCGACGGTCCTGAACGAGTGAGGAGGCGTCGAACGACGTCCGGACCAGCGCCAGTTCGCTGAGCTTGTCCAGTGCCCTGCGCAGATCGGCGTCCGAAAGGCCGAGGTCTTCCCGCAGTTCATCCAGGCCCAGCTGCGGGCGGGCCAGCAGTGCGCGATAGACCGATTCACAGGTGTGATCAAAACCGAGCTCAGCCAAAACCATACTCTCCCCGGGCCGGTGGCTGTCCGAAGACGGGGGCCATCCAAGCACGCATTCCCGGGCGTCACCAGTTCCCGGGAAAATCGTGACGGCTTCAATGCCCCGGCGAGTGGCCCTTTCAGGCCCTGGCAGAAAGCGTTCAACTTTCCTGCTTGCTGGTCCTCGATGGCTTCCCGAGGATCGAGGCATGCATCTCATCCATGTGCGCCTGCACACGCCTTGTGACTTCCGGGTGCCGGAAGACCTGGCCGCACAGTTCATCGCGCAGGCGACCTCCGTGGAGGGCGTCGAGCATGTGAGCGTCCACCCGGGCGCCGGACAGGCGCTGACCGTGGGGCTCTACGTCGTGGCCGAGTCGCTCGTGATGGCGGAGCAGGCCGCGCTCGCGGTCTCGCGGCGCGCCGTCGCGCGGGTGCCCGCCCTGCGTCGGAGCAGGATCACCGGTTGCTCGGTGGCGATCGTCGGGGCGTACTTCGACGGCCTCCTGGAACGGTCGAGTGGGGATGGACGGACTATGCGGCTGCCGGATGAGGACACGGCCGAGAGCTGACATTCGCGCGGCGCCTGGCCGAGAGTGGTTGCACCGGCAGGCGCTGGACCCCGACCGGGGGGCACGCCACCGGACGCCGGGGGAGCGCACCCGCGGCTCCCGGCTCGAACCCACCGAAACAGCACCCGCACCTTCAGTCAGGAGACCGTTTGATGTCCGCTGTGCCCGACAGTGCTGCCGATTTCGCTGCCCGCCTCGTGCTCGTCACCGTCCCCACCGCCGACCCGACGGTCGGCAGGGACACCACCGGTCGGCAGTGACCGTTCGCACCCATCACACCGAGACGGGGGACAGGAACCGTGACCACGCTGACCCAGAACAGCCCCTTCGGATCCCTGCTTCAGTTCCACCGGATCCGGGAGGGCTACACCCAGCAGCAGCTGGCCGACTTCTCGGCACTGAGCGTCCGCGCCATCCGCGACCTCGAACACGGGCGTGTGGACCGGCCGAGGCAGGACACCGTACGCCTCCTGGCGGACGCCTTGCGGCTGGATGAGGAGAGCCGCGACGCCTTCGCCCAAGCCGCCCGCGGCGTCCCTCCGGACCGCGTCGGCGCCCCCGAGTGGGCCGCCGTTTCCTCGCGCACCGGATACGAGTACGCGACCATCCTTCTCGCCTCCCTGGCTCCCGACGCCGGTGACGGCACCTGGGAGAGCGCCCTCAACGACATGGCCAAGCAGGCCTGGCGGCTCCTGGCCGTCGATCAGGGCGTGGCGTTCCTGGAACGTCGGCTCGTCGGTTAGGGACCGGCCGCCCCTTCGCCGTGCTTCGTCGCCGCGCCCTTTGCCGCACGCACCCGTTCAGGGGCCGCCGCACGAAGTTCCGCGAATCTGCCGTACTCAACTGCCGATTGACCGAAAGACCGCCTACTAATCTCCTGCTGAAATCAGCCGGAGCCGCTGTCGGCCGGACCCGATCGGCCCGGTTGGCACGCCCTCTTCAGAGAATCGAGACCTCACATGTCAGTGGTCCTGAAGGAAACGCCGTCACTTCATCGGAAACGCCCGCCGCAATCCCCGCAGGAACATCTCTCCGACCCGGTCACCCGTGATGTCCTGCGTATTCAGCACCGCATTCTGATGGCGATACGCAGACACCTCGACGAGGCCGGTTTCGTGGAACTGCGCGCGCCGATCATCGGTCCCGTCACCGACCCCGGAGTGCGCGGCGCCAAGCAGGTCGACATCGACTACTACGGCCGCCGCTACAAGCTGATGACGAGCGCGATCCTCTACAAGCAGGCCTCGCTGCACGCCTTCGACAAGATCTTCTGCATCGCGCCCAACGTCCGTCTGGAGCCCCCGGAGACCGCCGACACCGGCCGCCATCTGGCCGAGTTCCACCAGATCGACGTCGAGGCCGCCGGCCACTCCCGCGAGGAGATCATGCGGGTCGCCCAGGGCATCGTGGTCACCGCGGTCCGCGAGGCCGCCGCCACCATGGGGGAGGAGCTGACGCGGCTCGGCCGGGACACCAGCCGGTTCCAGGACGTGCTGGCCGGCCCCTTCGACGTGATGTCGCACGCCGACGCCGTCGCCCGGGTGGGCGGCGACCCGCATGCCGAGATCGCCTGGGCCGACGAGGCGCGGATCTCGCGAGAGACCGCCCGCCCCTTCTTCGTCACCGACTACCCGAAGGGCTCGCGCGGTTTCTACGACCGTGAGAGCCGCGAAAACCCGGGTGTGCTGCGCAACTTCGATCTGCTGCTACCCGAGGGATACGGCGAGATAGCCAGCGGCAGCGAACGCGAACACGAATACCAGCGGATCGTGACCCGTATGCGGGAGACCGGGGAGAACCCCGCCAAGTACGGCTGGTATCTGGACATGGCCCGCGCCGGAATCCCCGCCAGCTCCGGATTCGGTATCGGCCTGGAACGGCTCACCCGCTATATCGCGGGGGTCGACTCCGTGTGGCAGGCCAGCGCCTACCCGAAACTCCCCGGCGTCTACTCGGCCTGAGCCCCGGCCCGCCGGCCCCCGCATTTCCCGTTCGTGAGATCCATCAACCCCAGACAAGGTGGAGTGGAAAGCCATGCCGACCCATCGTGACGCGGACATGCCCTACGACGGTATCCCGTCGACCGGAGCCGAGGCCCGGCAGGGCAGCGGAGCGGTGGGCGACGACAACGGCCGTACCGGCCCGGACCGCTTCGGCCATGTCGTGGCCGCGTTCACCGCACAGGTCCGGCGGGCCCCCGACGCCGTGGCCCTGCGCGGTGACGGCACGCTCCTCACCTACGGCGAACTCGACCGCGCGGCCAACCGGTTGGCGCACCGGCTGGCCGGGCTCGGGGTGGGCGACCGCCCCGAGAGCGCCGTGGCCGTACTGATGGAACGTTCCGCCGACCTGGTGGTGGCCCTGCTCGCGGTTCTCAAAGCGGGTGCCGCCTATGTGCCGCTGCACCCCTCCTACCCCGCCGCCCGCATGCGCGCGGTCATCGAGCAGACCGGCGCCGCCGTGCTGCTCAGCGACCGCGCCACCCACCCGGGCGACCTCTTCGACGACCTGGTGACCACGCTCGCCGTGGACGACGACACCGCCCTCGCCGGCTGCCCCGACACCGACCCCGGCACGGTCATCGACCCGCTCGGGCTGGCCTACGTCATGTTCACCTCCGGCTCCACGGGCGCGCCCAAGGGCGTCGCCGTGACCCACCGGGACATCCTCGCCCTCGCCGCCGATCACTGCTGGGACGGCGAGGCACAGCGCCGTGTCCTCGTCCACTCCTCGCACGCCTTCGACGCGGCCACCTACGAACTTTGGGTGCCGCTCCTCGCCGGCCACCAGGCCGTGCTCGCCCCGCCCGGCCAGCTCGACCCGCGCACCCTGCGCCGCGTCACCGAACAGCCCGGCGTCACCAGCCTGTTCCTGACCACCGCCCTGTTCAACCTCGTCGCCGAGGAGGACCCCGAGGTCTTCGACCTGGTGCGGCAGGTATGGAGCGGCGGCGAGGCATGCTCGCCCGAGGCGATCCAGCGCGTCCTCGACCGCTGCCCGCACACCGAGTTCGTCCATGTCTACGGCCCCACCGAGACCACCACGTTCGCCACCTTCCTCGCGCTGCGCCCGCCCCACCGCGTGGGAGCGACCGTCCCCATCGGACGCGTCATGGACGGCATGGCCGCCCACGTCCTGGACGACTCCCTGCGCCAGGTGCCCGAAGGGGCGACGGGTGAGCTGTACCTCGCGGGCGCCGGCGTGGCCCGCGGCTACATAGCCCGGCCCGGACTGACGGCGGAACGGTTCGTCGCCTGCCCGGACCGCCCCGGCGAGCGCATGTACCGCACGGGCGACCTGGTACGCCTGCTCCCCGACGGCGTGATCGAGTTCGTGAACCGGGCCGACGCCCAGGTGAAGATCCGCGGCTTCCGTATCGAACTCGGTGAGATAGAGGCCGTACTGGGCCGCCTCCCGGGCGTCGGCCGGCGCATCGTCGTCGTCCGCGAGGACCGGCCGGGCGACAAGCGCCTGGTCGCCTACGTCGTCCCGGGCGAGTCCGGCACCCCCGACCCCGACGACCTCGCCGAGCGGGCCGCCGAGGAGCTGCCCCCGTACATGGTGCCCACCGCGTTCGTGGTGCTGGACTCGCTCCCGCTCAACTCCAACGGCAAGGTCGACCGCAAGGCCCTGCCCGCCCCCGCCGCCCGAACGGATGGCATACGGCCGCCCCGCACACCCGACGAGGAAGTCCTCTGCCAGCTCTTCGCCCAGATCCTGGGCCTCGAACGAGTCGGCGTCGACCAGAGCTTCTTCCGCCTCGGCGGCCACTCACTGCTCGGCTCCCGGCTGATCAGCCGCATCCGCAGCGCCCTCGGCGCCGAGATCACCTTCCCCACGCTGTTCGCCGCGCCCACCGTCGCCGAACTCGCCGCCGTCCTGCGCGACAGCGGCGAGCGCCGGCCCCAGCTCACGGTCGCCGAACAGCGCCCCGACCCGGTCCCGCTGTCCTTCGCCCAGCTGCGCCTGTGGTTCCTGCGGGAGTGGGAGGACGGCGGTTCGACGTACAACATCCCGCTCGCCGTCCGACTGCGCGGCCCCCTCGACCTCACCGCCCTCGAAGCCGCCCTCAACGACGTGGCTCTGCGCCACGAAGCCCTGCGCACCCTGTTCCCGGCTGTCGACGGCGAACCGCGCCAGCACATCCTCACCACGCCCGGTCTCACCCTGCGCGCCACCCCCGCGACCCAGGACCGGCTGCCCGCCCTGCTCACCGACGCCGCCGGTCACGTCTTCGACCTCGCGACCGAACTTCCGCTGCGCGCGGACCTGTTCGCGCTCGGTGAGCAGGAGCACGTGCTGGTGCTGGTACTGCATCACATCGCCGGTGACGGCTGGTCCATGGCGCCCCTGGCCCGTGACCTGAGCACCGCCTACTCGGCACGCGTGACCGGCGGAGCCCCGGACTGGAGCCCGCTGCCGATCCAGTACGCCGACTACACGCTGTGGCAGCGGGACCTGCTCGGCGACGAGCGCGACGGGGACAGTCTCGCCGCCCGCCAACTCGCCTACTGGCAAGCGGCGTTGGCCGACCTCCCGGAGGAGCTGGAGTTGCCGGTGGACCGGGCGCGTCCGCCGGTGGCGTCGCATCGGGGTGCGATGGTGCGGGTGCGTTCGGGTGCGGAGCTGCATGCGGGTCTGGTGGGATTGGCGCGGGAGAGCGGGACGACGCTGTTCATGGTGTTGCAGGCGGCGGTGGCTGCGCTGCTGAGCAGGCTGGGTGCGGGGACGGACATCCCGCTGGGGACGGCGGTCGCCGGGCGCACGGATGACAGTCTGGATGACCTGGTCGGCTTCTTCGTCAATACGCTGGTGCTGCGGACGGATGTGTCGGGTGATCCGACGTTCCGTGAGCTGCTGGGTCGGGTGCGGGCCGCTGTTCTGGAGGCGTATGCGCATCAGGATCTGCCGTTCGAGCGGGTCGTCGAGGCGGTCAACCCGGCCCGCTCCACCGCCCGTCACCCCCTCTTCCAGACCATGCTCGTCCTCCAGAACAACATCGACGGGGTCTACCGGTTCGCCGGCGCCCAGGCTGCCACGCAACCCCTGGAGCACCCGGCGGCGAAGTTCGACCTGACCTTCTTCGTGGAGGAGATCGCCGGGGACGACGGTCGCCCGGCCGGGCTGAGCTGGGACGTGGAGTACGCGACCGACCTCTACGACGAGAGCACGGTCGCGGCCATGGTCGACCGACTCGCCCGGCTCATGGAGGCCGTCGTCGCTGACGCCGACATGCCCCTCACTTCAGTACCGCTGCTCGGCGTGGAGGAGGAGCGTGCTCTGGAGCAGTGGAGTGGTAGTGCCGGGTCAGGTGCGGTGGATGACTGGTCGGTGCCTGGGGTGTTTGAGGCGCGGGTGCGGGATGTGCCGGATGTGGTGGCGTTGGTTCAGGGTGGGGTGGAGCTGACGTATGGGGAGGTGAATGCTCGGGCGAATCGGCTGGCTCGTCATCTCGTCGATGTGGGTGTGGTTACGGGTGATGTGGTCGGGGTTCATCTTGAGCGTGGGCCTGAGTTGATTGTGTCGTTGCTGGGTGTGCTGAAGGCGGGGGCGGCTTACACGCTGCTGGATCCGGCCTTCCCGGCGGAGCGTTTGGCCACTGTCGTCACCGACGCCGGCGTTCACGTTCTCGTGACCCGCGATGATCTCGCTCGCCCGCTGCCCGAGTCCGGGCTGAGCCGTGTCCTGCTCGACCGGGACGCCGCACTGATAGCGGCACGGGACGACTCCGATCCGGCTGTGGTGTGTGGTGGGTGGGATGCGGCGTGTGTGATGTTCACGTCGGGTTCGACGGGGCGGCCGAAGGGTGTGGTGGCTCCGCATCGGGCGTTG
>NZ_JBIAQC010000041.1:0-14974 GCF_042888685.1 Streptomyces sp. NPDC002779
GTGCCAGAGTCCTCGAGGAGATTGGCGAGAATCTTGTGGTTTTCCAGGGCGATGGAGTCGCCCAGGTAGAGGGCACGGACGGGCTTGTGGGCGGGATCTGCGGGTTGCGAGGGGTCGGTCCCCGGTTCCGCTTGCGACTCTGGTTCCGGGTAGGGGCTCTCTTCGGCCGCTTTTCCGGCGGACGTGGGGGTAGCGGGGGGTGCGGGTGCGGCGGCCGCGCCCGAGGGGTCGGAGTCGACCATCATCCGCCAGCCGAATACTGCGGCTACCACCAGAGCGAGCACGGTAGCGGCGAGGGTGCCACCTCTCAACCGGCTTCGTCCCTCGTTCACTTGAACCTCCCAGCTCTCCGCGCGACGACGAGCGCACCACGGTGTCGGCTCCGGGCGCCCACGTCCAGAGCGGAAGTAGCGAATTGGTCTGCTCGGCGACAGTTCGCCTACAGGGCTGGACGCCGGCTCAGTGACGCGCCTAGATCCTGCGCAGCGCGTCCACGAGGTGACTCAGGGCGACCACGGAAACGACGGCTGCTCGGCGTGCGACACCTCCGGCCGGTGGCGACATCCCGCGCACCGGCACCGCATCCGAGCCGAAATGCGTCCGATCAGCTGTAGATGTCACGCCCGGGCGCGCACACAGGGGTCCCGGCATGAGGATCTTGCCGTCTCCCGCAGCGGAATACCGCGTGGTTGGAATACGTGCCTGATACCAGCAGCCCGTCCCGACCTCTCCCCCGCTGACATCCCCCACCGGTCGTCACCGCCGCACTGACGGCGGCACTGCGCGGCGCCTCCGACTGCGCGCAACACGGGTGAGCGCGCCCGATCGTTGGCCGCGTCCCGCCCTCCCATTCGGGACAACCCTGCCCTGACCAGCCGTGGTCAGGACCAACCGACCGGAGGCTGACCCGCACTTCTTTCACGATCACCGTGTCCTTCTCACCCGGCGCAAAGCCATCGGCGGCCAGCAAGCGCACCCGAGCCCGCGCGGCCTGGCCCTGCAAACCAAGACCACTGCCGTGCCCATATCTCATGGGCACGGCGTACCGGAGGGATCTACCCAGGTGAGCCCCGACGACGCACGGAAAGGTCAGCAGTTGCTGTCGTCATCCGTATAGAGGCAGAAGGGATGACCAGCAGGGTCGAGCATCACCCTGACGTTGTCCTGCGGCTGATATCCGGCCTCCCGCGCACCGAGTTCGAGCGCATGGACTACGGCGGCCTGCAGCTCGGCGACTTCGAAGTCCAGGTGCATCGTGATCCGCGGGGCGTCCTCTTGAGCGGGCCAGACTGGGGGGACGTAGCCGTCCGAGAGCTGGAAGGCTATGTAGCCCACACTCTCCGAGGGTGCGACAGCCGCCCCATCGGGCTCTTCCTTGGTGATCTCCCAGCCCAGCAGATCCGAATAGAAGTGGGCGAGCGCCCGCGGATCGGGCGACTCGAGCACGACGCCCCACCAGTCGTGTCTCGACATGCGAGGAGTACCGGGCTCATGACTGGGTCGTCCACGCATGCTGCCACCTATCTCCGGATGCTCCGCCGCGGGTCCTCTGCAAAGGCTGGCCTCTGGACCCTATCGACCGCCCGAGCATGAGGATCAGGAGACCTTGTGCAGAGGGGCGTGCATGCTCGCGGAGCTGATCGGCTTCATTGCGTTAGCCGCTATTGCTCCAAACGGCATCTGCCTGAAATGGATTATTGGTCTGTCGTCGACAGGCCCGCCGCCGACAGCCGACGTTCCTCCGAGTCCTTTGCCACCCACAGTCCGAACCGGCTCTCCAACTGCTCCAGAGCTTGCGGCGGGTTCATGCGCTCGTACGACGGTCAGCCGAGCGCCAACGGCTCGGCTGACCGTCGTCGTACGCCGGAAAGAGTGGGTCGAAGGACGACAGGACACGCCCGTCCACCGCGTACTGCACCCGCTGTACGGCGTTCGCGTCCAGGCTCGCCGCGACGACGCGGGTGCCCCGGGAGACCTGGGGAGGTAGCTCACGGCGGAGACGTACGATACGGACGCCTGGATCGCGACGGACCAGCCCTCGGTTGCCGTCGAGCCGGCCCTGATCACGGCGTTCGTCGAAGGGCGTAAGAAGCCCAGTTCCTCCACGGCCTCCACATCCAGATCGTCCAGGTGGTCGAGATCGTTAGGCTCGTCCGCCGCGTTGCGGGTCTCGATCTCCCGGGCCTCGCGGGCGGTGAGCGGGAAGACGGACTCGCGTTGGACGCCGAGGCGTTCGAGTACCTCCTCCGGCGTGAGGGCCTCGCAGAAGCCGAGGCTGTAGCCGTACGGGTAGGCCTCGTACACCCAGCGGAGTCCGTCTGTCATTCCGTCACCTCGTCAGCATCTCGGTAAGCAGGGATGCGGCTGGCGACGGTGGCCAGGCGCATGCCGACAGGGCGGTTGAAGATGCCGGGGGCCATTGCGGCCGCCTGCTTTGTTCCAGGTCAGGGCCGACGAAATGCCATCCCTGTAAGGGAGCTGCACCCAGACACTTGCTCGAGCTGTTGGCCGTCGCCGGCGGCGGCCAAAATCGCGCTCGTGACTTCACGGCGCTGGAGAGCACGGCGACGCCCCTGGCGAGCATGCCCGCCAGGGGTGCGAGGGCCCCCCAGGCCCAGGCAGCCGCGAAAGGCGCAAGAGATCTTCATTCGCACGCGACCCACATAGGGGTGGGCGCTTATCCGATGGGGGCTCGAGGTGAGGCCAGTTGGGCGCTGAGAAGCCGGTTGTCGACGTCGTCGAGGGCGAGGCGGAGGCCGCCTAGGGCCACGCTCTCGTCGCCGAGGGTGGAGGTGCGCAGCTCGGGGAGGCGCAGGCAGTGCTTGGCGAGTTCGCGGTGCAGGGGTTCGAGGATGATGTCGGCCGAGCGCGAGAAGCCGCCGCCGAGGACCACGATCTCGGGGTCGAGGGCCAGCACCAACGCGGCGACACCGACAGCGAGATCGCGCGTATAGCGGCGTACAGCCACCTTCGCTGCACGGTCGCCTTCGCGGGCGGCCTGGAACACCCATGCGGCGGCCTCTCCTGGCCCGGCGGTCGTGGGTACGCCCGGGCAGGCGGCCAGGTGTCCGGGTGCGTCGAGCCAGCGGACGGCCTTGAGGGCGCCGATCTCGCCTGCCGCGCCGCCGTGGCCGCGGCGCAGGGTGCCATCGAGGATGAGGCCGGCGCCGGTGCGGATGCCGGCGAGCAGGTACACGATGTCGTTTGCGTCCTGGGCGACGCCCTTCCAGCGCTCGGCCACCGCGGCGAGTTTGCAGTCGTTCTCGATCTGGATGGGGCAGCTGAAGCGGTCCGCGAAGTGGGCAGCGGGATCGGCTGAACTCCAGCCGGGCAGCGGGGTGAACAGGGAGGTCCGGCCCCTTGCATCCACCGGGCCGGTCACGCCGACCGTCAGGGCCCAGATATCCGCGGCGTTCATTCCTGCCTGCTCGAGCGCCTCCGTGATGGCCTGGTCGACCACGGCCAGGCGGTGGGCCGGGTCCGCGTCGGGGTCGGCGGACTTGCGCAGGCTCTTGACGAGGTTACCTTCCAGGTCGCTGAGCATCACGAGGACCTTGTGGACACCGATGTCAATTCCCATGACATGACCGGCGTTCGCCCGGAAGCGGTAGCGGCGGGCCGGGCGCCCCACCACGCTGCGGGCGCCCGGCTCCTCCACCTCAGCCCAGCCCTCTGTGACCAGTGCCTGCACCAGGACGTCTACGGCCGGACGGGACAGGCCCGTCCGGGCGGCGAGTTCGGTGACGGTTGAGGGCGGGTTGCCGCGCAGCGCCCACACGATGGACAGCTGGTTCATCTCGCGCATCCGAGACAGGTCCGTGCCCGTGGTCGCCATGCTGTGTACTCCCTGAAGCAGTCGCGGTGCCCGCCATTGAATAACGCTAGACAGTTTACTAATTTCGAGGGCTGCCCGTGCCCGATGACGTCACGAAATCGGATACCGCTGTTGTTCTGCCGGTTCCACGGCCGAGAGGAAGTCGACTTCCCGTCCGTCGATCTCGAAGCGGTACCTGCCGAGCCTGCGGATCTCGGGGCGGGCCTGCAAGTAGGCGGTGAGCGACTGGAGTTCATCGGGGTGCAGCCAGCCCGGCGGGTCCGAGACCGCGCGAAAGCCGCAGATGTCGGCGAGGTCGCGCAGCCAGCTCTGCTGGTGTTCCGTCAGGAGGTTGAGCCTGCTGCGGAAGTACACGACGTCGGGGTCGACTTCGAGCAGCGGCGACTGCCAGAGCCGGTGCAGGGTGTTGACCACGGCGTTGCGGGCGAGGGCGTCGGAGGGGTCCTGGGTCGCGTAGTGCTCCCACTGGGGTGCGACATCGGGTCCGCTGCGGATGCCGTCGAGCAGCCCGAGCGAGGGCAGCAGCGGTGCGCCGCTGCCGAGGAGATACGTGTCGGGTCCGGCCGCCTCCCGGATGATCTCCAGCCCGATCCGGTACGCCTCTTCGCGCCCGACGCCCGTGGCCCGCACGCCGGGGGCGGCGGCGGCGCCGATGAAGTCGGCCTTGAGGTAGCCGAATCCCCAGTCCTGCGTGATGCGCCGGATCATCTCGCGCACGTGGTCCTGCGCCGCGGACCAGGTGAGGTCGAGCGCGTAGTACCCGGTCCCCCAGTTGTGCCCGGCGATCACCGGCTCGCCGTCCTCGCCGCGCAGGAGCAGTTCGGGGTGCTCCCGTACGGTGCGCGAGGTGGGCAGCGCGATGAACGGGGCGATCCACAGTCCGGCGCGCAGGCCGGCGTCGTTGATGCGGTCGGCCAATGCCCGCATGCCGGAGGGGAATTTGTCGTTGGCGTGCCAGTCGCCCACGGTCTGCTCCCAGCCGTCGTCGACCTGGACGACGTCGAAGGGCAGTCCGCGCAGGGCGGTGATGTCCTTTGTGAGCTGTTCCTCGGTGATGTTCTCGTAGTACGCGTACCAGCTGCACCACACGTTCCCGGCCCGTTTGGTGCTACGGCCCAGACGTTCGCCGAGCTGGGCGACGTAGGCGGTGAAGACGTCCTCCTCGGCGCCGTACGCGAGGAACCAGGGCGCGCCCTGCGACTCGTACCAGCCGACGAGGGTGTCCTGGTCGGCCGACAGGCGCGGCACGTCCAGGCCCAGCGCGCCGAGCAGCAGGACCCGGCCGTCGGGGCCCTGCAGTGCGGCGACCGCGGAGGAGTGGTGTCGGGTCGGGTCGTCCCAGACGGTGTCGTCGGCTGTCAGCCGGCGTTCGGCGCTCGCGATGCGCAGGGGCGCGTCTGAGAGCCTGCGCCAGCCGCACGGGCTCCAGGAGTTGTGGCCGTGCCGGTAGAACAGTGCGTCGCCGAGTCCGTGCAGGATCGCGGTGCGTCCGGGCGGCAGCAGCAGTCCGCCGTCGACGGGCCGGGGCGCGCCGTCGCCTTCGAGTGCGACGGCGAACGTGTGCGCGCCGACGTCCAGAAGCTGGGCCATGGATCTCCTTGCATGTGTACGAGGGGTGGGCGGCAGGCACGCCCTGCCGCGCCCGTGGACGAAACGGCTTACTTGAAGAGGCCGTTGACCTTGTCGTTGACACCCTTCAGCGCCGGTTCCGGCTGTGCCTGGCCGAGGATCACCGACTGGACCGCGTCCTGGACCAGCGGGTTGATCTCGGTGCCGTGCTCGGTAACAGGCAGCAGGAAGGTGCTGCTCTTGTCAGCGGCGATGTCGGTGAAGGCCTGCACGTCGCGGCCTGCGGCCTTGTGCGCGGCGAGTGCCGCCTCGGTGCCGGACTTCTGCGCGGGGAAGACGATGGCGCGCTTGCCGACCTTGTCCTGGCACTCGGCCGAGCCCAGGTACTTGGCCCATTTCCAGGCCTCTTCCTTGTGCTCGGTACCGGCCCAGATCGCGTCGGACAGACCGTTCAAAGAGCTCTTGCGGCCCTCAGGGCCGGCCGGCAGCGGCGCGAACGTGAACTTGTCCTTGGCCTTGCCGTCGGTGAACGTGGAGATCGTCCACGAGCCCGCAATGGTGATCGCCCCCTTGCCGGCGCTGACCAGCTCGGCGTTGGCCACCTCCGACTGCTTGCTGAAGGCGGGCGCGTACCCCTTGTCGATGATGTGCCGGAACCAGGCCAGCGTCTCGGCCAGCTTGGGGTCGTCGAAGTTGTAGTGGGTGCCCCAGGGGTTCTTGTCGAGATATGTGAAGCCGTTGGCAGCGGCCAACGGACCCCAGCCGTTCTGACCGGTCGCGCCGTCCTTCCATTCAGGCAGGTAGCCGTAGGTCTTGACGTGGTTCTTGTCGAAGTCGGGGTCGAGGCCGTTGCGTCCCTTGTTGTCGACGGTGGCCTTGGCGATCACCTGCTCCAGGCTGCCGCCGTCGTCCGCGTTCCAGGTCAGGTCGGCGACATCGGCGGCGGAGATGCCCTGCTTCTTCAGGTGGGCGGCGTCGTAGACGAGCGCCATGCTGTCCCAGTCCTTTGGCAGTCCGTAGCGCTTGCCGTCCTTGACCCAGATGTCGGCCAGACCGGCCTGGTAGCCGGACAGGTCGACCTTGTCCCGGTCGACCAGCGGCTGGATGTCAAGGAGCTGGCCGTTGGTCGCGAACTGCGGGTAGTAGGTGCTCTGGTTGGTCCACACGTCCGGGGCGTCGCCGGAGGCCAACTGGGTGGTGAGGTTCTGCCAGTACTGGTTCCAGGCCGTCTGCGTGATCTTCACGCTGATGTCCGGGTTGGCCTTCTCGAAGGCGTCCGCGCACTCCTTGTACGCGGGCAGCTGCTTGTCGTCCCACAGCCAGTAGTCGAGCGTGGTCTTGCCCGAGGCGGAGTCGTCTGATCCCCCGCAGGACACGAGCCCGGCGGTGGCGGCCAGGCACAGCAAAGCCGCGCCCGCGCGCCGGTGCGTCGATCGCATGATGGCGTACCTCTCTCAAAGGGTTGAGCAGGAAGGGAGTTGTGGGGGTGGGCAGAGCTGCGTGGGGTGGTCCGAAAAGCTGGTCAGGTGTGGGCTTACTTGATGCCGGAGAAGTTCAGGGACTCCACCAGGCGCCGGCCCAGAAGGATGAGCAGGATGAGCACGGGCAGCACCGAGAGCGCGGAGCCAGCCATCAGACCGGTCCAGTCGGGCTGGGTGTTGGGTGACTGCTGCAGGAAGATCCCGAGCGCGACCGTGAGTACCCGCGTTTCCTCGTCGCGGCCGCTCAGCAGCGGCCAGAGGTAGTCCTTCCAGGCCCACACTGTGGTCGTCAGACCGATGGTGATCAGCGGGCCCCGACTCATCGGCATCACCACCCGCCAGAACACGCCCCAGGGTCCGACCCCGTCGAGGACGGCCGCCTCCTCCACCTCCCGGGGGATGGAGAGGAAGAACTGGCGCAGGAAGAAGACCGCGAACGGCGTCATCAGGAGGGTGGGCGCGACCATGCCGGTGAAGGTGTTCAGCCAGCCGAGGTTCTTGACCAGGATGAAGTTGGGCAGCAGCGTGAAGATCGGCGGGACCATGAGCGCGGCGATCAGCACGCCGAACAGCGCGTCCCGTCCCGGGAACCTGAGCCGTGCGAAGGCGTACCCGGCCATCGCGCAGAACAGCGTCTGCAGGCTCGCGATCAGGCCACTGTAGACCACCGAGTTGAGCAGATAGCGCAGGAAGTCCACCTGGGCGCCGGACCCTCCGGCGGCCACGGCCTCCTCCTGGCTGGTCAGCCCGAGCACCCGCAGGAAATTGATCATCGTGGGGTGCTCGGGCACGAGCCCGGTGGAGTCGGAGTAGAGGTCGGCCGCGGGCGTGAGGGCGGTGCGGATCATCCAGTAGAACGGGAAGAGGGTGGCGACGAGGGCCAGGACGAGGACCGTCCACGCGGCTATCCGACCTACTGAGATCGTGGGGCGGGTACGGGCATGGATGCGGAGCTTGGCCGAAGTGCTGGGCTTGCCCGTCGTACGGGTCCTGGTCAGGGTACGGCTCATGGTCATTCTCCTCAGGCCAGGTCCGAGCGGGACGCACGCAGCAGGCGCATCTGTGCGGCGGTCAGCACACCGAGCAGCAGCGCGAGGATCACCGCGACGGCCGAGGCATAACCCATGTGGAACTGCGCGAAGGCCTGTTCGTAGATGTGGTAGTAGATGACCCGGGTGACGCCCATCGGCCCACCCCGAGTGGTCACCGCGATGGTGTCGAAGATCTGGAACGAGCCGATCACCGAGACCACCAGGACCAGTGCGAGTACCGGCCGTAGCAGCGGCAGTGTGATCCGACTGAACATTCGCCACTCGCCGGCCCCGTCCAGGGACGCGCTCTCGTAGAGGTGCTCGGGAACCTGCAGCATGCCGGCGTACAGGAGCAGAGCCGTGTAGCCGGTGTACGCCCAGGTGTTGATGGCCGCGATGGTCGGCATGGCTAGGTCGGGCGAGTTGAAGAAGCCGGTGGTTCCCACGCCGATGGCTTCCAGGATGTGGTTGAAGAAGCCCAGGTTGGCGTCGAGCAGCCACAGCCAGATCAGTCCCACGGTGACGTTGGGCACCAGCCACGGCACCAACAGCATCGCTCGTAGCGCCACCGACCGGGTCAGCCGGTGCATCAGTGTGGCGAGCAAGAGCGCGAGGACGGTCTGTGCACCGATGTTCAGGACCACGTAGTAGGCGGTGACCTTCAGTGCGTTCCAGAACTGGTCGTCGCCGATGAGGTCCGTGTAGTTCGCACCGCCGACGAAGTTCGGCGGCGCGAGCATGTTGTAGTCGGTGAGCGAGTAGTACACGCCGCGGACGGTCGGATACGCGTAGAACAGCGCGAAACCCACCAGCGCGGGGGCGAGGAACAGCCAGGCCGCCTTGCGGTCATCGCGCGGCTTACGCGGCTTCTTCGCTCCGCTCAAGTCGGTGCTGCGTATGCCTGAGCCTTTGCGTGGCGGCGCAACTGCCGTGTCGGAGCCCATGGTTACGCCTCCGGGAGAAGATGTCGCGCCGCACCTCTTGCCAGTGTGGCGCCGTGCACACATATTGATGAGCACCAGCGAAACTTTGTCAATGGAAACGCGGAACAGGTTGTGATCCAACCCTCCTGCAAGGAGCCATGACAAAGCACGCGCCGCACGCGGTGCATGGCACGTGAGGCACTTCGCACGACAGCTGCCGCGCCCTGGTCAGGCCGTCGAGCAGCTGACGCGAGCACGTCCCCCCCCCATCCCCTCGGAGGTTGATCCGTGCGCACGTTCTACTCCAGACCAGGCCGCGGTCTCGCAGCGGCGCTCAGCTCCACCGCCATAGCCTTGGCTCTGGCGGCCCTACCCGCCGGCGCCCAGGCCGCGGCCCCCGACGCGCAGCCCGCGAAGGGATCGGCCGCAGCGGCCGCCGGAGTACCCGCACGCCCGGCGCCCGGGCCGAGCCCCGACCCCGCGCTCCCGGTCCACGCCCTCGCTCCCGGCGACTCCCCCGTGGACAATCCGCTCAAGGGCTTCGCCCGCTTCTACCAGCCCGGCGGCGACCAGAACGCGGGCTACCCGCACTCCCTGACCTGGGCGTACTTCGGTCTGTCCGAGGTAATGAACAGCGCGTCGAACTGCGGGAGTTACAACTGGGGCGTCCTCGACAGCGCCCTGCAGGAGATCGCGGAGGACGGCCACCAGGCGGCGATCCGCTTCTACATGGAGTATCCGGGCGGCACCGGCACCCACCCCGCCAACGCCATCCCACCCTGCTTCGCCGGAAAGGTCGCCAACCGCCACAACGCGTACTGGGGCACAACCAGCCCCGACTACGACGACCCGGACCTCCTCGCCGGACTCAAGGACTTCATCGCCGCGTTCGGCGCGCGCTACGACGGCGATCCGCGCCTGGGTTACATCCACCTCGGCCTGGTCGGTCTGTGGGGCGAGTGGCACACATGGCCCTACGACACCGACACATCGAGCGACTCCCACCCGAACTACATGCCCACCCATGCCCACGGCGCGGAGATCATCAACGCGTACAACAACGCCTTCAAGAAGACCCGCCTGGAAATCCGCTACCCGGAATCCGCAGGCGGCGCCGCCAACAACCTCCCGGCCATCGGCTATCACGACGACTCCTTCTGCTACCGCGAGGGCAGCCCGGCGGCAGGCGTAACCCTGCCCATCTCCATGGGCGGAGCTCCCTGGGCCCAACTGCAGAAGGCCGTCGAACAGGGCGTGGAGAACAAGTGGATCACCGCGTCCATGGGCGGTGAGGTCCGGCCGGAAATCCAGACCACGGCGTTCGCCAACTGGCCCGGCGGCTCAGGGCAGGTGGACAACATGAAAGCGTGTATCGAGCTGGAGCACACCACCTGGAAGATCAACGAACGCAGCGGTGAGTACACCGCCAATGACCCGAAGGTGGCCGCCGCGGTCCGGCTCATGGGCTATGACCTCAGCGTGAAGAACGCCTACTTCCACCCCACCGCACAGGGCACCACCAAGGTCGGCGTGCAGATCACCAACAACGGCGTGGCCCCGTTCTACTACCCCTGGCAGGTCAGCCTCGGCCTCAAGAACTCCGCAGGAAACGTGGTGAAGACTTGGGACACCTCATGGGACCTGCGCAAGGTCATGCCGCTGAAGATCCGTGCCTTCCCCGACTGGAACGTCGGATCCGACCCCACGTATCTCGACTTCGGTCGCCCGCAGTACTTCGACACGAACGTGGATCTGTCCTCTGTGGCCACCGGCGACTACCAGCTCGTGATGAAGGTCAAAAACCCACTGGAGGAAGTGAGTTCGGCGGCCAAGAAGCTGCGGTTCGCCAACGCTGGGCAGAAGGCGGACGGCTGGCTGAACCTCGGCGGCATGAGCGTCGGCAGCGGTCAGGGCTCCAACCCGAAGAGCTATGAGGCCGAGGCCGCCGGCAACGCCCTCGCGGGCGGCGCCGCCATCGCCGACTGCGCGGGCTGCTCCGGCGGTAAGAAGGTCGGCTACCTCGGCAACGGCGGCACCCTCACGTTCAACGGCATCGACGGTGGCAGCGGCGGCACGCGCACCGTGACCCTGCACTACACCACCGCCACCGCCCGCAGCGCCACCGTCCGAGCCAACAACGGCGCCGCGCAGACCGTCCAGTTCGACGCAACGGCCAACTGGTCGACCACCGCGACGAAAACGGTTCAGCTGAACCTGCAGGCCGGGGCCAACAACACCCTCACCATCGCCAACCCCTCCGGCTGGGCCCCCGACATCGACCGCATCACCGTGCAGTGATCCAACAGCCTCCCTGGCACTCCGATCCCTAAAACCCTCCTTGCCCCGGGCTGTGCCTGGCCCGGGGCAAGGAGTCCTGTACAACTCACCTCTCCTGGGCGCCACGGCCCCAACCTTGAAAGGCCCGCGCATCATGACCTCTCCCCAACCTGATCTTCGACTGGGTGTCCTGGGGTACGGACTGCGTGGATCCCTCGCCCGGCTCGCGCAGCGCCCGGGAGCCGGTTCCGTCATCGCCGCGGTCGCAGACCCCGACATCGCAGCCAGACAACAGGCCGCACAGGACTTTCCTGACGCCCGGATACTCGAAGATTTCCGCGACGTATTCCACCTGTCGGACATAGACGCGCTCCTCGTCCTCACACCCGACCACACCCATGCACAGGTAGGCGGTGAGGCTCTCGCCGTCGGCAAGCCGGTCTTCGTGGAAAAGCCGCTCGATATCACCATCGAGCGCTGCGACCAGCTGTTGCGCACGGCTCACGAGACGGGAACGCGCCTCTACGTCGGCCACAACATGCGGCACATGCCGGTCATCCGCCTGATGCGGGACATCATCACACGCGGCGAGATCGGCACCGTGAAGACCATCTGGGTACGCCACTTCGTAGGATACGGCGGCGACTGGTACTTCAAGGACTGGCACGCCGAACGCCGGCACACGACAGGTCTGCTCCTCCAGAAAGCCGCCCACGACATCGACGTGATGCACTGGCTCGCGGGTGGCTACGCACACCAGGTGCAGGGTCTCGGCGATCTCATGGTCTACGGCGACATCCCGCACCGGCGCGCACCTGGCGAGCCCAAGCATGCTGACTGGTACACCGAAGAGGGGCACTGGCCGCCCCGGACGCAGCGCGGTCTGAACCCAGTCATTGACGTCGAAGACGTCTCATTGATCAACATGCGCCTCGACAACGGCGTCCTGGCCGCCTACCAGCAGTGCCACTTCACACCCGACTACTGGCGCAACTACACCGTCATCGGGGACGCCGGCCGCCTGGAGAACTTCGGCGACGGCCCGGAAGCGGTCGTGAAGGTCTGGAACACCCATCGATCCACCTACCGTGCCAAGCCGGACTCCCTCTACGAGGTACCCCGGAGCGAGCACGACGCCGACCACGGCGGCGCCGATGCCCTCCTGATGGCCGAGTTTCTCCACTTCGCCCGCAACGGCGGCATCACCGACACCTCGCCCGTCGGTGCCCGCATGGCCGTCGCAGCCGGAGTCCAGGCGACACAGTCCCTGCGTGAGGGAGGCACACCGCAATCCGTACCGGAACTCGCGCCGGACCTCCTCTCCTATTTCGCGTCCGGACAGCTCCGCGCCGCTCGGTAGAACGCGAAAACCCCCACAGGGGCCCATGACCATTCCGCGGAATGCGAAACCGGCTCCACTCAGGCCTCCGTAGCAGCGAGGAGCGAGCCGAGTCCCCAGGAGGGGAACGACCGCTGCCCGCTCTCCCCCCTCCCAGAACTGGTCACGCCAACAGCCATGGCATCGCCAGGCCGACCGGCTCCTGAACCCCGTTCCTCCCCATCGACACCAGGTGCCCCTGGAGATTCAACGAACCTTCGCGCAGCTGGAAGTCACCTGTCTCCACAAACACGCGCCGAAGAATTCCAAGGCGCCGCAACAGATGTCCGCCGGCGGTCGCCGGCGCCCAGCCTGAAGGGTTAGTTTCGTGCCCCATCGTCCAAGACTCTTTGCTCTCATCGGAGCGCTTCTCCTCTCCGCACTGCTGGCGGCCCTTCTGCCGGCATCGGCCACGGCCGAGACGGCAGCCACCACCGGCCCCGCGGGACCGCCGCCCCGGCCGCCTGGGCCCGCCCCCGCCGACCCTCGGCTGCCGACGCACCAGTTGCCTTATGCACCAGGACCGCTGGACAACCCGCTCAAGGGATTCGCGGTATTCCAGGACCAGGTCGGCGAGAACCCGTACCCGCACAGCATCGAGTGGGTCTACCTCTCGCTCAGCGAGGTGATCAACGATCCGAAGAACTGTCGCAAGCTCGACTTCACCCTGCTCGAGGAGCACCTGGACCGCGCCGCAGCAGGAGGCAACCAGGTCGCGATGCGGTTCTACATGAACTACCCGGGAGGCAGCGGCACCCACCCGGAGAACGGCCTGCCGCCCTGCCTGAAGGACTCCGTCGACATGCGCTGGGACGAGTTCTGGAAGCTCGACCACCCCGACTACGACAACCCGAAGCTGATGGCGACGCTCGAGAACTTCATCGACAAGCTCGGCCGCCGCTATGACGGCGATCCGCGCCTCGGCTACCTCACCCTGGGACTGATCGGCCTGTGGGGCGAGTGGCACACCTGGCCGTACGACACGGACACCGCTGACGGATACCCGAACTACATGCCGAGCCTGGCCAACCAGCGCAAAGTGATCGGCTGGATGGACCGTGCGTTCGACACCACCATGGTGGAGGCCCGCTACCCCGAACTGGCCGACGGCGCCGTGAAGAACGCCGACTTCGGCCTGCACGACGACTCCTTCTGCTTCATCGAAGGCGGTAAGGGGGTCACCCTGCCTGAGTCGATGGGTGGCGCGCCGTGGTCGCAGATGGCCGGGGTTCTGCGCGCCGGCATGGAGAACCGCTGGACCACCAACTCCATGGGTGGAGAGGTACGCCCCGAGATCCAGCCTCGCGCGTTCGAGAACTGGCCGACCGGTAACGGTGCGGACGTAGACGACATGAAGGCGTGCATCGAGCTCGAGCACTCCACCTGGAAGATCAACCACTATGGCGTCAACAACTACGCCCACGACGATCCCAAGGTCGCTGAAGCCGTTCGCCTCATGGGATACGAACTGCACGCCACCAAAGCCCATTTCAAGACCGAAGCACGCGACCGCCTCGATGTCGGTGTCACCGTGGAGAACCTCGGCGTCGCGCCCTTCTATTACAACTGGCCTGTCGAGATCGGCCTGCGGGACCGCACTGGGCGCGTGGTGCGCACGTGGGAGACCAGCTGGGATCTGCGCAAGATCCAGCCTTTGAAGATCCGGGCATTTCCCGACTGGCAGACCGACGAGACACACCTGCCCTTCGGACACCCGCAGTACTTCCAGACCGGCGTCGACCTCAACCGTGTCGAGTCCGGCGACTATCAAGTAGTCATGCGGGTCGTGAACCCCCTGCCCACTGGGAAGAAGCTGCGTTTCGCCAACGCCGCGCAGGGTGAAGACGGCTGGCTTTCCCTGGGACATGTGAAGGTTCGTCGATAGCACCGTCTCGGGACGGCGGGTCGGCCTCTTACGGCCGACCCGCCGTCACCACCACCGTAGTCCTGACCGTCCTCACCGCCTAGGGCCTGTGGGGGTGTGACACGCAGGCAACTCACCTATGCCCAGCGGAAGTTCATCGTGCCGTTTTGGCCGATCGGTCGGCCGGTCCGTACCCGGAGCGGTTGCGCGAGCAGTTCGAAGGGATGATCCGGCGGTTCCGGCCCAGTGCCCAGTGGCGGGAGATGCCTGCCGAGTTCGGGCCCTGGGCGACCGTCTACGGACGCTTCCGCGTCTGGCGCGACGCAGGTGTCTTCACCGCCCTGCTGGAAGGCCTGATCGCCGAAGGCGCCCGCGCGGGAAGGACGGACCTGTAGCTGGTCAGCGTGGACTCCACCACCGTTCGCGCCCACCACGACGCTGCGGGACTGCGGGACTGCGGGTCGGCAAGCACCTCATGGACGCCTTGGAGGAAGCAGCGCAGGAGCAGGAGAAGGCCCGGCAAAAGGTGCCTCTATGGGCTTCGTCAAGCTGTAGCCGGGGTGGGTGGCTGGTAGAAGGTGCCGTCTCGGAGCATCGCGTAGAGGACGTCGATGCG
>NZ_JBIAQC010000042.1:0-14256 GCF_042888685.1 Streptomyces sp. NPDC002779
AGCCACAAGCGGCAGAGCTTTTTGAACCACACCCGGCACCCCTGGGTGGGTGAACCATACGAAGGGCTCAGCACCTCCCGCAGAACAACGTAGGGGAGGTTTTTGACGTCAACGGACCGTAACCGCTGTCGTCGGGGACGTAGGCCGTGCTGACCGTGCGGCCCAGGGCGTTGGTCTCAGTGAGCGGGCGGCCCAGCTTGTCGAAGGTGGCGCCGGAGACCTTCTGGTAGACCGGTGCTTTGGTCACCGGATCGTAGCTCGCGACCCGATAGGTTGCGGTGATGTCGCCCTTGGTAGGTGCCACGCCCACTGCCTGGCCGTCGTAGGCCGTGGTGGCGTTGGATATGACGTCGTCAGGGACCGTTGGAATGGCCATGCAGCCGACGGAGTAGACCTCGACGCGGCTGACCTTGTTCACCAGCCAGGCCGTCGTGTTGCGGGCGTAGCTGGTGCGGGTGCAGGTCTCGTCGCCGGTCTTGGCGGCGTTGCCGCTGTCCTCGACCGTGAGCGGCATGCCGTACGTGGTGTCGTACGTGGTCTTCTGCTTGACCGTGCGGCTGCCGGTGGAGGTCTTGGTACGGGTGGCGGTCTCGTTGGCCTGGACGATCCAGGACTCGGTGGTGCCCCAGCTGTAGGTGTGGCTGCCGGTCTTGTGGGACCAGGGGGTGTTGATGGTGCCGCTGACTTCTTCGGTGCCGTTGTAGACGATGGTCTCGCGGACGAAGCCGGACAACTGGCGGGCGTCATCGATCGCAGTACCGGTCGAGTCGGTGACCTTCTCCACGCGGGAGGTGCCGTCGAGTTCCTTCTCGCCGTTCAGGCCGCGCATGTAGAGGGTGGACTTCTTCGAGCGGGGGCCTTCGGAGTTACCGGAGGTCTCCACGACCTTGCCGTAGCCGCGCCACTGCGACCAGGTGCGGTTGGAGACCTTGGTCAGGCCCTCGTCATCGGCGTAGCCCCATCCGGCGCCGCCCTGGTAGTCGTAATACGTCTCACCGGTGTCGCTGTGACCGTAGGGGTCGTCCTGGAATGTGGACGTGACGACGTACTTGTGGAACCAGTCGGTGACCGGGGTCGCACCGGACTGAGACCACTTGACCGGGAAGCAGCGGCGGGTGTTCTTGTCAATGGCCGTCGGCATGGTCGAGCCCCAGATGCAGTCAGGGTCCGAGTAGTTGACGGTGATGGTCGAGCCGGTCTCGGACTTGATGGTGCGCACGCGCCACTTGATATAGCGCAGAGTGTCCGGACCGCTGCCCTCGACGTGGTTGGGCATCTGGATGCCGCCGAAGACGATCGGCGGGAGCTGGGCGGCGGTGGCGTTGGCCTTGCCAGTGTTCTGGATGGACTTCAGCCACAGGCTCGGTGAGGAGGCGTCACCGGTGTTGGGGAAGTCGTGGGACAGGTGCCAGGTGTCGACGTCGCGGCGGGTGGTGCCGATGCCGGTCCACACCGAGGTGGTGATGTCGAGGAGCCGCTGGCGGGTGAAGAAGGACGGGCCGATCTGGGTGGTGCACTTGGTGTTGACCGCGCAGATCATGTCGTAGGGGACGTCTGGCCAGTTGGCCTTGGTGTCCTCGGTCAGGCTGGAGCAGCCGTTGACGACGATGCAGCGTTGGCCGTAGGTGAAGCGGACCTGTTGGGCGGCGGGCTTGCTGTAGATCAGGTCGCTGCGCAGGCCGTAGTCGATGCGGTTGAGGTAGCCGCCGCGGGTGTAGGCGCTGCCGTTGACCGTGGTGTCAGCGTTCTTGGAGTAGTAGTTGGTTTCCTTGCTGTACCAGTAGATGCTGGCGTTGCCGTGGGTGTCGACGACGTAGTCGAGGTTCCAGCGCCAGGCCTGGTTGCAGAAGGAGTCGGCGAAGCCGGTGGACTTGTAGCAGGGCTCGCCGGAGTCGTCGCCGAAGACGGGGACACTCCAGGTGGAGAAGGTGGACGGGTCGTCGTCGGCGGTGTCGGTGGTGCCCTTGTCGCTCCAGCCGGGCATCCGGTGCTTGCCGAAGTAGTACTGGGTTCCGGAGGCGTCCGTGACCTTCCAGTACTCGCCGTTGCTGTCACCGTTTCCGGTGGCTCCGGTCAGGTGTTCGACTCGGGTGCCGTCCTCGTTCTTCAGCTTCCAGCTTCCGCCGGACGCCTCGGACAGGGCTGCACTGTCGCAGGCGGCTTTGTCGGCGCAGGTATTGACCAGTTCGACGGCCTTGCCGTTGAGGACGAGCGTGGCGTTGGCGTACTTCCAGCACAGGTCCCCCTTGCTGGAGTGGCCGTCGTCCTTGCAGGACGCGTACTTGCGCTCGATATAGGACTCGGTGATCGAGAAGCCTTCGCCGATCACAGAGGTCTGGTTGTTCTCCCCGGCCGTGCGACCGTCCACCGAGGCAGAGTTGTAAGAGATCGACAGGTTCGGGGACGGGCCGGCCGTGGCCGGCGGGACACGCAGCGGGTAGTTCCAGGTGAAGTCACCCGTGCTGCCGCCCGCCTCCCAGGTCGCGGTCGGGGACAGCGGGGTGGCGCCGTAGTCGCCCCCGCCGCCGGAGCTGGCGGCCGACGCCGCCAACAGCATCGGAGCGCCGGTCTTCAGGCTGGGGGCGGAGACGCTGCCCGTGACGGTCTGGGACTCCGCGTCGTTGTGGGCGCCCGCCACGGGATGCTGGATGCGGCAGGACTTCTTCTGCGGGGTGGTCAGCGCACAAGCCGGGAGCGATACCAGGCGCAGTCTGGGGCCGAAGTTACCGCCGTAGACATCCTTGAAGGAGGAGTAGTCCAGGGAGACCCGGAGCTTGTCGGTGTCACCGGCCGAGCCTTCGGCGGCTCCCGCTGGGTCGACGGTGACCAGGACACCGTTGACACCTGCCTTCTTCGAGGCCGTCCGGGGGTGGACGCGCAGCGCCACCTTCTCGGCCGGACCGGTTGCCTTCGCCTTGGTCTTCGCCGACTTGGCTGACGAGGCAACGGGCTCCTGCGCCAGTGTCAGGCCGAGCCCGCCCACAGTGACAGCTGCCTTGCGGTTCGCCTCGACCTCGGCGGTTGCCTTCCCGGCCCTGGGCCAGGCAGCTTCCTTCATCCGTTCACGGGTCTCGCGGGACGCTGGTGCGGCCTTGTCCTTCGGAGCCTTGGACGTGCCGGGCTTGAGCACACCCACCTTGTCGATCTTGGCGTCGGGCCGGTCCTCCAGCGGCTTGCGGGCGGCCTGGGCTTGGGCCTGCGCCGCGAAGTCGTAACCCGCGGGAACAACGACTTGCGGCAGCAGGGCCAGGGAGATGATGACCGCGCCACGGCCGAGCCAACGGCGGATGACCGCCCCTGGCAACCGTCTACGGAAGGGTCTTGTAGACACGGTGATTCCCGGTTCTTGAAAAATGGAAATGGGCATAAAGCGCTCGGTAGCGCCCACGGCACCCGAAACGCCGGATACAGATGGCGCGTGCGCGCGGATATGTGCGCGTCAGAGCTGTTGAGGAACGGAGCAGGAGAAGGCGGGGCGGGACAGTGCGGGCACGCAGGCCGCACTGTCCCGCCCCGCTCCTACTGCTGCTCGGTGTTGCGCCGGTTGGCGATGGTGTCGGTGGAGGTGGCTCCGGCCCAGACGCGGACGCTGTCGATCGTGCCGGGGAAGTAGCGCGCGGGAGCGCCGTTGATCTTCGCTCGGCCGATCTCGAACGTTCCGCCGCCCTGCCAGGGAGCCGGGTAGGCCACGCCGTGCTCATCCCCCATCAGGGCGCTGTCGACGTAGAGCTTGAGCCCGCCGCGCTGTGAGGTGTCGTCGGCATCGGCTGCGGCCTGGGCGTCGTAGACCACCGTCAGCATGACCGGCACACCGAGCAGCTGGGCCGTGGTGACCGCAGTGGACTGACTCTTGGTCCATACCGCTCCGGTGCCGTCCTTGTCGGGGCGGCCGAAGGTCCAGCGTCCCTGGGTACTGCCGGCCGGCTGCTCATACCAGATACCCCAGGAGGACTGGCTCGTCCCCGACTGGCCGAACACTTGTACCGCGTAGGACTTGCTCGTGTCGGCAAGCTTGTCCGGATCCAGCTTCACCCAGGCGGTCGCCGTGAACGAACCGGAGTCGTCGACAAACGGGCCGGTGGCCGTCGCGTGCGCGCTGGTGCCGTTCAGCGTCATCGTCTGCCGGGTCGTGACCTCTTCTCCGATCTCCGGGTCACCCGTGGTGAACTGGGTCAGCGCCGCACCGTTGAGGGTGAGGTTCCGGCCGAAGCCGCTGGTGTCCTTCACCGTGGTGCCGGTCGCGTTGACCGTGTCCGTGGCGTCCCACTTGGCGACGAGCGCCGGCACCGGGTCACCGGCCGTGCCGTCGCTGAGGTCCTCATCCTCCAGCCAGGCATCGTGGGCGACCTCGGTGTCCGCGAGCGCCCGAGACCAGACCCTCACCTCGTCCACCGTGCCGGGGAAATACTCCTTGCCGGTCGCCGCGTGCCACAGCCGGCCCACCTGCAGGCCTCCGGACGCGTTCCACGCAGTCACGGTGAACGGCACCGGCTTGCCCTGCGGGATGCCGTTGACGTAGAGCTGGATCGTCTGCGCCGCCGCGTCGTACACGCCTGCGAGATGCGTCCAGGCGTTCAGGACCGGTGGTTTGGTCCCGACCGACCGGGTGATCGTAGGGCTGGCGACGTCAGTGTGGTGGCGGTTGAAGATCCAGGCGTTGTAGGCCGTGGAGTAGTACAGCGAGAACCCGGAGGCGTTCGTGCCAGCCTGGGACAGCACCGCGTAGTTGGCGTCCTTCTTCGCCAGTCGGGTCCAGACCGACACAGTGAAGGACTTGCTGGTGTCCAGCACCCCACTCGAGGTGGACAGGTACGCGCTTGTGCCATTGAGCTTCGCCGCACCTGAGCCACTGCGAGTTAGGGCATCCCAGCTAGTCCCCGAGGAGGTCAGCGGATGCGGGGTTGCTGCAGTGGAGTCGGTGAGGCTGTTGTCCAGGTGCCAGATCCCCGAGGGTTTCTCGGCGCCCTTCACGAGGAAGCTGTAATAGGCGGTGAGCGAGCTGTGGCCGGCCGCGTCAAAGCCCCAGACCTGGAGGGTATTCTCGCCTGCCTGGTCCGGCGCGATCGGCACTGTGGCGACCGTGCCCTGCGGGACGGGAATAGGGTCGGACTGCTTGCCGCTGTTCAGCCGCCATTTGTAGCTGACAACGTCCGACTGGATACCGGCCATGGCGGGGTTGGTGTCTGCGGGGGTAAAGGTGAACCTGCCGGCCATGCCCACGCCGCCTGACGCCGGGTGGGTCTCGGCCGGCTGATACAGGTCCCAGCGCAGGCTGCTCACCACCGGAGGTGGCGGCGAATCGGTGTCCACACGGAAGTAGCACCAGGACGACCAGGCGGAATCCAGGACACCGGCAGCACCCCGGTCCGTCATGTAGTACGCCTGCGTCTTGACACGCATCCGGTAATTGGTCTGCGGCGCCAGCGCGCTGGTCGACGCGGTGCGGGGGGCGTTATCGGCCGCCCAGGCGCCGTCCGGTGAAGCGGCGTACCAGACACGGCTGGAGCCGTCGGCCTTCCACACTTCGAACTGGGCGCGCAGCTGTGCCTGGCTGCCGTCCGGCGACTGCACCGTGGCCAGCATCTTCGGCTTGGTGGAGCTGGTGGCGAAGGGCAGCGTGGAGGCGTTGCAGACCCGCCCGATGGTGCCCTGCTGGATGCCGTACGAGGTCGGCTTGCCCGGGTAGGACACATACGTCACCGACAGTTCGGCGTCGTTGCGGAACCGCGCCCAGGCCGCCGCGTCGGACTCGTCGTGCGCGGTCAGCGAGAAGGTGATCGACGCTTCCTTGTTCGCGGCGTAGGACGCAAGAGTCGTCGTCAGGTTCTCGTTCGACTCCCCCTCCACGTTGTCACTGAAGCGCACCCAGTTCGCCGGTTGTGAGGGGTCGCACAAGCTGCCCCGCCCGTAGGCCACATTCCGGTCGCCCATCAGGTCCACCGCCGTGGGACGGGAGGACCATGTTGTGCTGGAGGAGATTCCCTTGTTCACCCGGCTCAAGTCGTACCAGTGCGGCTCGCAGGTGAACGTCCACTCCTGGTACACCTCCATCGTCGCGTCCAGGATCTTCTTGCCGTGGATCGACGACAGCGGGTACTCGAAGTACATACGCTGGGTGTACGGGCTGTAGGAGCACAGGTAGCCGGCGTGGTTGGAGCAGCGCCCAACCCCCTTGTCCCCGTCGAACTCCCAGTACTTGGTGCCGTTGGAAGCCAGGGCCGTCCAGTCGCCCAGCGCGATGCCCTTGGTCGGCGGGTCGATGTAGAGCGGGAAGACGGTGCCCTCGCCGCGCAACAGGGCCGGATCCGGCGTGATCTCCAAGGCGGTATCGGTGACCTTGAGCGGAAGCTCAGCCGCCGCGTCACCACTGCTCGGGGCCTCGGAAGGGGCTGGTTCACCCTTGGCAGCGGGCGACGGGGCCGCCTCCGGATCGCCCACGGTCGCCACCTCTGTTGAAGAGGCGGAGCGGACGAGTTGCGTGGTCACGTTGGAAGTGGCCGGGGTGTCGCCGGCCGAGTCCCACATCCGCCCCGCCGGGCTCTCGAAGACCGACGTGCCGTCGCCGTCGCGCGCGACGAAACCGCCATCAGCCGTCGGGGCGATGTCCAGACCGCCGCCAGAGACGGTCATCCTGATCGTCGCGAGTGCCGGGTTCTTCGCCGCCTCCGCGGTCCTGACCACGAGCACCGAGGTGTAACCCGAGCTCAGCGCGGTCAGTTGCAGATCGACATCCGGCAGGACTCCGGCGTACGTGGCCGTGGCGCCGTCGAGCCGGGGCTCCGGGAGTGCACTGGGCCAGCCGAGCTGCAGCTCGTGCCCCTCGTCCTCCAGCGTGACCAGTCCGGCCCCGCTTCCGCCACCCGAGAAAGTGAGATCGGCCGTCGTGTTCTTCGCCTGCACAGAACCGTCGGCCTCGCGCACGAGCGTGGTGTCAATGGGAGCCCAGGTACCGTCGCCCTTCCGGGCACGGACCGGAGCAGCGTTCATCTCCTGGGTGAAAGTGCCGTCCGGGTTAGCGAAAACCTTCGACGCCGGCGGCGATGGACAGGGACCGGGTGGGCTGTGCAGGCGGCGCTGTGTCTGTTCGGTGTGGCGGCCCTGGCGGAGCCAGCTGTGCGCGGTTTTACCAGCCGGGTGGTGGCTCGGCTGAATGCGGCGGAACCGGGTCTGTGGTCACGGTCGTGGGCGTAGACGGCGCGTTCAGCGGCCGTTTCATCGCCTGTGATGCCCGCGTGCGTGCTGTGCGACCGTCGCCGCGATCGCCTGGCAGTAGCGCATCACGCCCGGTGACCGTTTCACACACGGCTTGGGGTCCTTGGTCATCGGCTCCAAGCAGAAGTGCAAGTAGTCCTTGTCGTGGTGCAGTTCGGTGGTTGTGCCCTCGGTGCAGTACTCGGGATGGGCGCGCTCGTAGGCATTGCAGGGCAGTCGCTGCACCCAGGTGTAGCGGTCGCCCGCGCGCGACACCGCGGCGCCGGCGTCGGCGGTGAGGTCGCCAGTGGAGGCGGCCTGGGCCTCGGCAGGTGGACGGTCAGGCGGCGTATATGCGGGGTCGTCGGTGGTGTCTACGGGGGTGGTATGGCCGAACCGGGCCCGGGTCTCGATGGTCAGTCCGGTGCTGGGAGGGCACAACCGCTACAAAGAGCGCCCCCTACAGCTTCGCGGTCTGCGGGGTCCATGCCGCCGGTTGCATAGTCGTCGTACGACAAGAACAGTTACGCCATGCGCCGCTGCTCGCCCGGCCTGCTGCAAAGGCTGTCAAGGGTCATTGTGCTTCAGGGAGCAAGCGGCACGGCAGGGCTCGCTCCGCGGCTCCTTCCTCATCCGGCTCGATCCGATACAGATGGGCTTGCGGCGTGCGGGTCACCGTTTCCGTCAGGAGGCCGTCCGTGAAGAGGGCGCCGACGCCGTCCTCCAACGCCCACCCGGCGGGCAGCGCGCCGGTGGCTACGGCTGCTTGGTAGGAGGAGCGGCGGCCGGGTTCACTGTCGTAGTGCGGGCAGACCGAGCCGGACAGTAGGCCCAGCCCGTCCGGCAGGAACGTCAGCGGTCCGAAGGAGTCGGTATGCGAGCCTTCGGCCCAGCAGTTGGCGCCAGCGCTGATTCCGCATAGTAGCGTGCCGCGATCGTAGGCCTCGCTCAGCAGCCGGTCCACGCCATGCGCACGCCAGACTGCCAGCAGGTTCGCGGTGTTGCCGCCCCCTACGTACACGACGTCTTGACAGAGTACGAACCTGCGCAACGCGGCGTCATCGAGTTCCCTCCGGAACAGTGTCAAGACACTGGGCTCACAGGCGCGTGGCTGGAACGCGGAAAAGAAGCGGTCGAGATAGCCAGGGGCATCACCGCTGGCCGTGGGCACAAAGCCCACCTTGGGCCGAGAAGCGCGTGCGTGACCAAGCACCCAGTCGTCCAACAGGCCATCATCGTCCATGGAGAAGCCGCCTCCGAGGAGAGCCAGGCGATGCACGGGGATGACCATGGCGGACGTTCCTCCTCAGCCGGCGGGCCCACCAGAGCGGGCGACGCTCCGAACAATGCCGGGCCATCGGCTGCCTCCGCAATTGATTAGTGTCCCCTGGTCGGGAGCATCTCCCCACTCCCCCGCAAGCTTCCAACCGTTGCTTGACCGAGTAGGCGGCGAGGTGGAACGTCTCGGAGATGTGCACGTCGTCGCCCGGCCACCCGTAGGCGAGCAACTCGCTGAACTTCGGTCACTGCAGGGGGTGGAGGCGACTGAAGGTGCCGGCCTGCTCGTCGATGACCCGGATCCTCGGCCCCGGCCTCGGTGGGGAGAAGGTTTTGGCGATCGGTCGGCTGCTGGACGGTCGACGGTCGCTTGTAGACCAGGTTGGCCAAGCCGCCGCCCGTTGTGGCGGTCGCATTCGACCCCGACTGTCAGCCATGCCGGTCATCAGCTTCCCTCGGGCTTGCCGGTATCGGCGTCGCCGTCGGACCCCGGAAGTCCGGGTTCCTTGAACGCAGTGCGTGCGCCTGTCGTCATCCGTTCGTTCGCCTACACGGCCCCCGGAGATGGTGCACTCGTCGTGGGCCCCCGTGTCGCGGTCAAGGGACGCGGTCTTGCTGCGGGTTCTGCGACCGCTGCTAGCCTGCTGTCCATGATCAGGGGCGGCCTGGCAGGCCGAATAGGCCGCATGGCGGGGGCCAGCAGGCCGGAGCGCGTGCTGATCGCCGCCAGTTTCGTCAACCGGGTCGGCAACGGTCTGTTCAATGCGGCGTCGGCCCTCTATTTCACCTTGGTCGTGGGCCTGCCCGCGGTGCAGGTCGGCGTCGCGCTCACCATCGCCGGAGTGATCGGCTTGGGCGCGGGGATACCCGGAGGGCATCTGGCCGACCGGCGCGGGGCGCGCACGATCATGATGCTGGCCCTCACGGTGCAGGCGCTGTCGATGGCGGCCCTCGTCCTGGTCGAGAGCTGGGCCGCGCTCACGATCATCGCGACGGTCGATCAGATCGCCGCGGCGGCCAGTGGGGCGGCTTGGGGTGCTCTGGTGGTCCGGGTCGGGGGTGATCGCCCGGCCCTGTTCCGGGCGAAGTTGCGCACTTTCGTCAACCTGGGCGTCATTCTCGGAACGGTGGGTGCCGGGCTGGCGCTGGCCGCGGACACCCGTGGCGCCTATGTCACGCTGATCCTCGGCAACGCGGCGAGTTTCGCCCTGTGCGCGGCGCTTCTGCTCCTGCTGCCCCGCTATCCGGTGCTGGCCGCACCGCCACAGCAGCGTCGCTGGCTCGCTTTCACGGACCGCCCGTTCCTGACGTTCACCGCCCTCTACGGGGCCATGGGGCTGCAGTACCCGGTTGTCTCGCTGCTCCTGCCGATCTGGATCTCCCAACACACCGAAGCGCCGCGCTGGACGGTGGCCGTCTTGTTCGCCGTCAATGCCGCCTTCTGCGTACTGATGCAGACCAGGATCGGCTCCCGTGTCGAAACCCTGCACGACGGTGGCAGGGCGTTTCGCACGGCGGGGCTGCTCTTCCTCGTCAGCTGCCCGATGATGGCGCTGGCAGCGCACACCCCGGTCTGGGCGGCAGCGGGACTGGTCCTGGCAGCGATCTTCGTCCATAGCCTGGCAGAGGTCTGGGAGTCCTCGGCCGGCTTCGCCCTGGGCTTCGGTCTTGCCCCCGACCATGCCCAGGGCCAGTACCAAGGTGTCCTCGGCCTCGGCTTCAGCGCGGGCCAGGCTCTTGCCCCCGCAATCCTCACCACGGTGGTGCTCGGCCTCGGCACCGCGGGCTGGCTGCTGCTCGCATTGTTCTTCGCCGCGTTGGGTGCTTCCGGTCCGCTTCTTGCCCGCTGGGGCATGCGGACCCGGCCGCAGCCGGGCGTTGCTGCGGAAACAACGGGATGACCAAGAGTAGGTGTGTCCGGCCGCCTGGCTGCAGCGGTCCGCATCGGGGAGGTCAACGCGCAGCGGACTACTGCGCGACCTTTCTCGGTCCGGCTTCGATGCGGGCCAAATCGCTGGTAGCCCTACTCCGTCCGCTGAATGCAGCGGCGGCCGTGCAGGGACCATGCCCACAGTTGAGCGGGGCATCCATCGCGAAGTCCCCCTGACGCCGTTGCTCATGCAGGTGCTCCCCTATTGTCGGCGCCGACCGGGCCGCTCCGTCGACAGCTTTGGCTGCGACGCCAAGGACGCCACCGTCATCGCCGATCAGGCCCGGATGCGTCGCGACCTCACGGTCCTGCAACCGGACGACGAACAAGCCATCGAGCTGCGGGTCCTCACCGGCCGCCGGGCTGACCTGAACGCGGACCGCACCCGCAGGATCAACCGCCTGCGCGGTCACTCTGAGGCGTTCAGATAGCGGCCGGGCTGCTGGAATGCCCGCTCGAAGCGGGCAAGCGCATTGGCGACCGCGTTGGGCCACAACTCCTGATCCTCAACGCGGCGGATCGCAGCCCGAGTACGTGCGGACACACCCCGCACCCTCACCACCCGGTACTGCCAGCGTGGCTGCCACCGCTGTGCGCGGACAGCCTTCGGACGCCTACGCGGCATCGCTCCTTGGCATCAACATGAAGCCATCCTGCCACCACCGGGCACCAGAACGGACACTCCGTCCAGGTGCCCGCCGCCAGTCACCTGCCGGAGCCCGCCCGCCACCTCCGGCCGCAGCCGAACAACCCATCCTTGAACCGCTGTGGTGGTGGGTGGGAGCAGCTCACCCGGCGAGGGGGCGCAAGCGCCCCGGTGGGTCCATGGGTGGCTGCGCGCGCTCGAAGACCGCAAGCTTGAGAGGCTGCAGGACCGACTGGAGATCATCGACGGCCGCCCTGTCGGCGCCGGTCTGGTTCTCGACGCGTGAACAACCTGCTGGCTGATGGGCGATGCGCCGGCATAGCCAAAGCCAAAAGCTGCTGGGCAGATATGGTTACGGAATGATGGAAGGACTGCCTGCAGACGTAGCCGAGGTGCTTGCGGCAGTCCTGAGCGCGGACAATCCGGTTCATGCCGTGCTCCGAAGGCAGGTTCCACACCTCAGCGTGCGATCGCGTTGCACATGCAGGTGCGGCACCGCCTACTTCGACCTCGACGCCAGCGAGGCAGAGCCTGCGCCCACCGGACCCGGCACTGTCGTGGCGGCCGAAGCGCAGCTCGTCACCGAAGCCGGCGAGTGCCCGGGTGAAGTCCTGGTCTTCACGCAGGGCGGCTACCTGTCATGGCTGGAAGTCTGTTCATGGAGCGACGACATCCACGTGACCCTGGCTGCCGCCCGTCACTGGTTGCAGGCATGCTCTTGAACTCGGATATGGCCGGTGGGTCACCAGCAGGGGGAGCTGACGTTGCCCACCTCGTTGCCCTTGAGCAGGCCGCCCCAGATGTACCTTTCATCCGAGAGGTACACCCACTTGTTGTGGGTGTAGCCGTTGGCGGAGACGGTGCCGCCTTCGAGCCAGCACACGGCGGTGAGGTTCTGGTTCGCCGCGACGGTGTAGGCGATGCGGTAGCCCGTCGCCGGCCCGATCCGCACATTGCCCTGGATCCAGGTGGTGACCGTCTCGAACTGGGCGCTCACCTTCGTCCGCTCGGCTTGCCGTGCTTCCGCTGCGGAGGCCGGAGCCGCCATACCGGCGGCGGCCATCACACCCACGGATACCGCCATCATGATCTTGGCCAGCGGGCGGGAACTCATCCTGTACATCTCCTGCTTCCCCCTGATGGATTCCGGGAGGCCCCGGTGCGGGCGGCGTCCCTCGTGCGGCCAGCGTCGCCCGCGGTACAGCGCCGTACAAGCTTTTCGAACATCCCCGAAACGTCGCCGCGACCCTCCCCCGCGGGGGCCAAAAGCCAGCGCCCGCAGGCCATAACAGCCCAGCATTCGCTCGTTGCGGCCTCGCCCCCGGAACCTTCCCGCCACCTGCGAAGACAGCGAGGAGCAGGTGCGACCGGAACGGCATGGACACCCTCACCGGAGGCGAGGCGCGTCCCTGGATTGAGCTGCAACCACACCACAGCGTCTTTGCGTACCAGGAAGACGAACATCCCTGGCTGCCTGGCCGGTTGGGCGCTGGGCCGCAGGCAGACGCCGACAACCGGCTCGCCACCCACCAGACGGGGGCCGCCGGCTTCCGGCGCCGAGGGGGCGTGATGGAGACGGCGACGACACATGGGGCAACCGGTTCCAGCGGGCCGTACGCCTGACCACCGAACAACTCGAGGTCCAGCTCGCCTCCCTGCCGCCCTCGATCCCGTCGTGTGGGGCACCGAGACGTCCATGACCGCCGAAGCCTCCCCGCTGCGAACTTTGCCCGTCCGCAGCGATGACGGTGAACTTCGGCAATTCACATGGATCACGACCACACCCGCCCTCCCCGCTCGGTACGGTCCGGCAGAGCGCCACTCGCTCACCTTGCCGGGCGGGACCGTCGATGATCAGCGCCAGCCCCGTCAACACCGCGGCGCCACACACGATCGCGCCGACGACGTCGCCCCAGCTGCTCGACCTCCCCTCTGCGCAGTGGTGGGCGACATGGCGCCCACCCCTGCCAGGAGACGCCCAACAGAATTTTTTCGGTGCCGTGTAAAGAATCCGGCGGCTGTACGTCTCTCAGCATCTGTACGGCCGCCGCTGCTTCACCGTGAGGCGCTGGGCCGCAGACTGAGGAGGTCCGGTGGAGTTGACGGGTGTTGGCGTCGCGGTGTTCCTGATCCTGCTCTTCGCGCCGGCGCTGAGCAGCGTGCTGAAGAGCATCGCGTTCCGCAACCGCGCGGCGGGCAAGGCCGAGATGATGCGTGCGAAGGACAGGTCCGGGCGGGCGCCGATGGGGCGCCGGACGGGGAAGCGGGGGCGGCGTGGCTGATCGGGACAGGCCGCGGTCGAGGCACGCCGATGCGCTGGCGGAGCTGGTCGAGGAGCGGTACGACCGGATGGTCCGCTTCGCGGCCAGCCGGCTGCGCGACTATGACGTACCGCGGTCGTCCGCGGACCCCGAGGACGTGGTGCAGAGCGCCCTGAAGTCCGTGCTGGCCCAGGACAAGCCGATCGGCAACGTGCGCAGCTACCTCTACGCCTGCATGACCCATGAGGTCGAGCGTGCGGCCCGGCTCCACGACGCGGGCCGGGGGTATGAGTCCCTCGACGCGGACGTGCGGTTCGAGGACGAGCCGGCGGTCCGGCCTGTCGAGGAGGCCGAGCTGCGGCACGTGATCGACGAGGCACTGGCCGGTCTGCCGCTGCAGCAGCGCAGGGTGATGCTGCTGACGAAGGAGCTGGGGATGACCCACAGGGAGGCGGCCCGGGTGCTGGGAGCCGCACCAGGAACGGTGGGCGTCCACGGGCACCGGGCGCTCCTGGCGCTGCGCGTGACCCTGGCGGGCCTGGGTACGGCGCTGGTCGCATGGGTGGCCGCGAGCGTGGCGTTCGGCGTACGGGAGATCATCCCGGCCGCCGGCGTTGAGACGACGCTGATCGGGTTCGCGGTAACGCTGGACCTTCTCGTCCTGGGCAGTGTCGTCATGTCCGTACTGGGGGTGGCGGTGTCGACCCGGCCCCTCTGGCGAGCATCGGATCGGCGGGTACGTCGTCATCGTGCGGCGCGGAGCGCGGTCGAGGCGCCGGAAGAGGAACCCATGTCGGCCCGGTTGGCGGGCTCCCCTAATCCAATGGACAGTGGCGGGGATTGGACCTACGAGCGCTAGTAGGGCTTGGTCAGCTTCGTTTGTGAGTGGCGTGTCTGTTGGGCTGTTGGTGTCGTTGTGATGGTGTGACACCTGGTGAGATGGCCGAGGT
>NZ_JBIAQC010000043.1:0-14132 GCF_042888685.1 Streptomyces sp. NPDC002779
GGCTCAAGCCGGGCCCACTGGTCGTTCGTCAGATCACCACGCCCCACGACAAGTGATCATTCACGACCAAGATCGACTTTCGCAACACGCCCTAGTGGTGCGCGCACTTGCCGCGAGGCCATCTGGCCCTCGACCTCAGCCTGCTACCACTCACAACGACCCGAGCCATCAGGTGGGCTCCCAGCATCCCACTGTCGTCAAACGATCGTTTTACGACAGGCAGCTGACGCCTCCAATGAACCCGTGCAATACGGGGGTTCGTGGCGGCTCGAGTTTAATCAGATCCGATGGTGATTGCTGACAGGGTTTGACGACAAATAGGGTCCGATCCTCCGTACGGAAGGGGCCCCGGGTGGCGAACCCGGTCTACAAGCGGGTCTCGACGGACCAGCAGTCCACCGCCCGGCAGGACCTCGTCCTGGAGAAAGCCGGGATCGAGGACCCGGTCGTCTTCGAGGAGGACCCGGGCACCTCCAGCCGCCTCCACCCGCTCCAGCGCCCGAAGTTCCACGAACTGCTCACCTACGCGCGGCCGGGCGACATCGTGCACATCTCCGAGATGTTCCGCCTCGCGAGCGCCGACTTGGGCGGGATGCAGACTTCATCGTCGGTGGGCTGCTGATCGACTGCCAAGCCACCACGCGCCCCCACACCATCCATCCATCGTTCTGCCGTACAGCAGCTCGCCGGATACCTGCTGCTCGACTACGACAACGCGTACGGCATCGACCGGGGCGACCTCTGCCCTTCCCGGCAGGGCGCTCTGATCACGTGGAACGTCCCGGAGTTCCTCAATGCTCTGGGCGCTCGCATTCCACTGCCCCAGCTGTGCGCACCGCTGCGAGACCACCTTCGTCAGGCAAAGCGGTCGACACCGTCGGAGGCAGGCTGAGTCGGGGGCCCAGCGACTTCATCCGGGCTTGAAGACGGGAAGCTCATGTATGTGAGGTCAATGAGCACCGATCCTGGGATCGGTGCTCATTGACCTCACGCACACGTCTGGTTCCTGGAGCGGTTCAGGTTGCGCGGCGCAGAGGGACGACAACGTCCTCACCGGTGCTCATCGCGGTATGCGGCCAGCTTCCCCAGACAGCGCGGGGACAGCCGGCATCGCGATCCACTCGGGCCACAGGAGGCCAGCGCCTGCACGCCACCGTCCAGCCACAACTGATGCCACTGGTACGCCGACTTCGGACGCACCCGCAGGCGCCGTGCCACCTCGGGCGGCTTGATCTTCTGCTCGAACAGCTCGGCCGCCTGCATCCGCACCATCTCCCGGCGCTGACGTCCCGGAGGGGTCAGCCCGCCCCCATCCGCGTACCTCACACACCATGGAATACAGCCACTACCCCCAGGCCCAGCAGGGACTTCAAGAAAGCTCACCCTGACGAGCCGAAGTCAGTAGCATGTGACGCACCGATCGGGGGGTGGCATGCCGCAGGTTGTTGACGCCGAGGTGGTCGTGGTGGGCGGCGGCCCCGTCGGGATGCTCGTCGCCACCGAACTCGGGCTGCTGGGCACGAAGGTGCTCGTCCTGGAGACTCGGGCGGCGGTCTCGGACCGCCCGAAGGCCAATACCCTGCACGCCCGCGCCGTGCAGAGTCTGGCCAGGCGCGGCTATCTGGACGCGGTGACGGGCGTGGCGGACGCGGCTCCGCAGCCGTTCCACTTCGCCGGGATACAGGGCCTGCGGATCGCCGCCCCCGAGGGCGAGCCGACCCCCATCCTCAAACTCGCGCAGGCGGAACTTGAACATGCGCTTGAACAGCGCGCGTTGGCGCACGGAGTCACGGTGCTGCGCTCCCACGAGGTCACGCGGGTCTCACACGACCCAGACGGGGTGCGGGTTGTGGCCAACACACCGCACGGCACCCAGTCTTTCTCGGCGCTCTACCTGGTGGGAGCCGACGGTAGCGCCAGCCGGGTGCGCGAGCAGGCGGGCTTCGCTACGGACACCAGCGCGGCAACCGTCTCCGCGCTGATGGGGCAGGTCCGGTTCGCGGCCCCGGACACCGCGCCGCGTGGCTGGCAACGCACCCCCCGCGGTTGGATGGTGTGCCGGACCGAGTCCGACGGAACCGGGGTGATCCGCACACTGAACTTCGATGAGCCCGCCGACTGGCGCGCCCGGCCCACACTCGACGAGCTACGGACCGAGGTCCGCCGTATCCTCGGACGCGACGTGCCGATGACCGAGGCCCTGTTCCTGAGCAGATTCAGCGATTACACCCAGGTCGCGCGCGACTTCCGCCTCGGTCGCGTCTTCCTGGCCGGAGACGCCGCGCACATCCACTTCCCCATCGGAGGTCAGGGCCTGAGCACGGGGATCGCCGACGGTTTCAACCTCGCCTGGAAGCTCGCGTATGCGGTGCGCACGGGCGCGGGCGACCAGCTGCTCGACACCTACGACCTTGAGCGCCGCCCCGTCGTCGAACAGGTCGTGCGCAACACCCGTGCGCAGCTGGCCCTGATGCGCCCCGCGCCCCAACTCGACCCCCTGCGCGAACTGTTCGCGCGCATCCTGCCCTTCGACGAGGTCAACGCGCTCATCGGTGGTGCCCTGAGCGCGCAGGAGACCGTTTGCTCCGCCGGCCGGGACAGCGCCTGCGCGTGGACCGGCCGGTTCCTGCCCAACCAGCTCTTCAAGACGGACCACGGCGTCGAGGACGTCACGGAGCTGCTGCGTGCGGGGCGCCCGCTGATGCTGTACCACGCCGAGTCGGGGCAGCACCATGCGTCGGTGGCACAGGGCTGGGCCCACCTGCTCCGGACGGTCCAGGTGCACGGACAGCGTCCCCTGTCCCGGGACGCCCTGCTCGTCCGCCCCGACGGCTACATCGCCTGGACGTCCGCGAGCGAGGATCTCGCGGTCCTCCTGCACACTTGGTTCGGTCAGCACTGCTGATCACGCTGGAGAGGTGTCTCCCGTGGGCAGAGGGCTGATGTGATGCTGGTCCTGCGCCGGCTGCTGTCCGTGGACGCCAGGAAGCGCCCGCGTGCAGCAGGTGACTGATCGCGTCGAGTGGTACTCAGGACGGCGCTTATAGGTGAAGCGGGAGGCGGAAGGCAGGTCGGTCTCGATGCGGTCGGCGCAACACCGAGCGACTACGAACGACATCGTCGGGGAGGTCCAGGCCGGCTGCGGCGTGGGTGAGCGGCGCGTAGGCCGGATTCCACGCACCGAGGATCGTGGTCGTCTCGCAGCGCAGCCAGCCCGGTTTCCGGTACCGCTCGCCGTAGGGCGTGTACGAGCCACTGGGGTGTTGCAGGGCGACGGCGATGATGTCGGGTCCGTGGTCGTCATCCGGGCGCGGGCGAGCACGCTCTACGAACGGGCCGACCCGGACGGCGAGGTCCTGGCATTGGCCGGGGTCCAGGGCTGCAAGTCACCCAGGGCGGCGAGCAGTGCGCGGAACTGGTCGACGGCGGCCTGGTCCTCGGGGCTGAGGGCGCCGGGCGCGTGGCCGCAGCGGCAAAAGAGTCGCTTCATCGGGCGGGCTCCTGTCCGCGGGTGGGGTGGGTCCAGGGGAGGGCGAGACCGTCGCCGGCGGTGCGGGTAACGAGGTGGCCGTGCAGGTGGAACACGGACAGTTTCCTCGGGGTGCTTCTGGACCACGTTGAGGAACGTCGAGGTGAGCTCGGGTTTTCGGGCTGCGTGTCGTCAGCGACAGGTGTCGGTCACGAGGGGTTCTGCCGGTTGAGCTGTCCTGAGCTCACGGCTGGCTGCGCGGGCAGCCTCCAGTTCTTCGGTGCGTTCAGTGAGGAGGGTTCGCTGCAGGTCCCGAAGGGGACGGCGATGCTGCCGACGCGCACTCGGGCGTGCTCGTGGTCGAACAGGGCCTTCGCGGCGGGCCAGACGCGGTTGCCGTGGCGGTCGAACTGGCAGGTCACGACCTTGTCGCTGGCGGTGCGGAGGCGTTTCTCAGTGACGCGGTAGTAGGTCTGGGTGGTGGCGATGTGCTCGTGGGAGAGAAGTCGCGCAGGACGTCGGGCGGGGTGCCGGCGTCGGCGTGACGTTGCGCGTAGCTGTGGTGGTAGGCGTAGAGCACCCCGCGGCCTTGTCGAACTCGCTGCCGTCGTGCAGCAACAGCGGCGGGAGTTGGTTGACCCCCTTACGGTGGGCGGTGCCGATGCCGGCCTCGGTCATGCTGCGGGTGCCCTCGGGGGTGCGGTTGCGTGCCGCAGCTTCAGCGCGGGGGTGGAGGTTTCGGGGTAGCGGTTGCGGACGAGGCGTTGCTGCTAGCGCAGGATGGCGGCGGTGGTGTTGGTGATCGGGAGCCGCTGATCTTCGCGATTGTTCTTGCGTCGGTGAAGAGGAGGACGAACTTGCTGTCGTCGTCGGTGGCGAGGCAGTCGTGGCCGAGGCGGATGGTCTCGTTGGGTCTGCGGCCGGTGTGCATGAGGACCTCGACGGCGGCCGGCAGGTGGCTGTCGAGGCCTCCCAAGCTCGGCAGCGCGTCGTAGAGTTGTCGTAGCACCCCTGGGGGCAGGTCTCGGTTCTGGCCGTCACGGACACCTCCAGCCGGGACGTCGATCCCCCGCCGGATGGTGAACGTCGGCGGGAGCCCCGGCGGCGGGTTCCCCGGGCTCGGGGAGCCCCAGGGACCGGAAGTCGCACAGGATCCTCCCGGCCGTGCGGCACTGTGCAGGCGCTGATCAGCGCTGGCGTGGAGAAACAGGTGAGTTTGGGGCGGGCAGGTGGGCCCGCCCCAAACTCAGCGCCGGCGGCGACTCGTGAGTACGGCGAGAGTGACCATGCCCGTCAGCGCGGGCAGTCCGGCCAGCAGGGTCGCAGGGTGGAGCAGCGTATTGGCGTACGGGTTCGGCTCGGGGTCGAGGAGTGTCGGGAGCTCGCCCATGGCCATCGCGGTGAAGAGGATCCCGACCCCCACGAAGAAGCCGAGCAGCCCCATGAGAACGGCGATCTGCAGCATCGAGGCGAGCCCCTGCCGGCTTCGGCCGTCCCTCCCGCCCGTTTCGGCTTCGGCTTCGGCTTCGGCCCAGCGGACTTCGCGGACGGGTCTCCAGTACTTCCCGTAGAAGAAGACCAAGGTGAGCAGCAGGAAAACGAGCCCGACGGAGACGAACATTCCGTAGAGTCCGGCGTTCTCGTCCTCCTGGCCCACGGCGACGACGATAGGCCCGACGAAGGCGGCCGGCATGACGATCCACCAGACCAGGTAGGTCCGGACGACCTCGATCCAGCGGACCCGGGACCTGCCGACGATGTCGTAGCTGGTGGTCGTCCTGGTGGAGAAGAGTCCGCTCTGATCGCTGTACCCGGTTTGCCGCACGTAGTACCGACTGAGCGGGACGACCGGCAGGATGACCATGAACCAGCAGGTGGCGAGGAACCCTCCGCTCCCATCGGCACGGGAGTTATGCAGCAGCATCATGCCGATGGCGTTGTAGGTCCCCAATTCGGGAAGGTCTTCGTCGGGGCCAGGGGGTACAGGGGGTCGGCCATATGGAGCGGGGTATTCGCCCCGCGTCAGTCCCGGGAGTTCCAATGCTCCATGGAACACTGCCCTCCGGCATCACCACCCGCTCCGCCACCCATGGATGTCCAGCAGCAGGCCGTCCAGCGGCCCGCCGACCAGTTCCGCGTAGGTCCGGTGTCGGAGCGGGCCGGGGATCGTCGTGCTCCGCATGACCTCGCCCGTGGCGTAGTCCGGGAAGCAGGCCGGGCCAGTGCCCGGCGGGTAAGGCTGTGGGCCCACCCCGTCACCGGCGTAGGCCCACAGTTCACGAACACAGCGACTTGGGGCCGTACTCGGCTCGGAGTTGGTCGCCGTTCTCTGTTGGCCACACCTGAATCGGTTGCCCAGCAGTCACCCCCGTCAGGCCGCGTCGGCTGCTGCAGCCAGGATCCGGGCCAGCTCGGCAGGCTTGGTCACCATGGGCCAGTGGCCCGAGTCGATATCCGCAAAGTCGACGTGCTGGGCTCGGGCGAGTTCCGGAACGTCCCCAGCGTTGATCCACTCCTGAGCCTGCGCGGGCGTGAACTCCGGGCACACGACCACGACCGGGACGTCGAACCGCCGGTCGTCCGCCAGACGCACCACGCCCTTGGCCACGCCCTGGGGCACGGGGATCGCAGCAGCCGCCAGCTCTCGCCTGGCCTCGTCGTCGAGGTCGGCGGCGTCTGGCCCTTCGAACGGGTCCCATCCCGGGAAAGGCATGACGCCGCCCCGCACCTTAAAGAAATCGGCGTACAGCTGGCCGTTGGTGGACGGGAAGCCGCCGATGAGGCAAACCTTGGCCAGCCGCCCCGGCCGCCGGTCGGCGGCCAGCCAAGCCAGCGTGCAGGCGGCGGAATGCCCCACCACCATGGGCTTGCCGGGCGCCGCGTCCACAGCAGCGAGCACCGCCTCCACCTGGTCCTCGAGCGTGGCGGATACGGAGCCGTCCCCCTGGCCCGGGAGAGTAAGCGGCACCGGGCGATGGCCCAGCGCCTCCAGCGCGCAGACGACGCGGTCCCATACCGACCCGTTCAGCCACAGACCGCCGATGAGCAGGATGTTCATGGTCAGTTCCCCTTCTTCTGCTTCACGGAAGCCACCGTAGAAGGAGTTCCGGACAATCCCCTGCCGGTTTGTCTGGCGACCGCCCAAGCGCCCTGGGTAGAGGTCGGTGACAGCAACCTCTGGAACCCGTCCCGGCCACCCTCGCCCCACCGGGCCGGCACATCCCGCGGAGCCCTTCGCCCCTGGAGCTCAGAGCAGCCGATTAGCCTGCTGTCGTGCCGAACGATCTCAGCCCCACCGCGCGAGCACTGCGCGCCCTGGAGATCCTCCAGACCCGCCCCGGTACGACGGCCGGTGAACTTGCCCTACGGCTGGGCGTCACGGAGCGAGCCGCGCGCCGATACGTCGGGATACTCCGAGAGGCCGGCGTCCCCGTGGAGTCGGCCCGGGGACCGCACGGCGGATACCGACTGGGGCGCGGGACGAGGCTGCCCCCTGTGCATTTCACGCAGGCCGAGGCCCTCGGCCTGGTGATGGCCGTACTCAGCGGCCAGCCGAGCGAGGCCGGCGCCGAAGACCTGGTCGGCACCGCCCTGGGCAAGGTCGTCAAGGCGCTACCGGAAAGCGTCGGCCACCAAGCGGCCATGCTGCGGGAGTACGCCTCGGCCGCACCGGACCCGTGCTCCGCCCGCCCGGATCCGGCCGTCACCAGCGAACTCGTGGGTGCCGTCGCGGCCCGCCGCCGCGTGGTGGTCACGTACCGCAGCGAGGTCGGCAATGAGTGGGAGGCGCAGGTAGACCCCTGGTCTCTCGTCGTCCGCTACGGGCGCTGGTACCTGCTGTGCCACTCCCACCGCGCAAACGCAATCCGCACCTACCGGGTCGACCGGATCCGCGCGGTCCGGCGGACCGAGCACGACTTCGAACCACCCGCAGGCCTCGACCCGGTGGCGGTACTGGAGGAAAACCTGGGCCTGGGATGGGAGTTCTCCACCCGCGTCGTGTTCGACCTCCCCCTGACCGAGGTGGCCCCCCGGGTCCGACCGCCCATGGGACGCCTTGAACCCTTGGGGGATGGATGTGTTCTCATCGGCAGCACCCGCAACCCGACCATGTACGCGCAGGAATGGCTGGCGAGTCTGCCGTTCGCTTTCCGCGTCGAGGGCGGAGACGAACTGCGTGCCGCGGTCGTGGCACTCGCAGCGCGTTTCACCACCGCCGTGGCCCCTTCTTCACCTGATTTCGGCGGGCTGGATCCTTGAAGGACGAGGAACCGATCCGAGAAACGCACGTAGCCAAGCCGCCTTGCTCGTCATCGATGTCGCGGGCGCCGACGACCCGACCGTGTTTGCCTTCCAGGACGCCGTCGCCCGCGAGTGGGGGCCGCGCCAGCCAAGCGCACGACACGTGACCCGGGGCAAACGGGCGTAGGTCTCCGCTTGTACGCCCGTCTTCGGCAACCACTCCCCAGCCCGCCGAGTACGACGCGCTCGGGCGCTCCGCCCTGAAGTGAGGAGTGGTCCGCCACCTCTGGAGGCCCGCTCCACTCACCCTCACCACACCCGTCACCCGTCACCCGTCACCCGGTCCTGGCGCGCTGAAGGATCGTCCGTACGTCCTCCTGGAACTGTAGGCGTCGGACGAAGATGCGCCGGTACGTGACGGGGAAGTGGAGCTCCAAGGGTTTTCCGGCGCCTCAGAGCACGCGCAGGACGCCGACGACCTTGCCGAGGATCTGAGCCTGGTCATCGGGGATCGGCTTGTAGGCGGGGTTGCGGGGCATCAGCCGCACCTTCCCCTCCTGAGGGCGCAACCGATCCGGGCGCGAGCCCTTCCTGAGCGATCTTGCTCATCAACAGGTCGGTAAAGGGGCGGTGGTGTCTCGACGGCGAGTGAGAACTGCAAAGATCTCTTCGCGAAGACTTCTTTGCGAAGAACTCTTTGCAGACTACTGTGTGCCGCATGGCTGATGCAGTGGAGAGGCCGGCTGGCCCGAACGTTGAAGAGGACGCGGTTGTCCTGGATGCCAAGGGGCTGCGAGCCCTCGCGCATCCGGTGCGCGTGCAGTTGGTCGGGCTGCTGCGGAAGTACGGCCCGTCGACCGCCACCCGCCTCGCGCAGCGGCTGGGCGTGAATTCCGGGACGGCCAGCTACCACCTCCGGCAGCTCGGCGCGGCTGGTTTCGTCGAGGAGGACACCGAACGCGGCAACGCGCGAGAACGCTGGTGGCGTTCGGTGCACCGGACGACCTGCTTCAACGATCCGGAGCTGGCCGAGCGGGAGCCCGAGGCCACACTGGCCTACCAGCAATCCGTCGCCGCCATCTACACCCTGCGCACGCAGCAGACCCTGAACGGGCTTCAGACGATGCCACGCGCATGGCGGAACACCTTCGACATGAGCGACTGGGCCTTGCGGCTCACGCCCGAGGAAGCCGTGGCCCTGTACCGGGAGTTGACGGAAGTCATCGCGCGCTACCGACGCGACACGCCAGAGACGGCCGCAAGTGCCCCGGAGCGCGCCGAACGGGTCGCCGTGATCACGCAGATCCTGCCCGAACTGGATGCGCCTGCCGCGTCGCCGCTCCCTTCCGGCCCTCAGGAAGAGGAAGGAAGCCCGACGTCATGACCGACGACGCCTCGGAGGCCGGCGGCATACCCGGCAAGAGGTCCTTACGCCCGCTGGGCGGGGTACTGGCGGCCATGGCCGTGTCTCTGACCGGCACGCGGATCTCCGTTGTGGCACTGCCCTGGTTCGTCCTCGTCACAACCGGCAGCGCCACCCAGACCGGACTGGTCGCCTTCTGCGAGATGACTCCCTACGTGGTGGTCAAGGCGTTCACCGGACCGCTGGTGGACCGGATCGGCCCGCGGGCCGTTTCCTGGACCACCGATCTGGCCAGCGCGACCGCCGCCGCCGCGGTTCCCCTGCTCCACGCCCTGGACCTGCTGTCCTTTCCTCTTCTGCTGGTTCTGGTCGCGCTGATCGGCGCGACCCGGGGACCCGGCGACCTGGCCAAGGAGGTGATGGTCCCGGAAGCGGCCGAGCGCGGCCGGGTGCCGCTGGAGCGGGCTACCGGTCTGGCCGGTGTGACCGAGCGGCTCGCCTCCACCGTCGGCCTGGCGGCCGGCGGATCCCTAGTGGCGGTGCTCGGTCCCCTGACGGGGCTGGCCGTCAACGCGGGCTGCTTCGCCCTTGGATCGGTGATCATCAAACTCGCGCTGCCTCGCGGCATGGGGCACGCAGGCGTGGAAGCCCCCTTGCCGGCCGGGGAGACGGGACCGGGCTACTGGCGGCGGCTCGGCGAAGGCTTCACCTTCCTGCGCGGCGAGCCACTGCTGCTCACCGTCATCGTCATGGTCGGCATCACCAACCTGCTCGACGCGGCGATCACCTCGGTGCTCATACCCGTCTGGGCCAGGGAGTCCGGCAACGGGCCGACCTCGATCGGCCTGATGGGCAGCGTCATGGGAGCCGCGGCGGTCGGCGGGAGCCTCATCGCCGCGGTGGTCGCGCACCGGCTGCGGCGGCGAGTGGTGGTTCTTACCGGGTTCCTGCTGCTCGGGGCACCGAGGTTCCTGATCCTCACCTTCGATGCCCCGCTGGGAGCAGTACTGGCCGTCTTCGCGGTCAGTGGGTTCGGTGCCGGCTTCGTCAACCCAGTGCTGGGAGCCGTCCTCGTCGAGCGGGTACCGCGCCGGATGCTGGGCCGGGTCAACGCCCTCGGTGACTCGCTGGCCTGGGCCGGTATCCCTCTCGGCGGGCTGCTCGCCGGGGCGGCGGTGACCGCTGTCGGACTCGTGCCGGTGCTGCTCACCTGTGCCGCCGCGTACTTCCTCACCACGAATCTGGCCGGACTGCGGCCGGAATGGCGGGAGATAGACCGTACGCGTGAGCGAGGAGTCCTGAAGCCGCGATCCAAGGAGGACACCTCACAAGACAGCGCGAATATAGCGACATGACCTCCCGGAGGGAGGGTGTACGACATCGATCTTCGGCTGCGCCTCCGAGGAACCTGCGTTCCCCGCCGAGATGTTCTCCGCCCGGAAGAGCCCTGAGCAACCTTGGACCAAGCGGTGAAGTGACGGCGTACACGCGAATGTGGCCCTGACACGAAAGATGCAAGCGACTGCGAGGTCAGGACGTTGTGATGGGTTCGAAGCGGACGGTCATTCCGAGGCTGTTCGCTTCCTTGATCATGCGGCGCATGGCACGTTCGGGGTCACGCTTGGTGAAGTAGTCGGCGCCAAGATCACGGTAGGGGACATCGTCGTGCAGGACGTGCCAGATCGCGATGGCGAGTTTGTGCATGACCGCGACCACGGCGCGTTTGCCTCCCCGGCGTGCGGAAATGCGCCGGAAGTAGGCGGCGAGGTAGGTGTCCTTGTTCCTGATCGCGGCCATGGCAGCGACGCCGAGCAGCCGTTTAAGGTTGCTGTTGCCTGGTCGGGTCGTGCCCGACTTGCTCACTCCCGCGGACTCGTTCTGCCCAGGACAGACACCGATCCACGACGCGAGGTGTCCGGCGGTCGGGAACTGGTTCATGTCCCCTCCGGTCTCGGCCAGGATGATCTCTGCTGCCATCCGGCCGATTCCCGGGATCGAGTCGAGAAGGTCCAGCTCGTGCTCCCGCTCGGCCAGAAGGCCGGCGATCCGGGCGTCGAACACGGTGACGGCGCTCTTGAAGCGGTCGATCTCGTCGAGGTAGTGGCGGACCATGAAGGCATGGTGGTCGGTGAAGTCGCCGTCCAGAGCCTCAACGACGGCTGGGATCTTCGCTCGGGCCCTGCCGACGGCGAGGCCCGCCAGCTGACCGGGGTCACGTTCCCCAGCGACGAGGGCCTCCAGGATTGCCCGGCCACTCACACCTGTGACGTCGGTCAGCACCGAGGTGAGTTTCATACCGGTGTCCTCCAGCTCCTTCTCCAGCCGCTGAACCTCCCAGCCCGCGGCCCGCACGAGCTCGGTACGCCTGCGGGTCAGATCCCGCAGTTCCCGGACCGCACGCTCGGGGACGAACGAGGCCATCACCATCCCGGACGCGCCGGCCCGGGCGAGGAAGGCCGCGTCGCTGGGGTCGCCCTTGCGGCCCCGAATACCCTTAAGGTGCGCGGGGTTGACCAGCATCAGGTTGAGATGGGGCTGCAGAACGTAGTAGACACCGCGCCAGTAGTCGGCGGTGGCCTCCATGACCACCACCTCTACTTCACGCTCCGCTAGCCAGGTCAACAGCCGGCGGACTTCCGACCGCGTGGTCCCGAACCGCTCCGTCTCCAGACTCCAGACCCCCGACCGCTTCGTGCTGGGCGTGCGCACGCAGGCCAGCAGGAACCGCTTGCCCAGGTCCACTCCCGCGGACCGCAGATGGATGACCTCGTCCTTCACTTCCTGCCGATTCATCGCCCGCTCCCGACAGCCGCGCCCACCCCGCTCGACGGCTGTCCCGGAGGAGTCAAGGGAAGACTCGGAGTCTGACACGCGTGCTCCCGGACGGCAGATGCCGCCATGGCGACAAACCGTGGTCCCCTCGGCTGACCCCCGCACCATCCTGGCAAACGAGCTCACCGGCATCGCAGAGCCATCGGTGTCGCCGGGACATCCAACTCTACTTGCCCGCACTTGAGGTGATCAGCGCAGCGATACGCGTTCCTGGCAAGATTTCCGTGAAGCGGGAGTGTGCCACCGTGCGCCGGTGACGCTCCGTCACGGGTAGCGTCGCCGGAGCAGGACCATGAGGATGACGCGGTGGCGGAGGAGCGGGACCCCCGCGCGTCCTGCCATGATCCGTTTCTGCAGCTTCAGATCGGTGATGCGGCCTTAATTGACGCCGGAGTTGAACGGGTGGTGATGCCCTGCACGACCGCGGGCTGGTCCTCGCGGAGAGCCTTGGCCAGACTGGCCAAGGCCGGGAGGCGAGAGGGTGCGAGGTGTTCGAGCCAATCGGTCAGCCCGGAACCGTCTCGGGTGTCAAGCATGGCGGCGAACTGACGCACCGGGTCGTGGGTGCGATCCAGTTCCGGGCAGCGATCGAGGATCCGCTTGAGTGACTCGTCGGCGTGCAGGCCGCGCCGGGATGGCTCGGTGGTGATCCAGCGGGCGGCCTGGCGGGGCGAGGGCGGCCGTTCGCGCGGCGTGTCAATCGGCAGCCCTCGGCGTAGCGGCGCGATGGCCATCTTGACTCTCTGGTAGTGGCCGCAGTAGCCCTTGGCGAGGATCTCTTGGTGTAGGACCGTCGCGGTGTGCTGGCCCTCCTCCCAGCGTTGACGCAAGTACTCGAGATACGGGTCGAGGCTCGTGGACCGGCGCGGCGGAGTGCGCCGTACGCAGTCCTGCCAGGAAGCCGCGCGGGCGTACTTCGCCACGGTGCGCCGGTTCGGGCCCAGCTCACGGGCTATCGCGCTGAGCGAGCGGGCGGAGTCGGAGACCGCGCGCACCGCCTCGAACAGCCGCTTGGCGTGGCGGCGGACTGGAGTATCGGCCGCCTCGGACAGTTCCGCCGACGGTGGTTACGCCACCGGTTCGGATTCAGGGACTGCGGCGGACAGGCAGCCGCGGTGGGCTGCGGCGATGTCCGAGACCCTCTTCGACAGTCCCTGCCAGAGGTGAAAACGGTCGCTGACCTGCACCGCGTCCGGGGCGCCGTCAGTGATGCCCTGCCGGTAGGTGAGCGAGCCGTCCCGGCACACCACCTCGACACTGGGATACCTGCGCAGCCAGGCGGCCAGCTGCCCGGCATCGTGCCCGGCCCACAACTCAATCGGCAGCCGCGTGTCGGCATCCACCAGCAGCGTGCCGTAGACGTCGGCGTACTGGGCGAAGTCGTCCACGCCCAGCACCCGCGGTGTTGCGACCGACGGTAGCCGTATACGCATCAGTTGGAACAGCACACTCGTCCGTGACAGCGGCGCCTTCAAGATATGCAGGAGCCGGGCTCCGCCACGGCCGGCGAGCAGCACCCCGGCCATCTCCACCAGATGCTGAAGCAGGGGACTGCGCCGCTGGTAGCGCACCGTCAGCCCTTCCACCTGCTCGGAAAACGTCCGCCGGCCACAGCTCGGACTGTCGCAAAACAACCACCTCACCGTCAGGCCGATCAGCACTGGGCGGCCACCAAGAGCGACGCCGGCCAGCGTGCGGGAATATCGGCTGTGCACCCGCGCCGACTCCCGACCGCAATCCGGACACGCCACCGTCAACTCGCGGGTACGGGCAGCGATACGGACTACGCCGCATGCCGACCACACCCTTTCCGCCCGCACCGCATCCAGGTGCGGAGACACAGTTCGTACGAGGTCATCACACTCGCCGAGACTGCCGCTACCTGTGACGGAGTGTCACCGGCGCACGGTGGCTAAACACAAATACAGCGTCAGGTCCCGAAACCCACCCTCAGCCGTCGCCACAAGCCCCACACATCCTCTTCACGGCCCGCTCGGTGCCCTTGCACAGCACGCCAGCGTGCAATCTCAGGCAGGGCTAGCCAGTCGGCGGCGATGGACAGGGATCCGGTCGCGCTTGCAGGCGGCGCTATGTCTGTTCGGTGTGACGGCCCTGGCGGAGCCAGCTGTGCGCGGTTTCACCAGCCGGGTGGTGGCTCGGCTGAATGCGGCGGAACCGGGTCTGTGGTCACGGTCGTGGGCGTAGACGGCGCGTTCAGCGGCCGTT
>NZ_JBIAQC010000044.1:0-13537 GCF_042888685.1 Streptomyces sp. NPDC002779
CTCCGGCGGGTAGTTCTTCATGACCACGAGATGTCCGTTCTCAGATCCTCAGGATCCAGTGTCTCGTGTGTTCAACATCAGGGGTCAACGCCCCTACTCCGTCAGCGACGACTGGTACTTCGCACTGCGCGAGGCCGGCCTCGCCTATGTGGTGGCGCTCAAGCCGCACCGCGGCACCTGGGCTCCGGCCGGCCAGCCGCACACTCCTATCGAGGCCGCCCATACCTTGACCTGGCGTGATGCCAGGCGTCCCGGCGACTGGACGCCCGTGGAGCGTCACTTCCGTGACGGGCACACCGAGAGCTGGTGGGCCGCCGATGCCCGACTGGGCGGCTATGGTCGCGACTCGCCCTGCCGTCTGGTCGTGGCCACCACCGACCCAGCCCGGCTGCCGGAGAAGGCCACCTGGTACCTGGCCACCAACCTGCCCCACCCGGACGCACCCCACGCCGCCGCCAGCCCGCACCCGCCCGCCGACCTGGCCGAGATCGTCCGCCTCTACGGCCTGCGGCCGTGGATCGAGCAGAGCTACAAACAGATCAAGGACGAACTCGGCTGGGCCGACTTCCAAGTCCGCTCCGACCGCGCCATCCGCCGCCACCAGGCCCTGGTCAACTGCGCCTTCTCCTTCTGCTGGGACCAGTGGTTCGCCCCACCTGGACACCTGGACGCCACCGCGCCGGACCCGTGCCCCGACGAGGGGCCAGAGAGGGGGACCAACCGAACCCCACCCACCCCAACTGCCCTGCTGGCCCAAGGCATTACGTTCGGTCCGCGCCTGGCTCACCCCTGCCACCACCCTGAACCGATGGTGGCGATCCTGGACGGACAAAGACCCACCCCCCGACCTCCAGGCCCTGATCGACGCGGTCACCACCGGACACGGTATTGATCTCTACCTCCGGATTTAACGAACTACCGCTACTGAGGTTGAACTCGTGATGTCGCTGGGTTGGAATCACTGCGTGCGGCCTCGGCCGGATCGCGCCCGGACGAACCGGGACCTCGTCGCCGTGCCCGGTGATCCCCTGCGCGACATCGACCCCATGGGCCAAGTCGACTTCGTCCATGCAGGACGGCACTGTCCGACGGTATCCCGGGCGGGCCGAGGCAACGTAGGAACCGGTCGATGACGGCCGAAGGCGTGAGTGCCCGTTCCGCCGGTGCGGTACCCGGTGCGGTCCTCATCGCCCGAGGCGAGCCGCGCCGCCACGCGTTTACGGTGGTTCACCAGATACCAGGGATCAAGCGCGACGTGTGCGCGGCGTAATGGCGGTAGTCGGATCCCAGGTGTCGACAGAGAACCTCGTCCTCCACGCGAATGCGGTACAGGGCTCCAGTGAATACGGCACCGACCACGACGATCCAGGCTGCGAGGTGATTGAAGATCAGGGCCATCGCCATGACGGTCATGAGTCCACCGGCGTATGAGGGGTGCCGGATATACCGGTAGGGGCCACTGCGGACGACGTCGTGGTCTCGCTGCACGGTGACCTTGGCGCGGAAGAAGTCTCCCAGCGTGTGCACCGACCACTGCCGCAGGGCGAGTCCGGTCCACGCCAGCGGCATCGCCGCAATCATCAAGGTACTCCAGTCGTCTGCGATCTGCAGAGATGGGAAGAACCACATCAATCCGAAAGCACCCATTTGTGCGGCCCCGTACGAGATGACGAGTGCAAAAAAGGACCGGCTTTCCTTGATGACGACTCGGTCGCTGGTAGCGCGTTGCCTGATCACCCATTTCGCCTCACTCCAGAACCACAGCACGGCGGTGAGACCGACAAGGGAACGGGCAATGTCTTCGCGAGTCATAAGGTTCTCACTTCTCTTCGCTCGGGCCGCTGCGACCTCGCGGCATGTGATGGGGAAGGCGCTACGGAGGTCAAGGGTTCAGCTGTATGGGGCCGAAAACGGCCGGGTCATCAGGGCAGGCAGCTGAGCGCGGACCGCTGGGAAGGATGGCCGTGTGCCGAGTAGTGACAAGGTCGGCGCGGGCCCGGAGGCCGGTGGCATGAACGTCTGTGAGTTGAAGGTAGGGGATGGGCACGGGTGGCACCAGAGCTGTGGACGTGGCCACTTTCATGAGGCCGAACACGCGACCGCTGAGTGAAGCCGCGTGAAAGTGCACCTGGCCAGAGAGGGTGATCCGACGAGCGGTGGTGCACGAGCCGGGCTGTCCAGCGGCACGCGGGTAATGGATGTGCACGCCGTTCAAAACTACTTTTAGGGCCCGGCAATCTCCGTCGCCCAATAGCAGAAGCCCGCACTTCAGCCCAGTAACGGTGACGTCCTCGGCCTGGAGTGCCACGCTGCCGGGAGACGTGATCTCGGGCACGGTGCCACTCAGGCACTTGGTGATGGCTTGGACGGTGTCCGTTAACTCGGCCCCTGCGGGTCGGGCTCGTGGAAAGATTTCCGACGCGCAGGACGTCGATGAGCCGGGGACGGAAAGGGATGCCGGTGTGGGATGCGGCGAAGGGGTTGCACCGGCGTGGTCCGGAGAAAGTGCGAATGTGCATAGGAGAGGGAGGAGAAGTACAGAAAACGCTGCGCGGCGGGGCGACCACATCCGCTCAGTCACGAGCGGGCACCGACACGGCCTTCTCGTCGACCGGCTGCCAAGCGAGAGCCAGCGCCCCTCCGAGCAGCGCGAGCAGCATGCCGAACAAGAAGCCGCCCAGATTGGCCAGCGGATAGGACAAGAGGCCGAGGAAGATTGCCGCCGTGCCGTTCAGGGCGGCGTTTGCTGGGCGCATCCACAACAGAACGGAGCATCCGAGAAGAGCGGCCGCTACAAGGACCGCGCTAGCTCCGCTGAATCCCTGCATGCCCAGAAGGCTGGGGCGCGCGAGGGGGAACGAGCCGATTTCGACACCGGCGAGAGCGATGACGAGACAGGCGGCCCACGGACGTGGGTGAGCAGTCAGGAGCACGTCTGCTCACCCCGCTGCACAGACATGTCGGACCCGGTCAGCGAGAACATTCCCGCGGTCAGGGACCAGGCTTGCAAGCGAGCATTCTCGACCGTGAGCGAGCGGGCTTGTTGTCCGTAGGTTCCCGGTGTGCCGACAATTCCGGAGCTGTCCAAGGTGGCGGCATCGCGGCCCATCTCCACGGAATGGAATGTCATGTCTCCGGTGAGGCGGGTGATGTCCAGTGCTACGTTCCGGGCAGTCACAGGTGCGTCCCCGTTTGAGCGGATGATGAGAGTCACTGCGCCCAAGGGGGTGCGGGCTACCGCGGATTGGCACAGTCCTTCGATACTTGCGCTACGGATCCCGACCACTGTCACAGGATGGCTGGAGCCCTTCGCGTCCTTGCGGAAGGAAGCGAACTGGGTGGCTCCGGTGGCCTCTAGGTGTTCGGCGGTGACAGTGAACGGATTCCCTGCGACGGCGAAGGAGACCGGAATTTCGGCTGCTGTGGTTGTGGCGACGGTCCCGGTGGCCAGGAGCGTGGCGGCCAGAGAGGCAAGTCCGAACCGCCGCCAGTTTGTGCGGCCTCCCCGTCGCCTGGCTCGCCCGCCAGGCCGTTCCGGCCCTGCAGCGAGGTTTGTCAGCCTCAAGGTGTCACGTCCCTTTTTGCCCATGGGCAGTCGTCCATGCATTCTGGCTTGCCCATCCCAACGCCGGTCAGCACAACGCGGTCACCGGTGTTCACACGATTGGCTGTCCAGGCAGCCAGGCGCGGACAGCCGGAGCCTCGCTCATGCGACGCCAGCCGTCGGCAGCGCTGTGCTTCGTCGTGGTGACGGAGACATACGTTTCCTGGTATGTCGTGGCTCCGCTCGGTCGATGGAGCGGCCGGTATCGTTCGGCGCGGCCAGGGGCAGCCCGATGGCACCATCGCGCGCCGCCGAGAGGGCCGCCGGCCGCTGCGCCGCCCGCAATGTTCGTTGCCCACGGGGGCTCGGGCGGGCGGTCTGGGTGCAACTGCCATCCGGCAGGCACGAGGTGGCCGACGGGCGGTTTCGTTGCTGCTATACCCGTCAGGTCGGAGCATAGGCTCCGGTCGTCGGATCGCCTCGCGCCGATCGGCGCACGCTTACTAAGGGCGCTGTGAGCCGCGCTGAAGGGCCCGGTTCCCTGAGGGTATGGATTGTGATGTCTCATCCCACTGAAAAACGCAACGCGGCATGCTCGCAACGTCTGGGCGACGACGGCGTGCCACGGTCGCCCGCCGCCCAGGATGTGCCGAGGTCGCCATCCGACCTTCGGGCCGCTGACAAGGTCAGTCAGGTATTCCATCGTCTGGGCGGACCGGATGAGTTGACCATCGGCTGGACCGCGCGTTTCGCCGGTCGCCCGCCCACGGTGGAAGCCTTGCGTTCTTACGTTCAGTCGCGGCTGAGCTCGCTGCCCGGGCTCACACACCGCCTCACTCCGAACTCGAAAGCGCCCTGCTGGGAACCACTTTCCCATGTTGACATGCGTCGGCATGTACGTGTTCTGGACGTGGTGGGTGAGGCTGACTGGGAAAGCGCCTTCCGGCGCGTACAACTCATTCCTCTGCCGTCTGAGTGCCACCCCCGCTGGGATCTTTGGCTGATTCATGACGCCGCAACCACTGGGCAGTTCGTGTTGCTGTTCCGTATCCACCATGCGGTGTCGGACGGCGTCGGCCTCAGCTATGTAGCTAAAATCCTCTGCTCCTTGCCACAGCCGCCGTATCCGGAAAAGCAGGCAACGGTGGGAGCAGGCGATGACCGCATGTCCGCCAAGGCCGTGTTCGGGATCGTCCGAGAGGTTACGGCAGGTATGTGGCCTTGCCGCGTCCCGCCCATGTTCCGTAACGCAACAACACGGAAGCGTTCATATGCCGTAGGCGCCGTACCGACAGAACGGTTGCGAGAGATCGGAAGGCGGTTGGACGCTGGAATCGATGAGGTCTTTCTCGCAGCCGTGGCGGGAGCGATGCGCGCTGTCGCATTGGCGGAAGGGCGAAGGCCACGACCAGTGAGGATTTTGTGGCCTCTTTCCACCCGACGCATCTCAGAGCAGGGACTACCGGGCAACTTCGTCACCATGGCGCGTATTCTCTTGCCGTGTGACGATCCGGATCCGTTGCGCCGCCACCAGCTCATCGGTCGGCAGTTGACTGCGCAAAGCTCGGAGAGGCGTATTCAGAGCTCTCGCTGGCTTCTGCGTTTGACGCCCGCCCCGTTGACTCGGCTGGTGCTTCGCCGGCTCTTCGAAGGCCGCCGATTTCCGCTAGCTGTCACCTACTTTCCCCTGGCCCTTCGGCGGCCTGCGATTGACGGAGCCGTTATGACCGGTGTCGTCGGCTGGGGCGCTCCGGCGCCCGGCCAGCTGTGTCATCTCACGCTTCTCCGGTATCAGGCGACATGTGAGCTCTCCGTCGTGTACGACGACGCCATGCCCTGCGGAGCGGGCATTCCCCGGATGTGGAAGGACGCCCTTGACGAACTCCACGCACTCGCATGCGCACCATGACGTGAGGCGTGGCGGAGCGCGAGCTCCTTTCCGAAGCCGACGCGAAGTTCGTGCGGCTGGCAGGCCGGCCAGCTCCGCTCCAAAGGGGCCAGTCGGTGCCCACAACCTTTCGCAGCGCGAGCCATGAGCTAGGCATCCGCGGCGGAGCCATCCTCCACACAGGTGATGTTCGGGGCGGGAAGAGCTGGTCGGCCGTGACTGTCACAGCCGCTGTTGGTGCTGGTCAGTAGCTCTGCCGAGCACTTCAGGGAGCCACATGTGCGTCGAAGGGCTGCGGTTCCACGGGCGTGTCGGGGACGTGCCCCGTGGCAGCATCGCCGCTGCTCTTGCCCGACGGTTCTGCAACCGCAGACCTGTAGTTGGAGGCCATCCCAGTGAACACCCGCCTCGGCCCGGTACGGGCTCAGCAGATCGCCATCGTCGGTGTCGCCTGCCGGCTCCCCGGCGGCATCGTCGATCTTCACGGGCTGTGGCGGGCCCTGCGGCAGGAACGGAACCTGATTAGTGAAGCGCCTGCGGACCGATTCGACCGCGACCGCTTCATCGATGTCCACATGCCACGGCCGGGTAAGAGCTACACCGCGGCGGGCGGGTTCCTGGACGATGTGGCGTCCTTCGACGCCGACTATTTCGGCATCGCGCCGAAAGAGGCGGCTCGGATGGATCCGCAACACCGGATGCTGCTGGAACTGGCGGTAGAGGCCCTGGACGACGCGGGGCTTCCCGCTCGGTCGCTGGCCGGTTCGGACACCGCGGTATATGTCGGCGTCTCCGATGCCTCCTACGCCGCGCTGCAGATGATGCAACACCGATCGGTCAACGCCTACACCATGGCCGGCGGCGCATCCAGCTTGGCGGCGAACCGCCTCTCGCACTTTCTGGACCTGCGTGGGCCCAGCATGGCGATCGACACGGCCTGCTCCTCCTCGCTGGTCGCCCTGGACCGCGCTTGCCGTACGTTGCACGAGGGCACGAGCCGCACGGTACTCGCCGCGGGCGTCAACGTACTGCTCAGCCCTTACCACTATGTGGGCTTCTCCCAAGCATCCATGCTGTCGCGGCAGGGGCGGTGCGCGGCGTTCTCGGCGAACGCGGACGGATTCGTACGAGCCGAGGGCGGCGGGCTGGTAGTGCTCAAGCTGCTGGAAGACGCGTTGGCCGACGGTGACCGGGTCCACGGGGTGATCGTCGGCAGCGGATCCAACAACGATGGCCGCACCCCTGGCGTGTCCCTGCCCAATCCCGATGCCCAGGAGGATCTGCTGCGACAGGTCTACGCCCAAGCCGCGGTGGAGCCGCAGGAGTTGGTGTATCTCGAGGCCCACGGCACAGGCACGCCGGTGGGGGACCCGGCTGAGTGCAGGGCGATCGGGCGGGCTCTGGGGGCCCGGCGCAGCACGGTGTTGCCCATCGGCTCGGTGAAGTCCAACCTCGGTCACCTGGAGCCGGCCTCCGGGATGGCCGGGCTCTTCAAGGCGCTGCTCGTGCTGCGGCACGGGATCATTCCCGCCACGTTGCACTCCCTGCCGGCCAATCCGGATATCGACTTCGCCGGGCTCAACGTGGCTCCGGTCGCGCAGGCCACGCCACTGGAGCCGGTCGACCGGCCCATGGTGGGCGTGAACTCGTTCGGGTTCGGCGGCTCCAATGCTCATGTCATCGTGGCAGCCGCTCCCGTGTCGCCGCCCCGAGACTCTCAGCCGGCTGACGCTGAGGCCGCGCTGCGGCCGGTCACCGTGTCGGCGAGCTCGTCGCAGGCTCTGCGGGAGGCGGCCATGCGTATGTGCGCGCGTCTGAAGGAAGCCGACCCCGGACACTTCTACGACGTGGCCTACAGCGCGAGCAGACGCCGAGGGCTGCACCGTCACCGGGCGGTCGTTCTGGCGCGGACGGCCCAAGAGGCAGCGCGGAGCATGGAGCAACTCCTCGCGCCGCAGGAAGAATCGAAGGGGGAGCCCTCCCAGTCGTCGTCCCCTGCCGTAGACGCGACCTCCGGAGCGGTGAGTGAGGCGGTCGCACGCGGGCGAGTGGCGTTCGTGTTCTCCGGCAACGGTTCGCAATGGGCCGGCATGGGAGCCGACCTCCTCGCAGAGGATGCCGCCTTCCGTGCCGCGGTGTATGAGGTGGACGCTGCCTTGCGTCCCTGTCTGGGCTGGTCCGTGGCGGATCGGCTCGGTACGGTTACCGCCGAGGACATGACGGCCACCGAAGTGGCCCAGCCGCTGCTGTTCGTCGTGCAGATCGGTGTGGCAGCCGTGCTGCGCGCGCGGGGTATCGCCCCGGCCGCGGTGCTCGGACACAGCGTGGGCGAAGTGGCCGCGGCATACGTCTCGGGGGCATTGAGCCTGGAGCAGGCGGCCCGAGTGATCGCGGAGCGCAGTCGGGCTCAGGCATTGACGGCCGGCAGCGGGCGGATGGCGGCTCTCCATCTGCCCCCGGACCCGGCCATGGAACTCCTCTCCGGATACGCCGGGTTGGAACTGGCAGCGGTCAACTCAGAGCACGATGTGACGGTGGCCGGCCCGGAGAGCCAAGTGCTTCGCCTCGCGGCGGACATGGCTCGCGGCGACACTGCCTGTACCGTTCTGGAGCTGGACTACGCCTTCCACAGCGCCGCCATGAACCCGCTGCGTGAGCCCCTGCGCGCAGCACTAGACGGACTCATCCCCTCCTCCACGCACATCCCGCTCTTCTCCACCGTTACGGGCAAGCGGGCCGAGGGCTCCGAGCTGGACGCCACCTATTGGTGGCACAACGTGCGTGCCACCGTCCAGTTCGCGCCCGCGCTCGAAGCGGCCCTCACCCACGGCGCGGATGTGCTGGTGGAGATCGGCCCACATCCGGTGCTTCGCTCCTACCTGCGGCGAGGCGGCGCGTGGGAGCGCACTGCGGTGGCGGTGGTTCCTACACTTCGTCGCGGGGCCTGCGGGAGGACGGCACTGCTGCACACAGAGGCAGCGGTGATGGCGGCCGGGGCCGACCTCGACTGGACCAGGCACTTCCCGCGGCCGGGGCGGATGGTCGATCTGCCGGCATATCCCTGGCAGCGCAAACGCCACTGGCAAGGATCAGCTGAGGACTGGGTGCGCACCAGTGGCACCGGCATCCTCGATCATCCACTGCTGGGGGAGCGGATGCCCGGCCCACACCCCTCGTGGCACGGGGCGATCGAGCCGGCCCTGGTTCCGTGGCTGGTCGACCACAAGATCGTCGGATCGGTCGTCATGCCCGCCACCGGGTACGTGGAGATGGCCTTGGCCGCTGGACAGCGCGCCCTGGGCGTACCGGTGGAAGTGGACCACATGCAGATCACCGCTCCCTTGGCGGTGCCGTGGGCAGACGCCTCCAGCGTCCACACGCAGGTGGCACTCAATCCTGATGATGGACTCCTCACCATCGCCAGCACCGATCAACACAGCCGCCAGGGACGCCCGCATGTGCGTGCCCGCGTGCGCGCTCGCCTGGGCTCCGCCCCCCAGCCCGTCGATGTGGCCAGCCTGCGCCAGCGCTGCCCACAGCACGTGTCAGCTGCCGAACACTACGTGTGGACGGAACGGCAGGGGCTCGGGTACGGGCCGGCCTTCCAGGTGCTGACCCAGTTGTGGGTGGGCGAGGGAGAAGTGCTGGCCGGCTATGAGCACCATTCGGACGAAACGCAGTTCATCGCGCATCCCGCGCTGCTGGACGGTGCCCTGCAAGCCGGCGTTCCGCTGCTGATGGGGGATGTCCTGGAAGGGAAAATCGGTTACCTGCCTTCCGCCGTGGGGGCGGTACGGGCCTGGCAGTCGCCTTCCGGCCGAGGGTTCATCCATGTGCGCGAGCGTTCGCGCTCGCATGGGGAGATGTGCTGGGACGTCACCGTCATGGACGAGGACGGTACGGTCACGATCGAGCTCGAGCGCTGCAGGCAGCGACGTTTCACCCACCCCGAACACGTTCCCGTGGTGCTTTATCACACGCAGATGCGTGCCGCACCACTGCCAAAGACCGTGGCCCCGGCACGTCGCCTGCCTTCCGCGACCGAAATCGCCACAGCCTGTCGGCCACGGATCAGCGAGCGGTACCGTGCCGTAGCCGATTTGCGCCTCGGCGCCCCCTCCGGTGTGGCGAAGCGAATTTACACGCAGCGGCTCGCCGAAGTGACGGCGGCAATGCTGCCGGACCCTGCCGAGCCTTTCACCATCGAACATCTGATCGGTGCAGGTCTGCAGAGGTCACATGTCGCCGAGTACGAGCATGCGTTCACCACGGACGAGTGGCGCGAGGTCGCTGAGCCGGCCGGGGCCGGAACATGGCGGCTGACCACGGGTCCTTGGCGGGAGCGCGCCCTGTTTGGCGAACTGGTACGTGACCACCCTGCGTTCAGTGCCGAAATCCTGCTGCAGGCACGTAACCACGTCCACGGCGCGAGCATCCGGCGCGGCCACACCGGCGCTTTGGACATGCTGACGGGAGGCGGAGCGGCGACCGCTTTGGAGAACTTTTACGACATCGCACCTGCCTGTCGTGCTTACAACCGGATCGCTCAGGCCCTCGTACACGAGTTGGTGCGGCAGTGGCCCACCGACCGTCCCCTGCGGATTGTAGAAGTCGGTGCCGGAACCGGGGGCATGACCAGTGCACTGCTGCCTCTACTCCCAGCCGACCGCACCACTTACCTGTTCACAGACGCCTCCGCACACTTCCTCCCGCGCGCCCAGCAGCGTTTCGCCCGTTACGACTTCGTGCAGTACGGGACGTACGACCTGGACGAGGAGGCGGCCGGCCAAGGGCTGGCCGAAGGCACGTTCGACCTGGTGGTGGCCGCGAACGTGTTGCACGCCAGCAAGGACGTCACCGCCGCGGTACGCGGCATCGCCGCACTCCTGTCCCCCGGCGGGCACTTGCTCGCCTTCGAAGCACATTCGACCGGGATGCTGGTTCCGTACTTCGGCCTTCTCGACAGTTTCTGGCATCGCCGGACCGACCATTCGCTGCGAGCGGTGTCCCCCCTGCTGCCCAGTCACGCATGGCGCGAGCTCCTTGAACAGTGCGGCTTCACCGACATCCTGCAGAGCTCGGAAGCGGCTCAAGGCCGAGATGACGACTTCTCCGTCATCATGGCGACCACCACGGACAAGCCGCGTCCCCATCCTGCGGCGCCGACAGGGCAGCGACGCCAAGCGCCGTGCACCGTGGTCCTGGCCACGGAAACGCCGGACGAGGAGCCGCTGGCTGCCGCCGTGCAAGCGGAGCTGGCGGACAGCGGAAACTACCGGGTCCAGTGCATGCGCGCCAGTGAGGAAGCTGCCGACTGGGAGCGCGGCCACAACACTTCAGCGGGGGAGGTACACCTGGTCCTGCTGCTGGCAGACTTGGCTTCCGACTCCGAGGCCCTTGTGGCCGGCACAGCACGGAGAGCCGCGCTCCTGCGGGCCATGGCGCATGCCTGCCGGCAGATGGCCTCGACAACCAGCAGCTGGCTGTGGCTGGTCACACGACCCAGCGGCGCCCTGCCGGCGCCCGAACCACCTTCCACCGTGGTCGACGCGGCCGTCTGGGGCGCCGCACGCACTCTGGCCAACGAGTTTCCGGACGTCCGGGTGCGCCGCATCAGTCTGGAACGCACGACTGAGCAGGACAGTGACGCCCGTCGGCTGACCGATGAGCTGCGCGCGTGCACGGAGGAGGATGAGGTGGCCCTCACGTCGGGTGGCCGGTTCGTACCCCGTGTCCTTCCGCTGCCGACCACCTCCCCCCACCCCCCGAAGAGCTATGCCCTCAGCGTGCGCAAGCCAGGGCTGAGCTACGAACTTGCCTGGCAGGCGACAACTCCTGCGGCAGCGGGACCGGAAGAGGTGACGGTGAGCGTCCGCGCCGCCGCGCTGAACTACCGGGACATCATGACGGTGACCGGGCTGCTGCCTCCCGAGGCCCAGGAACGCACCCTTTCCACCGTGCCCGGCCTGGAATGTGCTGGTGTGGTCACCGCTGTGGGGGAGCGCGTGAGCGGGCTGCGCGTGGGTGACCGGGTCTATGGAATGGCCGCCGGCTCGCTCGCGTCGCACACCACCACTCCGGCACATGCACTGCGCCGGATGCCGCAGGGCATGACCTTCGAGGCTGCTGCCACGCTCCCCGTGGCCTTCTCCACTGTTCACTACAGCCTGGAGCACCTGGCGCGACTGCGTGCGGGAGAGACGGTTTTGGTGCACGGCGGAGCGGGCGGCGTTGGGCTCGCGGTGCTGCAGTTCGCCGCGCAACGTGGTGCCCGCGTCATTGCGACTGCTGGCAGCGAATCCAAGCGTGACTTGCTGCGTGTCCTCGGTGTTCAGCACGTCCTCGACTCGCGCAATCTCGACTTTGCCCACCAGATCACCCACCTCACGAACGGCCGCGGCGTCGATGTCGTGGTCAACTCCCTGGCTGGAGAGGCGCTCAGCCGCAGTCTGGAACTGCTGGCTCCTGGCGGGCGGTTCATCGAACTGGGAAAGCGCGACATCCTGGAGAACAATCCGCTCTCCCTCCGGCCGTTCAACGACAACCTGGCGTTCTTCGGTGTCGACCTCACCACCTTGACCCAGCAGCCAGAGGTAGGGCGCCTGCTCACGCAGCAGGTGGACGAGCATGTGCAGACCGGCAACTACTGCCCCCTGCTGCACAGCGTCTACCCGGCCGCACGGGTGGACGATGCGTTCGAGCTGATGCAGCATTCGCGACACATCGGGAAGGTCGTCGTCGCGTTCGACCCCCTGGACGAACCGCCCGCGGTGGAACCTGTCCCTCAACAGCTGCAGCTGGATCCAGAGGGCACCTACCTTGTCACCGGTGGTCTGAGTGGCTTCGGCGCGGCAACCGCCCGATGGCTGGCCGACCGCGGCGCCCGTCACCTGGCTCTTGTCAGCAGGCGTGGTCGTCAGGCACCCGAGGCGCCCGCGCTGCTGGACGAACTGGCCGACCGCGGGGTGCAGGCACGCGCGTATGCCTGTGACGTCACCGACGAAGGTGCTGTGCGCGACCTTATCGACAGCATCGACGCGGGTGAGCATCGGCTGCGGGGTGTGGTGCACTGTGCCATGCACCTCGATGACGCGTCACTGGACGAGCTGAGCGATGCTCGTTTTGCGGCGGTGCTCGCTCCCAAGGCCCGGGGGGCCGACATTTTGGACCGGCTGACCCGCACCAGAGATCTCGATCTGTTCTTGATGATCTCGTCTGCGGCCGCCGGTATCGGCAATATCCACCAAGCTCCGTATGCTGCAGGGAACCTCTATCTCGAAGCCCTGGTCCGCCAGCGACGCCAAGCCGGACTGCCCGCCCAGGCCATCGCCTGGGGAGCGCTCGGTGAGACCGGATACGTCGTCCGCAATAACCTCACTCCCCATCTCGCTGTGCTGGGCATGGAACTACTCGGGCTGAAGGACGCCTTCGCTGCCGCCGACGACGTGCTCACCCGCGGCTTTCCTGTGACCGGCATCGGCCGTGAGAACTGGAGCCGACTACGGAGCCTGTTGCCCAGTCTCACCGCTCCCCGGCACAGCCTGATCATTCCGTCCAACGAGGAGATGGGCGGTCAATCCCAGCAAGATTTCCTCACCTCCCTGGCCGCGATGTCCCCCGAGGAATCCCGGGCTGCTCTGCAGAAAGCCATCTCCCACAACATCGCCAAGGCCATGCAGATGGAACCGGATGCACTAGACCCTCACCGTCGGCTCGACGAGTACGGCCTCGACTCCCTCATGGCCACCGAGCTCCTGGTCTTGGTGCGTCAGCAGTTCAGTATCGACATCCCTCCGATGGAATTCCTGCGTAACGGCACCACCCTCCACGACCTCAGCGCCCTGCTGCATCTGCGGCTCGGGCTCAGCGCTCCGACCACACCACCCCCCTCCCCCGTCGCCGATAGCCTGCAGACGCGGGTCCCGTCACAATCGACCGCAGACAAGTCCCAGCAGACCCTGTCCACTGACATGCCGAAGCGGCCGTGACTGGGCTTCCGGCGCGCTGGCGGGTGTGTCCAGTCAACGGCTGATCTTGGTTGTTGAGGGTCAGTGGCTGGTGGGGGTGAGTCGGCCTTCGAAGGCGATCTGGAACGCGTTCAGCGG
>NZ_JBIAQC010000045.1:0-11634 GCF_042888685.1 Streptomyces sp. NPDC002779
ACGTCCTCTGGGCCCTCCTCCGCGACGGACGGACCTACGAACTCATGCCACCCACCGCGCACGCGGCTTGACAGACCGCATTAGGAATCACTGACCCCAAGCTGTACTCCTCCACCACCGTGGTGGACCCGGCGTGGAGCACGGCCACCAAGACCACCGACGCCAACGGCAACGTCACTGAGTGGTCCCTGGACGCGCTCGGCCGTGTGCGCTCGGTCTGGAAGCCGGACCGCTCCCGCGCGCTTGGCGACGCAGCCACCCTGGTCTACGCCTACAGCATCAACAACGACAAGGAGACCTGGGTCCGCACCGACGCCCTCAAGGCTGACGGAACGACCTACAACAGCTCGTACGAGATCTTCGACTCGCTCCTGCGCCCGCGCCAGAAGCAGGTCCCCACGCCGAACGGCGGCCGGGTGATCTCCGAGACGCTGTATGACGACCGCGGCCTGGCGTACATGTCGAATACCCAGGTCCACGACAACCTCGCCCCCTCGGGCATCCTGGCCAACACCTTCCCCGGCTCCGTGCCCGCCTCCACCGAGACGGTCCACGACGCCGCCGGCCGCGCCACCGAGTCGATCTTCCGGGTCTACGACCAGGAGAAATGGCGCACCAGGACCGAGCACCAGGGCGACCGCACGGCCGTCACGGCCGCCGCGGGTGGCACCGGCACCCTGAGCATCACCGACGCCCGCGGCCGGATCGTCGAGCGCCGTGAGTACGGCGGCCCCGTCCCGACCGGCACGGACTACACCCGCACCCTCTTCGATCACGACCGTTCCGGGCGGCTGACGAAGATGACGGGTCCGGACAATGCCGTCTGGTCGTACGGCTACGACCTGCGCGGTCGCAAGACCACGTCCACCGATCCCGACAAGGGCACCGTCACCACCACCTACAACGACGCCGACCAGCCAATCACCACCACGACGACCCTGGAGCAAGTCACCCGCACGCTGATCACCGACTACGACGAGCTCGGCCGCAAAATCGGCACCTGGGACGGCGTGAAGGACAACGCCCACCAGCTGACCAAGTTCACCTACGACTCCCTCGCCAAGGGACAGGTGACCGCAGCCATCCGGTATGTCGGCGGCACCACCGGCAAGATCTACTCCCAGGCCGTCACCGGATACGACAGCCTTGGCCGCCCCAAGGGCGCCAAGACCGTCATCGCCGCCACCGACGCCCTGGTCGCCGACGGCGGCGCGCCGCAGAGCTTCACCACCTCCACGACCTACAACATCGACGGCACCGTCCAGTCCACCTCGATGCCCGCTGTGGCCGGCCTGCCCGCCGAAACCGTCACCAACAGCTACAACGGCCTCGGCATGCTGACCGGCACCGACGGCATGACCGACTACGTCCAGAACATCGGCTACTCCCCGTACGGCGAGATCGAAGAGACCCGCCTCGGCACCTCCACCGGTGCCAAGCAGCTCCAGATCCTGAACCACTACGAGGACGGCACCCGCCGCCTGGCGAACACCCACACCGTCGACCAGACCAACACCGGATACACCAGCGACGTCGACTACCTCTACGACGCCACCGGCAACGTCAAGTCCATCACCGACAAGGCCAACGGCAAGGACACCCAGTGCTTCGCCTACGACGGCTACCGCCGCCTGACCCAAGCATGGACCCCGTCGTCCAACGACTGCGCCACCGCCCGCTCGGCGACCGCCCTCGGCGGCCCGGCGCCGTACTGGACCAGCTGGACCTACAAGCCCGGCGGCCTGCGCGACACCCAGACCGAGCACAAGGCCACCGGTAACACCACGACGGCGTACGGCTACCCGGCCGTCAACGCCACCGGCGGCGGCCAGCCACACACCCTGACCTCGCTCACGGTCAACGGCGGCGCGGCCAAGTCCCTGACGTATGACGAACAGGGCAACACCACCAAGCGGCACGGCACCACCGGTGTCGCGCAAAGCCTCACCTGGGACATCGAGGGAGAGCTCGTCCGCCTCACGGAGGGCACCAAAGCCACCGACTACCTGTACGACGCCAACGGCGATCTCCTGATCCGTCGCGGCCCCGGCAAGACCGTCCTCTACCTGGCCGGCCAGGAACTCCACTACGACACGGGGGCCAAGAAGTTCACCGCCCAGCGCTACTACGCGGCCGGTGACGTCACCGCCGTGCGGACGGAGACCAGTCTGACCTGGATGATCGACGACCACCACGGCACCGCCTCGATGGCCGTCGATGCCACCACCCAGGCCGTCACCCGCCGCTACAGCAAGCCCTTCGGCGAGAGCCGCGGCGCGACACCATCGATGTGGCCCGACGACAAGGGCTTCCTCGGCAAGCCCGTCGACTCCGGCACCGGCCTGATCCACGTCGGCGCCCGTGAGTACGACCCGGTCACCGGACGGTTCCTCTCCGTCGACCCCGTTCTGGTCCCCGAGGACCACGAGTCCATGAACGGCTACGCCTATGCCAACAACACCCCCGTCACCAAGGCCGACCCGACCGGTCTGCGGCCCATCACGGACTGCGAGCGCGGATGCAGCGACGGCAACGGCGGCACGTACCACGACTACATGACGATGGGCCCGAACGGGACCTGGGTCTATAACACCACCCAGACCTACACGACCAAGGTCCCCGGCGTGTCCAACACGTACATCAGCGCGACGGTGAACACCCGCGCCGGCCGGACGACCTCGGTCAACGTCGCCGTCTTCAAGAAGCCGACCTTCAAGAAGGGGCCGAATCCGGAGCCGGAGCGAAAGGAGGGCAAGAAGAACCAGGCCATGGACCTCTCCGCCCAGGATCTGGTGCTGCTCTGGGCGAAGGGCGGACCCCCCGAGGTCACCCTGCCCCCGGACGGTGAGTTCGTCCGGCAGTTGCGCACGGAGGATCACTTCAGATCCTTCGTTCGCAAGATGCAGGGCCTGATCAAGGACGGCGTGTACACGGATAAGGGAACATTCGACAAGTCACACGCCGAGCGCAGCGACTGGGAGAAGAAGTGGGAGGGCTTCACGGACCTCTCCGGGTTCTTCACCGAGGGAATCTACGGGGCCAGCCCTGCAAGCATGGCGCTCGGTTCCTACAATCTCCGCTACGAACTGCTCGGAGTGGCCTGCGAGCCGCCCAGGACAGATTCAGAGTGGGACAACGGAGCGCTGGTCGGACGGGTGAAGGTGACGATCTCCAACTCCATGAACGTAACCTCGGCCACGCGCGATCTCTCGAAGGACGGGTACGAGAATGGCAGCTCCAACGGGCTCATGAAGGCAATCTCGAGTGGCGCGTACAAGATCTGGCCCGAAGGTCAGACGGACATCGACGTCTCCATTAACTGGACTGAGGAAATCCATGTGCCGTACTAAGAGGAGCTGGCGGGCACTTCTCGCCGTCGGTATCTCCGCGGTCCTCGTCACCGGAGGGTCCGCCTGCGGAAAGGAAGAGGATTTTCCCGTCCCCACTGAAGGCCAGATCGTCGGCTTCTGGAGCAATCCCGGAGGAGACTGGATCACTTTCGAGAAGGGCGGAACGGGAACCATATCCGCAGGCGCACAGCTCCAGCTGAGCAATCTGCTGGAGAAGTCCGACACCAAGCCGGAGTGCTCGTTCTCCTGGGGCGTGGACACTGTGCCCGCAGGTGGCAGCAAGTGGGTTTCTGTCAATTTCGCGGCAGGGCAGTGCGGATCGACGCCTGGCAGTTTCGGTCTGCATTACTACTACGATTCCGGGGAGCTGCGGCTGGCGCCAGCGGTTGAATTCCCGAAGCCGGCCGAGATCTATGCGCGATCGACCGCGTAAGGGAGGATCACGCGTCACCGATCTCCGGTGACCTTTGCGCCTTCGGCGGGGAGACAGCCTTCTGTCTCCCCGCCGAAGCCTTTTGCCTTCTTGCCGGCACACCCGACCACACGGTGCGGATGGCCTCAGGCGTGGACGCGGTGCATCTGGTTCTCGCCGACGTCGACCTGTCGGGGGTTCCTGTGCACCGGGACGGCGCATCTGGACCAGGTGCGCACATTTTGCCCACTCCAGCCGAGCTGATCGGAGGCACTTCACGTTGAGCACCGAGGTATTGCTATCGGCCCCCTCATGGACGATCGCCCCGAGGGTCCTGCCACCAAGATCGTGCTATGTGGTCCGAGGGGAACCGTGTCGGGGCTTTTCGGTCAGAGTGACCACGCCAAACAGGGCGAATTCAACTTATCGTCGCAACACCTTGATCACGGAGGTGTTGGATGGGACGACCGAGGAAGCTGAGGCGGCAGGTGCCGACCGGGGCGCGACGCCAGTGGGCCGCGGATTGCGATGCGGGCGCCGATGCGCTCACCCGGCCGCCCGGAGCCGTCGCGCGCTGTGCAACGGAAGTTCTGGCGCCTGATCGCGTCGGGGATCACTACGGTCCAGGCCGCCGAGAGGGTCGGCGTGTCGGCACCGGTCGGGATCCGGTGGTTTCGACACGCTGGCGGTATGACGCCGCTGAGCCTGGAAGAGCCCTCGGGCCGGTACCTGTCGTTCGCTGAGCGTGAGGAGATCGCGCTGCTGCGCGCCCAGGAGCTCGGCGTGCGCGAGATCGCCCGCAGGATCGGACGCGACGCGGGCACGATCTCACGCGAACTGCGCCGCAACGCGGCAACCCGGAGCGGCAAGTCGGTCTACCGGGCCCTGGTGGCGCAGTGGAAAGCGCAGCAGGCCGCGAAGCGTCCGAAGACCGTGAAGCTCGCGGGCAGCGACAGGTTGCGCGAGTACGTGCAGGATCGGCTCGCAGGCAGTGTCCAGCGACCCGACGGCACGATCGTCACCGGGCCTGAGACGCGCGCCTGGAAGGGGTTGAACAAGCCGCATCGGCAGGACAGGCGATGGGCGACGGCCTGGAGTCCGGAACAGATCTCGCACCGGCTTCGTGCAGAGTTCCCCGATGATGAGTCCATGCGCATCAGCCACGAAGCGATCTACCAAGCGCTGTTCATCGAAGGCCGTGGCGCGCTCAAGCGGGAACTCGTCACATGTCTGCGCACCGGCCGGGCACTGCGAAGCGGTGGCGGATCTACGGCACCACCCGCCCGTTCCCGCTGTACCGCGACATCGAGGACCCCGGCGAGGCACCCACCGAACCGATCGCTGATCTGGTTCTGCAGCCCGGGGACGTGCTGTACGTGCCGCGCGGCGTATGGCACGCGGTCTGTGCCGACCAGGGCGTGCGCTCCCTGCACGTCACCTGCGGCTTGCAGACCCACACCGCGACCGACCTGATGGCGTGGGTGTCCGAGCAGCTGCTCACGCACGAGGACTGGAGGCGCGAGCTACCCCTGCTCGCCGCGCCGGACGTCCAGGCCGACGCCGTGGACACGATGCGCAAGCGGCTCGCCGAACTGCTGGATGACCCGACGCTGATCGCCCGCTACCGGGCGGCGATGGACGGCCAGGCCGTCGGCAGGATGGTGCCGAGCCTGCCGTACATCGACGGCATCCCGGCCAACCCGCATCTGCGGGTGCGGCTGACCACCGCCCGCGCCGTCCTGGAGACGGGGGAGGACGCCGTGACGCTGTCCGCCGCCGGCACCGTGTACGAGTTCGCGCCCGCAGCTGAGGCGGTGCTGCGCCCGCTGGTCGACGGCCGCACCCTCGATCTGTCCGCGCTCGCCGATGCGGCCGGCCTAGCTGCGGAGGACGTCGCCGGGCTGGTCCAGGAGCTCGTTGCCGGGCAGGCCGCGACGGTGGGGAGCCTGCTGTGACGACACGACTCGCTCTGGGCACCTACCGGTGCCAGGCAATCCCGGAGGCGGCCGCCCGTGCGGCCGCCTCCGGCGCGCAGTGGATCGACACCGCCCCCAACTACGCCACCGGCCAGGCACAGACCCTCCTGGCCCCAGCCCTGGCCGCCCACCCGGCCCTGCGGATCTCCACCAAAGCCGGCTTCTTCACCGCGGCCACCGGCACCGACGCCGTGAACGCCGGGGTCCTCACCGAGAACCAGGCCGCCGCCAGGCACAGCCTCGCCCCCGGCTACGTGCGCTGGCAGGCCAGCCGCAACCGCGACCAGCTCGGACGTGAGCAACTGGACCTGGTCCTGCTGCACAACCCTGAGCGCGCCCACTGCGGCGACCGCCGCGCGCTCCACCACGCAATTCGGGACGCGTTCGAGGTCCTGGAAGAGGAGGCGGCGGCCGGACACGTAGCCGGGTACGGGGTCGCCACCTGGGCGGGCCTGGAGGAAGACGCGTTCACGGTGGGGGAACTGCTCGCCCTGGCCGCCGAAGCCGCCGGCGGACAGCACCACATGGCCGCGGTCCAGCTGCCAGTGAGCCTGGTGATGATGACGCCGATCACGCAGTCCCTGGAAGGCCGCGGGCCTCTCCCGGCCGCCGCCGCGGCAGGGCTGCGGGTGATGACCTCCGCGCCGCTGCACGGCGGTGAACTCCCCAACATCGTCGACCAGGAGCTCGCCGACCTCATCAGGCCAGGCCTGACCCCCGCACAGGCGTGCGTCCTGGCCGTGGCGTCATGCCCAGGAGTGACGGACGTCCTTCTGGCCACCTCGAGTGCGCCACACTGGAGAGAGGCGGCCGAAGCGGTCGCTCAACCCTGCCTGACCGCCGACCAGTTGCGGGAGATCACTGGTGTACTCGCCTCCCCCTGACCCGGACACCGAGCAGCGCATGCGCGCCCATCACGCCGATGCCGCGAAGGCCCTGGCCGTCCATGTGGAGCTGGGCGGGGAGTTCTGGGGTTGGGCCGGGCGCACGCTGGGCGCCCCGGCCCGCGCCGCCGCCGACGGCCGACCGGTCTGGCTGCGGCTGGTGTCCGCGCCGGAGGACAAGGCGTCGGGAAAGCTGTGGGACGGCGCCCTGGATGCACAGCACGTCTTCGCCGACCTTGATGGGCACCGGCCCGCGCTCCTGGGTGTGCACGACGCCGTCGACGACGGCACCGCCTACCGGGCGGAACTGTCGGCCCGCGTTGACCAGCCGGTCCTGTCCGACGACCCGGTCCTCCAGCACGACCTCCGGCTGCCGGACTCTTGGTGGGCCGACCTGACCGGGGCGCTGGAGAAGGTAGCGGCCGTCAACACCGACCGCGTCGCCGTACGACAGCAGTACATGGAACGGGCCATTCCCGAGTTCGTCGGCATCCCGGCCCCGGCCGCGCACTGCTGGACCACCGCCCATGCTGACGTGCACTGGGCAAACCTCTGCGCGCCCCTGCGGATCTTGGACTGGGAGGGCTGGGGCCTGGCTCCCAAGGGATTTGACGCCGCCATGCTCTATGCCTACTCGCTGCTCCAGCCGGACACCGCCGCCCGCGTCCGCGACGCCTTCCCCATCCTGGGCAGTCCGGCCGGCCTCGCCGCCGAAGCGACCGTATGCGCCCAACTGCTCCAGACCGTGGCCCGCGGCGACAACCTCACCCTCGAAGACCAGCTCCGCACCTGGGCAGAGGAACTACGCCGCCGCTGAAGGGGCCACCCGGATACTGAGGAACACCGGCTGGACGATGTCCTCCGCCTCGAAGTAGCTCGGCTTCCTCGACATCTTTCCACCGTACGTCTAGGCAGCCTCGCAGGTCGGGGACACGTAGAGGGTCATGCCGACCTACGCTGAAGACCCCGCAGGAGGTTCCGGTGCCGCCCTTCGCTCTGCCCGCCCCGCTCGCTCTGGCTCGCGCAGTCACTGCCGTCCCCGAGTCGCCGGGCTGGATGCTCGAGGTGAAGTGGGACGGCTGGAGGTGCCAGATCCATACCGCGACCCGACGGGTATGGAGCCGGCACGGCACCGACTTGTCCCGCCAGTTCTCCGACGTCGCAGACGCTGCCGCCGGCCTGCCGGACGCCGTCCTCGATGGTGAGCTCGTCGCGGTCCTCAACGACGGATCCGGCGTGGCTTTTGACCGGCTGCAGAGCCGGGCCGGCCGCCGCGGCCCACGGCGCGGCGCCGACTTCACGGTCCACGTCGCCCTCTTCGACGCCCTCGCCGTCGGCGACACCGACTGGCGGCCCCGCCCGTACAGCGAGCGCCGCACTGAGCTGCTTCGCCTCCTCGAGGGCGGCCCGGCAACGCTGCGCGCGGTGCCGGCCACCGAGGACCGTGGGCAAGCCCTCAAATGGGTCGGAGCGCTCGCCGGCGTGGAAGGCCTGGTGGGCAAGCGGACCGATGCACCGTACGCTGCTGGCCTGGCCTCGGGCTGGGTGAAGTGGCGCGAGCGCCACACCACCGAGGCCGTGATCATCGGAGTGACCGGCAGGACACCGGCGACCCAGGCCCTCGTGCTGGGCCGCCCAACGGGCGGCCGCATGCGGGCGGTTGGCGTCAGCCTGCCGCTCGCTCAACAGGTCCGCCTGGCCGTGGCGCCGCTCTTGCGCGCGGCCGGCGAAGAGATGCGCGAGCTGCCGGGCACGGTGGGCGGGCTCCCCGGCGCCGATCCGGTGCACTTCCGGCCGGTCAAGCCGGAGGTCGTCGTCGAGATCGAGGTTGACCAGCCGCGGCTGGAGTTCGGCCGATATCGCCACCGTCCGCGCGTCCGACGCGTGCGCGGCGACCTGACGCCCGGGATGCTTGGCGAGGCGCCCTGACCGGAAAGCGGCCGCCTTCCGGGACAGGTATTCGCGAAGGTACCCATGGGTGCATACTCGAGGTATGGCTGATACCACCGTCAAGGTCGACTCCGAGACCAGGGACCGGTTCGCTGCGGTCGCCGCAGCCCGCGGACAGAGCGTGCGTGCCTACCTGGCCGAGCTGGCCATAGAGGAAGAGAACCAGATCAAGCTGAGCAAGGCGACGGCCGAGTTCCGGGAGATCATCGCTCGGCCCGGCCTGGCCGAGGCGTTCGACGAGGCCTTCCCCGACGACGCCCCAGCCCGGCGCAACACCGCGGGGCGGGCGGCCTGACCCTTGGAACTGCATATCGACATCCGGTGGCTCCTCGACCGACAGGAAGAGCTGCTTGGCAAGGAACTCGGGGTGCGGGACTACTCGGCCCTGGCGGCAGCCGTCGCCCGTCACCGGGTGAACACACCGCAGCTTGAGATGGGCGAGCCCGACGCCTACTGGCGGGCCGCCGCCCTGCTTGAGCAGCTGGTCCTGCTGCGCCCGTTGCCGGCTCGCAACGCTTACTTCGGGTACGGCGTGGCCGTCGCGTACATCCGGGCCTCCGGGCAAGAGATCGACGACTCTTTCGAGCCGTGGCGGGACCTGATCACCGACATCCGCGCTCTGCGGCTCACCGTCTACGACATTGCTGACCGCTTGCGTACCTTGGGCCAGGACGGCTGACACGAGGCGACGGGCAGCTTCTCCGGCAGGGCGACGCCATCTCCCAGAACCAGCCGTGGGCAACGGCCGCGATGAGGTCACCGTTACTGGCATCCCGTGCCCGATCCCCATGCCGCGGGCAAATCCGTGGGCATGCCGCGTCCAGGCCCTGACTCGCATGCAGTTGCTCAGTCGACCCAGGTCACCACGGCCATCTCTCGCTCGCAGACGGCGGCTGTGTGGAACTCCACGTAATTCCCCATCAGCAGCATCAGGTTCGCCAGCCAAACGTTCGAGCACGACGATGGGTGTCGTCTGTGCTCCCGCCCGGATAATCCTGAGACGGCCTGCAGCAACCTCCGTATCTTGGCGCCATGACGGACGAGGCAGAGCCGGGGTTTAATCTGAACCGCTGGGGCGACACATCGGACCCGGCCTTGGAGCGGCGGGGTCCCCGCCAGGACGCGTGCACGTGCTTCGACCAGTCCAGGCCGCATCCGCGAGCTCGAGTCGGATTCCACGCCGAGCGGCAGGACACCTCAGCTTCGGGCTGGCGCCACCTGCTGGAGCTGATCGACGAGGCCGCCGCCGACGGGCGCGAAGAGTTTCGCCCCCTGACCGGGCTCGGCCCGGAAGAGCGGCGGCAGATTATCACCCTGCCACCGAGCATCGCCCAGCTGACGGCGGTCAAGCACCTCGTGCTCTACGGCAGCAATCTGGTCCGGATCCCGCCCGAGATCGGGGCCATGACAAGCCTGGAGGAGTTCACCCCCTACACCTCCTACCGGCTGCACTGGTTCCCTTACGAGATCACCCGGTGCCGAAAGCTGACTCGCAGCACGGTGAGCACGCGCGCGTTGTTCGGCAACTACAAGCTGCGACCGCCGTTCCCGCGGCTACAGCCTTCCCCGGACTCCGTTGCGGACCTCGATCCGGGAAACCTGGATCCCCGACGGTGGGGCACCACCGTCACCCACAGCTGCAGTGTCTGCGACCGCCCGATCGAACTGAGCGGACTCCATCAGGTGTGGATCTCACTGCCCGTGGCCACTGACGTACTACCCCTGCTGGTCAACGCTTGCTCGGCGGCGTGTGTTGCCGCGCTGCCTGTCGGTGCTCGCGACTACATCCCCACACCCCACAAAGGCGGCCGAGTCGACCAGCTGGCGTCCGACTGGGACTGATCAGCCGGACCTCGCCTCACCCCCGGTCGGTCGAGAAACGACCACGATGGTGTGACGACGGGTCGAACGTCTGGGCGGGGAAGTTGACGCTCGCGATGGGGAAATACAGGCTCTGTCGGGGATCTTGTGATGCCGCAGGGTCACGGGGCGAGGAGTACGCGTTGGCGTAGGAGGTCGAGGTTTGGTTCCTAGAACCGCGTCCCGGAGGGCCAGCCCAGCGAGGATGTCGGTCCGGGATGAGAACGTTTCCCGCATGGCAGACACAGGCGAAGCAGAAACCGACGTTGAGCATGCCGTCATCGCTCACTACCGACTGGCTGACGCCGGCCTTGGCGATCCGCGCCAACGGGAGGCCGTCCGCCAGGCTCAGTCCCTGCTGACCGAGGCGATCGAGCAAGCTGACGTCGGCGAGTTCGACGGAAACGAGTACGGAGGAGGCAAGGTCGTCCTCTACGCCTACGGACCGGACGCCGACGCACTTTTCGCTGTCATGACACCCATCCTGAACGACCTGCCGTTCCGGCCAGCGCACGTCGTCCTGCGCTACGGCTCCGTCGATGACCCATCGGCTGCAGAGCATCGCGTCGACCTCTGACTAGACGAGTCACCAGCTCCAACCAGACGGGCACTTGGGGCAAAATCGGGCTTTGCTGGGGATTGTGATGTCGCAGGGTTATGGGCCGAGGAGTACGCGTTGGCGTAGGAGGTCGAGGTTGGCTCGGCCGTAGGCCATGCGCTTGATGAGCTTGACGCGGGTGACGTGGCCCTCGACCTGGCCGGAGCTCCATGGCGTGGAGAGTCCTGCGGTGACGGCGTCGAAGTCGCGTCGCAGGCCGCTGACCAGCGAGTGGAGGGCTGGTAGGTCGTCGGCAAGGACTCGCTCCATCCAGTCGGGAAGCTGGTCTCCGCGGAGGTGGTGGAGCATCTCGGCGAAGTCGTGGACGTGCCGTGTGACGGCGTCGAGGTGAGGACAGGCCGTACGGATCTCCTTCAGTTCCGCGGCATCGGCGGCCGCGAGGTGCTGGGGGTTCGTCATGATCCAGCGGACGATACGTCGGGGCTTCGGGGCCGGCCTGGGCTGCGGCCGGGACACCGGCTGCTGCTTTCGTCCTGGTTGGCGGGGAGGTCTGAAGGCGCGGAAGTAGCGGCGGAGGCACTGGACGCTGCCGGTGAATCCGCGCTCGACCAGTTCCCGGTGGAGCTGGGGAATGTCGTGACAG
>NZ_JBIAQC010000046.1:0-11137 GCF_042888685.1 Streptomyces sp. NPDC002779
GCGAGTACTTTCTGGGGGCGGCCATGGTCGATGTTCCTCTCATGAGAACCATCTGACCCTCTGTCAACACACTCCGCATCTCGGGGGAACCTCACACACCCTCCGGCGCCCTTATAGCCGCTGCACAGATCAGCACGCGGGCCGCGCTCGCCCCCGGCTGGCGGCGCGTCATGGAAGAGCAGACCGTGGGGGATGCCAAGACGGCCATGATCGAAGCACGGGAGGAAGCCGAAGAGGCCTCGCCCATGCCATCCCCGGAACCCGGGGAGCTTGGGCAGCTTGCCGGGTTCCGCTTCGTCACCTACAGCGACGAAGTCGCGGTCGTCGAGCTGGTGACGCGGTTCACCGACCCTGTGACGGTGCTTCAGGTCTCCACGCTGAAGGTACAGTGGCGCGACGGGGACTGGTGCTACGAGGTCTCCGCTATTCACGCCGAGCCCAAGGTCGTCCGCTCTCTGGCGGGCTACACGCCCTGGGGCGGTGTCTGATGGGCTACTGCGACTGTGTCGAGGAATGTACGCCGCGTGCGGCGTTGCGGTCCTGCACGTCGACGAGCGTCATTGTGATCATCACCCGCCAGTCTGAGCATGTCGCAGGGGCAGTCCCCGCTCAAACAGCGGACTGGTCCAACGGCTTCGTCGCTGTCATGAGCGAGGGTGCTCTGAACTACCTGCAATCCCCTCACCTCCATTGCTACGTCACCGGTGGGGCCGTGCAGCACCTCGATGCCGCCGCTGCACTGAGCGGCGCAGAGCACCGATCGAATCTTCATCGTTCTGGCCTGCGTCATCATCACCCTCCGCTGTCTGATCCGACGCGCATGGGCGCCTACCGCTGGGATAGCCGTCCAGGAGTCCGCGCATCCGCTGACTGCCGACCTGGCCTGGGAACGTCGACGGCATCGGCCGGTCGACCACCAGGGTTGCTGCCCGGTCGTCACCCGCCGGCTGTAGAGGTCACGGCGTCGCCACGGGGACACCGTTCGGGCGGCCAGCGAGCAGCGCTGCGATGTGGTCGGCGCAGCGGAGGGCGGCCTCGGCCATGGCGCGCCGGGTCATCCCAGCGACGTGCGGCGTGAGCAGGGCGTTGGACAGGCCGAACAACGGGGAGGTGAAGGCGGCGTGCTCATGGATGAAGGTGTCGACGGCGGCGGCTGCCAGGGGATGTGCCGGGTCGCGTAGGGCGTCGGCCAGGGCTTGCTCGTCGACGATGCCTCCCCGGGAGGTGTTCAGCAGGATCGAGCCAGACCGCATCAGCGCCAGTTCCGCCCGGCCGATCATTCCCCGGGTCTGCGGGGTGAGCGGGAGGTGCAGGGAGATCACGTCGCTGCTGGCAAGGAGGGCGCCGAGGGACTCTGCTCGGCGCACCGCCGTCCCTGCGGGGCGACGGGAGAGGCCCTGAACGGTCATGCCGAGGGCGGCCGCCCGCTCGGCCAGGGCCTGGCCGATCCGGCCGAGCCCGAGGACGCCCAGGGTCAGCTCCGACAGCTCGACCGCGGGGGCGGCCGGTCCGCTCCAGCGGCCGTGGTGCGCGGCCTCGTTGTGGGCTGAGAGGTTCCGGGTCAGGGCGAGCAGCTGGGCCAAGGTGAACTCCGCGACCGCGGTTGCGTTGGAGCCCGGGGTGTGGGTGACGGTGACGCCGTGGTGGGCGGCGGCGGCGAGGTCGACGTGGTGGCCCGGCCGATCACCCGGAGCCGGTTGTCCAGTGCCGGATTGGTCGCTGCCGCCAGGAACGTGGCGCGCAACGGGACGCCGGCCCGGGACTTCACCGCGTGATAGCCGAGCCCATCGCGGATGGTCTCGGCTATCAGCGCCGACTCGTCGAACGCGTCGAAGTCCGCGAAGTCCACCCGGTCCGTCCACGCAGCTCGCGCGCTCGTCTGGTCGGTTACCCGCCGGAGGTTCAGCGTGACTGCCACCCCGTGCCCGAGCAGGCACCCCAGCTCACGATCGAGCAGCTCTCCAGGAGCCGCGTCCAGCAGCAGAACCCGCATCCGCCCCACGAATCTCCCTTTCCCTGCATGCGGACCTTATGGGATCCAAGGTCGGCGGTGTCGTGTCCGCGCTCGCTCTGCTCGCCGCGCTGCTCCTGGTCGTCGTCGGCATACTGCTCGCGGCCGGCGCCGCCTACGTCGTGCACCGCCACCCGACGTGGAGCGCGCCCCTTGGTGCCGCGTTCGGCTCGGTCACGGTGATGGCCGCGCTGGTCGGCGTAATCCTCACCCGGTGAACCGCACGCCCGTGCGTGGCCGGGGCACCGGGGAGCCCCGGCCACGCACGAGCGGGCCTGGCTGGCCTGAGTGGCGGCGGCTGCCAGGCACGGCCGGTGCGGCGGCCGATGCGACTCGGACCTGGCGGAACCGGGCCGGTGCTTCGCCAAGGAGCCGTCCAGGGAAGTAGTCGGCGTGCCAGGCCGTCCGGAATCGCTGCTGCGATGACCTGGCCAGTCTCCTTTGTCGTCACCTGTCATGCCCCCTGCGATCCCCGCACCGGGGCATGGCATACGTCGCGACGTGGCCGGGAAGTGCTCTTCTAGAAGAGGCCCTTGTAGCCCTGCCAGCCGGTGGCGATTCTGACGCGCGCTCCGAAGGATCCCTTGCCGTTGCCGTTGTTGCGCCAGACGTTTCCCGCGCTGTCCCGCGAGACGAGGTCGGCCCTGCCGTCCCCGGTGATGTCACCGACGCCGACGATCACGTTGTAGGAGCCGCCCCAGTTGGAGAAGACCTTCGTGCGGGCGCCGAACGTGCCGTTGCCGGTGCCGTAGTACCGGTACAGGTTGTTCGACGTGTCCTGGGCGAGCAGGTCGCCGATGCCGTCGCCGTTCAGATCCCCGGCCCCGACGATCTTCTTGTACGTCTTCCAGTTGTCGTAGAGCTTCACCCGGGCTGACAGCTTGCCGGTGCTGGTGCCCTTGTAGAGGTAGACGGTCCCGGTCGAGGAGTTCCGCGCGATCAGGTCAGGGCGGCCGTCCTTGGTCACGTCACCGGGCGCGGTCAGCACGTCGTACTGGTTCCAGCCGGACGTGCCCAGCGAGGTGTAAGGCGTCGACGTCTTCAGCGCGGCACCGCACCCCGGCGTGTAGGCGCGCAGGGCGCCGCTGCTGAGCCGCACGAGGACGTCGTTGCAGCGATCGCCGTTGAGGTCCCCGAATGGCACCGCCTTGACCGAGGTCGGCCAGCCGCTGCCGCTCACTTTGCCGGCAAACGTGCCGTTGCCGGTGCCCTGCTGGAAGGTCAGCGCGCCGGAGGAGTTGAGGGTGAGGAGGTCGCCGATGCCGTCCCGGCCCGCGTGCTCTCGCTGCACGGGAGCAGCGAGAGTCCCGCCTGGCATCAGATGGATGCGTTCATCGGCGTCCACGAAAGCTACGCGGCCGCTGTCGGGGTCCAGGGTCCAGCGCACGCGTCGGTCCGAGGTGCTGCCCTCGGGCATGAGGTTTGTCGTCGCGGGCAGATCGGCCAGGTCAAAGTTGACTGCCTGTCCGGAGCGCACATCGGTGCGCACCAGCTTGCCGCGCTCGTTGTCATGGCGGACCAGGAACCCGTCGGCCAGCAGCGCGTCCCCCACGGGCACGGACACCGACCGCCCCCGCGAGCGGTCGAACACGCCGGCCTTCCTCTGCGCGGCGCACGCCCAGTACACGAATCGGCCGTTGACCTGCAGCTCGCTGGGCACGCATGCGGAGCCGACATTGACGTCGACCGCCGCAGCCGTCGAGCCGAGACGGCTCATCGACAGGTGTCCGGCGGTGGACGTCGTGGTCCACAGCTGTCCGTCCCACAGGGTGGCGGCCACGGCCGTGCGCGTCGACACGACCTTGGACTGCGTCCAGTCGACCAGGAAATGCTTCCGGTTCGGGCCGCCCGCAAGCAGCGCGTACCGCCCCTGCGCAGCGCTCACCTCGCCGTAGAAGCCCTCCACCGTCAGCGTCTGGACGTCACCGGCGGGTGTACGGCGGTGAACCAGCTGGGAGTTGTCCACGTCGTTGTAGACGACGGATCCGTCGCCCGCGCCGAACAGCCGCACACAGCTGTAGATGAAGATGCACGGCTTGCCCCCTCCGCCGGCCTGGCGGACCGGCCCCACCTGGGGGACCGCGTCGGCGGACACGGTGCGCGTGTTGAACATGACGTCGTAGGCCGGGGACGAGGTCTGGTCGGTCCAGGCAAGGATGCCGCCCACGAGCGAAAGCCCGTCGACGGGCGCGGGCACCGGCGGCAGATCCATCAGTTCATCGGCGACGATCTGTCCGTCAGTCGCCTCGGAGAGCCGGAACATGCCCCAGTGCGCCTTGTCGGGACCGCCCACCACGACAGCCGATCCGTCCGCCGACGCGTGCACCCAGCCGTCCATCTGCGGGAGCAGCGTGCGCCATTGGCCCGCGTCGGTCAGGGGCCGGGTGAGCACGGCACGGGTCTCGTCGCCGTAGGTGGCCACCACGACATCGTCACCGACGACCGTGAAGTCGGTCTTTCCCACGGTGCCCTGGGCCGGAACGGTGATCACCGGCCCGTCCAGCGCGTCGCGGCGCAGCAGCCGCGCACCGGCTCCCGGATACCACCAGCCGACGTAGTCCTCGCTCAGGACGGGCAGCCGGGCCGAGGTCGTGTTGTAGGGGGCGAACAGCTTGGTCCAGGTCCCGTCCCGGACGTCGACGAGTACCAGTTGGTAGAGAAAGACCTGCGGGTCCTCGGTCGGCACGCGATAGCGCAGCAGCAGCGAGCGCTCGTCCCTCCCGCTCAACGCGAGGAGCTTGGCGTCGGCGGGCCAGCCGGTCACCTTCGTGTCCTCGGTACCGCCACCGGCCGCCTGCTTCAGCAGGTGCAGTTCGCGTACGTTGGCCGAGCCGCCCAGGTAAGCGACCACGACACCCTCGCCGGCCGTCCCCGCATAGGTCAGACCGGTCGGAACGGTCACCGAGCCCCGGTCCTCGCCGGAGCCCATCGCGCGAAACCGCACGACCCGACGGCCCTCGACGTCCGTCGACAGGGTGTAGGTAGTGTCCGACTGGGCGAGCGCATTGGGCTGCTGAGTGCCGGCGAACTCGGTCACCTCCCGGGTCCGGCGCGTCGCGTAGTCGGTCCAGAGCCAGCCGCTGGAGCCTTCCGGACTCGACAGCACACCTGTGTCGCCGAAGCCGATGAACACCGGGTTGCGCGTGGCGCTCCGGTCCGCGGCGGGGAGCACGACCTCGCCCGCCGCGGCGACCTGGTCCGCCCCGACGGCCACCGCCATCCCCATCGGCACGGCACCCGGAGCACCCGCGGCGAGGGCCACGCTCACGGCCAGGGTCGCACCCCCTCTGCCGAACAGGCGGCGTCGCATGACCTTGCTGACCTCCACGGAACCCCCCGGCCCCTCACCCTGCCATCCGCGGCCCCGACAACCCCGACAGCCTGGGAATGAAATGTGCATGCCCTGAGCGGGCGACGGGAGCTTATCAGTGCACACCAGTGGGGTTGCCGGCATGCCCGGGGCAGTGGAAAGGGTCCGCACGACGCAACCCATTCGACGGGGATTGCGGTGGTTGGGGGGTTCGACTACGGCTGGATACGGTCCATGAGTTCGGGGCTGTGGTGCAGTGCTGATGGGAAGGCATGGGAGGTCGTGCTGTCGGTCTGTAGTGTTCAGGTCACCGTACGTCGATGTAATCGCCCGGCGCGTTGGTGGCTGCGGTTGTGGTGTTTCCGGCGTAGCTGTAGCGCCAGTAGCCGTCGCGGTTCGCGGTGACGGTGGTCTTGAGTAAGCCGGTGGAGTTGGCAGTGACGGTCTTGATGGTGGTGTAGCTGCCGTTGGGGGTGCGGAACTGCAGGCGCGCGGCCTGGTTGGGGTAGCGGTGGTAGGTGGAGTCGTTCCAGCTGACGCGGCTGAGGGCGCCGGTGATGGTGAGGGGCTCGCCCTTGCGTACGGGCTCGGGCGCAGCGTTTGCCGTCACCGTCGAGGCGCGCTGGAGGCTGAAGGATGCTGCTGTTTTGCGGTGGTAGTCGCGGTCACGAGCGAGGGCGTTGACGTAGAGGTGCCAGGTGCCGGCGTCAGCGTTCTGCAACCAGCCTTCGCCCATCTGGAACGGGAAGGTGCACCGGGTGGTGGTTTCGTTGACGGCGGTACAGGTTGGGTCCTGGGGCGCGGCGAGAGCGCCGGTGGGGGCGGTGGAGGGCCCTCGGTACAGCCAGGCGTCGATGTACTCGAGGCCGGCCGGATCGCTGGCGGTGACCGTTGCGGAGAACGACGCCTGCGCGGCGGCTCCCACGACGAGGGCCTTTCCACCGTTGATCGAGGCGGACAGGATTTGTGTGTCGCCCAGACGGGTCTCCGCTGACGCTGTCGACGTGTTCAGGCACAGAACTGCCGTTGCGGCTACAGCAGTTGTCACAGTGCGCTTTCCCATTCAAACCCCCTGGTGGAACGCCGGCCCCCGACCTCCGCGATCAAGGACAACCGGAGCGATGGGGGGATGTTAATGCCTTGCAACCGTCCTTCTTCACGGCCGCCTCGAACAGTGGCTCCGGAACCGAAAGCTCCGCTGGTGCGGAGCCCTGGCCCGCACCGCCATGGAGGCCGCTGAGCGACAGCACACCAGCGTCGCCGGAGAGAAGACGGCCGCAGCCATGGTCGCCACGCTCGCCCGCGAAGTGATCGCGCTCAACGACAAGATCAGCGAAGTCGACCGGCAGATCGAGGCTTCCTTCCGTGCCCACAGGCAGGCCGCCATCATTGCCAGCATGCCGGGCATCGGCAACCTGCTCGGAGCCGAGATCCTGGCCGCCATCGGCGGCGACATGGATCTCTTCGGCAGCCGTGATCGCCTGGCGACCTACGCCGGCCTGGCGCCGGCTCTCAGGGATTCAGGCAAGGTCAGCGGCAACCGGCATCGCCCCAAGCGCTACCACCGACGTCTGCAACGGGCCCTGTTTCTTGCCGCCATGAGCTGCATCACCTGCTGCTCTGAGTCCCGTCGGTAATACGACCGCAAACGGGCCGAGGGCAAGAGGCACTCCCAGGCAGTCCTGGCGCTGGCCCGGCGACGGGTCAACGTGCTGTGGGCACTTCTCCGAGGTCAGCGGCACTACGAACTCATGCCACCGATGGCAACCGCCTCATAGGGCCTCTCGTCAATCGCAAACCTGATCGACGAGAGCCGACTTTTCGAGGAAGATGCCGTCAGCATGGACGGATGACGCTGAGGAGCCTCTGTGATCACGCAAGGAGTACAGGTCACAGGTCGGTGCAGTGTCTGCGGAGGCACCACGACCTGCGATGTCGGTCAGTTCATCGACAACGGCATGCTCTGCTGGGGCACCGAAGGACGATGCGCAGACTGCCTGAACGGGTGGTGCGAGCAGGACAGCGGATCCGTCACAACCGAGAACATTCGACAAGCTCTGCTGCAAGTGCACGGGGCGGCACGGCTTCGCCTGTCTGGAGACTTGCTGAGCCTTGCTCCCGTGTTGCAGGCCCTCCGCAATGCGCGAGAACTGTCCCTGGGCGAAGCACGCGTGCTGGCCACGCAACTTGCCGAGACCGGTCTCATCGGCACGCTCGTCGAGATGGAGATTCTGGCGGTTCACCTTCGGAGACGATCCGTCGCGGTGAGCGTTGAACCAGCGGCATAACCTCGTCTGAACAGCACCCGCATCGGCTTGATACTGGCATTGAGAAGTCTTTCCACGCGACAGCCGTGGGGAGAGTCCGTTTCCGCAGCCAAAGCCCGTGGCGGCGGGGCAGTGGGTCCGGCATCATCCCCGTGTGATGGTGATGCAACCCGTTCTTGAGATCTGCGCTGCCGACGACTTTGCGCTGTGGCCCATTGGCGAGCACGAGTCTTACGGCTACCTCGTTCTCAATGGGAAGCTGACTCCGGCGGAGGTCGGCACGGCAGTGATGCGGATTGCCGACTGCAACAACTTCGAGCCGGAGGAGGAGCACGGACCGTGCCCGACCGACCCGCTCGGCACGTTCCTGCACGGGCTGCTCACCATGCCTGACCTGTTCGCCGCCGGCGGGTTCCGGGTGACCGACAACGCCACCGACACCGTCTTCGCCGAGCCGGGTTGCTGCAACGGCTTGGAGACCTGGCGGGACTGGCTTGAGGTGCTCGACGGCACCGGCTGCTGCTACTTCGGCCACGCCCCGTCCTCGATGGCCGAACGTGTGGGCGAAAGAGTCCGGCTGACTCTCGACGCCTATGCGGAGAAAGACAGCCCGGTAATCGAGCTGCCAGTGGACCAGGTGCGCATGCTCGTCACCGGCGCCCAGCGGGACTTGCAGAGCTTCCTCAGCCTCGCCGGAAGCTGGGCCGAACAGCACCTGCTGGCACAGACCGCCGCCGTCACGGCCGCCCTGGCACGGGCACTGGACCTGGCGCCCACACAATGAACAGCTTCCTGACCCACCGAGCGCGCGTACACGAGACCCGCCTCCCACTCAGCCGCCGGCACAGCGCGCTGCGCACGTGCGTCACCCTCTTTGCCCCGTACGGCTTCCGGGCGACGTACCACCACCGAGGTGTTCCGTGAACTGCTGCGCATGGCGCAGCATCCGACGGGATCCTGCGTGACGCGCTGGCCGCCCGCGCGAAGAGGGCCGGCGCCTGACACAGGGCGAGGGGCCGCGCCGACTCCGGCATGGCCTGGCTTTGTTCACCAGCGACGACAGCAGACGTCGACGACTGTCCGGTGACGACGAGCTTGGACCGGCTGCCACGCAAGTTGGACTGTCGCAATCCTTGGGAACTACCTCTCTCGATCGTGCAAGGTCTCCTCGTTGTCCACCGTCGGCGTCTGCTGCTCTCGCCGCGCGGAGCGCCGTAGGAGCATCGCCGGCCTGATCACCAAGTAGACGACCGAGAAGTTCACGCAGCGAGGTACCAGCTCAGAGCTCCAGGCTCTGTCCGTCAGCAGGGTCGTGACGGCACCCGCCGCAATGCCCAGGACAACTGGCGCTCCCACCCATAGCCACCATCGCCTCATACCTGGCAGGTGCCCCAGTTTGGCAGGCCTACTTCGATGGCAATCAGTCCAACTTCGCTGTCGAAGGACAACGACTTCGGGAGTCACCCGCGAGCCGGTGGAGCCGATGTTCACGAGAACGGGAGGCACCCGCCTATCGGCAACGGCGCCAGGATGGACGCCACCTGCGCCCGTAGCCACAACTTGCGCCCCGGCGCCGGCGTTCGACAATGACGCTGCCGAGGCAGGGGGTGCGGACGCCACCAGCACAGAGGCACAGTTGCAGGAACACGGCATCGACCCGGCCGCGCTGCCGTCGGCTTCTGCTCAGCCCACTCGCGAGCAGTTCCGCGACCGCGTCACTGCCATGCCGCTGGTGCCGTGTGCGATGTGCGGGGACGAGCGCGTGACCGCGAGGGTCATCCCCACCGCCTCGGGACCACGCTGGCGTGACTTGTGCTGGCCACCCGCCCGCGCACTGACCCGTCCGTCTACGGATGCGCCGGACACGTTGGAGGGGATCCTCGCGGACCTTCGCTGGGCGATAGAGGAGAGCGAGGCCGAGACGGGAGTGCGCCTGCCGGTACGGCTCTGGGCCGACGACGCGAGCCCTCGCGATGCCCAGGATGGCCAGCACGGTGGCGGAAGCCACCAACCCATCAGATGACACATCAGGGAGCCCCGGCAGCGCACGGCGCTGGGGCTCGCTGGCTGGGTGTTACGGGACAGCAAGCGGACCGGTATAGCCCGTCACAGTCAGTTATCCCAGAGACGTGTCAGCGCGTTCCACAGAGTCTCGAGCCAGTCGGGCGGATTGGACAGGAACTTGTCCGCCACGTGCGCCACGGCGTAGCGGGCAGCGCCCTGCCCGGCGCCCTGCACTATCGCGGCGGGCAGGTCGGCGCTGGCGGCAGCCGGCGGAAAGTGCGCGGGGAGCGGCGACTGGCCAGTGGCGGGAACGCTGTACCGGCTCGTGCTGCTGGTCCCTTGGGTACATGGGGCGGGGAACGCAGCCACGGGCGGTGTCGACTGCGGCGGGTGCGCCGCGCGGTCGGCGGTCCTGCTGCGGCTCTCCGCCTGAGCGCGTCCCTGCGGGGCGGCGGTCCTGGCCCCGGGCGGCGTGTGCAGGCGAGCTGCGATCGGGGCGCGGCGTACGGCCGCCTGTCGAGCAGTCAACGGAGGACCTCCTACGGCGGGTTCTGGTGTGAGCGAGCGGACAGTGACGGATCTGGAGGGCTTCCGTCTCGTCCCGTAGGGATCGGCTCCTTCACCCCTGGAGTCGGGAGCCGAGGCACGGACAGCAGTCATCATCGACATCGGCGCCCGCTTCTGGTGGCAGTACGCCGCAGGCGCCGAAGACGCCCCCGCCTCCTACTGCCTCTACCTCCAGCACCTCGCCCACGGAGAAACCCACGCCGCCGCCCTCTGGCACGCCCAAACGGACGCCTACACAGCCGATCAGGACAACGCGCACACCGAAGAATTCGCCCCGGCCCTGCAATCCATGAGCGCCGACACCAGCCTGGCCACCGTCCTGCGCGTCCTGGCCCAGCTCAGCCGCACCATGCCCACCCGGCGGTACACCCCGGCCGCGCGCGCCGTCATCGAGTTCGTCGCCTCCGCGGTCGCCGGCGGCTACACCCGGCACCCCGACCTCGAAATCCCCTTGCCCGGCACCTTCTTCGCCGAACAACTCGAGATCGTCGCCGCCACGACCAGCACGCAAGATCCGTTCCGGTCCGCGCCCGAGCAATCCCCGGCCACGGATGCCTCACCTGCCACCGATGACCTCCCCAACCGGCTCGCCCCGGACGAGGACCGCAAGCACATCCCCACCAAGACCACCCCCCGCGGCCCCGAACACCTCCTGGTCCAGGTGACCGCCGCCGACCACGAACCCACCACCGCGCACACCTTCTTCGAAAACGCCGCAGCCGTCTGCTGGAAAACCGCCACCGCCACCACCGAACAGGACAGCCGCGGCAACGGCATGGCCTACCGCCTGCGCCGCTTCGCTCAACGCCTGTCCCCAGCACCCTCAGAAGCCATCCGCTTACCGCTCGGCAGGCTTGATCAGTCGAACACGGTTCCTGTTCGAGTGATCCCTCGGTGGTCGGGGCATAACGGCAGGGCCTCCTGGTAGCTCGGGGTTGCGATCCCAACCGAGCAGCACCAGGAGGCCCTGTGCCGCAG
>NZ_JBIAQC010000047.1:0-10919 GCF_042888685.1 Streptomyces sp. NPDC002779
ACCCCACCCGCACCCGCGTGCACCAAAACCGTCTCCCCGGCCCGCACACGACCGAGATCCACCAGCCCGTAATACGCGGTCAAGAACACCACCGGAACAGTCGCCGCCTGCTCGAACGACCACCCCTCCGGCACACGGACCACCACCCGCGCATCCGCCACCGCCAACGGACCGAAACTGCGCGGCACGAGCCCGAGCACCCGGTCACCCACCGCGAACTCGGTGACGTCATCGGCCGTCTCCACGACCACACCGGCGATCTCGCTCCCGATGAACGCCTCACCGGGATACATGCCGAGACCGATCAGGACGTCACGGAAGTTCACCCCGGCCGCCCGGACCGAGATGCGCACCTGACCGGACTCCAGCGGCGCGGCGGCCTCCGGCGCCGGAACCAGCGCCAGCCCGTCCAACGTGCCGGAACCCGAGGTGTTTAGCCGCCACGCGGACTCCCCCGCCGGAACCGCCAGGCTCCCGCCCGACCCGGCCGCACGCACCAGACGCGGCACCAGCACCCGGCCCTCCCGGACCGCCAGCTGGGGCTCACCACTGGCCAACGCTGACCGCACCACGGCCGCATCGTCACCGTCGGCGGTCGGGTCCAGGTCGAGCAGAACGAACCGCTCCGGATACTCGGACTGCGCGGACCGCACGAGCCCCCACACGGGTGCGGTCGCAAGATCAGCGAGGTCACCGCCATCGATGGCCACCGCGCCCCGCGTCACCACGACGAGCCGCGACTCGGCCAACCGCTCCTCGCGCAGCCAACTCTGCACCAGCGCCAGCACATTGGCGGTAGCGGTCTCGGGGTCGCCACCGGCGGGCGGAGTGAACAGGACGAGCGGCGGTACGGAGGAGACGCCGTCGAAGAGGGCGGCGAGGTCGACGTACCCACCCTCCTCCGCCGTGCTGATCACGGCCCAGTCGCCCGTCACGTCCGCGTCCGCTGACTGGGGCACGCTCTCCCACATCAGCCGGTAGAGGGAGTCCGTCCCGGTGGTGAGGGACGACGTCAACTGCTCCGCTGTGACGGGCCGCAGTGTCAGGGAGTCGGCGGCGGCGATGGGGGCACCGGTGCCGTCGGCGAGGAGCACGGAGAGCGCGTCCCCGCCGAGGGCCGTGATACGGACGCGGGCGGCGGTGGCACCGGACGCCAGGAGCGACACGCCCTCCCACAGGAACGGAAGCCGCAGCCCTTCACTGGGCTCTGCGGTCGCCAGCACCGCATGCAGGGAAACGTCCAGCAGCGCCGGGTGCACCCCGAACTTCCCCGCCTCGGCATGCAGTTCCTCTGCCAGCTCCACCTCGGCGAAGAGCTCGTCGCCCCGGCGCCAGGCGGCGGTCATGCCCTGGAAGGCGGGGCCGTAGCCGTAACCGGCGGTCTCGGCCGCGGCGTAGAAGCCGGACACGTCCACTGGTTCCGCTCCGGCGGGCGGCCAGACGGTGAGGTCGGCGGGCGGATCTGCCGGGGTCCGCGCGAGGACTCCCCGCGCGTGCGCGGTCCACGGCTCGGCCGTCTCCGGTCGCGAGTACACCGTGAGCGGGCGCCGCCCGTCCTCATCGGCTGCGCCTACGACGACCTGGACCTGAACTCCGTTCTGCGCGGGGAGGATCAGCGGTGCCTGGAGGCTGAGTTCGGCAAGGTGCGCGGCGCCGACCTCGTCCCCGGCGCGGATCGCCAGTTCCACGAACCCGGTGCCGGGGAAGAGGACCGTACCGGCGACGGCATGGTCGGCGAGCCAGGGGTGCGTGCGCAGGGAGAGGCGGCCGGTGAGCATGACCCCACCGTCGGCGGCGAGACTGACGGCGGCGCCCAGCAAGGGGTGCCCGGCGGCACCTTGTCCCAGCCCGACGGGGTCGCCTGTCGGGCCGGCGGACTCCAGCCAGTAGCGCTCGCGCTGGAAGGGGTACGTGGGCAGGTCGACGCGGTGCGGGTTGCGGCCTTCGAAGAGGGCGGCCCAGTCGACGTCGACGCCGCTCGCCCACAGCCGGGACACGCCCTGCGTGAACGTCTCCACTTCGCCGTGGCCGCGGCGCGTGGCCGGGACGAACAGCCCTTCGACGCTCTCGGCACCCATCGCGGTCAACGTGGCGTCGGGGCCCAGCTCCAGGAACTTCGTCACCCCGGACTCGGCCAGCGCAGCGACCCCGTCAGCGAAACGGACCGCTTCGCGAACATGCCGTACCCAGTACTCCGGGGTCCGGATCTCCTCGCCCGCCACCCGGCCCGACAGGTTCGACACCACCGGGATGCGGGGGTCGGCGTAGTCGACGCTCGCGGCCACCTCGGAGAAGTCGGCCAGCATCGGCTCCATCAAGGAGGAGTGGAAGGCGTGCGAGACCGCCAGCCGCCGCGTCTTGACCCCGGCCGCCGTCAGCCGCTCCCGCACCACCTCGACATCCGCCTCGGCTCCCGAAACCACCACCGAGGTCGGCCCGTTGACGGCAGCCACATCAACCCGCTCCGCGTGGACGTCCTCGACACCGGCCTGCACCGCGAGCATCGCCCCACCCTCGGGCAGCGCCTGCATCAACGACCCCCGCGCAGCGACCAACCGGCAGGCATCCTCCAGCGAGAACACCCCCGCCACATACGCGGCGACCAACTCACCGATGGAATGCCCCATCACGAAGTCCGGACGAACACCCCACGATTCAGCGAGCCGATAGAGAGCCACCTCGACCGCGAACAATCCGGCCTGCGTGAAGACCGTGCGATCCAGGACCTCACTGTCGGCCGACAGCGCCTCCCTCAACGACCCGGGCAGCAGCCCCTTGAACCCGGCACACACCTCATCCAACGCCCGGGCGAACACCGGGAACTCAGCCGCCAGCTCCGCACCCATCCGCGCCCGCTGCGACCCCTGCCCCGTGAACAACACCGCAAGGCGACCGTCCACCACACCGCCGCTGGACTCCACCGAGCCCAGCCCCGCCGTCAACTCCTGTGCGTCCGAGCCCCACACCACCGCGCGATGCGCCAACCCGGCCCGACCGGTCGCCAGCGACCACCCCACATCCACCGGATCCAGCCCACCGACCACCCCGGACAACCGCCCGGCCTGCGCCACCAACCCCTCAGCGGACCCGGCGGACAACACCCACGGCAGTACCCCACCCACCGGAGACGGAGACGCCACCTCCTCCGCGACCTCCGGCGGCTCCTCCAAAATGACGTGCGCATTCGTCCCGCTGGCACCGAAGGACGAGACACCCGCTCGGCGGACACCGTTCGGCGACTCCCAGGCACGTTCCTCCGTCAGGAGGGAGACATGGCCCGCGGACCAGTCGACGTGCGGGGTCGGCTCGTCGACGTGCAGCGTGCGCGGCAGCACGCCCGCTCGCATCGCCATGACCATCTTGATGACACCCGCGACACCGGCAGCCGCTTGCGCGTGCCCGATGTTCGACTTGACCGACCCCAGCCACAACGGACGATCGGCCGCACGGCCGTCACCGTACGTGGCCAGGAGGGCCTGAGCTTCGATTGGGTCCCCCAGGGTCGTACCCGTGCCGTGCGCCTCCACGGCATCCACCTCGGCAGCCGTCAGCCCGGCCTGGGCGAGCGCCTGGCGGATCACGCGCTGCTGCGACGGCCCATTGGGCGCCGTAAGACCATTCGACGCACCGTCCTGATTGATCGCCGAACCCCGCACCACCGCCAACACCTGATGGCCGTTGCGACGCGCGTCCGACAACCGTTCCAGCAGCAGCACACCCGCGCCCTCGGCCCACCCCGTACCGTCCGCCGCAGCCGCGAACGACTTGCAGCGACCGTCCGCGGCCAGCCCACGCTGACGGCTGAAGTCGATGAACGTCCCCGGCGTCGGCATGACCGTGACACCGCCCGCCAGAGCGAGGTCGCACTCGCCCTGGCGCAGTGCCTGGGCCGCGAGGTGCAGCGCGACCAGTGAGGAGGAACAGGCCGTGTCGACGGAGACCGCGGGCCCCTCCAGGCCGAAGGTGTAGGCGAGGCGGCCGGAGACCACGCTTCCGGAGGTTCCGGTTCCGATGTAGCCCTCGATGTCCTCGGGGATGCTCGGAAGCCGGCTGGCGTAGTCGTGGTACATCACGCCCGCGAAAACTCCGGTACGGCTGCCCCGCACCGAGTCCACCGCGATGCCCGCCCGCTCGAACACCTCCCACGACGTCTCCAACAGCAACCGCTGCTGCGGATCCATCGCCACCGCCTCCCGCGGCGAGATCCCGAACAGACCGGCATCGAACTCGGCGGCGTCGTAAAGGAATCCGCCTTCGTTCGCATACGACTTGCCGAACGCCCCCGGATCCGGATCGAACAGCTTCTCCAGATCCCACCCGCGGTCCGCCGGGAACGGACCGACCGCGTCCCCGCCCTCCGCCACCAACCGCCACAGATCCTCCGGCGACGACACACCACCCGGATAACGGCAGGCAGCCGAGACGATCACCACTGGATCATCCGCCACCCCAGCGGTAACCACAGGAACCGCCCCGGCAGCCTCCGCACCGGCAGCGGACCCCACCAGCTCACGCAAGAGCAGACCCGCCACCGCCACCGGCGTGGGATAGTCGAACACCAACGTTGCCGGAAGCCGCACCCCCACCGCCTCACCCAGCCGGTTGCGCAGCTCCACCGCCAGCAGCGAATCGAAGCCCAGCTCCTTGAACGTCCGGTCGGCTCCGACCAGGGCCGTTCCGGCGTGTCCGAGGACGGAGGCGACGTGGGTGCGCACGATGTCCAGGGCGACCGGCTCACGCTCGGTCGCGGGTAGGGCGAGAAGCCTACGGGCCAGCGTGGACCCGCCGGACTCGGTGCGGTCGGCACCGGCGGCGCGGCGAACGGTCGTGGGCACGAGGGTGCGCAGGAGCGGCGGCAGTGCGCCCGTGCCGGCCTGGGTCCGCAGCGCGGCCCAGTCGAAGGCGACCGGCACGAGGTGCGCGTCACCCCGGGCCATGGCGGCGTCGAAGGCGGCCAGTGCCTCGGCGGTGGTCAGCGGGGTCATCGCCTGTCGGGCGACCCGAGCCCGGTCGGCGTCGGTCATCGTGCCCGTCATCCCGCTGGCGTCGGCCCACAGGCCCCAGGCCAGGGAGGTGGCGGGCAGTCCTTCGGCCCGGCGGCGCTGAGCCAGAGCGTCCAAGTAGGCGTTGGCGGCGGCGTAGTTGGCCTGCCCCACCGTGCCGAAGACACCGGCGGCGGAGGAGAAGAGGACGAAGGCGGAGAGGTCGAGGTCGCGGGTCAGCTCGTGCAGATGCACGGCGGCGTCGATCTTCGGACACAGAACGGCGTCGAGCCGGTCGGGGGTCAGCGAGGCGAGGACGCCGTCGTCGAGGACACCGGCGAGGTGGACCACGCCCGTGACGGGATGCGAGGCGAGCAGCGCCGCCAACGCCTCACGATCGGCGGCATCACACGCCACGGCCTCGGCCACCGCACCGGCGGCGGTCAGCTCGGCCACCAGTTCCGCCGCCCCCGGAGCCCCGGGCCCCCGACGACTGGCCAGCACCAGCCGCCGCACGCCATGCTCCGCCACCAGATGCCGGGCGACCAACCCGCCCAGCGTCCCAGTGCCGCCCGTGACCAGGACCGCCCCGTCCCCGAATCCGGCAGCGGGCGCGGTGTCGGAAGCGTTCGCCCGCACCAGGCGGGGCGCCAGCGCCTGACCTCCGCGAACCGCGATCTGCCACTCCCCCGCGCCGAACGCGGCGAGCGCGGGCATGAGTTCATCGGTGTCGACGTCCAAATCGACGACCAAGTCGACGTCCAGGTCGAGCAGGCCGAACCGTCCGGGGTTCTCCGCCTCGGCCGAGCGCACGAGCCCCCACACCGCGGAGGCCGCAAGGTCGGTAGGCGCGCCGGGGCCGGTGGCGACGGCGCCGTGTGTGGCGACGACCAGGCGCGACCCGGCGAACCGCTCGTCCAGCAGCCACTCCTGCGCCATGGCGAGCACCGCACCCACCACGACTCCGGCCGCGGCGCCCGCCGGTACCGGCGGCCTCCACACCACCAGCGCGGGAACAGCCGTATCGGCCAGCGACGACAGCCCATCACCGGAACCGTCGTCGAGCCACACCCAACCCGGCTCGTCCTGCCTGGCCGTAGCGGTGAGGGGCGTCCACTCCACCCGGAACAGAGCATCCCGTACGGCGGACTCCACCCGCTCCAGCGGGCGCAGCACAAGCGACTCCACGAAGGCCACCGGAGCGCCCTCGGCATCGGCCACCCACACCGACACCGCGCCCTCTCCGACCGGAGCCAGCCGCACCCGCACCGCCGACGCCCCCACCGCCGACAACGACACACCCGACCACACGAACGGCAGCCGCACCTCACCGCCGTCCACCGGCAACACCGCGTGCAACGCCGCGTCCAGCACCGCCGGATGCATCCCGAACCGGGCCGCCTCCGACTGCTCGGACTCACCCAGTGCGACCTCGGCGAAGACCTCGTCCCCACGCCGCCACAGTGCGCGCAGCCCCTGGAACACGGGCCCGTAGTGGTAACCCGAGGCTGCCGCCGCCGAATAGAAGTCCGACACATCGACGGCTTCGGCACCTTGCGGGGGCCACACGGCGAACTCGCCCGCCGGAACCTGCGCCGTCTCCGCCGACATCGCGCCCATGGCGTGGGTGGTCCACGGGGACTCGATCCCCGAGTTGTCGGGGCGCGAGTGGATCGTCAACGCCCGGCGGCCGGTGGAGTCGGGGGCCGCGAGAACGACCTGCACCTGCACGGCCGAACTCTCGGGCAGGACGAGGGGTGCCTGCAGAGTGAGTTCGGCGAGATGGCCGCAGCCGACCTCGTCCCCGGCGCGAATCGACAGCTCCACGAACCCGGTACCGGGGAAGAGGACCGTGCCCGCGACGGCATGGTCCGCGAGCCAGGGGTGCGTCCGCAGAGACAGCCGGCCGGTCAGGACCAGCCCTCCATCGGCGGCAAGACTCACCGCGGCACCGAGCAGCGGGTGCCCTGCGGCACCGAGGCCCAACTCGGCGGGGTCACCCGTGGACCTCGCCGCCGCCAGCCAGAAGCGCTCACGCTGGAAGGCGTACGTCGGGAGGTCCACGGGGATGACAGCGCGGCCCGCGTAGACGGCTGACCAGTTGATGTCGGTGCCGTGAACCCACAGTTCGGCCGCGTTCGCGAGGAAGCGGGCGTTCTCGTCCTCGTCCCGGCGCAGGGTGCCGACGACCGTGACCCGCTTCTCCGCAGCCTCGGCAATCGACTGCACGCCCATGGTCAGCACGGGATGCGCACTGACTTCAATCAGCCGGAAATGACCCTGCCCCATGGCTACTTGGACCGCTTCGGTGAAGCGCACGGGCTGACGCAAGCCCTCGTACCAGTACGAGGCGTCCATGGTCTCGGTGTCCAACAGGCCACCGGTGACGGTGGAGATGATCGGCACCCGCGACACCTGCGGCACCACCGGGGCAAGGTCCTCCAGCAACCGCTCCCGTATGTCCTCCACATGGGCGGAGTGCGAGGCGTAATCCACCGGAACCCGCCGGGCCCGAACACCAGCGGCCTCCGCCCGCGCCGAGATCTCATCCAGGGCTTCCGGATCACCCGCCACCACCGTGGCATCCGGACCGTTGTAAACGGCTATCGAGACCCGATCCCCGTACGACGACACCCACGCCGAAGCCTGCTCAGCACCCGTCGCCAGCGACAACATCCCCCCACGACCGGCAAGTTCATCCCGAATCGCGGCGGACCGCAGCGCCACCACCCGCGCCGCGTCCTCCAGGCTCAGCGCACCCACCACCGCAGCAGCGGCAATCTCACCCTGCGAGTGCCCGATCACGGCAGCGGGCTCGATGCCCAATGACTCCCAGACAGCCGCGAGCGAGACCATGACCGCCCACAGAACGGGCTGGACCATGTCCACCCGCCACATCCACCCGTCATCGTCACCGGTCAGCACCTCGCTCAACGACCACTCCACGAACGGCCCCAGCGCCGCCTCACACTCCCCGATCCGCGCCGCGAACACCGGCGAGGACTCCAACAACCCCCGCCCCATCCCCAACCACTGCGACCCCTGCCCCGGAAACACGAACACCGGCGCACCCGACGCCACAGCCGCACCCGACACCGCATTACCCGCGACAGCACCCGACGCCAGCGCCCCCAGCCCAGCCGTCAGCTCAGCACGCTCCCGCCCCCACACCACCGCCCGATGCTCCAGCGCCGTACGCGAAGCCCACAGGCTCCACCCCACATCCACCGGTTCACCCGACACCCCCGCCAGCCGCCCCGCCTGCGCGGCCAACGCTCCCGCCGTACGCCCCGACACCAGCCACGGCACCACCGCCGACCCCGACAACCCTTCCGGCCCGGACACCACGACCGGGCCCAACCCGGCTTCAACCGGCGCCTCTTCCAGGATCACGTGGGCGTTCGTCCCGGAGATGCCGAAGGCGGACACGCCAGCCCGGCCGGGGCGGCCCTCGGGACGCATTTCCACCGGCGCGGTCAGCAGCTCGACGCCGCCCGCCGTCCAGTCGACATGCGGGGTCGGCTCATCGACGTGCAATGTCTTGGGCAGTATGCCCGCACGCAGGGCCATCACCATCTTGATGACGCCCGCGACACCGGCCGCGGCCTGCGTGTGCCCGATGTTCGACTTCACCGACCCCAGCCACAACGGCCTTTTTTCGTCCCGTCCTTGGCCGTAGGTGGCCAGCAGGGCGTCGGCCTCGATCGGGTCGCCCAGGGTCGTCCCCGTACCGTGTGCCTCCACCGCATCCACCTCGGCGGCGGAGACCCCGGCGTTGGCGAGCGCGGCACGGATGACGCGCTGCTGGGACGGGCCGTTGGGCGCCGTAAGGCCGTTGGACGCACCGTCCTGATTGATCGCCGAACCGCGCACCACGGCGAGGACCCGGTGCCCCTTGGCGAGGGCGTCGGACAGGCGCTCGACCACGAGCACACCGACACCCTCCGACCAGCCCGTTCCGTCGGCGGCGGCCGCGAAGGGCTTGCACCGGCCGTCCGCCGAGAGCCCGCGCTGGCGGCTGAACTCCAGGAAGAGTCCGGGGCTCGGCATCACCGTCACACCGCCCGCCAGGGCGAGGTCGCACTCGCCGCCGCGCAGCGACTGCACCGCCAGATGCAACGCCACCAGCGACGACGAGCAGGCCGTATCGACCGTCACCGCCGGACCCTCAAGCCCGAAGGTGTAGGAGAGGCGGCCGGAGACGACGCTCGCAGCGTTGCCCGTCAGGGAGAATCCCTCGACGACGTCCGGCGTGCGCTCCAGGTCGACCAGATAGCTCGGGTACCCGGCGCCGACGAAGACGCCGCTGTTCGACCCCTTCAGCGACGCTGCGGCGATGCCGGCGCGCTCGACCGCCTCCCATGCGGTCTCCAGGAGGAGCCGCTGCTGCGGGTCCATGGCCAGCGCCTCGCGCGGCGCGATGCCGAAGAGGTGCGGGTCGAACTCGGCGGCGTCGTACAGGAATCCGCCCTGTCGGGTGTAGGCGGTTCCGGGGTGCGCGGGGTCGGGGTGGTAGAGCGCGTCCAGGTCCCAGCCGCGGTCGCCGGGGAAGCCCCCGACGGCGTCGGCGCCCTCGGTGACCAGCCGCCACAGATCCTCGGGCGAGGCCACGCCGCCGGGGTAGCGGCAGGCCATGCCGACGATCGCGATCGGCTCGTCCGCCGCCACGGCTGAAGGGGCGGTGGTGACAGCCGTCGCCTCCTCCGTACCCCACAGCTCGGTGTGCAGGTGGCCGGCGAGACGAGCCGGGGTGGGGTGATCGAAGACGATCGCGGTGGGCAGCCGCAGCGCCGTGGCGGCGGTGAGCCGGTTGCGGAGTTCGACGGCGGTGAGCGAGTCGAAGCCCTGCTCCTTGAAGGAGCGCTCGGGGTCGACGGACTGTTCGGAGGCATGCCCCAGTACGGCGGCGACATGGACCCGCACCAGCTCCACGAGCCGCCGTTCCCGCTCGGCACGGCTCAGCCCCGCCAAGGTCTCGGCCAGCCCGCCCGAGCCCTGGCTTCCGGCTGTCGTGTCGGCGGTGCGGCGGGTGGTCGCGGGACGGACGAGTCCGCGCAGCACGGCAGGCACGGTCTCCGAGCCGCGCAGACCGGCGAGATCGAGGCGGGCGGGCACGAGTGCGGGCTCGGCAGAGGCAAGGGCCCGGTCCAGCAGAGCCAGCCCCTCCTCCGAGGACAGCGGCACCAGACCCATCCGGCTCAGCCGCCGACGATCCGCGAGGTCCAGCTCACCCGTCATGGCACTGGCCTGCTCCCACAGCCCCCAGGCCAGGGAGGTCGCGGGCAGCCCTTGGGCGCGGCGGTGATGGGCGAGGGCGTCCAGGAAGCTGTTGGCGGCGGCGTAGTTGGCCTGCCCGGCACCGCCCAGTACACCCGACACCGACGAATACAGCGCGAAGAACGCGAGGTCGGCGTCTTGCGTCAGTTCGTGCAGGTGCAGGGCGGCCTGGACCTTGGGCCGCCAGACGGTAGCCAGTTCCTCCCGGGTGAGGGCGGTGACCAGACCGTCGGCCAGGACACCGGCCGCGTGGACGACACCGGTCAGCGTACGGCCGTCCAGCAGGGCCGCGAGCTGATCACGGTCAGCGGCATCACAGGCCGCCACTTCAACCGTCGCCCCCAGCTGCCGCAGACCAGAGGCGAGTTCGGGGGCACCCGGCGTCTCCAGCCCCCTGCGGCTGGTCAACAGCAGGTTCCGTACGCCGTAGGAAGTGACCAGATGGCGGGCGAGCAACGCACCCAGAGTGCCCGTACCGCCAGTGACCAGAACCGTCCCGTCAGGATCCACCGGCACCGGCATGGTCAGAGCGACCTTGCCGACATGCTTGGCCTGGCTGATGAAACGGAAGGCCTCCGGCGCCCTGCGCACATCCCACGCCCGCACCGGCAACGGCTCCAGCACACCCGACTCGAACAGCCCCATCAACGCCCGCAACAT
>NZ_JBIAQC010000048.1:0-9820 GCF_042888685.1 Streptomyces sp. NPDC002779
TGTCCCCGGTCGGCCGCAAGGGCCGCGAAGGCGAGTTCCTGCTGACCTGCCCGCGACAGAACACCGGGCGGATCAAGGTCTCCATCCCCCGTATCCCGCGCATCGCCACATCCATCACGACCACACCGCGACGCCGCGCGAACGCTGCCTCGCCATCCGCGGATGAGCCGCCCGCCGCTGAGGCCGCAGGGTCGCACCCGAAGGAACTCCTCTGATGACCTCTTCCGCCTTCAACCACACCCAGCGACATGCCGCGGCCGCGGGTGCCCTCACCGTGATCGCTGTCGCGGTCGGCGCGCTCGTTCTGGCCGTCGGGGCGGGTGTGCCTCAGGCGTGGTGGCCGCACACGGGGCAGGCCTTCGCAGCCGACAACCGTCCCGCGGACCCGAGCCGCTGCGCGCTGATCGCGGGCCCCGTCCGCAACTCCTGCGAGCGTGGCGCCACGACGACCGCTTTTGCCGGGCAGCCCGGTGGTGCCGATGCGGCCTGGGGGCTGGTGCCGGCCGGCGCAGGTGTGGCAGCCCTCGTGATGTGGCGGCTGCGCAACGCTGGGCCAGGGCGGCGCTGACATGGTCCGTCCAGATCGCGCGACGCTGCGCTCGGCCGGCTTCGTCGTCCTGCTCACCGGTGTCTTCGTCATGGTCAACAGCCAGGTCGTGTACGCGGCCGGCAGCAACAGCGAGACCGGTGACCTGCTTGCCCCGTTGAACATCACCTCCTCCGAGGGGGTGCCGATAGGCGGGTACGAGCTGAGCGCCGAGGGCGGCTCGGTCATCAGTTTCGAGACCCAGTCCCTCGCGTTTGCTCTTTCGGGCCTGTTCACCCTCATCCGCCTGTTGGTGGGGCTTGCCGGCTGGGCCATCGAGGTGGCCTTCCGCTTCCCCCTGCTTCAGCTCCTCACCGCTCCGGCACAAAAGGTCGCCGACGCCTACAACACCGTGGTGGTCGACACCCTCGGACTGAAAGGGCTGCTGCTGGCCTGGGCGTTCGTGTTCACCGGATTCATGATCGTGCGCGGCCGGATCGGCCGCGGCCTGGGCGAGATGTTCCTGACGCTGACGATCGCGGCGATCGCCGCCTCCGCCTTCGTCCGCCCCGACACCCTCCTCGCACAGGACGGGCCGCTGGGACAGGCCCAACAGGTCGCCGCCGAGGTCGCACAACAGACGGTGAACTCCTACAACTGGGGCGGCGAACTCGCCCACCTCGGGCCATGCGCGGATCTGGCAGGCAACGCCGAAATCAGATGCCTTGAGCGGGAAGCCGAAGCGCCTGTCTCCTCCACGGACATCGCCCGCCCCTTGCAGGATTCGGTCACCAACGCGCTGATCGTCAAGCCGTACATGCTGCTGCAGTACGGGCGGATCCTCGACCCCGCCACCAAGGGTGACCAGCAGGCTTACGCCGTCCATCTGAAGTGGGTGACCGGCGGCTACACACGTGACAAGCAAAGCGAAGAAGACGAGGAAGGCAACTGCAGACTGCTCGCCGGACCGGCCAAGGAATACTGCCTGGGCGACAGCGACGACAACAAGGCCGTCGACTCACTGCCCGAACTCACCCCCGGCGGGGAACTCCTGGACGCCGCAAAGCCAGTGGTCAGCGAGGAGGATCAGGAATTCGCCGCATTCCTCGCCGATCTGAAGAAAGCCGGTGACGTCGGCAAGGCCTGCGCCACCTACGCCGAGAAACCCACCTGGTGGCGGGTGGGCGGGGCCCTTCTGCTGGTGATCGCCGCACTGTTCATCTGCGGCATGCTCCTGTCCGCCGCAATCGTCCTGCTCGCAACGCAAGCCGTCTGCGCGGCGGCCGCGGCCGCGGGCGCCGTCACCTTCATCGCCGGGATGCTGCCCGGACCGGCACGCCAGACGGTGTGGAAGTGGCTGTCGATCTGGGGCATCTCCGTTCTGGCCGTGGTCGGGATCTGCGCGTTCGTGCCGTTCTTCGGGATCGCCGTCGACGCCACCATCACCAGCGGACCCGATCTGATGGTGGAGCGGATCCTCCTCATCGACGTCCTCGCCATCGCCGGCGCGGCCGGGCACCGCAGACTGCTGACCGGGATCGCCTCCTTCGGCCGGCGCATGGCGCTGCGGATGCGCTACGCCAAGGTCGGCGGCACCCACCTGCCCGGCGACACCTCCGAACTCGGCGCCGCACTCGCCATGAACTCCCCCACCACGCTCGGAGGTTACGGCGGCGGTCTACGCTCCCTCACCGCTCGGGGTGCAGGCGGCCGGTACGGGATCCTCGGCACCCGCCAGAAACTGATGGGCTCACTTTCCTCCCTCGTCGACTCGGCGGGCATGCCGGTGGACACCGGCCGGGTCCTCACCGACGCCACCGCGGAAGCCGGACGCGGTCTCGCCCCGCTCACCGCGGCCACCGCGGTAGGCGGACTGGGCGCACGACTCGGTGTTAAGGGCGGGCACTGGCTGCTCATCGGCAAGCGACCGGACCACGAACAGCTAGCCAAGTGGCGCAAGCCCACCGCCGACGGTGATCCCCCTACCGGCGCGGTCGGCCCGGGCGGCCCTGCGGGCGGCGGCCCCGGCCACGGTGGGCGGCCCGGCATCACAGGCGGCGGGCCTTGGCGGCCCGGAGGCCCGCCCGACCGCTACCGCGACGCAGACGGCCAAGTCGTCGACCGCAACACTGGGCAGGTGCTGCACGACCAGCACACCGACCGCACCCTGCTGTCCACCCGCGCCCACAACCGGCTCGTCCGCTTCCGCGGCTACCGCATCCTCCGCCGCGGCGGTCGGACCGCTTATGGGGCGACGGCCGGTCTGCCGGAGAACGTCCGCCGGGCTCAGGCAGCAGGGTCACGCTATGCCGAGGACGCCCGCCAGCAGGTGCGGGTGTGGGGCAACACGCTGCGCGAAGACGGCCGAGCCTGGGGCGACATGGGACGCCACCTTGCCCACACCGTGCGCGACCACGCTGATGACCGCGGCGCTCCCGCCCCCTTCACCACCCGCCGCCTCACCAACAGCCCCACCACCACCGGCCGCCCCGGCAACAGCCCCGCCGCCACCGCAGGTCTGGGCAACAGCCCTGCCTCCACCGGACGTTCGGGCGACAGCCGGGCTGCTGCCGGCCGCCGTCCCCCGGGCGCACAGGCTGCTGCCACGGCTGCCCGCCTTTCGCCGCGGCCGCCTCGCACCGGCACCTCGCCGGCCCCTGCCTCCGCCGCGCCGGGCCAGGAGCTGCAGCGGCTGTTGAACGATCCCGCGGAGCTGCGGCGCCGCACGATCGACCATGTGGCGCGGGTGGACCCTGGCCTCGCGCGGGCCATGCAAGGCACCCCTCCCCCACCACCCGGCCGACCCCACACCCCCAGCAAAGGCCAGGACGAGCGGCAGCGGCAGGCCGAGGCGCTGCGCCGCCTGCGCGCCCGCTGGCGGCACGACGACCAGACCGGGGGGCAGCAGTGAAGCGGCCCAGGCGCCGCCTTGCGCGGTGGGGATGCATAACGGCGGCCCTGCTGTTCGCCGGCGTGTGCTGTGCCGCGCCCGTAAGCAGTGCGATCAGCGCCTACGTGGCGCTGAAGACGGGTGTCCAGGACGAGGGTGGGATCGCCGAGGGCGGCAGCGCGGCGGACATCCCGCCGCGGATGCTGACCGCGTACAAGAAGGCCGTCCAAAAGGTCGGCACGCATGTGCCGACGTGCCGGGGCATGCGCTGGCCGATCCTCGCCGGAATCGCCAAGGTCGAGTCCAACCACGCCGTGGGCCGGAACATCACCGCAGGCGGTGACATCCGCCCGAAGATCTACGGGGTACTCCTCAACGGCTCCGGCGCCGGCGGCAACACCACCGTCTTTCCCGACACCGACCAGGGCCGCTTAGACGGCACCGCCACGGGCGAGCGCGCTGTCGGACCGTTCCAGTTCCTGCCCTCCACCTGGGAAGGCGTCGGCAAGGACGCCAGCGGCGACAACACGGCCGACCCGCACAACGCCGACGACGCTGCGCTCGGCGCCGCGATCTACCTGTGCGGCGACGGCCGCAACCTGACCAAGCGGGCTCAGCTGAAAGCCGCACTCTTCCAGTACAACCACTCACAGGAGTACGTCGCCAATGTGCTGGGCTGGGTTGATCAGTACACGGCGGCCGCCAACGATCCGGACTTGGCGAACGCCTCGGGCACAGTCCGCAGCGTCATCGAGGCCGCCCTCTCCCAGCGCGGCGTGCCCTACTCGTGGGGCGGCGGCAACGCCGGCGGCCCCTCGTACGGGATCTGCTGCTCCCCCAGCGGCAAAAGCGGCACAAGCATCAAGGGCTTCGACTGCTCGGGCCTGACCGTCTACGCCTACGCCAAGGCCGGCATCCACCTGCCGCGCACCGCAGCCGCCCAAGCCGGTGTCGGCAAGCGGATCCCCGCCAGCGCCGGCACCAGCGCCCTCACAGCAGGTGACCTCGTCTTCTACGCCTACGCCCCCGGACGCGACTCAACGATCCACCATGTCGGGATCTACCTCGGCAACGGACAGATGATCAACGCTGCCCGGCCGGGCACCGTCATCCGTGTGGACGCGGTCAGCGCCATGCCCGGTTATGCGGGAGGAGCCCGGCTGTTATGACGACTCACGAGCGTCCAACACGGCATCCCGATGCCGGCTCAGGTCAGCCAGTGCACCAACTCCCGCACAACTGCGGCTTCCTGCGTCGCGGCTACGTCCACCGGCTCGACACGTTCACCCAGGAAGGCGTTCTACCGGCCCACAGCCACGCCGAGGCGACTGAGCACCGTGTCGGTCAACTCCGGCGGGGTCAGCTCGCCGTCCAGAAACACGGTGTCCCTGGGCAGGGTGTCGGTCGCAGCCATGCACGCCTCGACTCTCCCTTTGCACCAGCGCCGGACCCGCTCATCCTGTTCGGGATCATCCGGGGTGAAGCTCCGGCCGTCGATCCGCTTCTCCAGCACCTCTCGGGAAACCTTGAGGAAGAAGTAGTGAACCTCGATGCCGGCATCCTGCAGCTTGCCGAAGATCTCACCGACATACCCAGGGTTGATCAAGGTCATGGGGACCAGGACCGGACGGCCGTACTCCTCCACCAGCCCTACCGCCAGGTCGGCGACCTGCCGCCGCCACAGCCGAAGATCCTGAAAATCGCCGGTTGGCACCTGAACGATCCCCCGCAGCACATAGCCGACCATCTCCGGGTCATAGACCAAAGCTTCAGGCCACCGCGGACGCAACCCCTCCACCAGCGTGCTCTTCCCGCTGCCGAACGCACCGTTCACCCAGACGATCAACGCAATCCTCCCCGCCCCCGGTCGCCGGGCCCGCGCACCGGACCCGGCACGTCGGACCAGCATGCCGCGCAAGCCCGCATCCAGCCCGAAGAACCCGACACCCCGACTGGACAAGCCCACCGACAGAGCATCGAGACAACCATGCAAGGACGCCTTTCATCGCCGGTCAACCGACACATCGCATCGGAACCTACACAGCGCCCGCGCTCGCCGCGGCTACTGATCCTTGCGAGTTTATGCCTGGCCCTCGCCGGGCTGGCCCTGCTGATGCTGCCGAACCGGCCCGGCCCCGGTTCAGGCACTCCACCGCCCCCGGCCGATCGCTACGTCCTCTCCTCACCTGCCGCAGGTCCCCCCTCCGCAGTTGCGCGCACGAGTGCGGACCCGCCGTCAACGCCCGACGCAGCGCCGCCGGTTACGGCGTCTGTGTCGGAGCTGACGCCGCGTGGTGAAGGCGTGGCCGGCGACCCGGCCATCCAGCGGCGCCTGGAGGCCGCCTGGCCCGCCGACCTTCCCCCAAGCGACGAACGGGAACTGCTTGCCACCGGTCGCGCGTTGCTGCGCGCGGACGCCACCGGCATCGGCCGTGCGACGTGGCCGGAGGTTTTCCCCGACTCGGGCACGGCGGTGGCCCCGGCGTTCGCCGTCGCTCGCTTCCGTATCCAGGCAGCGATCGCCCGCCGTGACGGCAGGGCGGACAGGGCGGTGGTCCATCTGGTGTGGGCCGGCATGGACCGCGGCGGCACCTTCACCGATCTCCGCATCACCGACTGGTTCTTCACCCGCGCTGAGAAGAAGGGAGCAGCGACGTGGACTTGGCAGCCGCGTACCTGACGGGCCAGGCCCCCGCACCGGCCAGCGCACCGGCATCGGCAACGGTCAACGCAATGGCAGCGGCGTCGGCATCGGGTCAGGTGTCGGGCTTCGTCGTGGATGTCGTGCACACCGCGGGCTGGGTGATCACGTACTGGTGGGTGGTGGGCTTGGCCGCCGTGGCGGTCTGGGCGGTGGGCGAGGCAGCCGTGCGTCATCTGGCGCGGAAAGCCTCAGCGGAACGGATGGCGCTGGAGCTGGTCCCCTCGCGGCATTTTGACCCGGGTCTGGAGGAGATCTTCCGCCGGGGTGTGCAGCTGGCCCGGGCGTCTACGAGCATGCCGTGGTGGGCGCCGCGCCGGTCGAAGGCGGTGCAGATCAGGCTTCGCGCGGACGGCAGTGCACCGTTGCGCTACCGCGTCGAGGGCCCGGCTGGCGGTGAACGTCTGTTGTCGATCACGCCGTTCGGTGAGGCCGTCACCGTGAACCGGGCGAGGCCAATCGCCGACAAGCCGCGTGAGCACGTGGTGCGGGCGGAGTTCATTCTGCGGGGCAAGCCGATCGCGCCGCTGCGGGAGGTTCCGCTGAACCCGGACCCGTTGCAGCCGCTGATCGACGCCGTATCCGACCTGCGTGCCGAGCTGGGCGACCTCGCCGAGATCCGGCTCGACATCCAGCGCGCCCCTAAATGGGCCCTCAGGGCGCGCCGTCTGCAGCTGATGAGCGACGCCAGGCGCGCAGAGCGGCGTGAGGCGCAACGGGCTGCCCGCGGGGTGCGGCAGGACGCCACCGGCATCGAGGACTCCCTCACCTGGCAGCTGCAGCAACTGGTGACCAGCAAGCAGGGCGGGGGCGGGGGCGGGGGTGGGCGGCGGCTGGTGATGCCGCCCGTCCCGCGCCGGGTGGATGCGCAGGAGGCGTTGGGCAAGCTCGCCGAGGACGACCACCTGGTGCGGGTGCAGCTGCTGGTGATGTGCGCATCCCACGTTGAGGGACGCCCGCAGGCCCGGCTCGCTCAACTCCAGGCCGCACTCGATGTGTTCGGCGGTGGCTCGCGCTGGGCGATGCGCGGCCTCCGGGTGGGCCCCTGGCGCCTCGGGGCGGACCGCTGGCCCAGCCGGCGCGGATTCCAACGCCGCTGGACCTTAGGGCACTGTCAGCCACCGCGTGCGAACTGGGTGAGGCTGGACGAGCTGACCGGCCTGCTCAAGCCGCCCACGGTGCATTGCCGTCTGCCACTTCTCGCCGGCGACCTGCCCACCTTCGAGCACGGCGATCCCGAGCTGCTGCTGCAAGGCATCTACCGGAGCCCGGACGGCCGTCGGCGCCTTGTTGCCACTTACGCCGAGGAGACCCTGTTCGAGGTTGCGGTGGGAAAGGCGGGCGGCGGCAAGACCGAGCGCGCCCTCGCCCAGGCGATCGGCTGGGCGCACGCCGGCGGCGGACTGCTCTTCCTCGACCCGCACCGCGACTCCTGGCCCCGCGCCCTGCCCTTCCTCGCACACGACCACCTGACGCAGCGGATCGCGCTGATCGACCTCAACGCCAGCGGGCCCGCTGCGCAGCTCAGCTGCTGGAACCCGATCGGCATGCACCAGGGCCAGGTCGCTCACGAGGTCGTCGAGGCGACCGCGGATGCCTACGCATCCGTGCTCGGCTGGGACGACGCCACCGCACCCCGCGCACTCACCCTCCTCACCGCCGCCCTGGCGGTGCTGGTAGCCGTCAACGAAGCCGCCTGCACCGCCGGCCGGCCACAAGACCAGGCCACGATCTTCCACGTGCGGTCCCTGCTCACCGACCCGGCCTTCCGCAAGCTGGCACTCACCGCCGTGGAAGAACGCCTTAACGAGGAGATCCGCGCCTGGTGGCGGACGGTCTTCCCGACGCTGCCCACGGACGCGTTCGCCGTCGTCCTCAACCCGATCGCCCGCCTGGCCGCCAACCCGGTCACCCGGGCGTTTTTGGGGCAGCCGGCCGGCGTCTACAACATCCGTGCCGCCATGGACACACAGATGATCGTGTGGGTGTGCCCGGGCGGGAACGGGCCCACCGACCGACTGATCACCGCCCTCCTCGCCCGGGACCTGCTGCGCGCCGTGCGCTCACGCCGCGACACCCCCGAAGCCCAACGGGTGCCCTTCCGCCCGTACTTCGACGAACTGATCACCCTCACCGGCGCAGCCCCCGAAACCATCGCCTCCATGTTCGAAGACTTCCGCAAATACAAAGTCCACGTCCACGGCATGACCCAGCTGCTGGCCCGCCTTCCCATCCCGGTGCGGCTGTCGCTGGTGCAAAACGCCTCCACCCTGGCCTCCACCGCCGGTTCACAGTCCGCCATCGCCCCGATCACCGCCGAGTGGGGTGAGCGTCCCTCTGCGGACGTCGTTGCCGCTCTGGACCGCTTCGAGCACTACATGTCGCTGACCGTCGAAGGCCGCCGCATCGGCCCCGTCCAGATCACCGGCCCCCATCTGGAAGAGGTCTTCGCCGACTACCACCGGCCACGCCAGGCCGCGGCACTGCAGCGCGCTGCCCTGGCCGCGGCCGGCGCAGCCCCGCTTCACCATCTCACCGACCGGGCCGAAACCCAGCTCACCCACGTAAGCGCCTTCCTCACCCAGTCCCGCGCCGCCAATCCCGCTGTCCACCTGCAGAAGAAGAGGGACTACCAGTGACCACCACCGACACCACGCCGTCCGGCCATACGCCCAGCCCCGCCGAGCCGCTGCCGCATCAGCTCCTGGCCGTCCTCGCCCAGCACCGCATGGCGACCACACGCCAGCTGCACGACCTCCTGCGGCCCGGCACCGCCCGGCAGACCCTCTCCGGGCCGCTCAACACGCTGCGCGACGACGGCTTGGTGGACTACACCGTGCTGCCGCAGTCCAACCGGACCCGCGCCTGGTTCCTCACTCCCGAGGGCGCCCGGCTGACCAAAGACTTCCCCTCACTGCGCGGACGCCCCCCATACCCCATCACCTCGGCCATGGCGGCCTCGCTGAAGACACCGCACACCCTGACCGTGTTGCGCACCCACCTCGCCTTCGTCACCGACGCCCGCCACCGCGGCGACGAACACGGCCACCTCGACTGGACACCCGAAGTAGCCCACACGATCGGCGACGGCGAGCGGATCATCCCGGACGCCGTCATGCACTACACCCTCAACCAGGGCCCCGAGCGCACCAAGCTGCGGGCGTTCGTCGAGGTCGACCGGACAACCATGAGCAGCGAACGGCTCGCCTCCAAACTCATCGACTACGCGCGGTTGTGGTCCTACCAACCGCAAACTGGCGGCCGGCCCCGCCCCCGCCAGCCCACCACTGCCGGGCCGGTGTGGCTGCGCTGGTATCCCGTGTTTCCCCGGGTGCTGTTCGTGCTGACCGGGGCCTCCCGGTACGTCCTGGACAACCGCATCAGCGACCTGCAAGCCATGGTCGCCGAACACCCACTCGTGGACACACTCGCCCAACACATACCCATGGGCGCAACAACCCTGGAAAACCTCGAAGACGTTGGGCCCACCGGTGACATCTGGATCCCCCTGACCGGCGGCAAGGCCCGCCCGTGGACCGAGCTGTGACGTGCGACCACACGCCCACTGGCCGCCGCACGTCGCAGCCAGCCAGCCAGATCCCGGTACCCTGAGGTTCCCCCGTCATGCGGGAGGTGCTGATCAGCTGGTCAGCAGGGGTTGATGGGTGTTCAGATTCGTTGGTTCGGCTGTCGCCTGCTCGGC
>NZ_JBIAQC010000049.1:0-9439 GCF_042888685.1 Streptomyces sp. NPDC002779
AAGCCCATGGGGCTTGCTTGAGCCGGATGCGGGGAAAGCTCGCACGTCCGGTTCTGAGGGGGCCGGGTCACGGCAACGTGACCCGGCTACCCGACTGCTCTCTTACTCGGAGTGTCCCCGAGTTCCCCGGCCGGGGCCGCGTTTCCGGTGCGGTCCGCCGCGCACCGCTCAGCTCCCGCGTACCACGCAGTCCTCCGACTGCTTCCGCCCCAGGGGCCACGCCAGACCCACATATCCCAGTCGGCTCGAACCCGCCCTCTCGCCCGGCTGCAGCTTCACAACCGCCAAGGGCTTGTTGTATGGATTGCCCGCCGGGGTGAGGCAGATGCGGCCGCTGGTACCGTCGACGCGGTTCGTGGCCTGCATGGTGGCCCAGCGGTTGCCCACCTGCTCGAGGGTCGGAGCCTCCTTGCCGGGGAGCTTGGCACCGCGGATAGCCTCGACGGCGGTGCGTACGCCGTCGTGGACCATCATGGTGCGGGAGTCGGCCAGATCCAGGGGGCCGATGTCGCCCGCCATGCGGGCATTCTGCCGCAGCCTGGCGAGTTCGTTCAGCGGGTCGCGCAGGGAGCGAGGGGCCTTCGCGGCGTCCGGTCTGCGCCCGGTCCGCTTCTCCTCCGCGTCCTGCCAGGCCCGTATCTCGGTGTTCCAGGCGTCGGGATGGGAAGGTGCCGCGTACTGCACGGTCATCGCCGGTTCTCCGGAGTCGTCCAGGAGCTGTGCCCAGTCGTCGTCGGACATCTTGTTCTTCAGCGATGCCGCGTCCGAGCCGGAGACCACCGTGAACCTCGTGTCGTCGCACTTGTCCTGGGCCAAGCGCTTGAGGAACAACCGCAGATGGGTGGACCGTCCTGCGAAGTAGACGGTGTCCGCGCCGGAGCTGCAGATCGTATCGACCATCGGGCGGAACTGGTTGTCGACGTCGCCCTTTTCGTCGATACCGGATGAGGTGAAGGTCATGGTGTCGGGTCCGGCCGGTCCCGTCTCTGTCTTCTCGAGTTCCTGAAAGGCACCGGCAAGGGAGCGGACGTACGGATCGCGCCTGGTGTCCCGCACGATCACCGTCTGCTCGTTCTTGCTGCTGCCGTTGAAGTACGCGAGCGCGCGGGCCTGGTCCTCGTTGGTGGGCAGGATCCGGGCCAGCCCCTGGTACTCGCGCTCGCCGCCCTCCTCGTTGGCGAGCGAGCCCGCTGACGCACGCGCCACCAGCACGGGCACGTTTTCGTCGGTGAGGCTGCGTATCGCCGCCTGGGTGGAGTCCAGGGACAGGTTGAAGCCGGTCACCGCGCGCAACCTGTGCTTCGAGTGGGACATCTGCACGAGGTCGGGCACCACCTCGTGCTGCTTCTTGTAATCCTTGCCCGGGTTGGCGAGCACCAGCCGCACCTTGGGTGTGCCCTCTTCGCGGTTGGCTCGGTACTGCGCGAGATAGGCGCCCTGCAGCTCGCTGCGCAGCTGCTCCTTCTCGGCCTTCGATTGCGGTTGCAGCGGGAGCATCATCGCCACGGTCACGTACGACTCGCCGAGCCCGTCGTTCTCGGCCTTGATCCGGTCGGCGACCGGACCGATCTCCTTGACGCCCCAGTCGTAGCCGGAGCCGTTGACGCCGATGCACTCGTCGCCGGACTCGGTCACGCCGCTGGCGCAGGTCCTCGCCTTCTCCATGATCTGACGCAAGACGAGGTACCCACCGACGAGGACGGCAGCCACCACCGTGCAGGTGATGATCCGCTTCAGCAGCGTCTCCCCCGTCGTCTCATACAGCCAACTTCCGAAGGTCCGCGACATCCGCTCAGCTCCCCTGACTGATGTGAGACGTGCAGGCGCAGGGCTGCAGTGGGCGCTTGCCGTCAGCGCGTTTGCCCCACTCCTCGGCCCGGCCGGCGAGCACGGGTGCGGCATCGGGGTACTCAAGCGCGAGATCGCCGAGCAGTTCCCGCGTCTTGTCGCCGGCTGCGGTGTTGGCCGGCCGGGTGCGCTCCTCGCACAGCCACACGGCGTGGAGCAGCTGGTCCAACCGGCGCTCCAGGGTGGTGCCTGCGATGCGCGCCACGTTCATACGGTCGTGTCGTACGTCGGGGCCGCCCAGCAAGGGGGCCTGGGCAATCGCCAGCAACTGCTCGCACCATTCCTCGGCCCTCGTGCCGCTTGCCGGGAACTCCGCGGCAAGGTGACGTATCGCGCGCTCCGGGCCGCCACCGGCGACCAAGTCGTGGTTGAGGCCGTGCGCTGCGGTGGTGCCGAAGGCGCGGTCCGGGGCCTCGGGCTGGGCGCGGTAGTGTGCGTACAGCAGGCTGTGGTCGCGGTGCCAGGCGTGGGCGGTGTCCGCGGATCCGTACAAGCGGCTCATCAGCAGCTGCCGCAGACCGAAGTCGCCGATGAAGTGGCGTTGGCAGGCAGGCCAGCCGCTTTCCAGCAGATACTGCTGCACCTGGTCCGCGGTGAGCCCGCCGGCCAGCTGCTCCAGTTCGCCGCTGCGCAGCAACGTGCGGGCGCAGTCTCCGCTGTGGGTGACTGACAGGTGGGTGAGCAGGTCGAGCCAGCGGTCGGTGTGTCCCACGGGCAGCCGCTCCGGCATCTGCCGCAGCACCAGTTCCTCCAGCAGCACGTCCCGTACCGCCGCGGGAGTACCGTCCAGGACGGCCGGGTGGCCCAGGAGGTCGCGGTCGTTGTCCAGCGGAGGCAGCTGCGCGGCCGCCTCCGCCAGCCGCTGCACCATCCGGGGGCGATGGCCGGACAGCCGCCGCACCGCGCTTTGGGCCCGGAGCAGATGGTCTGCGTTGTCCGCTGCGCCCGCCTGCTCAAGCACCTGCTGCTTGACCTGCCCGGAGGTGAGCAACGGCATTGACAGCAGCAGCACGGCCTGCCCAAGCTGCCCGCGCGCGGGCATGCGCTCCCATGTCTCGGGCGGCGCCTGCTCGTCCGGCCGGTAGACCGCGACCTTCTCGGTGCGCTGCTCCCCAGCCAGAAAGAGCGGTTCCGCCATCCGCTCGCTCGCGATGAGTACCGTGCCGCCCCGACATCCTTCGGCCCAGTCGTCGAGGGCAGCCGCCAGTAGCCCGCGCCCCACCGGCCAGTTGGAGTGCTGCAGCAGGATGGCGGGACGGCCAACTCGCTTGAGCTTGGCGCCGGCGCCTGAGTAGGCAGCGTCCACGTCCTCGCGCAGAGCGCGGAAGAGGAAGCCTTCGACGAACCGGCGTCCCTCCTCATCCCTGCGGAAACTCCTGCTGAGCAGCCGCAACCCGGTGGCCGCGCTGCCGGCAGCACCCGGATAGTTCCTGTACGTGCCTCGCACCGGCTCGTCGCCCTTTGCCGCCAGCAGCTCCAAGAACTCGGTCAGCGCCGCGCCCACCAACGGCATCGCCACTGGTGGGGCGACGATCGCTGCCAGCGCGACCAGATACCCCTGAGCCAGGTTCTTGACCATCCGACCGACCCGCGTCGTCGGGGCATGCAGCAGCTGGCGGTACCGGGTGAGCTCCTCGTCCAATTCCTGCTGCCGCAGCCCCTGCCCCGCCGCCACAGCGACCATCCCAGCGAAAAACCGGGGGGTGGGCACCGCCCCGCCCGGGCCGTCCCACTCCTCCATCCGTTGCGCGATGTCGTACAGCAACTCCGTGGCAGCGGAACGGCAGGAGGGGCGCTCGCTGGCCTCCCGCTCATACTGCGGATCAGCGCAGTCCACCAACACCACAGGCGCTTTCCCGCCGAACCGGTCCCGCAGTTCCTCGAGTAATTGCTGCTTGCCCATGCCGGGACCGCCGGTGAGCAGCACGACGGGGAGGTCGGGACCGTACGGCTGCGCGCTCATACGGCCCTGGGCGTTGCGGGCCAGCAGCCTTGGGAAGAAACGCTCGTCGCCGACCAGCTCCTCGAAACCAAGCTTGGTCGCCACCAAGTCCCCCCGTCCCCTGCCTCATGCAGCGGTTGCTGCGCGGTAACTGGCCAGCATCGCGGCGAGTGTAATGGAGTGACAGAAGAAGATCAGGCCGATTATCGGAAAAGCTGTGTTCCGGCGGGGTGGGGCCCTGCCGTCCGTCTCGGATAGGGAAGTTCATTGGCTCCCGCGGTGGCAACTCCGATTGCGACAGCGGCGTACGACGATATGGCGGACTGGTACGAGACCGAGTTCCTGGCCAGGCGGCCAGCTGGAGCCGGTGACGGTCACCCCTTGGGACTCTCTCGTCGACGAGGCGTCGGATCCGGCATGCGGGACGCACTGTGTGCCTCGCCGGAGGGCGGGGCACACATCGGTTCGGGACCGAGGGGTGTCAGTTCCCGTACTGCAGCGGGCGGTAGGCCTTGTACTCGCTGGGTCACGTCCCTCACGAGGTTGTTGAGCATGTTTCCTGGCTCATCTACGCCCGAAGGTGTGAGCTGAACTCCCGCTGGCGCAGGCTGGGCTGCTTCCGGCAGGCCCTGCTCGTCCTGGTACACCTGCGTAAGAACGAGACTCTGGCCCAGGTCGCAGCAGGTTTCGGTGTCTCCACCGCTACCGCCGGCCGGTACGTGAGCGAGACGGTCGACCTCCTCGCCGAGTGCGCTCCGAGCCTGCACGAGGCCCTGCGCGAGTCACCACATGAGGGGTTCGTCATCCTCGACGGCACCCTGATCGCCACTGATCGCATCGTGGCGGATGAGCCCTATGACTCGATGAAACACCGCCGTCACGGGATGAACGTGCAGGTCGTGGCCTCTCCGGACGGGACACCGCTGTGGTTCTCGCGAGCGCTGCCCGGCCGCACGCATGACCTGACCGCGGCCCGCGCACACGGTGTGATCCAAGCCTGCCTGTCCCGTCAGCTCCTCGTTCTGGCCGACCGGGCCTACCGCGGAGCCGGAGCCACCGTGCGCACCCCTTACTACGGCCGCGACCTCCCCGAGAAGTACGCCCAGTTCAACCGGGACCACGCCCGGCACCCCTGGGCGGGTCAACCATACGAAGGGCTCACCACATCCCGCAGAACAACGTAGGGATTCCTTATCAGCGTTGACGCTCCAGGGTGAGGATGGCTGAGCCCCGCAGGCCTTGGAAGACACTCTCCGAGGTCGAACTGGCCACCGCCGAGTGGATCGACTGGTACTGCCACCGCCGACTCCACGGTGAGATCGGGCACATCAAACGACATGCTGAGGGCGCCGCGCAAGTCGTCGTCTGGATCTTGCCTGGGGGTTTGTGGTTTCGCGGTAGTAGTTGGTCTCGTATTCAGCGGGTGCCCTCCACCCGCTTCTCCAACGACCTGCTCGCCATGGTCGTAGGTGAACTCGGCGTCGCGAAGGCGGGAGTGGAGCGGGCGTTCGCGCGTAAGGTCGCGGCCGAGAGACCCTGAGCCGGTGGGTCATCGAGAAACCCGGCGGTGAGATCGTTCTCGGCCTATCATCGGGCTTGACCCCGGGGACACGGATGGTGAGCGGAATGGCCAGCGACGCGCTCTCGTGGTCGGGATCGCGGAGTTCGCCGCCAGCTCGCGGACCGTACCCGACGCGGAGGAGGCGATCGACTGCGCGGCTTGGCCGCCGTTGCCCGACGCCGGCGACTGGGCAGGCCGCGTCGCGACGATGCTCGACGAGCTCGGTTTCCAGGTGACCCTGCTGGCCGGGGCGACGGCGCCGGCGGCGGCCGACTTGGGCGCGGCCGTGACGCGCACCATCCAGGAGGTTGGCCCGGGCGATGTCGTGATCGTCCACGTGATCACCCATGGCGACCAGCCCCCGGATATGGACACCGCGTACGCGATCGGCGCCGACGGGCGGCGCGACGAGACGTGCAACGTCGACGCGTGGGTCCGGACCGTGGTCGCCGGCGGCGACGCACGACCACGGACCCTGTTCCTGCTCGATTTCTGCCGCTCTGGCGTTGCCACCGTGCCCCGTTGGCATCGCCGCCCATTCCAGGCGTCGAACCGGGCCTGGGTCCTCGCCGCGTCGGCCCCTGACTCCGACGCCTTCGACTGCGCCTTCAGCCGCGCCGTCGTCCAGGTCCTCCGGGAGGTCGCGGCGGGAGACTTCTGCACGCATCCGTCCCGGCCCACGGTCCCGTACCTGGCGGTGTCCGCGCGGATCCGGGAGGTCGTCGCGGGCGATGACGGCGACGGCGTCCTGCTGCCGATCCAGGAGCCCACCGGGACGCCGATCGACACGATGACGGCCGCCCGGCTGGATCTGCCGTTCTTCCCGAATCCGGACCACCGGCGCGCCGCCTTCGATGACGCCCTCGCCGCCATGGACGACCGGCTCGCCGAGTTCGCGCGCGAGGTCGACCACCTCGTCGACCCCCGTCATTTCCGTGACCGGGCGGCTGCCCGCTGGGAAGCAGGCCGTCGGCCCGGGCTGTTCCAGGGGCGTGAGCGCGAGCTGCGGGCGCTTTCGGCGTTGGTCGACGGAGCGGCTGCAGCGGTGCCGTGGATCGTCACCGGTAGCCCCGGGGTGGGGAAATCGGCCCTGCTCGGGGTGCTGGTGTGCGCGGCCCACCCCACGCTGCGGCACGCGACCGAGGAGGTGTGGGGCCACTTGCCCGCGCCGGCCGCCACGCCGCACCTCGCCGCCGTACACGCCCGGCAGCAGACCGTCGACGCCATCACGACGTCCTTGCTCACGCAGCTCGCGCCGGAGGCGGCGTCGGCGGAGGCGCCGGCGTCGGCCGAGGCGCTGCTGGAGGTGGTCGCTGAACGTCCCGTCGCCCCGGTGATTGTGATCGACTCGCTGGACGAGGCCATCGACTCCGAGGAGCTGAGCGCGCGGCTGTTGGTGCCGCTCACCCGCGTACGCAGGGCGGATGGCTCCGCGGCGTGCCGGCTGATCGTCGGCATGCGCCCCTGGGAGGAGTTCGAGCCGCTCCGGCGGGCCGTTGCCCTCGCGGGCGGCACAATCCTGGACCTCGACCAGGTCCCGGCCGCGGAGCTGGCCGGGAACCTGCGCGCGTACGTCCAGCGCGTCCTGCGGGCCGGCCGCGGGTACGGCTCGGTGGACGGCCACTGGTTCGTGACCGCGATCGCGGACGGGGTCGCTGCCACGCTGACGCGTACCGGCGATGCCCAGCCTCGGTGGGGCGGGTTCTTGATTGCCCGGCTGTTCGCTGAGTACGTCGCTCACACGCTGCCCCCGGTCACCGACCAGGCCCAGGCTGATCGGCTGCTCGCCCAGGTCCCGGCCTCGCTGCCCGAGGTTCTCGAGATGACGCTGCACCGGCCCGAGGTCGGTCCCTGGATGCGTCCGGTTCTGGCGGCGCTGGCGCACGCGCGCGGCGTGGGCATGCCACCGAAGATCATTCGGGCTATAGCACCCCTGTTCGCGCCGGAGGGTCTGGGATCACCATCGACCAGGGACGTGCGCCGCGCCCTGGAGGAGGGGCGTTTCTACCTCCGCCAGTCGGCCGACGTCAGCGGAACCAGCGTGTTCCGCCTCTTCCACGAGAGTCTCGTCGAGTATCTGCTCGCGCACCCCCGTGCCGTACCCGCCGACGCGGCATCGGAGCCGGCGACATGAGCGGTACGGACCGCGGGGCACTCGCCGGCATTCTGCTCAGCCAGGTGGGCCGCCACCCCGACGGGTCACGTCGCTGGGCGGAGGCGGACCCGTATCTGCTGCGCCACGCCGTGCAGCACGCGGTCGAGGGCGGATGCCTCGACGAGCTGCTCGCCGATTCCGAGTTCCTGGTCTACGCCGATCCCGCCACGCTGATCCCCGCGCTGCCCGGTGCGTCCAGTCCGGACGCGGTCATCGCCGCGACCGTCTACCGCAGCGCGCTGGAGGACCTCCGGTCCGCGCTGCCCGAGCGGCGCCGTCAGTACCTCGCCATCAGCGGCTCCCGCGTCGGCGCCCAGGCGCTGGCCCGGCGCCTCAGCCGGCCCTTCGGATCGCCGGCTCTCGCGCTGGAGCCGCTGTTCTCCACCGGCTCCGAGATCAAGCCCGCCGTACGGGCCGTGTTCGACGACGGCGACTTCCGGGTGTACGCGGTGGCGGTGGCACGTACCGATGGTCGGCAGGTCGTGGTCACCACCGGCACCGACCGGGAGGGCTACGACACGATCGTCCGGTTTCGTGATCTGCTTACGGGCGAGCCCACACTGCCGCCGATCACGATCACGGGTGACCGCGAGCATCCGGGACGGGCATCGCGGTACCAGGGTGTGATCGCGGTGTCCGAGGTCGACGGCGCAGCCGTCGTGGTCCTCCGCTCCGAGGGTGGGCTGGTCGTACGGTCGGTAGCCACCGGACAGATCGTACGCGAGCACCCCACAGGCGAGGGATCCTGCCTGGCCACCGGGGTGCTGGCGGGGCGTGCGGTCGCCGCGCTCGACGAGGAACCGGGGATTCTCGTACGCGACCTCGACACCGGGGCGACCGTCGGACCGGTGATCCAGACTCCGTCGGAGCGTCTCTGTTCCTTGGAGCTCGGCGAGATCGGTGATCACCCCGTCCTCGTCTACGCCACCCACAGCGGCCGATACGGAGACGAAGACCCCGGCAGCACGTGCCAGGTCATCGACCTGAACAGCGGCGGCCAGATCGGCCCTGCCCACCGGTGCTCACCCCGGTCCGGCACGGCGATCGCCCGCCTCGGCTTGCACGAGGGCCGCCCCGTCGTCGTCGTGGGTCCGCAGCACGTGCACACTGACATGAACGGCGAGCGACATCACCCCAACGTCGAGATCCGGGACGTGTTCACCGGCGAGGAACGGTTTCCCGCCTGGACGCAGTTCGAGGGGATAACGGCGCTGGCGGTGACGCTGATGGACGGCCACGCGGTGCTCGTGGCCGGCGACGGCAGCGGCGCTGTGACCGTACGGGACCTGAGCGGCGGCGAGCCGTACGAGCTGCTCCGCCTCGGGGTCGCCCGGGGCTGGGTGGGCGATCTTGAGATCGCCCGGGCCGACGGACACGTCCTGGTCCTCGCCGCGTGCGACGACGGCGCGCTCCGGGTGGCCGACCTGTCACCGTCGGACTCAGGCCCGGCCGATCCGTCTCCCGGCCACCAGATCGGCGTCGAGTCCATCGCCCTGGCCAGGGTCGGCGGGCATCCGGTGGTGCTCAGCGGCGGCCATCTCGGCGACCTCTACCGTCGCGACGCCCGTACCGGGTCGCGGACGGCGCGGCTGTGGCACGGGGACCTCCGGATAACCGACATCGCGGTGACCACGATCGCCGAGCACCAGGTGGCGGTGACCGGGAGCCCTCGAGCCGGCGTACGGCTGCACGATCTCGCGTCGGGACAGCCCCTCGCCGACTATCGGTCGCCCGGTGACGACATGGAATGGGTACACTCCGTCGACGTGCTCTGGATGGACGGCCAGCCGGTCATCGTGGGAGCGGGGGACGGCGGCCTCGTCTGGATGTGGGACCTGCTAGTGTCATGCGCCAGAAATCCTGTTGGTTAGTAAGTACCCTGTTGTCATGTCGCATTCGGGGCCTTCTGCTGTGGCGATCACGTTGTCCGAGG
>NZ_JBIAQC010000050.1:0-4910 GCF_042888685.1 Streptomyces sp. NPDC002779
CAGCCGACTCGACGACCGGCTCCTCCACGGCTTCGTGCTCGGTGATGGTCTCGCTCATCAGGCGTCTCCTTGATCATCGGATCCGCCGTCTATTGGACACTCCCGCGCCAGCCCCACATCGTCCGCGGCTACTTCGGCGGCCCCCACGTCCGCTACACCCTCGAAGAGAACCCTTTGAGTTTCTGATCAATAGGGCATTACCGGCGATTGAAGGCGAAATATAGTGAACTGGCGGCCCAGCAATTTATCTACTGGGCCACCAGTATCATCCGAAAGGGTTCCCAGTCGTCAAGCACCCGAGTTTCTCCTTGAGCGCAACCACACCACTACGAGTGCACCCAGGAAGCCAGCAGCTGCGAAGATCAGGGCTGCCTCTATGAGACTTCCCTTGACCAATCCAGCTGCGGTGGCGCCAGTTCCCGCAGCAGCTGTGAGCAGCGATGTTCCAAGGATTGCAGCTACTGGATTTGTGCGTTTCCGTAAGTGCATCTGCCTCCTCCCCTATCCGAAGAACAGTGCTGCGAGGCCGCTACTGGCGCCTCCAACAAGCCCGCCTAGAGTACCGTTGACTCCTTCTGCCGAATTGCCGCCAGCAAGGACGGATCCCAGAGCACCGCCTCCTGCTCCCCATGTGGCTCCGGTGATGATTGCTGCAGCAGCGCAGCCCACCCCGGCGGTAATGGCGCAAATACTTCCCACCGCAGCGATTCCGGCTGCTCCGGCGAGGGTTCCGGTGACAATTCCCACCGTATCGGCAAAGCTGAATAGGCCGGTGGGGTCGATGCGGTTGACGGGGTCGCCATCGGCATACAGATAGGGATTCTGTTCCTGGCCGGAGGGGTCGGGTTGGGTGAAGAAGCCGATTTGGGGGTCGTAGTAGCGGTGGCCCATCTTGTACAGGCCCGTCGGGTCCAGGTAGGCGCCGCTGTAGCGGAACGGCTGGGGGACCGCTTGGGTGGTGGTGCCGCGGGGCAGACCGGTAGGGCCGTAGGCGTAGGTGTGGGTGCGCTTGCCCGCGTCGTCGACCAGGCCCAGCACGTTGCCGGTGGCCGGTGAGGTAGTAGAGGACTTCCCCTGTTTTCATGGAGTTCAGCGTGCCCCGCCGGCATTCTCGGATGAATCCGTTCCCAACGCCGTTCACCGACGCTTTCTATCGAATGACAAGACTCTCACCTACATCAAGGCCTATTGCGGCGTCGCACCATGTAGGTGATCGCCACCACGAAACCGATAATGATGAGCAGCAGGCCGGAAAGAATGACAATCTCCGCACCTCCGAGCTTACCCATGACGTTTGATCCTCCCCTTTGTTAGTGATGCTCTGCAGGTACGCAGAGGAGCGGCGGCAGGCTGAATTCCGGACCCAGCCCGCCGCCGCCCTTCAACAGAAGTGGCCGCAGTGGTCAGCCAGCGTGGCCAGTGCGGCGTTTGAGCAACCACACAGCGACGTAGCCCACTAAGGCGAGGCCGAACAAGATCGATACCGTGATGCGTAGGATTAGCCACGGCTGTCCGTCAGGATCCCACAGCGCCTCGATCAAGTTGAGAATCAGGGCAATGCCGAACGTGACGGATAAGGCTGCCTTTAGCCATCCGGGCCTCCGCTGTGTGGTTTCCATCAGATGCCTGTCACTCCGTAACCCACGCATAGGGGTTGAAGCAAGTGTTCAGATCGCTTGCTTCATCCTCCAGCGAGTTGTCCGTGTCCTGCCACGCCCTCTTGGCATAGCAACCGACAGGGGCTGCGCTGGTCGCCCGCCCCAGAAACTTGGGCCCCTTCGTCTTCACGAAGTCGACGACACCCGAGTACCAGGCAAGTCCGGTCGGGTCCGCATGATTGACGGGATCACCCGCGGCGTAGAGGTAGGGGTTGAACTCCTGCCCGGAGGGATCGGGTTGGGTGAAGCGGCCGATTTGGGGGTCGTAGTAGCGGTGGCCCATCTTGTACAGGCCCGTCGGGTCGAGGTAGGTGCCGGTGTAGCGGTACGGCTGGGGGACGGCTTGGGTGGTGGTGCCGCGGGGCAGGCCTGTGGGGCCGTAGGCGTACGTGTGGGTGCGCTTGCCCGCGTCATCCACCAGGCCCAGCACGTTGCCCGTAGCGTCGGTGAGGTAGTAGTAGGACTTCCCCCCAGTCGTCATGGAATTCAATGTGCCCGCCGGTTCGCGGATGAATCCGGTGTCGACGCCGTTCGTGGTTGTGGACGCGAGCCCCAGGGCTGTGTGGTGGAACCACGTGGAAGCCAGCTTGGTGCGCTCGGAGTTGGTGGTGCCGGCGTGGACCAGGTCGTAGGTCGTGCCGCCCTGTGTGATGCGGGACAGCTGGCTGTGGTCTGTCCAGGTCTCGTTGGTTCGCGCGGTTGTGGCGACGCGTCCGCCGGCTGTTTCGTTGCCGAGCTTGTCGTAGGACCACGGCGTGGCCGAGCCGGTCTGGGAGGTGAGCTGGCTGGCGTCGTTGTAGTTGAACACCGAGCTGCCCGGGCAGGTGGATGCGCTGCCGTCCTGGCTGGTGAGGTTGCCGGCCTTGTCCCAGCAGTACAGCCACGACGCAGTCCGCGCACCGGCCGCATCGGCCTCCAGCGCGTAGGAGAGGCGTTCTTGGGAGTCGTAGGTGTAGGACGTCTTGCGGCTGGTGGTGTTGTCGGTGCGGGTGCGGATCTTGGTGGTGTCCTTGCCCGCGCTGGCGTAGCTGTAGGTGAGGTCGATCAGCGTCGTTGTGCCCGAGGTGGTCTTGACGGCCGAGGGGCGCCCGTTCTTGTCGATGGTGAAGGACTGGGTGGTGCCGCCGGGGTAGACCGTCTTGGTGCGCTTGTCGTTGTTGTTGTAGTCGAAGTCGGTCTTCTTGCCGGCCGGGTCCAGCAAGTAGTCCAGGCGGCCGGCCTTGTCCCAGGTGTAGTCCGTCTTGCCGGTCGGGTCGGTGTAGTAGTCGACCTCGCCGCCCGGGGTGTAGGCCAGCGCGGTCTGCGCGCCGTTTTGCAGGGTGCGGACCTTCTCGCGGTTGAGCTTGTCGTAGTCCCAGCTGGTGGTGCCGGAGGCGTCGGTGCGGGTCTTGACGTTGCCGTCGCCGTCGTAGGAGTAGGTGACCGTCGCGTTCGTGGAGGACACCGTCGTCACGCGGTCGCGGTTGTCGTAGGCGTAGACGGTCTGGATGGCGCGTCCGTCGGTGACGGTCTTCACCCTCCCGAGCGCGTCGTAGGTGTAGGTGGTCTGCCCCAGCGGCGCCGGCGGGGTGACCTTCGACAGGTTGCCCTTGGTGTCGTAGGTGAAGGAGGTGACCTTGCCGTTGCCGTCCTTTGCGGTGCAGCGCTGGCCCTCGAAGCCGCCGCAGGTCGGGGTGGTCTTGTTGTAGGTGTAGCTGCGGGTGGCGCCGGCGGTGCCCGTCGTGGTCACCGACTCGGTGTTGCCGTTGGTGTCGTACGTGAAGGAGTCCTTGCGGCCGTCGGCGGAGGTGAAGTCGTTGGGCAGATCCGTGCCCGCAATGGTCTGGTACGCCGTCACCGACGCGGTCGCGCCCATCGGCAGTTTCTGGGAGACAGCGTTGTTGCGGGCATCCCACCCGTAGGTGGTGGTGTTGCCGCCCGTCCCGTCCGCTCCCGTACCCATCGCGTCGACCGCGGTCTGCAGCAGGTGGTTGGTGTACCGGGAATGGCGGGAGTGGCCCAGGGGATCGGTGACCTTGGTGACCTCACCGTCCGCGTTGTGCAGGTACTGGGTGGCATCCCCGTCGGGGTCGGTGACCGTCGTGGTCCCCGCGTCGGACGGGGTGGCGGCCGTGTAGGCGTACCGCCAGGTGGGACCGGTGTGCTCGCCGCCGGAGACGTCGGTGACGCGTTGCGTGGAGGTGACGCGGTTGTAGGTGTCGTAGGTGAACAGCGTGATGGTGCCCTCGGGGGTCGTCACCTTGGTCAGGCGGCGTGAAGAGTCGTACCCGTAGGAGGTGGCCTTGCCGGTGGTGTCGGTGACCTTGGCCAGGTTGCCGGAGGCGTCCAGGTCGAAGACGGCCGTGCGGCCGGTGTGGTCCTTGGCCTGCCACTGATTGGGGTAGGCCTTGGTCAGATCGATCCAGCGGCCCGAGCGGGTCTCGGTGAGCTTGAAGCCCTTGTGCTCGCCGGTCTCGTCGTGCTGGTCGACGGTGATCACACCGTTGTTCTTGTCCGTGACCTTGGTCAGGGTGCCGTGGACGTTGAAGGTGTCCTTCGAACCCGACTTGCGGTCGGTCAGGGTGTAGGTGCCGTCCGCGTTCTTCTTCAGGTCCTTGGAGTAGCCGGCCGGTGTGGTGTAGCCGCCGGTGGACGTCGGCTTGAACCGCACAGCAGCCCCGGTGGCGTCGTAGACGACCACCTCGGTGTCGTCGGCCTGGAGGTAACGCTCGTAGCCCTGCCACCAGCGCTGCGACACCTTCCCCCACGGCGCTTCCAGGGAGTTGTACGTCCGCGTCAGCTGCAGCTTGCGACCGACACCGGCGATGTCGAAGTCGGTCGCGGCGAGCAACAGGTTGCCGTTGGAGACGTTCACCCGCGCCACCAGCGCATCATTCAGACGCGTGTCGAGAACACGGTGCCAGGGCACATCACCCTGCCCCTCAGGCACGAAGGACAAGGCCTCAGCATCCGCCTCGGCATCCGCCGCCGCCGACTGCGGGGCGGCCTCACCGCTTGCGCGGGCCTGGTGCGCCGCCCGCCAGGCGGCAACCTCCGCCGACGGCTTGGCCTCCGCCTCCGACTCCGGCGCCTTTACCGACCCGGCCGGAGTCGCAGGAGCCTCCACCTTCGTCGGCCTCGTCCACGGACTGGCCGGCTCCGGTAACTCCGGCTCCGGTGCCGCCGCCAGACCAGGCGCCGCGGGGGGCCCCCCCCCCCCCCGGGGGGGGGCCCCCCCGCGGGGGGGGGTGGGGGGTGTGCCCGCACCCCCCA
>NZ_JBIAQC010000050.1:4920-8880 GCF_042888685.1 Streptomyces sp. NPDC002779
CGCGGGCCGCCCGCCCCCCGCGCGGGCCCGCCCCCGGACCCGCCGCCCGGGCGCCCCCCCCCCCCCCCCGCGCGGCGCCCCCCCCCCGGCCCCCGGGGGCCCCCCCCGCGACGAGAGCGGTTCTGTGTGTTCTCCGAGCACGCCGAAACGACGCGCTTCCAGCACGTACATGCATCAGCTTCCCCCCACAGGAAGTCAGACAGAAAGTCAGAACCGGCGACCCATACGGCCACCTCGGCCACACAACCTGCCACGAGAAGCACATGAGCCGACAGGCAGCCCTCACAACATCCGCCCCCTGACGGCGGAATGAGCCCTACCTCTTAAAGGGGCGAACGCGGACACCATGGGGCGATCCGCCCCGCACAAAAGGGAGAATTCCGCGTTCCGTTACTGTTCGCCGTGGCCACTCTGACCGAAATTCTTCGACTGCATCCCAATCAGCGCATCTCGCGCCACTACTGACTACTTTCGGTCCCGTTCAGACCAAGCCGGGATATACCCAAGAGAGCGCTTACCTGCCCTTGAGCACGAAAGCTCACAAGAACCACTTGTCTCAGAGACAGCGCACAGCCGCCACGGCCGCTGGAGGCACACCTTCACTCCATGCACACTTACGCCGTCCTGCATGCCGTGTCCCCCAGCCCGCGGCAACCACCCCTGCTGCAAAGGACCTTCCCCGGATGCGTACGCCCGGCATACGCCTGCCTGCCTACTGCCCCACCCGACGCTGCCGCCACCAGGACCGGCTCACCCGAGCCGTGCAGTGGACCGGCCGCCTGCTGTGCTGGAGCCTCGCCGCTGGCATGACCACCGCCGCCACCAACCTTCTCTTCGCCCCGCAGGCCAGCTGGTGGCCCGCCCTGTGGCCCTTACCCTGGCACGTCACCTGCTTCACCGCGCTCACCTGGGCCACCCTCCGCGCCCGCGAGAAAGCCGCACAACACCCGCCAGACGAAGACGCTCTCCCACACCAGTGGGACCAGGCAGCGTAGAACCCGACACTCCACCCTGGTCCCAGGCATACCGCATGCCCTGTATGACACTCCCCACCAGACATCCGCGCGGACGTCAACGTCCTGGAGATGCCGCAGTTCGGTGCAGGCGGCACCTTGCCATGAGTCAGGTCCGGGCCGCGGTCAGTTCCATGGCCGGGCCAACCACGCTGCCAGAGGTGAGCTACTGTCGCAGATCCAGATAGCAGCGCAGCCGAACAGGTCATGTCCCGCGGGGTGGTGTAGTCACGGCAGCTGTTTCGATTCCGGTTGCGGGGTGATCTGCGGCTCGGGTGAGGTGGGCTGGGTGCTGAAGAGTTCGGCCATGGAGGCTTCGGAAAGGTAGCGGCGGTCGAAGACCTGCCATTCGTCGTGGAGTTCGGCCAGGACCGCAGCGGCGAGCCGGTCCAGGGCGGCGGGGTTGGGGAAAACCTGGACGACGTCGGCCCGTCGTTTGATCTCCCGGTTCAGCCGTTCCAGCGGGTTGGTTGACCAGATCTTCTTCCAGTGCGCCGACGGGAAGTCCGCGAACGCCGTAATGTCCGGTGCGGCATCCAATAACATCTTCTTGACCTGCGGAAACTGCCGTCCGAGCATGTCAGCCACCACATCCAGCTGGGTGCGGACGGCCGAGGCTGTGGTCTGCGCGAAGATAGTACGGATGGTGGCCGCGACCATCTCTCCCGAGCTCTTTTCGATTACTGCGAAGACGTCCCGGACGAAGTGAAGCCGTAAGGATTCAACATGGTGTTTCGCTGTCTTCTGTGACGGATGCGAGTACGTCGGCGGCCGTGGTGAAGCGTCGTTGGGCGAGCGTCGGGACGCACGGGTCTTGTTCGAGGATGGGGCGGACGTCCTCGATGGCGTTGCGGATGGTGCCGCGGCTGACACCGAACAGGTCGGCCAGGGCCTGCTGGTTGCATAGATCTCGCTGGGAAAGGACCGTCGCCAGGATTCGGTCCGCGTCGGTGATCTTTTGGCGGAAGACGCCGCCACGGGTTCCTGGACGCCGGGCGCCGCCGCGCTGGTGATGCCGGCGTTGTTCGAGCGCGGCCTGGTAGGGCACGGTGATCCGGTCGATCAGCGCCTGAAAGTCCGGACGGGACATGCCGGTGAGTAGGGGGTGGGACAGGGTCTGGGAGAGATCCATTCGACTGGTGGTCGCGCCGTTCTCCGCCCAGTCACGCAACTCCGGGGCGGAGGCGAAGTAGTGCGCGGTCTGCGTGACGGTGATCTTCTGTGCGTCCATGAGGGTGCGGGTCTCGCCGATGACCTGGCCGATCGTGACCGGGTTGATGGCGAGCAGGTCGACCAGGACCTTCTGGGAGCAGACTCGGCGCAGGTAGATCACCGTGACAAGGATGCGGTCCGCGTTCGAGAGCAGGGGCTTGCCATGTGCTCCGGGGGCCTGCAAGCGTCGGCCGCCGCGCTGCTGGAACTTGCGCTGCTCGGCCCGGGTGGCCTGCGCGAAAGCCAACTGGGCGCACAGTGCGTCCAGTTCCGATGAGGTCATGCCGCTCAAACGCGGGTCGGCGAGCATCGCAAGAACCTGCGACCTGGCCTGGTCACGATCGCTGGCGTTGATCACGCAGTCGCCGGTGGCGTCGGCCGGAGCGATCGTGTAGTTCCAGGATCCGTGCCGGTCATGGTGCGTGATCGGCAGTGAGCGCACTTGCTCGCGGCTGACGGAGATTCCCACTGGGTAGGTCCCGGTGTCCAACTCGGCGTGAACGCGCAGGCCCGTGCGAGTGCGGGTCGCGGCAATGCTGTTGACCACGACTTCGTGGCTGGTCAGGGGCCTGCCACGCCAGTTCATGGAGATGTGGGAGAACAGCCGGTGCTCGATCTTGTTCCATTTCGAAGTGCCCGGCGGAAAGTGACAGACGCTCACCGTGAGGCCAATCTCGGCGGCGAACGCGGCGAGTTCGGTCTTCCATAACCGGTAGCGGTAGCTGTTGGACCCTCCGCAGTCCGCGGTGATCAGCAACCGGTCGGCATCCGGGTGGTCCAGCCGGCCGCGGGCCCGCCACCAGCGGCGGATCGACTCGACGGCGAACACCGAGGTGTCGTGATCGGTACCGACGTTCACCCAGCCGCTGTCGTGGGCCAGATCGTAGATGCCGAAGGGTATCGCCACCTCGACGTCGGGGCCGATGAAGTAGAAGCTGTGGTCCTCCACCTGCACCGGATCGCCTGCGGGGCGCCATTGCCGCCCGGGGTTCGGCAGCTGTCCTATCTGCTCCTTCTTCTTGGCATCGATGCTGATCACCGGCTGACCGCCGGACTGGTGCTCCTTGACCTGTTCGTTGATGTAGCGGAACTGTGCGTCCCGGTCGGGGTGTTGCTTGCCCTCCAGCGTCTTGGCGCTGGCCTGCAGACTGAAGCCCTGCCTCTTCAGCAGCCGGCCGACGGTCGGGGCGGAGACCGGGTGCCCTTGCCTGGTCAGCTCCTCGGCGAGGTTGCGCAGGGACTTGGTGGTCCAGCGCAGCGGCGACATCGGATCGCCCCGCTCGTCCGGCTCCACCAGCCTGAGCAACGCCGGAACCAGGGACGGATCCTGTTCCTCGGCCGGTTTGCGGCCGCCCCCGGGACGCCGGACGCACCCGTCCCGCAACGGATCCCCACCGGCCTCCAGCTCGAACACACCGTTGCGGACCGTGGTCTCGCTCACCCCGGCCGTCCGCGCCACGGCCCGTACCCCACCGTGTCCGAGCAGGCGTGCCTCCTGAGCCAGTATCAGACGCCGCTGCCGCTCGTTCAGATGCGGCAACAGGACCTGGAACCGCAGCGCGAGCTGGTCCAGAACGTCGTCGGCGAAGCTCATACCAGAGCAACGGGCTTGTCCTATAAAAGCAACGGGTTGTTCCTTGACGGCTTCAGTGGACGCGGCAGCGTTGCCAGGCCGCGCCGAGGAAGACGGTGCGGATCGCGGCTACCAGGCCGCTGTGGCTGTCGGAGATGACCA
>NZ_JBIAQC010000051.1:0-8447 GCF_042888685.1 Streptomyces sp. NPDC002779
CAGACACTCCTTGCTCTCTGGGCCGGCGCCTGCCCCACCTGCCACCGCGACATACCCACACCGCTACGAACCTGACCAAGCCCTACTAGCCGTCGTCGCTGATCTCACCGGCGTTGCGGGCGCGGACGAACTCCAGGAAGGAGCCGAGCTCGCGCTTGACGACCGGGGCCAGCAGGTGCAGGCCGATGATGTTGAAGACCGCCAGCAGAAAGAGCGCGGAGTCGGCCAGGCTGATCAGCGAGTCGAGGGACGTCAGGGCGCCCAGGATGTCGAACGCCCGCAGGCGGGCCCACCCCGCCGACCTGGCAGGTGGAGAGCACCGTGGTCGCCCGCTTCGGGACGCCGCATCATGCCTACCACCAAAGACGGCCGCTTGGTCTGGATCGCGCCTGGCGACCAGGAGGACGTGCTCGCGTTCCTCGCCATGCAGGCCTACCGACGGTGGTCGGGTCGTCCTCGACCGCACCCACGCCGGCGTCGGCGGGGTCGCCCACTCCTGCGAGGAGGCCCTCAATGCCGACCACGCCTGCCGCGACGACTTCACCCTGATCACCGCCTACGCCGACGGCCACCTGGTCGGCCCTTCCTCAGCCCAGAAGAGGCCGGCACCACCGACTCCCTCGCCGGATCTGTGAACTTGCCGTACGAGCCGGATGGCAGGGCCGCGGCATCGGCATCCACCGAGCCTTCATCGACATCCCCAAACCCCAAGGGGCCTTCCTTCTCGCTATGCCCGGCGCTCCCGCCCAGCGGCTCTACCACCGACTCGACTATCAGTGCACCGGCCCCTACAAGACCCGGCCGGACGGACCCACCGTCGACCTGCTACTGCACCGCTCCAGCCCCTGACCGTCGTGCTTTGTAGCCGGCCAAGCGGCACCCCGCCGTGGCCAGTTCGACCACCCGCAACAGGTACGACCTGGTCGGCTGTTGCGTGGATTAGCTCGTGACGTGGGGAGGGGCCACCTGGGCTGAAAGTGGCTTCAGCGCTCAGGGAGAATGAGGGCATGAAGCTGCATGGGGACAAGGTCGTGCTGCGTTCGGTGACCGATGGCGATACTGAGATCCTCCAAGAGGTCGTACGTGAACCGGAAGTTGCGGCGTGGTGGTCGCCTCCGGACGACTACGAGGGCATGTTGGCCGTCGTTTTCGAGGGTGAGGTCATCGGCGCCGTCCAGTTCGACGAAGAGACCGATCCGGAGTTCCGTCACGCCAGCATCGATATCTTCCTGACGGCGAGGTGCCACGGGAAGGGTCTCGGTGCCGACACAGTGCGCACGCTGGCCCGGTGGCTGGTGCAGGGACGCGGCCATCACCGACTGACCATCGATCCCGCCGCAGCCAATACCGCGGCGATCCGCTGTTACAGCAAGGTCGGTTTCAAACCCGTGGGGATCATGCGAGCGTACGGGCGTGACCACCGGACGGGCACCTGGCAGGACGCGCTGCTGATGGATCTCCTCGCAGAGGAGCTGACCTGACGCGATCGACCCTCGAGCGCTTCACAGCGTGACGTGGCAAGGGCCGCACGGGTCCTTCGAGTGTGAAGAGAAGAGGGCCCATGCGTGCCGGCACCGTTGGACATGAGTGCCGCGCATGAGGTTCTCGGCCCCTACGGAGTGGTGCAGGATCCCGAGATGGACATCCTGCTGGTGAGTACGGCGGAGGGAAATCACGGCATGTTATCTGCGGTCTTCTTTTTAGGTGTTCTGGTCAGCTTTGTTGCTGCTCAAGCGAGGCGCAAGTGATCAGCGTGCAGCTAATGCTGGCGGCTAGTGGAAAGTACTCTCCTGTTGAGAATGGCCAGGATGCGCTGATATTCATCGTGGTTTTCGCTGCGATCGTCGCCGTGTTATATGTTATTTTTTGGAGGCGACGATAGTGATCAAGTGGTGAGGTTTCAGTGATGGTGCTTCAGGGTGACGCTGGTGGCGGAGAGCGCGGTTCTGCGCCACTGATACGGCCGCCCGGTCGTACCGGTCCCGGACAGTCGCAGCGGTGATCCTGCAGGGCAGCGTAGGGAAGTCTCTGCAAGTAAATGAAACGGTGCGGTTACCCCCCCCAAACTTGGGCGCTCACGTCGTTCCCCTCTTGTTGGAGAGGTGCCGTGTCCGAATTTTTCAACCGAGGGGTACCGCATATGTGGTGGGCGAGTGCAGCCCTATTCTTAGTCCTAACTCTCGAAGCCGCAGCGATATTTTGGAGGTATCCGCTTATTGTGCAAGCGGTGATAGGAATTGAGGTTCTCTTCCCTTTGATTCTCCTCTTCAAGAATCTGAAATCGCAGCGCAATGGTTCTGCAGCGAAGACCGGAATCAGACTCGGTTCTACGCCATTGCGCTTGCTTTCTGCTAAGCGCTCATCACTGTGCCCATTGCATACGTCGTAGTTAAGGGGCGTAGTCACCCTGACCGGAGTGATGCAATTATCTTGGCGGCGATCGGCGCATCTGCCCTCGCTCCCGCAATTATTCAGGAATCAATTGCGGCGCGTAGGGGGCGTTGACGGCCAACCCGTGGTTGAGCTTATGCTTTCAAGCACATTGAAAGATTATGGTCGGCGACAAGGTTGTTGCTCGCAGACCTGGAAGCAGGGGAGGTCCGCCTCCGGAAGGTCACTCGCCTGAAGCTCACCGCCACGCACGAGCACCCCTTCTGGGTTCCTGAGATCGGCGCCCGTATCGCGAGGTCCGTAACCTAAAGGGTGTTGCACAAGGCTGTGTTTGGGCAGGTCAGGGCCTGTGATCGCGGTCTTCTGGTCATGATGCGAGGGCGAGGTTGTGCATGTGGGCGACGGCCTGGACTGCGTGGTGGAGGCCGTCGCCGCGCTGCCTGCAGTCACGGAGGATCCTGTAGTTCTTCATCCGGCCGATCACATGCTCCACCCGCGCGCGGACCTTGCGGTGGGCGGCGTTGTCGGCTTCCTCGCCCGCCAGCAGCTCCCGGCGGGGGCGTTTGCGGTGCGGGGTGACCATCCCGCAGTTGAGATAGGCGCCATCGCCGAGCACGGTCACGCCCTGGCAGCACTCGGCCAGGCCGGAGGCCCGCCAGGCGTGCGCGTCCGCGGTGGTGCCCGGCACGGGCCGGGCCGCCGCGATCACCAGACGGGTGTCGGCATCGACGATGACCTGCACGTTCGCCGAGAACCGGTAGTTGCGTGACGACGCGCCCACCTGCCGGTCGCGGACCGGGATCAAGGTGCCGTCCACGATCCACAACCGCTCCGAGGCCTCGGCCGCACGGGAGGCAGGCTCCAGCGCCAGCAGCGGACCGAGCCTTTGGATGACACGGCACACCGTCGAGGACGAGACACCGAACAGCGGACCCAGCTGCCGCATGGTCAGGTTCGTCCGGTAGTACACGGCGACCATCAGCACCCGCTCGGCCAACGGCAACGCCCACGGCCGGCCCTGCAAAGTGCCGTTGCCACCCCGCTCCCGCACCACCTTCAACAGAGCCGAGAACTGCGTCACCCGCAGCCCCGTGAACGTCTCCACCCACACCCGCTCAGCACGTAAGACCCCAGCCATACAGAGGAGATGCCCAGCTCAGAGCCTTGTGCAACACCCTTTAAAGGGTGTTGCACAAGGCCGTAATCAAGCAGTCTGAAGCGGGCGCCTGACCTTGGCGGTCACGCGGCGAGGGCGAGGTTGTGCATGCGGGCCACGGCCTGGACCGCGTGATGGAGCCCGTCGCCGCGCTGCCGGCAGTCCCGGAGGATCTTGTAGTTCTTCATCCGGGAGAAAACGTGCTCAACGCGTGCACGGACTTTGCGGTGCTCGGCGTTGTCCTCTTCCTCGCCTTTCAACAGCGGTCGTCCGGGGCGTTTGCGATGCGGGACGATCAGACCGGTGTTGATGTAGGCGCCGTCGCCGAGCACGGTCACACCCTCGCAGTGCTCGGACAGACCGGAGTTGCGCCATGCCCTGGCATCGGCGGTGTTGCCAGGCACCGGACGGGCGGCCGCCACCACGAGGCGGGTCTCCGCATCGACGATGACCTGCACGTTTGCCGAGAACCGGTAGTTCCTGGAGGAGGCGCCCACGCCTCGGTCGCGGACCGGGATAAGGGTGCCGTCCACGATCCACATCCGGTCCGCGGCGTTGGCTGTGCGGGAAACCGGCTCGAGCGCCAGCAGCGGTCCCAGCCGCTGGATCACACGGCAGACCGTGGACGAGGAGACGCCGAACAACGGGCCCAGCTGCCGCATGGTCAGGTTCGTTCGGTAATACACCGCGACTATCAGGACCCGCTCGGCCAGCGGCAACGACCACGGCCGGCCCCGCAGCGTGCCGTTGCCGCCCCGCTCGCGCACCACCTTCAACAGACCCGAAAACTGCGTCATCCGCAGCCCCGTGAACGTCTCCACCCACACCCGCTCAGCACGTAAGACCGCGGCCATGCCTAGGAGATGCCCAGCTCACGGCCTTGTGCAACACCCTGTAAGGACTGTCTCGTATTTGATGACCAGGCGTCACGAGGTGGTCCGCGGGCTCGTATGCACGTCGGGGCTCACCTGCCGCCCCGACTTGATCCATGGCCATTTGACGGCACAGACCACGATGGGCGCGACGAGCATGGCCAGCAGCCACAGGCCCACGCTCGCTGGAGAGTAGATGTAGTAACGCCAAGGCTCTGGCAGGGGCGACGGCGCGAGGAGGAGCGCGATCAGCGCGGCCCATGTGACCAGCACGGCTGCTGCCATACGTGCTGCGATCATCTCTATCGGCCCTCTCGACGGCGCTCGTCTCTTTGGATCGGATGATAGGGCGACTGAGATGATCTCGCTGTGGCTGGTGTGATCACGGCGTCGGAGCCGTCCTGGATAGCCCCGTTCACGGGGCTGAGCCCCCGTGTTTTCGGGAAACTGGTGACGGTTCTGCAGCGCGAGGGTGCGGACGCAGTCCGCAGGGGCCGGCCGTGGAGCCTTCCGCTGGAGGACCGGGCTCCGCTGGTCGCGGCGTACTGGCGCACGAACCTGACCATGCGGCAGCTCGCCCCGCTGTTCGGGGTGTACAAGGCGGCGGCCGACCGGATCATCGACCACCTCGGGCCGATACTTGCTCTCCAGCCGCGCAAGCGGTTCGCCAAGGACACCGTGCTCATCGTGGACGGCCCTGGTCCCCACCCGCGACCACACCATCGCCGAACGGTCGAAAAACTACCGGTACTCCACCAACCACCAGGTCGTCATCGACGCCGACACCCGCCTGGTCATCGTGGTCGGCCAACCTCTCGCCGAAACGGCAACGACTGCAAGGCGTGGGGGAAATCCGGCGCCAAGGCTGCCGTCGGCAAGACCCTTACGATCGCCGACGGCGGCTACCCGGGCATCGGACTCGTCATCCCGCACCGCCGAGAGCGCGGCCAGAGCGAACTCACGGACTGGAAAGAGGAACACAACAAGTCCCACAAGCGGGTCCGGGCCCGCGTCGAGCACGTCTTCGCCCGCATGAAGACGTGGAAGATCCTCCGCGATTGCCGCCAGCACAAACCTCAGACCCCAGACGGCACTACCGGCCGTTGAGTTGAGTGTTCGACCTTGGGTGGGGGCAGCACCTGACTCGAGCTCGGATCCTGCGGGCGTCCCTACGGCACCGCCTGCCAGCACGAACACGCCCCGTTGACTGAACGAACCACGTTGATGATGCAGTTCAGGGCACGGGTGAGGTTGTCGCCCAGTACGGTCTGCGGTCGTGATGAACGATGGTGTGCCCGAGCGGAATCTGTCGAGGTTGACCGTTCCTCGGTGGGGTCGGCTGATGGAGACCGGCGACCGGTACGAGCCCTACCGGCTCGTCGACGCCGACGGCGCGGCCGTGGTCCCTGCCGCAGTGTTCTTCCAGGAGCTGCTCGCAGCCGGGAAGACGGCGGCGACCGTCCGCTCCTATGGCATGGACCTGTTGCGGTGGTGGCGGTTCCTGCACGCGGTCAAGGTGCCGTGGGATCAAGCGACACGCGTGGACGCTCGGGATTTCAGCTGTTGGATCCAGCTGGCGGTCAAGCCGCGAGCGACCGCAGCCAGGCGGCGGCCGGCCCGTACAGCCGGCGCCCCGAACCCGGTGACCGGGAAAACGAGCCCTGGGCTCGGCTATGCCCCGTCGACCGTCGCCCACAGCGAGACGGTACTGCGCAGGTTCTACGACCTGCACCGTGATGCCGGATCCGGGCCGTTGCTCAACCCGTTCCCGCTGGACCTGGCTCGTCGTGCCGGCCGAGCGCACGCACACCACAACCCGATGAAAGCCTGGGCGCCAGAGCGGACCGGTCGCTACCGGCCCACGGTTCCGCGCCGGATTCCGCGCTCGATCCCGGACGAGTGGTTCAACACGCTGTTCGCGGCGCTGCGGTCGAACCGGGACCGGGCCATGATCGCACTTTGGATCTCCAGCGGAGTCCGGGCTTCAGAGTTGATCGGCGTCCGGCAGTGCGACATCGACCCGGGGCAACAGCTGATCAGCGTTGTGCGGAAGGGCTCCCGGGCCCGGCAGCAGGTGCCGGCCTCGGCAGATGCGTTCGTGTGGCTGCGGCTCTACCAGCAGGATCTGCACGGGCTGGTGCCGCGGGGCCGGACACAGCCGGTGTGGTGGACGCTGCGGCGTCCGTTTCAGCCGCTGACCTACCACGGGGCCCACCGCATGTTCGAGCGGGTGAACGCCACCTTCGGCGCGGACTGGACCCTTCACGACCTTCGGCACAGCGCCGCCGCCCGGATGGTGCGCGACCCGGCCCTGACGCTGACCGACGTGCAGTGGGTACTCGGGCACGCGCATCTGACCACGACCGAGATCTACCTTGCGCCGCGCCAGGACGAGGTCGTGGCCGAGGTGCTGGCCCACCACGCCCGGCGGGCAGACCGGCTCGCCGAGCCGGTGCCATCGCCTCCGGCACCCGGCTACGACCCGGAAGCCTTGAACGTGCTGTTCGGGCGGTCTTCATGACCAGCACCACGAAGCACTCGACGCGCCGCCAGCTGCAAACCGCGAATGCAACAGTCGAACAGGCCCGGGCGCGGAACAACGTACTGCGGGAACGGTTCCCGCCCCGCTCTGCTGAGGCGTGGTGGCCGGAGTCGGCACAGTCAGCGGATGAGGTGCTGCGTCGGCTGACGGCACCACCCTTCTTGGCTGCCGCGAACGCCACCCGGGCCGGGCGGCGGCGCGGGGTCGCCAAACTTTTACGCTGGCTGTCCAGCCTCCCTGGGGATACCTGGCAGCAGCGATGGAAGGCCGGCCGCGCCGAGGAGATCCCTGGCGCGGACTGGACGGATCTCCCGCTGCGCTTCTTGCGCCAGAGTGGGCTGTCGCCGTCGTATGAGCGCGTTGACCTGACCTCCGGGCTGCTGATGCTGGTCTGCGGCGATGTCATCCGTCCCGACCTGGCCTGGATGCTCACCCGCACGCACAGGCACCTGGCTCAGGTCATGGCCGAGGTCCGCGACCCCGAGGGGTTCGCAGGGCTGGCAGAGATGGCCGAATCCGGGCCGGCCAGCGCCCGGGGCGAGGCCACCATCGCGGCGACCCGGATCGCGATGATTCTGGCCTGCAAGGGCGGGTCGATCGTGGACATCACTGTCGGCGACTGCGTGGAGCTGGTCGACACCCTGCGCCGGGTCCATGTCCGCGGGGGGCAGCGCAAAGTTGACTTCTACCTTCGCGGGCCTTGGATATCTTCCCTGAGGACGCCCCGGCCACGATCCGAGCCTTCGGGCTTGCCGCCGGCCGACTGAGCATCGAAGAACTCGTGGATCGCTATCCGATCCGGTGCCGCCCGGTCCGCGACCTGATCGTGGACTACCTGCGCGAACGGCAGCCGTCGTTGGACTACACCAGCCTGGACGCGGTGTCGCGGACCCTGGCCGGGCTGTTCTGGACCCGGATCGAAGCGCTCTCACCGGACATCGACTCCCTGCGGCTGCCACCAGCGCTGGCCCGCGCCTGGAAGACAGACATCGCCACCAAAAAACGCACCACGATCGGTCCGGACGGCACCGCCGTCGAGGTCGCCAGCCCCAGGCTGAACGCCAAGGACGAGCTCATCCGCGTCCGTGCCTTCTATCTGGACATCGCCCATTGGGCGGCGGAAGAGCCGGCCCGCTGGGCTCCGTGGGTGGTGCCCTGCCCGATCAGCGACGACGAGATCAGCAAGGCCAAGGACCGCAAACACCGCAAGGCCCGGATGGACCAGCGCACCCGCGAACGGCTTCCCGTCCTGCCGGTGCTGGCCGACACCGTCGACCGCCGGCGACGCGCCGCAGCCGAACTACTTGCCGCCGCCGAGCACACCCGGCCCGGGGACCTGATCCCCGACACCGCCGGAGCCTTGCGCAGAGCCGTCACGTCCAAGGCTGCTGGTGTCGGCGTACGGACTTTTCTCCCCAGTTGCGTACGGATGAACGTCCCCAGCTGTCAGGCCACTTCGTTCTCCCGCTCGATGGCCTTGAGGCGG
>NZ_JBIAQC010000052.1:0-6269 GCF_042888685.1 Streptomyces sp. NPDC002779
AACTCCGGCGGGTAGTTCTTCATGACCACGAGATGTCCGTTCTCAGATCCTCAGGATCCAGTGTCTCGTGTGTTCAACATCAGGGGTCAACGCCCATGTATCGGTAGGCGGTGGTGGTGCCGATCCCGAATCCGGCCGCGAGCTGGGCGTAGGGCTGGCCGTTGCGCAGGTGGGCGAGGACGAGCAGGGCCTGGAACAGGCCGCCGCACAGAAGGCCGACGGCTGGCTCTCCCGCTTCCGTATCTGACCCGGGCAAGCCGCGGCGACCCGGCCACGCGGGCAAGCCCAAGATGGGCCTGGGCAAGCCCGAGTTGTCGGTGGCGGCTGCAAGGCTTGGTCGGATGAACGGCGATGAGCAGCTGCTGAATGGCCGGGTCTACGGTGCGGAGCACGACGACCCCCCGCCCCGCTCCCACGCCGTACCTACGCCGAATTGGTCGGTGGGCCGCTGGACGGCTTGCTGCTGGATATCCACGGGTGGCGGAGCGAGGAAGTCGACGACGGCGTGGCCCTGTCCACCGAGCTGTCGCCGTGGCCTGGCGGCCGCGCCCTGTATGCCCCGCGCCCCGGCGAACCCCGCACGCCCAGCCCGGGTGTGAGCTGCAGTTTCTACTACTCCGGCGACACACCCTGACCACAGGCCCGACCGCCGCACCGGTGGCCCGACCACACCGACCACGGCAGGGCAGCGGACCCGGCCAGCTCGGGGACTGCGGTGGCGACAGTCCTTGGAGGCCCACCGCTCGGTTGGGTGAAGCAACCGCAGCGGCGGAAGTCTCCCGGACCGCCGGGGCGTAGAGCTCGTAACACGATCATGAAGGTGCCTTCTTGAGGCGTCGCCAGCAGATCAGGCTGCAGGCCAGGGAGACGAAGGCGTCGTGGAGTTCGGTGCGGCGTTCCCATCGGACGGCGAGTCGTTTGAAGTGGTGGAGCAGGGCGAAGGTCTGCTCGACGACGTAACGGAGCTTGCCCATGCCCTGGATGTTCGGGGCGCCCTTGCGGGAGATGACAGGAAGGATCCGGCGCTTGCGGAGTTCGGCCCGGTTCGGGTTGGAGTCGTAACCCTTGTCGCCGAGCAGGGCTTCGGGACGCTTGCGAGGACGGCCGGGGCGGCCCGCCACCGGTGGGATGCCATCGACCAGGGCGAGGGCCTGGGTGACGTCGTTGACATTGGCGGCGGTCGTAATGACCTTGAGCGGTGTGCCGCGTCCGTCGCAGATCAGGTGGTGTTTGCTGCCCGTCTTGCGCCGGTCGACCGGCGACGGACCGGTGTCGGCACCCCCTTTTTCGCGCGGATGTGAGAACCATCCACGCAGGCCCGTGACCAGTCGAGTTCGCCGGCCGCGTTCAGCTCGGAGAGCAGGATTCGGTGCAGTTGGTCGAAGACTCCGGCCTGCTGCCATCGCTCCAGGCGACGCCAGCAGGTCTGTCCGGAGCCGTACCCCAGCTCCAGCGGCAGCAGTTGCCAGGCGATGTCGTTGTAGAGCACATACAGGATGCCCTGGAGACAGAGCCGGTCTGCCACCGGCCGTGGCCCCGGCGAACGCTCTGGCCAGGGTGGCAGCAGCGGTTCGATCAGCGCCCACAAGTCGTCGTCCACGATCCACGGCCGAGTACTCACGCCATCACGAACGGCCGAATCGTCTGACCGGTCACGCCCGACCAGGGCATCTCAACAAGATCGTGTTACGAGCTCGTAGTGCCGTGTATGGACTCAATCAACGAGACGCACTTGAGCGAGCCGGGCTTGGTCGTCGTTGATGTCGCAGCCGCCGACGACACAACCGCCCTTCCTTTGTAGCAGCTGCTCGCCGACCGGTGGGCGACGGCGGCCGCGGTGCAGACAACGCGGGACATTGGCCAGCTCGGTGTTCGGCTGCGCTGCCTTCTAGACCTGTGCCAGGAGTTCGCCCCTGACTCAAGGCAGGACGGCCACAGCCTTCGGTCGCAGTGTCCTCATCCTTCAGGTCGAGGTCGGCACGGTCGGGCTCGGTGTAGCGCAGCCCTTTTTCGCAGTTCATGACCGTCTCGTAGGCGAGCTGGTGGACCGCCTGGCCATGCCCTCGGTCAGCGGATCAGCTTGTGCAGTGCCGCGGCGCTGACTTCAGCATGGCAGGAACTCCCCGCCCCTGGGGGCGGGGAGTGGGGTGCCTTCACGGCGGGGTGAAGGATGTGGGTTACAGGCCGAGCATCTCGGCGGCCATACGGGTTCCCCTGACGCGTGCTTCGATTTTGGCGAAGGCGATCTCGCGGGAGGTGGAGGTGTCGTCGGCGTACGGCGCGAACCCGGCGTCGTCGCAGGTGCCCAGTCGCTGAACGGGGATGTACGAGGCCGCTTCCAGTACCCGCTCCGACACCTCCTCAGCGCTCTCCACCCGGGGGTCGATCGGATCGATCACGCCGATAAACAGCCGCTGTTCATCGGTTGAGTAGTCGCGGGCGACTTTGAGTGCCCGCTCCGGCTCGGGCTCGCTCGCCATCTGGAGGTAGAAGGTGCCGGCCTTCAACCGGAAAAACTCGGGAAGCAGTTCCGTGTAGTCGACGCCCAGGCTGTGAGCGGAGTCCTGGTCTGCACCCGGGTGGGTGTGCACTCCGATTTTGGCTCGGTCGGCCGCGCTGAACCGGCTGAGGACCTCGTTGTCGAGCGCGATGAAGTCGCGCAGTACTTCCCCGCTGGGTGACAGCTTGAGGGACAGCCGCCCATGGCCGTAGTCGAGCTGGACGGAGGCGGCGCCTGCGGCGAGGCAGCCGCGGATCTCCTTCTCGCTCTCGTCGGCCAGGTCGCTCAGGAAGGTTTCACGGGAGTATCCGGAGATGGAGCCGGCGGGGTAGAGGAGGCTGAGGCAGGAGGGCGCCACGACTGTCTGCTTGACCGGTCGGCTGGCGACCTTGAGCGCGGCGCGCAGGTAGGTCTGCGCGGAGGTTCCGTACTGGAACGGTCCGGAGACCAGCCGGGGAAGCTGCCGGGTGTGTCCGTCGGCGTAGGGGATGGTGACGCCGGCCGGAGCCAGGTTGTCGAGTCCGGTCAGCGGATAGGTGTACGCGCTGGGCTTGGACTGGTCCCCGTCCACAACGACGGGGCTGCCCGTGGCCTCCAGTCGGCTGATGGTCTCGGTGACCGCCCGCTGCTGCAGTTGTGTCAGGCCGGCGAGGTCGAGCCGGCCGCCGGCGTGCTCGGCCATGCCGTCCAGCAGGTACCCAGGTCGGGGGATGCTGCCCATCAGTTCCGTGGGGATGCTCATACCGGGGACCCTAGGAGTCCCATGTGCCGCGACACACCGCATCGGCCAGCACCCCGGGAAGTGGACGCTCTTCGTCACCCGATCGGACCTGCGCTACGGGTGCGCCTGCCGGTACGGTTCTGGGCCGACGACGGAGACGACCGCGGTGAATGCCCAGGATGACCAGTGCCGTGGCCAGTTGGGAAGGGCAGCACGATCACGTGGTCAGCCTCTGGTCCCTCCAGGCAGCCAACGCCCACGGCCCGGCCCTACCTCCCCGATTGGGGCCGGGCAGGGTGTGACCTGCCCGGACTGACGTCGGTTACTCGATCAGGGCATGCAGCCCGGCCGTGCAGACCGCAGCCGCGCCGGTCCCGGCGAGGAACGCCTTGGGGCCGGTCTGATCATCGGTCTCCCGTTATTCCGAATGGGAGGGCGGGATGATAGGCGGGGACGCGGCCGACAATCGGGCGCGCTTTCCCGTGTTGTGCGTCGGCGGAGGCGCCGCGCCGTGCCGCCGTCAGTGGGGCGGTGACGTCAGGCGGGGTACATCGGCGGGGGAGAGGTCGGGGCGTGCTCGGTGCCAGCGTGCGGGATGTCGCCACCGGCCGGAGGCATCGCGGGCGACGTCGACGCCGACTTCCACCACCAGTTCGGGGTCCACCAATGTGACGTTCACTTTCTCCTGGCTGCCCCACCCGGCGGAGAACGACCAGCCTGTCCACGGATGACAGCGCCGCCCTCGAGCGAGCAGGCCGGCGACGGCAGCACCTGCTGCCTGGGCGAGGGTGGTGGTGCGGCCGACGTACTGAAAGCGTCCTTGGTCGTCGTAGCTGCCGAGAGGAGGTCACGGACACACCGCCCGGTTGTCCTTCGCGTCCGTGTAGGCCGCGGGGTACCGCGCTGGTTGCCGGAGAAGGTGATGTCTCCCCGGAGGTAAGGCCGCCGGGAAGGAGAACGTCATTTCAGGTACGGGTCGAGGAGAGTGGTCCAAGACCTGCGAATTTGCTCATATTCTGCCGGGCAGCGTTCCCGTCGGCTCTCGGGCAGGACCTCGTCATTCACGATGGAGCCGAACCCCTTCGGATCCGATCCGTACAGCCAGCATGCCCAGTTGTAGTACCGCTGGGTGTTCAGGGAGTGCTCGTCGGCGAAGGTGTCCGCCGTGGAGAGTGCCTCTTCGTCTGTACGGCGGTGGGGCTGCCATTGGTGTCGAGGTAGCTCAGTTCCAGGTGGTAGCAGTTGCGCAGGGTGATCAGGTCGCCGCTGGTCACCGCCGTGCCGGCCGCCTTGTTCTCTGCCGACAGCACTTCCCAGCTTCCAGTGCCGTTGCCGCGGGTGGGGGTGTCGGCGGTGGAGACGGCGTAGACGCTGCCCGTGGAGGGAGTGCGGCCATTGGTGTCCAGGTAGCCGCCGCTCCAGTCGTTGTAGCCGTTCTGCAGGTGGATCCGGTCGCCGTACTTCAGCGCGTCAGCCATGGAGAGCACTCCGTTCCCTGTCGGTGCCGCCCTGCTGTCAGCGGCACGGAAATCGTCCCGCCACCTGGGGACTGACCGGAGCGCCTTCGCATGGCGATCATCCGATGGTGTGCTCCGGAAGCATCCGGGTTTGAGGGCGCGCTCCCGTGCTGGGCCGATCGGTCTTGCGGGAGACCGCGTGGCGGTCGGTAGCGGGCCGCGGCCATCGGGTTGATCGCGAAGACCTTTCCGCTTGCCGGTGCGCCGAACCGCGACCAGCAGGCCACGGGAGGTTTCGATCGCGACTGGGATCGGGCTCTCCTTTGCCCCGCATTGCGGCTGGGTTTGCCGGGATACGGAAGCCGGCGCCTCTTGCCCACTGCCGTCCGACCTCGTTGTTTGCCGCTTTGGGGCTGCTGGATGATGGTGCGCAGGAGGTGGGCGATGACAGCACATGCGTGGGCGACGCCGCGCAGCACGGGCGGGGTGCCGGACGGGGACGGTGCCGGCCGGCGGTCGCTGGACCGGGTGCGGTTGATGGGTGTGCTGCTGATCCTGCTGTCCCTGATACCGGCGGCAGCCTCCTATGTGGTGTTCAGCTGGTGGCTGCCCTCCGACCAGAGCCGCTACCAGGACTACCGGGCGGCCGAGCCGTGCTCCGCCCGCGACATCGAGCAGGAGCAGACGGACTGCCTGAGCACCTGGCGCCTCACCGTCGAGAAGACGGTGAACGAGACCGGCGGGAAGAGCTCCTCCTACGAGGCGACCCTGACGGACCAGGGCTCCTGGCGGGGAACCGTGTTCTTCGGCGACCCGGGGCCGCTCCTGGAGCGGCTCAAGTCCGGCGACCAGGTCACGGCCACCGCTTGGCGGCGCGACATCGTGGTGCTCCGCAAGGACGGCGTACGGCAGAACACCTCCGAGGCGCCCCGTGACGAGGTCCAGATGAACGCCGCTTTCGGCATGATCGCCGCGCTCGTCGCGGCGCAACTCTTCGTATTCGGCGCGGTACGCCTGGTCAGGCCACGTGACCACGAGCCCTTCACCTGGCACCCGTACGGCAAGCGGCTGCTCATCACCATCGCCGCGGTTTGTTTCGGGGTGGGCCTGTCGGCGGTGTGGATCGGCATCCCGTGGGGGAGCGTGCCCGCCGTCTCGGTACCCATCGTGCTGTGCACGGCGGTCGTAACGGATCACCGCTTGCGTCGCACGACGACTTCGCCGTAGGTACGGCCGAGCTGCCACCAGTACTGCGCCGTGCGCCGCACCCCGCTCAATGGCCGATAGGCCCGTGCGGGTATTGCGCAGCCACGGTCACCGACCACGCCCCGCCGGCGCGTCGCGCGCTGCGCACCGCCGTCACCGCATCCGGCGCCTGCTGCGCACTAGCGGCGGTGTCGGGCAGTTCGACGTTCGGGGCCATCGCCTGCGCAAGCCGGGCCTGCGCACTCGTGGTGTCGTCGGCGCTGCTGCGCAACCACGCACCGACGAACAACTGGGGCCTTCCCCCGTGAAGGTGGGCACGCGGTTATTGATGACGCGGCGAGTGTGAGTTTAGGGGTGTGGTGTCGGTGTTCGTATTCGTTGGGGC
>NZ_JBIAQC010000053.1:0-6155 GCF_042888685.1 Streptomyces sp. NPDC002779
CGCAAGAACGAGATGCTCGCCCAGCTCAGCGCAGGGTTCGGCGTCTCCGAAGCGACGGCCTGGCGGTACGTGGACGAGACGGTCGATGTCCTCGCCGCCTGGGCGCCCGGTCTGCGCGAGGCCCTGACCGGCCGCGGCGAGGACGGCTTCGTGATCCTGGACGGCACTCTGATCCCCACCGACCGGGTCGCCGCGGACGAGCCGTACTACTCCCAGAAGCATAGGAAGCACGGTATGAACGTGCAGGTCGTTGCTGCACCCGACGGCACACCCCTGTGGTTCTCGCGGGCCTTGCCCGGACGCACTCACGACCTGACCGCCGCCCGTGCTCACGGCGTGATCGAGAACTGCCACACGCGACAGATCCTCGTCCTGGCCGACCGCGCCTACCAGGGCGCCGGCGCCACTGTCCGCACTCCCTACTACCGCCACCACGAACTGCCCGAGCACTACCAGCAGTACAACCGGGACCACGCCCGACTCCGCGCCCCTGGCGAACGCGCCTTCGCACAGCTGAAAACCTGGCGCCTCCTTCGTCGAGCCCGATGTTCGACTAACCGCATCGGACGCATCGTCGCCGCCGTCCACGCCCTCCTGATCTGCGGATACGGAGGATGAAAGAGGTTCAGTTAGGATGTTCAGGAATTTGGCGGTCATGAGGAAACTCCGTTCGCCGATAACCGCTGGGTGAGGATCGGGGCTTCCAGAGCTAGCCCGACACGTGAGCCGTCGGTTGGGTTCTGCGTGGCGCGTTGACGGGGAGGCGCCCACCACGACGCCAGATGAGGCGTGAAGACGGCTTTGATTTTCTCGTCCGGATGCAAGCAGCCCTTGCTGTCCAGCTCTGAGGTCCATACCCGGACTTTCGATCTGGGGTAAACGGGATTCACCCCTATCTCCCCCTTGGGGAGGATTCCGTTGAAGGGGGTAGGTATTCCCTCGCTATTCCAGTAGTTCCACACCTCAAGCGCCTTGGCTTTCTCGAAGCAGTGGTAGAGCTGCTGGTAGCGAGGCAGGTACCGCATCTCGCGGAAGATCATCTGACCGATCAGCCCAGGCGCCACCTTACGGAGCGTTCTGAGATCAGCGCCCCAGAAGGTGACCGCCCCCGCGTCCTGGGACGGGTGCAGCGCGGTCCTGGCGAACAGGTGGGACAGTCGTCGCCGGACGTATTCGGTGACTCCCGAGCTCAGAGCCGGTTCCATGCCTTCGATGAGCTGGACGAGCCGGTCATTGCGCGGTGCAAAGCGGGCCAGGTCGAACAACTGGCCCATGCCGTCCACTGCCGCGAAGGCGAGTCGCTTGCAGAGCCAGTTGTTCAGCTCTCCCTCTTGGGCGTAGCTCTTGGTCTCCGAAGTGGCGGAGTGGAGCATCAGGTACTCGGACAGCACCTCGAAGTACAGGTACCCGAGGAACGGTACGTAGGCCACGGCGTCGGACAGGCGGTCGATGAACTCGGGTGCCGGAGTGGCATGGTCGGCGGCGTTGCGCAGGGCAACGTCGAGGAACGCGGCCGCACCGCGCAGCCCGGTCAGCACGGCGCGGTCGAGCTGGTCGTTCTCGGCCGGAGTGAGAAAGTTCTGGTAGCGGTCGAAGATACGCAGGTGGATTGCACCGAGATGCAGGTAGTCGATGCCCTTGGGTGGGATCGGGGCGTCCGGGGTGACCTCGAAGACCATGGGCGTGGTGCTGGGCTTCGTCTGCATAAGGTAGGCGCCAAGGTTGTGCGGGCGCAGCCCTCCGCGCTGACGAGCGAGAGGCGAGCAGTACAGGGCCCCGACCAGGCATCCGGTGGAGACGTGCACCTCTCCGCTGGCGCGGATGGCGTCGATGTCCTTGGTGGTGTGCAGCAGGTACATCGGGTTTCCGCTGACGAGCGCTTCGGTCATGGCGTTGTGCCGAATCAGCCAGCCATTCGGGGTTGAGTATTCCAGGTGACGACGCCAGTCACTCTCACTTTCGGTCAGCGAGGCAGGAATTCGGCGCCGCGCTGGCATTGTGTAGTCGGTGTGGGCGTGCTCCCATTCGTCGCGCAAGACAACTCCCGGGCATAGGGGATTGTGGAGAGGTCGGAGATTTCGAAAGGCTAAAGCGTCTCGACGCTCGGACCGGAAAGACGGTTTCGGCAGTCGAGAACATAGGTTGCGCATTTGCCGATCATTGGGAGGTCGAATTGTGGGTGGTCCATGAGAAGAACCACTGCATCAGCGGCGGCTACCTCGTCCGGGTTCGCATCGACCCGGGGCACGTGCAGCTCGATGGCGTCACCGTCCGGGAGGTTGGGCTCGGCGCCACGGACCTCGGCGCCGAGGTCGAGCAGAAGTTCAGCGACGCGCGCCGAAGGGGAATTGCGAAGGTCGGTGGCGTTGTACTTATAGGTCAGGCCGAGCAGCAGAATCCGAGATCCCCTGACGGGCATGCCGCGCTTGTCGAGCGCTTCCACGAGACGCCGGACGACGTAGTCAGGCATACGCCGGTTCACGTCGGCGGCGAGTTCTGCGAACCGGAACGGGACGCCGAGCTCCTGCTGAGCCTTCCACGAAAGGAACATCGGGTCGACGGGCAGACAGTGCCCGCCGACGCCCGGCCCCGGGGTGAACCGCGTGAATCCGAACGGCTTGGTCGCGGCGGCGTCGATCGCCTCCCAGATGTTCACGCCGAGGGAAGCGGCCAGCATCGCCATCTCGTTGATCAAGGAGATGTTGACGAACCGGAAGGTGTTCTCCAGCAGCTTGGCAAGCTCGGCGACCTTCGTCCCGGACACCGGAACCGTGGTCTGGAAGATCCCGTCGTAGAAGCCCTTGATCACGTCGAGTGATTTGGCGTCGATTCCGGATACCAACTTCGGCGTATCGAACGACCAGCGCTTGTTTCCGATCCGCTCGGGACTGAATCCGGCCAGGAAGTCCACTCGAGCTTTGAGGCCCGACACCTCTTCAAGGATCGGCAGCAGCAGTTGGTCGGTGGTTCCCGGATAGCTCGTGGACTCCAGGACCACCGTCGCACCGGGTCGAAGGTGCTCGCCCAGTGTCCGGGCGCAGGACTCGATGTAGGTCAGGTCGGGCACTCCGTCCCGAAGCGGGGTCGGTACGGTAATCACCGCGATGTCGAAGCTGGCCAGCGCGGCAGTGTCGGCGGTCGCGGTGTAGGCCCCGGAGTCCAGTACAGCGCGCAGCCGCGAGGAGTCCACGTCCCTCACGTAGGACTGGCCGGCGGCAAGCTGCTGGACCCGGTGTAGGTCCACGTCGTAACCGACGACACAGTGGCCCACCTCGGCGGCGCGTACGGCCAGGGGAAGCCCTACATAGCCCTGACCAGCGATGACTATCTGCATGGCAGCTCCTACTCCATTGCGGTGCTTGAATGGACCGTCGTTCCTGATCTGGCAAGGAGAAGCACTGTGCCCTTGGTGTCGGTCGTGATGCCCGTTTACAACTCGGCAGCCACCCTCGGCGCAGCCGTCCGGTCGGTGCTCACGCAGACCCACAGCGACCTGGAGCTGCTGGTCACCGACGACCAGTCCTCCGACGGCTCCATGGACCTGCTCATGGAGTTCGCTCGGCAGGACAAGCGCGTCCTACCGGAATCGGCACCCGAGCGGGGCGGCGCCGGCCGGGCACGCAACCTCGCAATCGAGAGGGCCCGAGGGGACTACGTCGCATTCCTTGACTCCGATGACATGTGGCTTCCGGAGAAGACCGAGAAGCAGCTCGCCTTCGCTGCGGAAGGTGATGCGCCGCTGACGTTCACCTCGTACTTCAAGATGAACGCCGACTACGACGGCGAGAGCACCGACTGGGTCCCGAACGGGCGGGTAGTCCGTGCGCGGGAGCACGTGAACTACCGCGCGATGCTGCGCCGGGACTACATCGGCGCCTTGACAGCCATGTACGACCGCAACGTCCTGGGCACGAGGCTCATGCCGGAGATGCGCAAGCGCCAGGACTACGCCCTGTGGCTGTCGATCATGCGGGACGGTGCTGACGCCCGGGGCCTGGCTGAGCCGCTGGCGGTGTACCGGGCCCACCAGGCGGGATCGCTGTCCTCCAACAAGCTGTCGCTCGTGCAATACAACTGGGCCCTGTACCGCGAGCACGAGCAGCTGTCGGTCGCGCGGTCAACGCAGGCACTGGCCGGCGCTGTGTGGCAGTCGCTGCGCAACTCGCGCATCTAAGTACGTGCACGCGCCCCGGGAACCCGGTGCGCGACTCTTTCCGGGAGTACCCGACCGGGCCCCGCCTCGTGGCCGTGCCGCGTGCGCGGGGACTGGCCCCGGGGTCTCGGTAGGTCACCGGTGCCGTCGACCGGCTACGAAGCCGAGCCGCCGCCAGCTGGCGCGCGCAGGAACAACTGCAGGAGCAGCCGCCTGGCGGCGACCGGGACGGTCTCCTGACCGCTGTGGAGAGCCTCCCGACCGTGCAAGAAGCAGCGCTGGTTCACGATGAGGTAGTCCCCGCGCTGGAGCATGAACAAGACCTGGCCCCGCACCAGTTCCTCGGCGAGTTCCCTGGCGGCGTCGGCGTGCGCCCGGCCAAGCCGGGACCGCTCCAGCATCTTGGCGGTGAACCGGACGAACCCTTCGCCCGGGGCGGAGCAGTCCAGGATCGGGAACGGCTTGTACTCCTCGCCCACGCCGAACAGGTCGAAGAAGGTCCCGTAGTGGTAGGCCGACTCGGCCAGCAGGGCGCGGCTGTTCTCCGACAGCCGCGCCACCGCCGCATGGGCGTCGGAGAGGATGCTGGGGCCGCCGCCGAGCGGGTCACGGCGGACGCACAGGAGCGTGGTGTAGTCCGGGGGCAAGGTTCCGTTCACCAGGTCCATGTGGAAGGCGTTGTACCCAATGCCGCTGGACTTGCCGGGGTCCTTGTCGACCTTGACCCCGATGTCTTTCCAGAGGGGCCACCGTGGGAAGGGCGAGAAGGGGACGGCTACCTCGGCAGCGAAAGCCGTCGCCAGCCGCAGGAACCGGTCGTCGTTGGTTCCCAGCGCCTTGGCGAGGTTTCCAAGGCGCAGCACGGCGTATCCGCCGCCCTCTGCGGTCAGCGCGTTGCGTAGCGTCGCGGCGGTCTCCTCGAACCGTGGGGTGGCCGTCAGTTCGGTCCGGTACTCGGCAATGGTGGATTGCGCTAGGAACGAACCGTCCAGCTCCCAGGGCGGGAGAAGGCGGTCGATCAGAACGGCTTTGAGTTCGCCAGGGATGTCTATAAACACGCGCAGCTTCCTTCTCTCTTGGCACTCTCGGGTGTCGTTCGGGTGCTGCTGTCGTCCGGACGTCGAGGGTGGTTGACAGCGCAGTGGGTCTCGTCGGGCCGTGGGCCTCGGGATTGCGCCCTTCGCCGGGGTCACTGGCGAGGTATGCGCCGGCGCTCCGGCGTCGGTTCGTTTGATCGTGCTCGTCGGCGCCACCCGGCTAGCACGCAGTCTTAGGTGGCGATGCCAAGCAGTGCAGCGAGCGCGGCGTGCGGTGTCGGCTCGGGCCGCAGCTGCGCCAGGGCCTCGCGGAGCGGCCCGGGCGGGACGAGCCGGTCGCTGGCGGACGGCCGCAACCAGTACAGGCCTGGGGGAACAGTCCTGTTCAGGGACGGCAGCGTGATCGTGTGGGGCGAGCCCAGGCATACGGCGTGTGAATGCGGCTCCCACCGTTCGGAGGAGCCTGGTGGGACGAGCCAGTACAACCAGCCGCTGGCGGGGTCCGCGATGACGGGCCCGCATCCGCCCTGAAGCTCGTCCATGAGGGCAACGGCGCCGCGCGCCTGAAGACCGGAGCTGGTGATGACGACATCGAAAAGACTGCCGCCCAGGCGGACGCGGGTGTCGCGCCGTGCCTCTACCGCCAGGAGGATGCGGATCATCTCGGCCAGGTCGGCCATGTCGGCGGCTGGAGCGTGTGGAGAGTCTGCGGACTGGACCAGGTGCTGCATAATCTCGGCGGCGGTCGGCGTTGCTTTAGCCGCGGCGCTCACCAGTCCACCGGCCCGGGTCGCAGAACAGCGCGAACGGTCTTGCCGTCGAACGTAGCGCCCACGAACCAGGTAAGGGCCACGCCGTGTTGCGCAATCTCCCTGAGGTTCCCCCGTCATGCGGGAGGTGCTGATCAGCTGGTCAGCAGGGGTTGATGGGTGTTCAGATTCGTTGGTTCGGCTGTCGCCTGCTCG
>NZ_JBIAQC010000054.1:0-5935 GCF_042888685.1 Streptomyces sp. NPDC002779
CCGCTGAACGCGTTCCAGATCGCCTTCGAAGGCCGACTCACCCCCACCAGCCACTGACCCTCAACAACCAAGATCAGCCGTTGACTGGACACACCGATGAGACGGGAGGGCGGCACGTGATCACCTCGAGCGTTGGAGGGCAGGGGGTAGGTGTGGGGCGGACGGGCCGTGTCCGGGTTGTGCTCACGGCCCGTCTTCCGAAGAGCGGTCGTGCCGCACATCCACGGCGACTGCGGGATGAGGGACGATCGGCCGCGGGGTCGGGGGTGTGATGGCCTCGGTTGAAGGCGGAGCCACGGTGGGTGCGCCAGGCATGTACAGCAGGCTGCGCAGCGGGGAGCGGTAGAGGACCACGACGGGGACGACGAGCAGGCAGGTGCCGACGATCAGGGTGGGGCGCACACCGATCCAGGTGCCGAGCCCGCCGGCGAGGAGCGCGGCCACCGGCCGCCCGCCGGAGGTGAGCCAGGTAGGCACGGCCTGCATCCGGGCCTGCATGCCGTCGGCGGTGATGACCTGGCGAATGGTGCGCTGGGTCGTCCCCGCGGCCCCGGCGCATGCCAGCTGAAGGAACAGAGCGATGCCGATGGAGAACTGCCAGACCAGGCCCGGGGAGGCGAGGAGCAGAGGAAGCTGGGTGAGCGGGATGATCGCGAGCGCGGTGAGCATCATCAGCCCGGGCCCGTACCGCGCCGCGAGTGACGGGGCCGCCAGAGCCCCGGCCGCCGCGCCCAGCGCCCCGAGTCCCAGGACCACCCCGAAGGCGGTCGTGCTCATCGTGAGGGACCGGAACAGGTTTGTTTCCGCAGAGACCGTGTCCCCCGCAGGTCGTGTCGCTTTACATGGCGGTCGACGACGTCGGACGTGTCGAGTTGCAGTAGCCCATCGTGTTGCCATCCACGTCCGGTCCTGTGAGGAAGGGCATACTGCCGCCGAGGTGGATGGCCAAGCCTTCCAGCTTGCGGGACCAGCAGTCACTGCGTTGTGCTCTGGATGCCGAGGACGTCGTACAGATGCCGGCCGTGGGCCCATGCCTTCAGCTCGGAACGGCCCATGAGGATGAGCCGGTGGTGCTGGGCGAACTTGATGGCCGGTTCGGTGAAGCCATTGAGGGCGATCATGATCGGGAGGTCGGCTCCGTGGTGCGGGCGGGCTGTGCCGTTGAACTTCTGCACGTGGCCTGACCCGACCGGGTTGGTGTACTGCTTGCACTGGACGATCAGTAGGCGGCCTTCGGGGTCGTGGGCGGTGACGTCAACGCCGAGGTCACCGGCGCCGCCGACCCGGCGGGGACCCAGGAACCCGTCACGGGCCAGGAGATCGGTGCATGCCTGCTCGAACCCCGTGGCGCTCATCGAGGAGAGCTGCTTCATCTTGAAAGTCAGCACGTCCGGGTCGGGATCACCGTCTGATGGTGCGACGAACGCGTCGTCCGGGCCGACGTAATTGTGGGTGCCGAAGAAGAACGACAGGAGCTTGCCGACCAGTATGAGCACGGCCGGTGCGCCGACCGCGATCAGCCCGGTCCACCATGGGTGATCTGCGATCAGGTTCCACAGGTCTACGGTGATCCACCGGCTGACGTCTTCGGTGAGCCACTGCCACAGCATCTTGCCGATGGCCAGCGCGAGGACCGCGTATAGGAGGAATTTCAGCGTTGGGTCGAGTGACCCGTCTTCGTCGAACACCACACCCCCAGACGTATCGGACGGCGGTCAGCGAGCCGGTTGGTCAGGTCGCGCGCTTGAATCGGCTTGCGCGGGAGCGCGGGGACAACCCGAGGAGTTCATGCAGGGCGGCGCCGCTTTCGGCCCAGCGCCGGAGCTTTCTCGGTCGACCCAATGGACACCGTGCCGGTCGCCCCACGCCTTGGCGTCGCGGGTGAAGGACCCGTTGGTAATGACGACTGCGTGCTCGGCTTTATGGGCCGGGCCAGCTGTCCCTTGCACCGCGTACATCACCGACGACCCCACCTTCCCGCCGACGCGAGTGTGCTTGGCCTGTACGACGATTCGACCTCGCTGGCGATGGTCGCCCATGACGTCGGCGGCCTGGTCACCGCTACCGCCCACACGGCGGGCCGGCCAGCCGTCGCGGACCAGGAGGTCTCGTAACGCGTGCTCGAACTGCCGGTCGTCCATGGAGTCAAGTTCGGCCAGGGTGATCCGCAACGTGGCCAGCCGTCCGGCGTCGAGTCGGTGCCGACGCACGCTCGGCACGATCCGGCAGGACCCAAGAGCGGACGCCAGCAGAGTGACGGCCACTACGAACGGCCACGCGTCCTCGCGGCGGTCGCAGCGGCCATCCGGATGGCCAGCACCACGACGGCCAGGGCCACGACCAGCGCCGAGAGGACCTCCGCGGCGCCGCGTGGGCGGCGCACCTGCCACCGCGTGCGCGTCATCAGCGGCTGGCCGGAGTGGAGGCGGCGGGCTGCGGAGCTGCGGGCGGCGTCGTGGAGGCCGCCTCACCGAACCCGAACACCTGCCCCCATAACCAGTCGCCGGCCAGCAGTCCGGCGATCATCCAGCCGCTCATCCGCTTCGCGCTGCGCGGTTTCGGGTTACGGCGGATGTGTCCACGCACATAATGGAACCCGTCCGGAATGTTCGGCATGCTGTTCCCTCCCGTCGGTGAGCCACTGGCGCGGCTCGTCCCTGAGATTGGTGTAGCAGCGGCCACTGACAGGAATTGATGGATCATCACGGTGCTGTCCTTGGCCGGACCGCCATCAAGCCACGTGTGTCACTCGGCCTCGCGGCCCCCGGGTCGTGGAGCCTGAACTGCTGACCTCGACGGACAGGCTCCTCAGCTGCTCTGCCGTCCGCGCCGCAGTGGCTCGGACCCTACGAGCTGCAGCAGCCTACGCGGCGCTCACCTGCGGAAATGCTGCCGGACTCACTAGACAGGAGTCCTGGGAATGAATGGCGAAAAGCCGTAGGAGCGCACGCCTCGTCGCGAATGCGCCGGTGCCACCCCTGAGCCACTTCCTTCGCGATGCCCACGTGCGGATTCGGAGGAGGGCTGCCGTGGCCGGACTCGGCCGCCGAGACCGAAGGCAGGGGTAAGGGCGGGTTCTGCCGGCGCCCGGCGATCAGGTACGGGCCGACTCGCTCTCGGGCAGCCGTGCGCGGAGCGTGGCGGCGAAGTCCTCGGCGCGGGCGAGCTGGATCCGCAGCTTCTCCACCTGCTCGGCTGCGGCCTTCTCGTACTCGCGCACGCGCTCCAGAAGCGCCTCGCGCTCGTCCGGGCCGAGTTCACCGCCGGCGTCGAGGCGGTCGGTGGCATCCAGCAGGTCGCGCATCTGGTCCAGGGTGAAGCCGAGCGGCTTCATCCGGCGGATGACCATGAGGCGGGCAACGTCGTTCTCGGTGTAGAGGCGGAAGCCCCCCTGAGAGCGTGCGGAGGGGACGACCAGGCCGGTCTCCTCGTAGTGCCGGATGGTGCGTAGGGACAGCTCGGTGCGCGCGGCGACCTCGCCGATCTGCATGTGCCTGCCGTCCACGTCCCCGCTCCTGGCCTTTCCGTCACAGTGGTCGCCCCGGCCGGGACCCGCCAATGCCTACTCTAACGTTAGGGTAGAGTTGCTGATGCTGGAGCGGCGCACCGCTGCTTCACCAGTGCCGTGTCGGGGCCGATGCCGCCCCCGGCGAAGTTCTGATTGTTGCAGGAGAGACGCGTGCGCGAGCCCATGACGCCCGGTGCCGCCGCCTGCCCGCCGTGACGCTTCGCCCCCGAATGTGAGCCCGGCGCCCTCGCGCCTGCCTGCTCCGTTCCCTCTGGTCTTCCGGCTCCGCGCTGACGGGGCCGTCCGCGGGGTGTCGGCCCGGCCCCTCCGCGTCCTCCCGCATGTCCCTGGCTGCCGCAGGGTGTGCCCGAGCACGACAGGTTCCTGAACTCTTGTCTTCCGCTACCGCTGTGTCCCCGGCCGCGCGCCTGCGCGGCCTGAAGCCCAACTGGCTGACCGATCCGAAGGTCTGGCGCACCGAGGTCCTCGCGGGCCTGGTTGTCGCCCTGGCGCTGATCCCCGAGGCGATCTCCTTCTCGATCATCGCTGGTGTCGATCCTGCGGTCGGCCTGTTCGCCTCCTTCACCATGGCCGTCGTCATCTCCGTCGTCGGCGGACGCCGAGCGATGATCTCTGCCGCCACCGGTGCCATCGCCCTCGTCATCGCCCCGCTCAACCGAGAGCACGGCCTCGGCTACCTGATCGCCGCCGTCATCCTCGCCGGCGTCTTCCAGGTCGTCCTCGGAGCGCTCGGGGTGGCAAAGCTGATGCGGTTCATCCCGCGCTCGGTGATGGTCGGCTTCGTCAACTCCCTCGCCATCCTGATCTTCATGGCCCAGGTGCCGGAGATGCGGAACGTCCCTTGGGCTGTGTATCCGCTGATCATCGGCGGCCTCGCGCTCATGCTGTTCTTCCCGAAGATCACAACCGTGATCCCCGCACCGCTCGTCTCCATCGTGATCCTCACCGTCATCACCGTCGGTGCGGCCATCGCGGTGCCAACCGTCGGCGACAAGGGCGAACTGCCGTCCTCCCTCCCCGTGCCGGGCCTGCCCGACGTGCCGTTCACCATGGACACCCTGACGACGATCGCCCCGTACGCCTTCGCGATGGCGCTGGTCGGGCTGATGGAATCGCTGATGACGGCCAAGCTCGTCGATGACATCACCGACACCCACTCGAACAAGACCCGCGAGTCGATCGGCCAGGGCATCGCCAACATCGTCACCGGTTTCTTCGGCGGCATGGGCGGCTGCGCGATGATCGGCCAGACGATGATCAACGTGAAGGTCTCCGGCGCGCGCACCCGTCTGTCGACGTTCCTGGCGGGGGCCTTCTTGATGGTGCTCTGCATCGTCTTCGGCCCGATCGTCTCCGACATCCCCATGGCCGCGCTCGTCGCCGTCATGATCATGGTGTCGTTCGCGACCTTCGATTGGCACTCCCTCGCACCCAAGACCCTCAAGCGAATGCCCGCCGGCGAGATCACCGTCATGCTCGTCACCGTCGTGTGCGTGGTCGCCACCCACAACCTGGCCATCGGCGTCGTTGTCGGCTCGATCACCGCCATGGTCATCTTCGCCAAGCGCGTCGCCCACCTCGCCGAGGTCACCGCCGTCACCGACCCCGACGGTGGGACGGTCCTCTACCGGGTCACCGGCGAGCTGTTCTTCGCCTCGTCCAACGACCTCGTCGGCCAGTTCGACTACGCGGGCGACCCCGGCAAGGTCATCATCGACCTGAGCGCGGCGCACATCTGGGACGCCTCCTCCGTCGCAGCCCTCGACGCCATCGAGAGCAAGTACGCCCAGCGCGGTAAGACCGTCGAGATCGTCGGCCTGAACGACCCCAGCGCCCACCTCCACGGCAAACTCAGCGGCGAACTCGCCGGCAGCCACTAGCCTGGCGCTCAGCGCGCGTGACACTCGATGACGGGACAGACGCCGTCGGCCTCCGGCTCCGACCCGGAGGCCACCGCGTCCTCGCGTGCCGCCACCAGGGTCGCGCGCAGCGCCCGCAGGTCAGTGATGGCCCGGTCGATCTCACTGATACGGGCGTCCGCCATGTCGCGCACCGCCGTGCACGGGGTGGTGCCACTGCGGCGCAGGGCGAGGATGGTTCCGATGTCGTCGAGGGGGAGGGCCCGGGCCCTGCGGATGAAGGTGAGTGTGTCGACGTTGTCCTGGTCGTAGAGGCGGTAACCGGCGTCGGTGCGCGGGACCGACCTCAGCAGGCCGCGCTCCTCGTACAATCGCACTGCCCGGCGAGTGGCGCCGATGCCTCGGCGGCCTGTCCCACAGTCATGGTCCGGCTCATCGCACACCCTCTTCGGCTGCTAGTGTCATGCGCCAGAAATCCTGTTGGTTAGTAAGTACCCTGTTGTCATGTCGCATTCGGGGCCTTCTGCTGTGGCGATCACGTTGTCCG
>NZ_JBIAQC010000055.1:1733-4942 GCF_042888685.1 Streptomyces sp. NPDC002779
GGCTGGTCGTTGTTTGAGAACTGCACAGTGGACGCGAGCATCTGTGGCCAAGTTTTTAAGGGCGCACGGTGGATGCCTTGGCACCAGGAACCGATGAAGGACGTGGGAGGCCACGATAGTCCCCGGGGAGTCGTCAACCAGGCTTTGATCCGGGGGTTTCCGAATGGGGAAACCCGGCAGTCGTCATGGGCTGTCACCCATACCTGAACACATAGGGTATGTGGAGGGAACGCGGGGAAGTGAAACATCTCAGTACCCGCAGGAAGAGAAAACAACCGTGATTCCGGGAGTAGTGGCGAGCGAAACCGGATGAGGCCAAACCGTATACGTGTGAGACCCGGCAGGGGTTGCGTATGCGGGGTTGTGGGATCTCTCTTTCACAGTCTGCCGGCTGTGAGGCGAGTCAGAAACCGTTGATGTAGGCGAAGGACATGCGAAAGGTCCGGCGTAGAGGGTAAGACCCCCGTAGTCGAAACATCAGCGGCTCGTTTGAGAGACACCCAAGTAGCACGGGGCCCGAGAAATCCCGTGTGAATCTGGCGGGACCACCCGCTAAGCCTAAATATTCCCTGGTGACCGATAGCGGATAGTACCGTGAGGGAATGGTGAAAAGTACCGCGGGAGCGGAGTGAAATAGTACCTGAAACCGTGTGCCTACAAGCCGTGGGAGCGTCGGACATCAAGCTTGCTTGGTGTCTCGTGACTGCGTGCCTTTTGAAGAATGAGCCTGCGAGTTTGCGGTGTGTTGCGAGGTTAACCCGTGTGGGGAAGCCGTAGCGAAAGCGAGTCCGAATAGGGCGGTTTAGTAGCGCGCTCAAGACCCGAAGCGGAGTGATCTAGCCATGGGCAGGTTGAAGCGGAGGTAAGACTTCGTGGAGGACCGAACCCACCAGGGTTGAAAACCTGGGGGATGACCTGTGGTTAGGGGTGAAAGGCCAATCAAACTCCGTGATAGCTGGTTCTCCCCGAAATGCATTTAGGTGCAGCGTCGTGTGTTTCTTGCCGGAGGTAGAGCACTGGATAGGCGATGGGCCCTACCGGGTTACTGACCTTAGCCAAACTCCGAATGCCGGTAAGTGAGAGCGCGGCAGTGAGACTGTGGGGGATAAGCTCCATGGTCGAGAGGGAAACAGCCCAGAGCATCGACTAAGGCCCCTAAGCGTACGCTAAGTGGGAAAGGATGTGGAGTCGCACAGACAACCAGGAGGTTGGCTTAGAAGCAGCCACCCTTGAAAGAGTGCGTAATAGCTCACTGGTCTAGTGATTCCGCGCCGACAATGTAGCGGGGCTCAAGCGTACCGCCGAAGTCGTGTCATTGCAGCAATACGCCCAACGGCGGCTGTGATGGGTAGGGGAGCGTCGTGTGCCGGGTGAAGCCGCGCCGGAAGGCAGTGGTGGACGGTTCACGAGTGAGAATGCAGGCATGAGTAGCGATACACACGTGAGAAACGTGTGCGCCGATTGACTAAGGGTTCCTGGGTCAAGCTGATCTGCCCAGGGTAAGTCGGGACCTAAGGCGAGGCCGACAGGCGTAGTCGATGGATAACCGGTTGATATTCCGGTACCCGCTGTGAAGCGTCAAACATCGAACCGAGCGATGCTTAGTCCGTGAAGCCGCCCCGGAGCCTTCGGGCAAAGGGGAGTGGTGGAGCCGACGAACCAGACTTGTAGTAGGTGAGTGATGGGGTGACGCAGGAAGGTAGTCCATCCCGGGCGGTGGTTGTCCCGGGGTAAGGGTGTAGGCCGTGCGATAGGCAAATCCGTCGCACATGTGGCTGAGACCTGATGCCGAGCCGATTGTGGTGAAGTGGATGATCCTATGCTGTCGAGAAAAGCCTCTAGCGAGTTTCATGGCGGCCCGTACCCTAAACCGACTCAGGTGGTCAGGTAGAGAATACCGAGGCGTTCGGGTGAACTATGGTTAAGGAACTCGGCAAAATGCCCCCGTAACTTCGGGAGAAGGGGGGCCACATCCGGTGAGAGGACTTGCTCCTTGAGCTGGGGGTGGCCGCAGAGACCAGCGAGAAGCGACTGTTTACTAAAAACACAGGTCCGTGCGAAGCCGTAAGGCGATGTATACGGACTGACGCCTGCCCGGTGCTGGAACGTTAAGGGGACCGGTTAGTCACTCTTCGGGGTGGCGAAGCTGAGAACTTAAGCGCCAGTAAACGGCGGTGGTAACTATAACCATCCTAAGGTAGCGAAATTCCTTGTCGGGTAAGTTCCGACCTGCACGAATGGCGTAACGACTTCTCGACTGTCTCAACCATAGGCCCGGTGAAATTGCACTACGAGTAAAGATGCTCGTTTCGCGCAGCAGGACGGAAAGACCCCGGGACCTTTACTACAGTTTGATATTGGTGTTCGGTTCGGCTTGTGTAGGATAGCTGGGAGACTGTGAACCTTGGACGCCAGTTCAGGGGGAGTCGTCGTTGAAATACCAGTCTGGTCGTGCTGGATGTCTAACCTGGGTCCGTGATCCGGATCAGGGACAGTGTCTGATGGGTAGTTTAACTGGGGCGGTTGCCTCCTAAAGAGTAACGGAGGCGCCCAAAGGTTCCCTCAGCCTGGTTGGCAATCAGGTGTTGAGTGTAAGTGCACAAGGGAGCTTGACTGTGAGACCGACGGGTCGAGCAGGGACGAAAGTCGGGACTAGTGATCCGGCGGTGGCTTGTGGAAGCGCCGTCGCTCAACGGATAAAAGGTACCCCGGGGATAACAGGCTGATCTTCCCCAAGAGTCCATATCGACGGGATGGTTTGGCACCTCGATGTCGGCTCGTCGCATCCTGGGGCTGGAGTCGGTCCCAAGGGTTGGGCTGTTCGCCCATTAAAGCGGTACGCGAGCTGGGTTTAGAACGTCGTGAGACAGTTCGGTCCCTATCCGCTGTGCGCGTAGGAGTCTTGAGAAGGGCTGTCCCTAGTACGAGAGGACCGGGACGGACGAACCTCTGGTGTGCCAGTTGTCCTGCCAAGGGCATGGCTGGTTGGCTACGTTCGGGAGGGATAACCGCTGAAAGCATCTAAGCGGGAAGCCTGCTTCGAGATGAGGACTCCCACCCCCTTGAGGGGTTAAGGCTCCCAGTAGACGACTGGGTTGATAGGCCGGATCTGGAAGCACCGTAAGGTGTGGAGGTGACCGGTACTAATAGGCCGAGGGCTTGTCCTCAGTTGCTCGCGTCCACTGTGTTAGTTCTGAGGCAACGACCGT
>NZ_JBIAQC010000056.1:0-4640 GCF_042888685.1 Streptomyces sp. NPDC002779
GTTCGCCGCCACGAGCGGTGTACCTCCAGCTCCAAGTCATCCTGCTGGTAAGCAGATTGCCATGCAGCACGGGTTGTTGATCACGTGCCATGCCGCCCTGTTCGTCGGACGGCGTCAGCCCTTCTCTTCGGGATACAGGGAGGCGAAGTCGTCCGTAATGCAGCTGTGGATCCCATCCCGAACCCGGTGATTGCTGGGGAACGTCACTTCGGCGACCTTTGCCACTGGCGGCCCTGCGCGGACAGCAGGACCACCAGGGCCCGACAGGTCACCAACGACCCGGCTCCCCAGAGGATTTATCCGCAACAAGCGCCTGCCCCATCACCATCGATTGCTCGGACACCCACTTGGTCATTTTCACCCGCCCGGAATTGGCTCACATTTCAAGCGCCGCCGACAGCTCGGATGTACCCCCTGAACGGCCGTGGAGGGTTCCCCTCCACGGGGAGCCCTCCACGGCGAAGTCGCCTGGGATCGAGCACACTCATTTCCCCGCCACGGGGAAATGATGCGTCCGAGATCTCACACTGAAGGAGCTCTCAGAGGCACATCACAAGCTGACCTACGACGATCCGTGACTGCTCTATATGCCTTCCACCCTATTCAATGGCAAGTCGTACCTCCGCGTCCCTGCCTAGCTCACCCTCCACCGTTAACACTGCGGCCCCCAGGACAAGGACCGCGAATTCCAGCTCTCCGCGCCCGTCGGGGTCTATTTCCACCGCAACATCAGCGTCAGTGTTGTTGAACAGTGTGTACTGCCCGGTTACCGACACGCTCTCACCGGGAGTGTCCAGGCATGTGGTGCCCCCGACCGCGACGACCTCGACGCCGTCACACACCGCCGCGGCCGCGGGGGAGGCAACGGCGAAGCCGAGGACGGGCACGGCGAGCAGCACGGCTGTGGCCGCGAGGCGTCCGGATATGTGACGAGGGGGCATGGCGGGTTCCTTCGGTAGGCGGTGGCCTGTGCGAGGTCTCCGCAGGGCCAGACCCCGAACCTCCTCCCCTCCCGCTCCCCGCACAAGACATGCCGGGGCTGCTGAGTTGCCTGACAATCACCGGGACAGACGAGGCGAAGCACGACCGGCGCACACGACTTAAACCACCCATAAGATGGCCAATTTCCAACACGCAGGTTCGGAAACAGGCTCTCAACTTGTTCTTTCTACCAAGATTCCGGGCTTGCCGATGGCCTTGAGGGTCTCGGGGCGTTTGACGGTCTTGCCGACGTCGTAGCGGGGTGCCTGGTGTTTGTTGGATTTCTGCACAGGCCCATAGCTCGTTCTTCTTCTGGCCGCGCCGTAGGAGCGGCCAGAAGATAAAGAACTTCCCAATGACGATGTCAAGCCGTCGTAGTGACCGTTGGTAGTACCTGATAGCACTCTCCGTCGCGGATCATGGCCCACAAGACGTTGGCCCGTCGACGGGCCAACGCCAGCAGAGCCTGTTTGTGTCCCTTTCCCTCGTTCCGTTTGCGCCCGTAGTAAGCCTGGGAGGCGGAGCAGGTTCTCAGGCTGGCCATGGGTCTCTCCTGGCAGGGCAGTGTGCTGGGCCCTGGCCGCCTCGACAGCTGTCTCGGCGAGCGCGACGGCGTTCTTCACCTTGCGGTTCTTCAGCCAGGCCCCGATCCGCCGGGCGCCGCTGCGACGGATCGAGGCCGGCATCTGGTAGCCGGTCAGTAGGAGGACCGGACCCTTCTTGCTCAGGTTCAGCGCGCGCTCTAACGCTGGGAAGAACTCCAGGAGTTGAGCCCGCAGCCGGTTGGTCTGACGGGTGCGGTCGTTGACCAGATCGAGGCGGCGCGCGGTAAGGGTGCGCAGGTTGACGGCTATCTCGTCGCCGGGCCGCAGGAGACCAAGGTCCTGGCGCATGCGTGCCTGATCGGCGATGACGAACGCGTCCTTCTCGTCCGTCTTGGCCTGGCCGCGATAGGCCGCCGACGCCTGGTGCACGGCGTTCGTCCGCTGGACGCTCGCCCGCCGCCTCGCCAGCGGAATCAAACTACCCCCTGAGGTCAAGACCGACGCCTCGCACTTCCTCACCGAGGACGAGCACTACGGACAGCTTCGCCGCTGCCTCAACGATGACCAGCTCCCGCTCGATGTCCGCATCATCGGCGCGATGGTCAGGCTCTACGGGATGCAGGTCACCCGCATCGTCACCTTGACCACAGACCGATTCCACAAGGAGGACACGGACTGGTACGTCACCTTCGACCGCGAGCCGGTCCTGCTGCCGCCCAAACTGGGCCGACTCGTTGAGGAGCAGATCCGGCACCCTGCGCGCATCTCGATGCTGGACCAACTACCTGGAGACGGACCGCGTTACCTCTGGCCGGGCCGACCCGCCAGCCGCCCCATCGGCGGCGGGTGGGCGCACACGAGGTTGAAGCGGCACGGCCTTCCGAGCTTGAGCGCGCGGAACACCGCCATGATCGAGTTCGTGGCGGAACTGCCCCCGATCGTCATCAGTGATCTCCTCGGCATCGACCCAGGCACGGCGCACAAGTGGGCCCGGTTCGCGCAAGACAGCTGGGCGGACTACCTCGCCGCCTGCCAGGACACCGAATAGCGCAGGGTTGGAACACTGCCTCTTCCCCAGTCACCTGGCTCGGATAGCCACCCGGCGACAACGCCCCGGCTCCGGCACACGCCCGGGGGCTTGCCCACGAGCCTTACCTCGCCGCCGACTTCAGTCCGAGGACGGCGGCGCGACATGGCGCACTCACCAGTCGTGACGCCGTACTGGGTGGGGAAACAGGGGGGTGAGGTGCTGGTGCTCTTCGGATGCGGATTCTTTGACGCGGCGGTCCTGTGGTGTGCCTGGCGCCGGGGCGTGGCGGCGGGCTCCAGACAGTCAGCCGGTGTGCCGGCGCACAACATTTCCGATGTTTTGCTTCTGCCGACCATTGCGCGCTCCGCCGGGATGATTACCGCCCGTTGTGCCTAATGTGACGCAGAGTTACACTTCTTGAGTATGTGAAAAGGATAGGGGCTGCTTTGTGGCACATTCCGAATGTGGCGGGGCGGACATCGCTTATGTCACCTCCGATGGACCTGATGCGGATCTGGACGTGGCTGCGCACGGTCTTGAGCGGGCCGGGCTGACCTGGCGGCCGGTGCGGTGGAAGGACCCGGAGGTGTCCTGGGGGTCGTTTCGCGCGGCGATCGTGCGCAGCACGTGGGACTACGCGCAGTGCCGCGACGAGTTCCTCGCCTCGATGCGGCGTGCGGCCGCCGGCTGCGAACTCATCAATCCCCTTGGCGTCCTTGAATGGAATTCTGAGAAAACGTATCTGCGTGACCTTGCGCAGACCGGCTGTGACGTGGTGCCCACGCTCTGGGTGGACCCGGCCGTGTGCAACAGCCGCACCGCCCTGGCCCAGGCCATCCCGCAGGACTGGACCGATCTTGTCGTCAAGCCCACGGTGGGGGCGGGCGGGAGCGGGGCGATGCGAACCCGCGACCGGCACAAGGCGAGCGCGTACGCGGTCAGCGCCGGCCCCATGCTGGTACAGCCCTATATGGACTCGGTGGACACCGAGGGCGAGTTGTCGATGGTGTACCTCAACGGCGAGTTCAGCCACGCCGTACGCCGCGGCCCCTACCTCCCCCAGGAGACCCTGCGCGAGGGACTGCTGCTGCCGGAGTCGGCCGACACCGACTGGCAGGTCACCGCCTGTCCTGCGGATGGCGAGTGCCGAGCGGCCGCAGAACAGGTCCTCGCATCGATTCCCGCACCGGCCCCGTTGGTGTATGCCCGGGTCGACCTGATCCGCGACGCCGGAGGCCGGATGCGGGTGGCGGAACTCGAAGTGACCGAGCCATTCCTCTTCCTCGGCTACGCCGAGGACGCCGCCGACCGGCTGGCCGCGGCGCTGCGCGCCCGGCTCACCTGACGCTGGCGCCAGCCCGCTGGCTTTCGCGCGGTTGCTGCGCTCGACCACTGCTTGTCGAGGCGCGGCTCTCTGCGCCCAAGGGTCGGCCCATCCTCGGCCCTTGGGGGCCTCCGATGCGCCGACGGGGTCAGCAGAAATCGGGCGGCTGCGGCTTGCTGGGCGGTGTGATGGGACAGCGTGGCTGGGGCCGGTGGGGACCGATGGAGGCATACGTGACGGGTACTTCGTCGACCGAGGGCGCGTTGCGGCGTGCTTTCTCGTGCTGAGGACGGGGGAGGGCGCGGGGCGTTTTGCCGAACGCCCGCTCCGGTTCGGCAAGCTGATCACTGAGCTCCGGTAAGCGGATCCGGTGCGCAAGGGCCGTCCTCACGGGCCCGGTACTGCCGTTGCAGCCACGAAGATGATCGCGGACACACCTTCGCGGTCACCGCTCCCTCGGCGCCCGCCGACTTGTGGCGCACGACCTGGGTCAGCGGGACCACCCGCCGGAACAGAATCCACAACTGGTCCGGCAACAGCCACTCCACCTCACCCCTCCTGCACCTCTGGTGCTCGGGGCGTCACCCAACAGGGGGGTTTGGGGTATGGCCTGGCTATGGCCGGATAAGTGGACTGTGCCGCAGCTTCCGTTAAGGCGGGGAAACTGGGCGTTGACCCCTGATGTTGAACACACGAGACACTGGATCCTGAGGATCTGAGAACGGACATCTCGTGGTCATGAAGAACTACCCGCCGGAGT
>NZ_JBIAQC010000057.1:0-3995 GCF_042888685.1 Streptomyces sp. NPDC002779
CTCCGGAACATCGCTGGTCTTCAAACTCCAGTCCGTCGTGGCCACGTCGCACACCTCCGAGATCAGGGTGTTGCGACGACCAGTTGAATCCACCTTGCGCCCCGCGGTCGCTGTGGTGAATGAGGCCGGAGCCCTTCTTGATCCTCCGTCTCCACAGTGCCATCTCCAGTGCGCCCAAAGGGAGTTCGGTGCGCATGTGGTTCGCGACCTGCCAGCCGACGATCATCCGCGAGTACACGTCCAGGACGAACGCCACGTACGCCCAGCCGGACCAGGTGCGGACATACGTCATGTCCGCTACCCACAGCTGATCCGGCCGCGAGGCCGTGAAGTCGCGGTCGACCAGGTCCGACGGCCTGGGTGCCGACGGCTCCGGCACCGTGGTGCGGCGACGTTTCCCGCGGATCACGCCCTCCAGGCCCAGCTCACGCATCAGCCGCTCGACGGTGCAGCGTGCCACGAGAATGCCCTTGCGCCTGAGCGCGCGGGTGATCCGGCGAACACCATAGGTGCCGCCGGACTCAGCATGGATCTGTTCGATCAGCGGCATCAGCTACTCGTCGCGCAGTCGGCCGGCCGACTTCGGCCGCTTCTTACGTGCGTAGTACGCCGACTCCGACAGCCCCAGCACCCGGCAGGCGAACCCGACCCCGAGACCCTTGTCCGTGAGGTGGTCGATCACCTGGTCGGCCTCGTCCAGGGACGGTCGAGTTCGGCCGCAAAAAATGCGCTCGCGGCTTTGAGGATCTCATTCGCCCGCCTCAACTCCGCTACTTCTTTGCGGAGTTGCTTCAGCTCCTCGTGCTCGGCGATGGTCACCCGGTCGTCGCGTTCGCCGGCGTCCGCCTCAACCTGGCGGACCCAGCCGCGCAGGGCTTCCTTGTGGATGCCCAGGTCCTTGGCGACATGCGCGATCGGCCGGCCGGTAGTGCGGACCTCGCGGACGGCCCGCTCGCGCAGCTCGCCCGGGTATCTACGTGGTGCTGGCACTGCTCGTGGTTCTCCTTCGGACCAGGATCATAAACCTGGCTTCAGGGACTCCACGAAACCGGGGTCAGCTCACCTGGTACAGGCCGCCACCCCCTTGGGTGACCTGATGGCGTGGCTGACCCCGCTGGTACCTCTCGCCCCGAGCCTGACGGTGGCGTCGGTCGCGCTCATGGGGTCCTGCCGGCCCTGGCGCATCCCCGCGGCGTGGTGGACCAGCCAGACGGCCGCGGCCGGCACGCCCGGGGCGCTGGCGACCACCCTGCGCTCACAGCGCAGCGCCGCCGGCCCGCTGGGGCAGAAGAACCTCGTCCTGCGGATGCTGCCCGAGCTTCCCATGCCGACGCTGGTGGTCTGGGGGCTCCAGGATCGATGTGCTTGAGACGCTGAAAAATGTCACGGAAGGGGACGATGGCCTGGTCGTAGAGGGTCTGCCGCGCCTTCTCGGGCGGATCGGGCTCGGTCCCGGGTGGGATGCGTTCGGCGATGATCTTCCGGGTGGTGGCCAGGTCTGCGCGTCGTGCTTCGGTCTCGGCCAGAGCGGCGGTCAAGTGGTCGATCTGGCTGCGTAGTTCGTCAGCCCGGGCCGTGGTTTTGTCGTGCTGGTCCTGGAGGTCTGCCAGGAGCTCGCTGATGTTCACGCGGCCAGCCCGAGGGTGTCGCGCCAGGTGGGGGCGGGTGTGGTGAGGCGGCGGGCCATGTTGGCGATGGAAGCCCAGTAGACGCGCGAGGCGGAAGTGTCGAGGCGGTGGTCGTACTCGCGGGCCAGGCGGCGGTGCAGCATCAACGTGCCGTTGACCTGCTCCACGATCCACCTCTTCGGTTGCGGGACGAAGCCTTTGCCCTGGTCTGCGGCGTTGCGGCGGACGACCTCGACGTCGATGTCCAGCAGGGCGCCGTGGATGAGAACCTCGTCCTTAAAGCCCTGGTCCACCAGGGCCTTCTCCAGACGCATCCCGCACCGCTCGGCCGCCTGATCGAGCAGGGCAGTGCCGGCTGCGTTGTCATGGGCGGAGGCGGCCAGCACTACGACGCCGATGATCAGCCCCAGAACGTCAACGGCCAGTCCCCGCTTGCGCCCCGACACCTTCTTGTTGGCGTCCAGTCCCGTCGTGGTCTTCGGGACACCCGCGGCCGCGCGGACGGACTGGGTGTCGATGATCACCAGGGACGGGTCCTACAATCGCCGGGCTCTCTCCCGCACTTGGCAGCGCAGGAGTTCGGAGATCCGCTGGTCGAGCCCGTCCTGGCGCCACAGGCCGAAGTAGTAGAACACCGCCGACCAGGACGGCAGATCATGCGGGAGGTAGCGCCACTGGCAGCCCGTCCGGTTCTGGTAGAAGATCGCGTTCACGACCTCCCGCAGATCGCAGGAGCCGGGATCTCCGGTCACTGACCGAGCCACTCTCTCCTGCTTCCAGGCCGTGATCATCGGCTCAATCAACGCCCACTGCTCGTCCGATAAGTCGCTGGGGTACGGCTCTCGCTCCATGCCCGCATCTCAGCATGCACATGCCCAACAGAGGGCCTGCGCGACGATCAGTACCTCGATCGAGCGATCACGAACCGAGGAAGATCGGACTTAACGTCCACTGAGGGCGTCAACACCAAGTAGCTGTTTCTGATCCCCGGTTTCTGGGAGCCTTGAGGCATAGCCTGGTGCGGTGTCCGAGGGTGCGATACGGGGTGGGAAGAGGATTTGCCGGGCTTGCGGGGAGCCGTTGAGGCCGGAGGCCCGTCGGGGTGCGGTGTTCTGCTCGACTGCGTGTCGTTCCAGGCAGTGGCGGGTGGAGGACCGGTTGCGGAAGCGGCTTGCGGCGGTGAAGGACGGGGCCGGCGAGGTCGAGTGCCCGGAGTGCGGGACCCGGTGGATCGCGGGGGTGGATCGCCGTTCGGACGCGGTGTTCTGCTCGACGAAGTGCAAGGTGAGCGCGTGGAAGCGCCGGAAGGAACCGTTCGGCGAACGGTCACAGTAACCGCTGAGCGAACGCATCCTGAGACCCGCTTCGGTCGCTAACCGATCATTTGCGGTCATCCATTGTGATCTGTGGATGTGCGGTCCGACTCTCGACAGAGATGCGGGCCTTGTCCCGTTACGGTCCGAAGTGCCGTTTCTGGGCCCGCACTTGGGTGGTGAAAGCCATGTCCGAGGAGAACGTCGGGGCGGTCAGCCAGTCCCGCTACGAACAGATCATCGCCGAGCTTCGTGAAGTCGTCGAACAGCAGACCCGGGGTCAGTTCACGATCGGGGACCGCGCCCTGGAAGTGGAACCGATGAGGCAGCGAGGCGGCCTGGTCGGGTCAAGTGAGTACACGGTCGAGCAGTCGCTGCAACGGCTGTCTGATGACATCGGATTGAGCGTCGGAGCGGTAAAAACAGCCAGGTGGGTGGCGTCCCGCTGGCCGAAACAGCACCGGCAGCCGAAGCTCGCCTCCTACACGGTCCATCGCTCGCTGGCGAACATCGAGGACGAGGACGAGCGGTTCAAGGCGATCCTGACGCCGTCGAACGGCAAGGCCCGTTGGACCACGGACGACGCCAATCGCCGGGTGGGACAGCAGGTCGAAACACCGATCACGCCGCAGGAGAAGGTCACCGCGATCCACTCGCTGGCCCGGGAGCCCGAGGTCGCCGCGGCGGTGACCACCGACTTCCTGAAGCGTCCGCAGGTCGCGGCCAAAGTGTCGGCGGAGGACAAGGTCCGGGTGGTGGAGGAATTCACCCGCGACGAGTCGGTGGCGACCACCGCCGCGACCAGCCTGATGCGCCGGCCGGACGTCGCGTTCAAGGCGATGAGCGACGACACCGCCCGCTTCCAGGCCAACCGGGCCCAGATGGACCGCTTGCGGCAGACGCACGAGCACTTCGAGGACCATCATCCCCTCGCTCCGGCGGTCCGCAACATCGAGAGGTGTCGGCGTACACCTGAACGTCCCCACCCGCGTACGGATGAAAAGGGACAGTTGCTGATGCGTTGAGACCTGCTGCTCGGCACTCTGCTGCTTGG
>NZ_JBIAQC010000058.1:0-2981 GCF_042888685.1 Streptomyces sp. NPDC002779
CGATCACCGATCGCCTTCGAGAACACCCTCCACCACACACCAACTACGCTGGCACCAGCCGCATAACCCGTGTTCAGGATTCGGGGTCAAGGCCCTAGGCGCAGTCGGCGACCACCGCCCGGCAGCCGAAGCCCGCTTGCTTGCCCTGGGCCGCGAGGTCAGCGGCCAGCTGGGGTTTCGTGCGGAAGGCCGGGTCGGACCGGCCGCGGGGGAAGTGGTGGGCAGGGGTGTAGGGGTGCGCGTGCAACGGGTAGTAGACGCGGCCGTCGGTCCACACCGTGGTCACCGTGACGATGCCGTTGTCGGTCTTGCCCAGCCGGCCCAGCCACTGCCGGCCCACGTGCGCGGTCGCGGTGCCGTCCTTGCGGTCCCCGGAGTCGTCGATCACGATGACCCCGCCGTCGTGCGGAGCCGTCGCCGGCTCCTCGCGCAGCAGTTCAAGCCGCCGGTCGTTGATCTGCTCGGCCTCCCAGGGCGACTCGGACAGGAAGAACTGCAGCCGCTGCACCCCCGGCATCCCCGCACCCGCCACCGGCTCCGCCCCGGCCAGGCAGGTGATCGTCTTGTTCCGCTCCCGCGGCGCCAGCAGCCCGGTCAGATACTCACGAAAACCCCGCCGCTGGGCCAGGCTGAAGAAGAGGTCGTCGAACCGGGCCGCGTAGTCCTCCAACGGCCCCGGCGCGGGCGGACACGGACGGCGAGCAGTCATCTTCAGCCCTCAGCACGGCAGTTGGCTCCTATCACCGGCCTACGACCAACTCGACCCGTCGTAAACCCACACCACCGCCGGATTTAACGAACTACCGGTAGCGCCGGGGGAGCGCTCGGCCTCGCGCCCGATGCGGGTCTGTGTAGCGAACGGCCCTGTCTCACATTCGGTGGTGACGGAGCGTGCTGTTATCCGAGGAGGATGCGGTGCCGGAGCAGGGTGAAGCCTGCTCGTCCGTGCATCTGGCGCGCGATCCGTTTGGTCTTGGAACCTGTTTCCGAAGACGCGTGTTGGAAATTGGCCATCTTGGTTTGAGCCGTGTGCGCCCTTCGTGCTTCGCCTCTCTCGCCCCATCAATCGTCCGGTGTCCCAGATGTATAGGCGTGTCTTGTGCGGCTCCAGAAACACAGGCACTGTCGTGCTGCCCTGCCGAGACCTCGCCCGGGCTCCCCCCAGTCGAAGGAACCTGCCATGACCCGTCGTTTCATATCCGGCCGCCTCGCGGCCGCAGCCGTCCTGCTCGCTGTTCCCGTCCTCGGCGTCGCCGCAGCCACCCCAGCAGCCGCGGCAGAGTGCAATGGGGTGCAGGTCACGGGCAACATCTCCGACAAGCTGTGCATAGCGATCGGGGAGAACAAGGTCCTGCTCGACAACAGGCTCAAGGCGTCCAATGTGCTTACGTCCAGGCTCGAACTCGGGGTGGACTACGCCATAGGGCAGGACTTCACCGTGACGCTCGAGCCGGGCGCCGAGGTGGAATTCGATCTCAGCGGTGTGGCCACGGTCAGCGTAAAGGCCGACTGACCACGAGTCGGGCAGATTAGCGGCCCCGTACAGGACGTCCTGGCGCCCTCGTGCAGGGGCGCCCGCCTACGTTGGGGTGCTCCGCCTCGCTCGTAAGGCTGCAACACAGAATTTCGGGTGTGCTCCCTGACGTAGAGGAAATACGCTGTCCCGGCTCGTTCTGCCCCCTGTCTGAGGAGGAGGGTGGGGTAGGACGTTCCGGCCGTGTTAGTTCCCCTCCGTAGCCGGAGCAGTTCGACCGTGGGTGTCGGCATCGCGGGAATGCGCCGGCACTCACGGTAAGTGGTTGTAACAGGGCCCTGGAGCATGCCCGCTGCCGGTGCCCTGGTAGCCGCGTCGGCGATCGTCGGGGCTCCGCGGCAGGCGCGGTCGACGCCGGATTCGGTGTAGGCCCGGCAGTCGTTGCGGTGTTCGTGCAGATTCAGAAGCTTTTTCTGCACTTCGTGCCTGCTCAGGGGCGTGATCGTGGTGCTGGGGCGCCGTTCAGACAGCTCGTGTGAACTGCTCCTGGGTGGCTGTCGGCTTCGGCTGACGGCGGGTGAGCCGGCGGGTCATGAGCGTGATCGCGGCCCAGGTGATGAGGCTTTCGCTGTGCTGGACCAGTCGCTCGTAATCACGGGCGTGACGGCGGGCGTTCATGACCCAGGCCAGCGACCGTTCGACGACCCAACGTCGCGGGATGATCACGAATCCAGAGGCGTCCTTGGGGCGGCTGACGGGCTTGATCGTGAGGTTCAGATGCTTCTTAGCCCAGGCCACGAGCTTGCCCGCGTAGGCGGAGTCGGCCCAGACGATCGTGATCTCGGGGTGCATGAGGCGCAGGCGGAACAGGACTTCCTTCGCGGCCGCGGAGTCGTGGAGGTCGGCGGGAGTGACCATCACCATCAACGGCAGGCCGCGGGTGTCGACGACGAGGTGCCGCTTGCGGCCGTTGATCTTCTTCCCGGCGTCGTAGCCCCTGGACTCGGAGGTGACGGTCGAGGCGGCTTTGACGGACTGGGAGTCGATGACCGTTGCGACCGCCCGAGGGCCTTTGCCCAGGTCACGGCGGATGCGGGCGGCGAGCGCGTCACGGATCTGTCCGATGATCCCGGCGGCCGCCCAGCGGGCCATGAAGCCCCAGACCGTGCGCCAGGGCGGGAAATCGGCGGGCAGTGCCCGCCATTTGCAGCCCGTGGCGACGACGTAGCGGATCGCGTCGACGATCTCGCGGCGAGGGTGCTTCTCCGGCCTTCCGCCCGTGGGTGTTTCGCAGGCCGGCGGAGGAAGAAGCGGTTCGATCAATGCCCACTCGGCGTTCGTGGTGTCCGAGGGATAGAGGCGTTCACGCATGTCAGGGCCTTCAACATGACGGTGGGGTCTGGCCCGCCGCAGGGCGGGCCGACCCCCCCAAGCGGGCGGCTGTGAGGCGGGTTTTAAGTGGGGGGGGGGGGGATGGATGGGGTTGGGCGTGGGGGCGAGATAATTT
>NZ_JBIAQC010000058.1:2991-3875 GCF_042888685.1 Streptomyces sp. NPDC002779
TTTCTTTCTTCTTCGCGGGGGGGGTGGTGGGTTTGGGGGGGGGGGGGCCGCCGCCCCCCGGGGGGGGGGCCCCCGCGGGGGGGGGGGGCCCCCCCCCCCCCCCCCCCCCCCCCCCCCCCCACGAAGCGGACGGATGTCAGGCGGTTTTCATGAGGTCGAGGGTCGATTCGATGGAGTTGACCTGGGCGACGAGATACTTGATCCACTTGTCGCCGGGGTGGGCTTGCTCGTGCGGGAGGACCGTGGCGGTCAGGAACCGGCGGAACTCCGTCAACTTCTCGGAGATCACAGACCGTTCGTACTTCTCGAGCACGTCCTTGAGGGCTCCGAGCTGATAGCCGTCGGCGCGGGTCCATGACAGCGGCGGCCAGCCGTTCTCGGCGATGATGTCCTTGAACATCGCGAGCCCGGATCGGACCTGGCAGGGCGTCAGGCCCGAAGCGCGGACCAGCTGCTGGAAGCTCAGCCCCGCGGGCCGGGCCTCGAACAGGATGAACCGCAGTGTGTCTGCGTGGCGTCTGGCCGCATCACCCCGGCGCCGCGAGGCCCGGGCCATGACTCACTCGCCTTTGAGGAACTCGGCCAGGGCGTCATCCATGTCGACCTTGCCGGTGTCGACGGCCTGCTCGATCCAGTCGAGCGTCGCCCGGCATTTCGCGATGTTCTGGTGTACGATCGCGGACTCGTCCTCGTTGAGCGTGCGGTCCCGCAGGCCGGGGACGGTGCGGCCGGCCGCGGCGACGAACGCGTGGCAGGCCGTGACCAGGTCAAGGAACTCAATACTCCTCTTGTCGGCGTACGGACTTTTCTCCCCAGTTGCGTACGGATGAACGTCCCCAGCTGTCAGGCCACTTCGTTCTCCCGCTCGATGGCCTTGAGGCGGT
>NZ_JBIAQC010000059.1:0-3809 GCF_042888685.1 Streptomyces sp. NPDC002779
GCCAACCTGATCATCAGCATGCACAGGCACATCGTTCCAGACGCCCGAATCAGCACCCATCCACCTTGACCAAAGACATAGGGGCACCCCCCCGCCTGACCGTACGGACCCTGTGCTCGAAGAATGGCGCAGCCGGTGGCGGGCAACCGCCGAACTGCGGCCTGGCCGCCGAAGCGCCACTGCCCAGCCTTCCGCACCTCAACTGGACGCCCCCACACCCACAGGCGGCCCAGCAACGGGGCCCACTCCGGCTCAGATGCCCGGCCCGAACGGCGTTGTTCGGGCTTTGCAGCCCCCAACCTCCCGCGGCACCGCACAGCAGTCGCACCCGCCCGTTTCACCCCTGGGGAGTGCTCCTCTCCCCCTCACCGGACACACCGGCTTGATGAACGAGGTTGCGTTTTCCCCTGACGGCACCCTCCTCGCCACCACCAGCGATGACGGCAAGGTGTGGCTGTGGGACCCGGCCACCCACACCCTCATCGGCGAACCCCTCACCGAGCACACCGGCCGGTGTACGCGGGAGGTTCTCACCCGACGGCACCCTCCTCGCCACCACCAGCCCTGACGGCACCGTGCGGCTGTTGCCCGTCCAACGCCCAGGATAACTACGGTTGTCCTGTGCCTATGGTGAGGACTCCTGGTCGGTGGCCCTACCTGCGATATGGAGCCCGACGTCGCACAGTCGTGTCGGGCACCGAGGAGGCGGCGGAGATACCGTCAGCATGAGCGACGCTAGAATCGCTCACGACGTCCCAGTGGCGGCAGCGTGCCGTAGTGTGCGGTCAGCCGGCGTAGGCGCTGGCTAGCCGACATGTCGTGAGCACCTATCGTCCGCTACGCGCTGGTGGTGATGGTGGGAGCGTTGAGCGCGAGTGCCAGCAATGCTGCCGAGACCTCGCGGATCACCTGCTCGGCCTCGTTGAACCCTGGTTGGAAGCTGTCACCGCACTCGATCGTGTAGCTGAACACCTTCGTGGCGGCGGGGTTGGTGAGGTGCCGACTGTAGGCGTAATCGTCGCTTGTCCCGGAGGTGGCGTACAGCCCGCGGGTGGACTCCGAGCGGCCGTCGGCGACGGCGCGCACGGCCTGGCGGTAGATGTGCTCCAGCGCGGCCCGGGTCGCGGGGTCATAGGCCTCCGGCCGGGCCGGTGCCGCCGGGATGACGACCGGTTCAGCTGTCTTCTGACTGTCTGACATGATCCGCCCCGTTCACCGGATTTACGTGCTCCGATGGAGCCCGGATATGGGGAGCTTATCCGGGAGCCATGCCGCAGGGGCGGCACCGGACGCCCCTGTCGGACCGCACGGAAGATTTCAGTAGCGCACGATTCATTTCAGTACGCCCTTCAGTGCCGCAGTGAAGTTTTCAGTGCTGCGATCTCGGAGGTGAGGTCGGCAACTATCGGGCCGTGCTCGATCGTCTTTCGGGTATGCCATACCCGAGCCCCGAACCGTCCCCAACTCCGCCTGGTTGGCCGCACTGTGGCCATGGCACCATCCCGGAGGACCCGGTCGGCTGCCGCGGCATCCACGTCCCCGGCCACACCGCATGCCTCGCCCACCTGGCCGACGCCGACCGGGCCGCCTACCTGTCTGGCCTGACCCCCGGCACCGACATCGACCACAGGGGCACCACCTTTACCGAACCCCTTCTCAATGCCCTCCTCGAAGCCCTCCGCGACCCCGCCACCGGACACCCCCGCCTCGGGTTTGCCCAGTTCGAGTCGGCGACCTTCCAGGGCCACGCCCAGTTCGAGTCGGCGACCTTCGAGCGCGGTGCGGGTTTCGGGTCGGCGACCTTCCACGACATCGCTCGGTTCGAGTCGGCGAACTTCCACGATGACGCCAGGTTCAGGCGGGCGAACGTCAAGAGCAACGCCTGGTTCGAGTCGGCGAACTTCCAGAGCGACGCCGGGTTCGAGTCGGCGAACTTCCAGCGCAACGCCGAGTTCAGGTCCGTTACCTTCCGGGGCGTTGCCGCGTTCGAGTCGGCGAACTTCCACGGTGAAGCCAGGTTCAGGTCGGCGAACTTCCAGCACGGCGCCTGGTTCGAGTCGGCGAACTTCCGGGGTATTGCGGGGTTCGGGTCCGCTACCTTCCGGGGCGTTGCCGCGTTCGAGTCGGCGAACTTCCGGGGCGTTGCGCGGTTCGGATCCGCTACCTTCCGGGGCCTTGCCGCGTTCGAGTCGGCAAACTTCCACGATGACGCCAGGTTCAGGTCGGCAAACTTCCACGATGACGCCAGGTTCAGGTCGGTGAACTTCCACGGTGAAGCCAGGTTCAGGTCGGCGAACTTCCAGCACGGCGCCTGGTTCGAATCGGCAACCTTCCAGCGCAACTCCCGGTTCGAGTCGGCGACCTTCCAGGGCGACGCCGGGTTCGAAGAGGCGGTTTTCTTGATCAGTCGGCAACTCTCGGGCCGTTGGTGTGCGCCGATCGGGTGAACTTGTCCGGGGCGGTGTTCAGCGGCCCGGTGATCCTCTCGTTTGCCGCGCGCGGGCTGGAGTGTCGGCGGACACGCTGGTCATCAAGGGCCGAGTTGCGTCTGCGCTACGCCACGGTGGACTTCGCCCACGCGGTCTTCGAGTACCCCCTCACAATCGCCGCGGAGGCCGACCCCTTCGTGCTCACCGATGGACGGCCGGTAGAGGAACAGGCTCTTGCCGGCGCGCCTGACGCCACGGTGCGGTTGGCCTCGCTGCGTGGGGTGGACGCGGCCCATCTGGTCCTCGCCGACGTCGACCTGTCGGGGTGCCTGTTCACTGGGACCGTGCATCTGGACCAGCTGCGGCTGGAGGGTACCTGCTCCTTCGACAAGGTCCCGCCCGGCACGCACAGGCAGCGCTGGCGCCCAATACGGCTTACGCAGCGCCGCACCCTCGCCGAAGAACACCACTGGCGCGCGAGCCAGCCGACCGCAGTCCCAGGCTGGAACGTGGCGGTTCTAGGCGCCGGACGCGTCGGGCCGGCGCAGCTCGCGCCGCATTACCGGGCACTGCGCAAGGCGTTCGAGGACGGCAAGAACGAGCCGGGGGCGGCGGATTTCTACTACGGCGAGATGGAGATGCGCCGCCACGACCGCACCGGAACCACCCGCGCCGAACGCGGACTGCTGCACGGCTATTGGATGCTGTCCGGCTATGGCCTGCGCGCCTCCCGAGCTCTGGGCTGGCTCGCTGCCGCCATGCTCGTCACCATCGTGCTGCTGATGGGCTTCGGGCTCCCCCGGGACTCCCCGAAGCAGGAAGCGACCGGCACCGTGCCGCTCGGCGGCGGCAAGGTCACTTTCGAGATCGACAAAGCTAATCCAAAGAACCCTACGAGGGAAAGGCTCACCGGCGAGCGCTTCGAGAAGGCCCTGAACGTCACGCTCAACTCAGTGGTGTTCCGCTCCTCCGGTCAGGACCTGACCACCGCTGGCAGCTACATCGAGATGGCCTCCCGCGTGACCGAGCCCGTCCTTCTGGGCCTGGCGGTCCTGGCCATCCGTAACCGCGTCAAACGCTGATTTAGCGCTCCCACTGCCAGGGGCCGGCAGAACACCGCAGCCACCGGACACTGAAGCAACCGGTGCGCCCGAACCGCACGAGCCGCCGCACGGAAGATTTCAGCGCCCAGGTCACAGCCCCGCCCACTGAAATCTTCTGTGCGGCCCGACAGCCCCGGAGCCGCGGGGGCAGCCGGACGCGCCGGCTACCCCTCGTACCACAAGCCCTAGTAGGGCTTGGTCAGCTTCGTTTGTGAGTGGCGTGTCTGTTGGGCTGTTGGTGTCGTTGTGATGGTGTGACACCTGGTGAGATGGCCGA
>NZ_JBIAQC010000060.1:0-3697 GCF_042888685.1 Streptomyces sp. NPDC002779
CCTGGCTGTCCCTGCCCCCCTATTTTGTTGCTGAGCCGGGGAGGTGGGGCGGGTGTGCGGGCCCGGCCCTGCAGGGGGAGGGGGCGGCTGCTGTGTTCAGTTTTGGTCCAGGTGGTGTGCGGCTGCCGGACCGGGCGGGGCCCAACCACGGTCGACCAGTCCGGCAGCCGCGCGGCGGGTGGCCTGTGGAGGGCTGGGGATCATGGGGCCGGCCACGGCGGGCAACGGGCGAGCCGCTCCCCTTCCCAGTTCTCGTTACCGGGCACCATGGGGCCGGCGGCCGTCCAGCGGGCGGCGAGTTCGTCGAAGATCGGCCCCCCGCCGGGGCTGGGCGTGACGGCCGTAGGGGTCGCCGGCCAGGCGGACGGCGTCAGCAGCATCGTCATGGAAGGGCCAACGCTCCAGCCCTCATTCGGTCACCCGATCAGCGGCCAGGGCACCCACCATGCCCCTTGCCCCTGCAGCCGATCCGAAACCCCCAGACAACGACAGCCCGGGCACAAGCCTCCACCCGGCCCTGGAGATGACCGCGGCCCCACACTCACGGGCGGTCCTGGACACCGCCGGGGCCACCTCCGGCAACCCACCTTCCTCGACCTGCTCCAGCGTCTCCGGAACCAGGCCCGGCTGCGGATCGCCGGCGCACCGGGGCAGGCGCCGGACCTGCTGGAGATGACCGGTAGGCATCAAGTCCTGCACCTGTACCCGGACCTGGTTGCTGCCGTGCCGGCCCGGACCTCAGGGCGCCTGTCCTCACGGCAGTTCGCTGCCAGTCTCGCTCGCCTCGGTCGTCAAGACCCGCCGGGTCTTCGGCCAAAGCCATGATGAGATCGGCGGCGAGGATGGCGGCGACGGATCCCGCGGGGGTGCCTATTCCGCAGGGGTGTCTACGGGGTCACACAGCAACCACAAGCGTACATCGGCGTTGGCGACGGGCCACGGCCGCGGATGGCCGGACTCTGGGCACGGGGTTCTTGGCGCGTACGAGTCAACGGCCGCAGCGACGCCGGGAGGCGGTGCAGGGGCCGGTCTTGGGGTGGTGAACGCGGCCGGTGCGCGCCCCCCTTGGTTGTGTTCGTGCTTCGCCTCATCTGGCCCCTACGCACCGTAGGACTCACTCGGTCACATGGGGGGTTGTGCGTACCGGGATCCGGTTTGACGCTGACTCCCCCGGTACCCGGCGCCTCCGCTTGAGGGCGTGCCGTGATTCGGTTCCGGTTCTGTGCCACAGAAGGGAACTGCTCATGTTCACTCGTCTTCGCGCCGTCCTTGGCGTGCTGGCGGCGGCTTTGCTGCTCGGCCTCACCGTGGGTGCGGCTCCCGTCCAGGCCGACCCTGCCAACACCGCGACGGTGCAGGATCCGACCGGCACCTTCAAGCTCAGCGTCACACCCGCCAGTGCCTCGGTGGGTGACACGGTGTACGTGACCCTCGACTACACGAACTTGGGGTCCGCCACGGTCCAGACGAACTTCGGCTACACCGGCTCCCCTGTGGGTTCCTACGCGATCGGGGCCCCCACCGGTGACACCGTGCTCTGCGGTGGCCCCCTGATCGTGGAAGGCGGCTGCACCTATCCGCTGGTTCCGGGTGGCGACTCCCGGCAGACCACCTGGCCCGTAGTGATCACCGCGGAGCCCGCCGACGACAGGATCTCCTTCAACACGTTCGAAGCACTGGAGACGCGCCTCATCGGTCAGTCGACGTACTTCCTCCCGCCGCTGGTGCTGCGCGTCCACTGACGGGCAGGCTTGGCTGCCTGGCGGGAGCGTCCACGCATGCAGACACTTCCGCCAGACGTGAGATGAAGCACTCCCAGCCCACAGGGCCGAACGCAAGCTGATCTCCAGCAGATCACCGACCGTGCCGGTGGCGTCAAGGGGACAGAACGCGCCCCTGGATACGTGCGGCGCAGGCCACGCGGCGTGCGCACCTGAACGGCCGTACCGCAGAGCCATTGCGGACATTCGGCTTCGGCTGCCTGCCGTCCCCGCCGTAACTGAGTACCTTCACAAGCCCCCTTCACCCCCGCGTGAGAACACAGGCAGGCAAGGAGGAGGGGTATCGGACAGGACTCCTTCCGCGAGATGTGTGCATCACCTCAGACGCAGCACTCCTCACACAGGAGCCATCCCCTCCCGGAAGACCCCGCAGACGCGGGTTCTTGCCACGCCGGAGAGGCGCAGAGGAAGCCGTCCTGTCCGCTCTGGCTCACTGCATCAGAAAGGAACTTCCTATGCTCAACCGTCCGCGCCGTCTGCTCATAGCGTTCGTGACCGCTCTTCTGCTCGGGACCGGCCTGGCAACCGCCCCTGCCGCCCTGGCGGCTCCCTCAGGACCCTCCTGTGTCCAGGACTCCGAGAGGGTGTTCAAGTTCTGCGTCAGCCCCGCGACCGCTTCGGTCGGCGACACGGTCACGCTCACCCTGGACTACACCAACAGGGGATCGCTCACCCTGGAATCCGGCTTCGGCTACACCGGCTCCCCGGTGGGGACCTACCTCATCGGCCTGCCCAGCGGTGACACGGTCGCCTGCGGTCCCCTGGGCGTGGAGAGCGGCTGCACCTACCCCCTGGTCCCCGGCGGTGACACCCGCACCACCTCCTGGCCGGTCACGATCCTCGCCATGCCCCCGGACGGACGCATCTCCTTCATCCCCATGGTGACTCAAGAAACCCGTCTCGTGGGCGTCACGACCTACGACGTGCCGGTTCTCACCCTCAACGTCCGGTAACCCGGGACACAGCACACGCCCGCGCCCACGCGGCCGCTCTCACCCGGGAGGAGCCTCCTTACGGGTGAGAGCGGCCCGAGGTCTCCCGTCCTGCCCTGCGGACCAGGGCAGGCCCCCGACGCCGCTGCGGCCCGGCCATTGGGACCGGGGCGAGCCATAACCGCAGCCCGCGCCGTAAGAGCCTCTCTACCAGCGAGAAGAGAGCCGGCGCCTAACACGGCGCGAGGGGCCACGCCGACTCCGGCATGACCCCTCACGGTGTCCCTGATCGGCCGCTACGCCGTCGCCCACTCCAGACCCAGCTTCGCCAACGTCTGGAGCCGGTCGGGGGTGAGTTTGGCGCGCCTGGTCTTGGCATTGGACAGGAAGACTCCAAGCCGGACTTCGGTGCCGTCTTCGAGCTGTTCTACGTGCCCCCTCGGCACCTTCAGGTGCCCCTCGCGGGTCTTGTACTGGGCGAGGGCCGCAACGCCCCGTTCGAAGGCCCCTAGGGCCGTCTTGGGGGCCTTGGCGGTCGTCTCCTGGTCGGGTGGCAGCGGCGTGACGCCGATCGCCTCCAGGAGCTCGCGTTGCCGGTCCATCAGGCTCTGCCAGACGTCGTGTTGCCGCTGTTTGGCCAGCCACTTCCCTACGTCCATGCCGTGGCCGGTGATCCCCGGCTGTAGCTCGGTCAGGCCGGCTTCGCTTGCCGCAGCGCGCTGATGATGCTCATGGGCAACCCGCATTGGCACCGGGGCGGCTGCTCGTGGGAGGGCGGGTGGTCACGGCCCCACGGTAAGGCCCGCCGACACTCGAACGCCCGGCTACGCGTCCGGTCAGTCGGTCGCGGGTGGGCTGATGTGCAAGGACCAGTAGCCGGTGTATTCGTCTAGTGTCATGCGCCAGAAATCCTGTTGGTTAGTAAGTACCCTGTTGTCATGTCGCATTCGGGGCCTTCTGCTGTGGCGATCACGTTGTCCGAGG
>NZ_JBIAQC010000061.1:0-3632 GCF_042888685.1 Streptomyces sp. NPDC002779
ACCGAGCACCGACGGCACCAGCCACCTCCACGAACCAGACGAGCGGACGAATCACGCCCATCTCTCCCGCCATCAGCCGGAGTTCATGCCCACCCAAGCCGAACCAAGCGAGCACGTTCGGAAAGCGGATGGCTTCTTACTGAAGACGACTGATTGATCACAACATCACACAGCCCCCAGAATGCGCCCGGCGCAATACGGGAGGAATCGAGTGCTTCCTGCGCCCCCCGTAGCCACCGGTGACTGGGATACCCGTGGTTGCAGCCGACGGGACGCCCCCAGATCCCGTCGGCATGATCGGAAGAGCGAGTTATGCCCGAGGATCCTGGCCTGGTGGCCCCGACCGTTGATGTCCGTAGCGCCTCCGGAGGAACCGGAAGCCCATCGGCGCAGGCAGCGCCCACACTCGGTGTCGAGGAGGAGTTCGTCCTGGCCGATAGTCGCACCCGCATGGCGGTGCGCAAGGCGTCGGGCGTCCTTGTCGCGACGAGGAGCCGGGTGGGGGCCGACCACGTGGCTGCCGAAATGGCGCAGGCGCAAGTGGAGAACGTGGGCGCCGTGTGCAGTACCGCAGAGGAACTGCATCGTGAGACGACGCGGCTGCGGTGCGCTGCCGCCTCCGCTGCCCATGTGCAGGGCTGTCTGCTTGTGGCCAGTGGCAGTCCCGTCCTTGGCAACCCGGGGCCGTTGCCGATTCTCGACCAGCCCCGCTATCACCGGATCGCACGAAGATTCAAACAATTGGTAGAAGATCAGTGCGTCAATGCTTGCCATGTGCATGTAGGCGTGCCGGATCGAGGCGAGGCCATCCGCACGGTCGGGCACCTGCGCCCCTGGATGCCGCTCCTGCTCGCGCTCACGGCCAACTCACCGTTCTGTAACGGCGTCGACACCGGATACGCCAGCTGGCGCTCGATGGTCTGGGACCGCTGGCCCTGTGCCGGCCCACCACCGCTGCTCCATTCGGCAGCGCAGTACGAGACCCTGGTCGACCAGCTTGTCAGCAGCGGAGCGGCTTTCGACCCGGCGATGCTCTACTGGCAGGTGCGGCCGTCTCGGCATGTGCCCACCGTCGAGGTCCGTATCGCGGACGTGCTGCCCCAAGCCGCCGACACGGTCGCCTACGCCCTGGTCGTACGCGGGCTCGTCGCCGACGCGCTCACCAGGGTGCGGGACGGAGCACCCACCCCGGACGTTCCCGACATGCTCCTCCGGGCCGCCTGTTGGCGTGCGGCTCGATACGGCGTGGACGACACGCTCGTCGGCACGCACAGAGATGGTTGTCCCACGCTCCCCGCCTTCGAACTGGTCGACGATCTCTGGGCGCGAGTGGAGCCGCACCTGGAGCGCTTCGGTGACGCCAGTGAGGTCAGCCACTGGTTGGACCGCATCCGGCACTCGGGAAACGGTGCGACGCGTCAGCGACGCGTCGCCGAGCAGAACGCCGGCCGACTGGAGGCCGTGGTCGATTACTTGGCAGCACCGGCAGCCTGAAGCAGCGATCCTTTCCATTCACCTAGGAGACCCGACCCATGAGCAGTGACATCACCCTGTCCGGCCCCTCACTCGTCCCCACCCACATGTACTTCACCACCGGTGTCGGCCGGCACCCGTACGAACTGCAGGCTCACGACCTCATGTACATGGACGCCGGTCTCGGCAGGACGAACCGGGTGCTGGTATCCAGCCGCGTACCACCGCACTGCGCCCTCATCGACTGTGCACAGGGGGGCCGCCTGCTGCGCGACGGCCAGATCGTCTTCGCGATCCAGGCACTCGCGGAGACCAGTACACCAGGTACGAAGATCGGCTCCGCCGTGGGCGCGGCAGTCCCCGAGGACGGAAGCCTGGGCTGCGTAGCCGAAGTGCATGAAGCGGACGCCATTGGCAAGAACGCCGCTCAGGCGCGGCAGAAAGCCGTCCGGATGGCATTGACCGCGATGGCCCTGGAGTGGGGTGACGCCGACTTCGACACGGATGCCGTGTACAGCCCGGACAGGGACCGCTACCTCATCTCGGGCAGGTCCGTCGCCGTCCACGCCGCCGCGGTGGAAGCCGTAGGCCCGGACAACGGGGACTACGTCAAGATCGTCGCCTCCCTCGTATTCCTGTTCTAACCGGCACCCCGTTCCCGTCCGCCGAGAGGACTCCCATGCCAGCACCTTCCGCCACGGACACCATCCTGCGTCCCGAGCGTCTGTGGGACGGTACGGCCGAGCAACCGGTCGAAGGCGTCGAAGTCCTCGTCCGTAACGGCCGCATCTTTGAAGTCGGCCCCAGGCTGAGGTCGAGCGGGGCCGACGGCCTGGTGATCGACTTGCCCGGTCACACTCTGCTGCCCGGGCTCATCGACTGCCACGTGCACGTCCTTGACGACTCCCTGGACACCGAGCCCGTCGGCTACCAGGTCGCCAGCGCCGTCCCCGTCCTCAAGTCCCTGCTTCTGAACGGTTTCACCACAGTTCGAGACCTCGGCAGCGCCGACCAGCCCTTGAACGTGTCCCTGAAACGCGCCGTGGCCGATGGCCACCTCACGGGGCCGCGCATGCTGGTCGCGCCCAACATCATCAGTGCTCTCGGCGGCCACGGAGACAAGCAGCCCACGCTCACTGAACGCTACAACCAGGTGGTCGGTACCCTCGCGGACGGCGAGCAGGGGATCCTGCGCACCGTCCGATCCCAGCATCGCGATGGTGCGGACTGGATCAAATTCGCCGCCGGTGGTGGTTTCTCATCCCCCAGCGACACCGTCACCGACGTCGGCTACACACAGCACGAGATGGAGCTCCTCGTCGCAACAGCGGCCGACCGCGGGCTCCCCGTGGCCTGTCATGCCTTCACCGACGAGGCCGTACGCCGAGCTGTCCGGGCGGGCGTGCGCAGCGTCGAGCACGGCTGTCTCACCGGGCCAGACACCCTTGCCCTGATCGCAGAGCACGACGCCTTCCTGGTCCCCACGCATTATGCACAGCGGTACTACCTGGACCGTCTGGAAGACGACGCTTTCTGGCAGCAGCGCTCTCCGACACTGCGGGACGCCTACGCCGAGCAGGCCGCATCACTGCGCGGGCATTTCCCGCTCGTCGCCGACAGCGGGGTGCGTATCGCCTTCGGCACGGACGCCGGCATGTTCCCCCATGCGGAGAACTGGCGGGAGTTCACCACCCTCGTCGACCACGGCCTCACTCCCCGTCACGCACTGCGTGCGGCCACAGCAGACGCAGCAGAGCTCTTGCAGCGACCCGACCTCGGCCGGATCGCACCCGGAGGAGCTGCGGACCTCGTCGCCGTGCCCGGTGATCCCCTGCGCGACATCGACCTCATGGGCCAAGTCGACTTCGTCATGCAGGACGGCCATGTCCGACTACATCCCGGTCGGACCGAGGACACGTACGAACCAGTCAAGGGACTGTAAGACGTTCGACTCTGTCCCGAAGCGAGGGTGGCTAGTGTCATGCGCCAGAAATCCTGTTGGTTAGTTCTGCCCGGTTTTCTGGCCGGTGGTTCCGACCTTGGTGAGGTAGTTGGCGAGGGAGATGAGGATCTCGTCGGCTGTCTTGGTCCAGGTGAAGGGCCGCGGATTCTCGTTCCAAGTGTGGATCCACGCAGTGATGTCGTCCTCCAGCGCTTTC
>NZ_JBIAQC010000062.1:0-3324 GCF_042888685.1 Streptomyces sp. NPDC002779
CCGGCCGGTGACCGCGGCGGTGCCCAGGGCCCGGTCGACCTCGGCCACCGAGTAGAGCTTCGACAGGGCGACGGCCTCGGCCATCTTCGCCTTGATGCGGCGGACCCCGGACGCCCCTGCTTCGACCAGCCAGGACGCTGCCCCGGGACCGAGCTGGAGGAAGACAGCTTCCTCTGCTGAAGTGGGCTTCGGGGTGCGGTCGTTCTCCTTGTTCTCCCGCGGCGGGTAGTGGGCGTCGTCCAGGACCGGGGTGCCCGGCTGGCCGCGGCGGTGGCGGGCGGCCTCGCGGGCCGAGCCGTCCTCGCCGACCGCGGTGACGATCAGTTCGTCGCCGTGGAAGCGGGCCCAGACCCGGTTGTCGATCAGCTGGTGCGGAACGGAGTAGCGAACCCCTTCGACCGAGATCGTGGACTCCCAGTTCACCCGGCGGGTGGTGCCGAACGCGGCAGTGAACGGCCGTCTGGGCAGCGGGTGCAGGCGCTGTTGTTCCTCGGCGAGCCGTTCGGCGGGCTTGCGCCGGGTCGCCCGGTGGGTGCGGGAGTTGACCTCGTCGCAAAAGGCCCGGCAGGCCGCCTCCAGTTCGCCGAAGGTCTTGTAGTGCTCGCGCAGGTTGACGTCCTTCGGCACCAGATCGGCCTTTGCGATGCGGACCGTCGCCTCGGAGCCGCCCTTGGTCTCCGGGTCTGCGGGCAGACAGGTGCGTATGGTCGTGCCGTAGTGCCGGGCGACCTCGACGATCTCCGGGTTGCGGACCGCGATCCCGGCGACGTGGTCGGTGGTGACCGTCTTCTCGTTGTCCGTCAGGACGTAGGCCGGCACTCCGCCGATGCGGCGGAACGTCGCGTCCAGACACGAGGTGACCGTCGGCAGCGTCTTGTCCCAGATCGGGATCACGATCCGGAACCGGGACCAGGCCAGCCAGGCGCACCACAGGATGGTCTTGCGGCCGGCGATGGTCGGCCCGTCGCCGTAGTCGTACTGGATCCACAGCCCCGGCTCGGTCACCCACGGCCGATAGACCCGCCGTCGACCAGCCCTGAACTGGGTTTTTGCCTCGGCGACGGTGCGGCGGGTGGTGCGTTCCCCGCCGGTGAAGCCCATCGCGACGATCCTCTTGTGCACCACGTCCGCGCGGATCTTGCCCTGCGAACGGACCACCAGTTCCTCGATCTTCGGCAGATAGTCGTCGATCGCGCGGGCTCGGTGACGGCGTTGGTCGGGATGCTGGCCGGCGGCCCGCATCTTCACATACCGGGCCACCGTGTGGTGGTCGACGCCGGTCAGCTCGGCCGCGGCGCGGTAACTGCCCGTGAGGTCGTACGCCTCAAGGATCTCCATGATCTCCCTGCTGTTCTTCACCCGCCCGAGCCTCGCCGAGCGGGATGCGTCCATAGCGAGCGGGGAGATATCTGGCCGTACGTGGGGAATCCCGTGGCCATCAGTGGGGCGGTAAGTGGCCACCTACGGGGAGCTTTTCATGGCCGCCGTCACCATCTGGGATGAAACGAACTTCACAGGTTAAAACGACCTCTGAGAGGTCGTTTTCACCTCGACTGTCCGCGTATCCAGTGATTTTCATGCGGCCGGGCTGTGGTGCTCGTGCTGCTGGAGATGCGAGTTGACTCTTGCTGGTCTGGCGGGGTGGCTGATGAGGCGGGACGTGGTTTGCGCCTGTCTCATCCCAAGATGCCGGGCTTTCGTGACCGCGTTGCTTCCGTTGTCGTCGCTGTGCGCCTGGGCGCACTCGGCCTGCGGCAGTACGCCGGAAGCATGCCTACGCGACGCCCGTATCCGAGTGATCTGTCCGATGCCCGCTGGGAGTTGATCGAGCCGGTACTGACGGCCTGGCGCTTCGAGCGCCGCGGCAGGGCCCTGGACTTCGGCCGGCCGCCCGAGCATGACCTGCGCGACATCATGGACGCGATCTTGTATGTGGACCGCACCGGGGTCCAGTGGCGCTACCTGCCGCATGACTTCCCGCACTGGAACACGGTCTACGGCTACTTCGCCAAATGGGCGGATGAGGGCGTGTTCGCGCAGCTCAACGGCCTGCTCCGGCAGTTACTACGAGAGAAGGAGGGACGGGATCCCGAGCCGTCAGCCTGTGTAATCGATGCCCAGAGCGTGAAGACCTCCACGAGTGTCCCCGCAGCTGGCCAGGGCATCGACGCAGGCAAGAAGATCGTGGGCAGGAAGCGGAACATCGTCACCGACACCATCGGTCTCCTGCTTGCCGTGCTGGTCACCGCGGCGAGCATGCAGGACTCCGTCGCCGGCACCAGGCTCCTTGACCAAGTCGCCGCCGAGCACCCTGGCATTCGCAAGGTATGGGTCGACGGTGGCTACCGACAGCACCTCGTCGAGCACGGCCGCCCTCGTCATTGACATGGAAATCACCCAGCGTAAGCCCGGGACCAGGGGATTCACCCCGATCCCGAAACGGTGGGCAGTCGAGCGGACCTACGGCTGGCTCATGCTCCACCGCCGACTGACCCGCGACTACGAGACCCTGTCCGTCCGTTCCGAGGCCATGATCCACATCGCCATGACCGAGCTCATGGCCCGCCGCCTCACCGGCGAAGCCACCGTCTCCTGGCGTGACCCGGCACCCCAGCCCAAACAGCAAATTCCGGGATAAAACACTGGGAGAAAACGACCTCTGAAGCACTCCTGTTGCTGCGCGCTCGGCTGAACGAGGACGTGTCCCCAGCTCCACGCTCGGCACGCCGACGGGAATGATGCCCGGTGGCCGGTGACGCGGCACGAGTGCGTACCGTGTGGCCGGTTTTCGGGCCGTGCGGCGTGAGCCGCGGCAGAGCGCCCCTTTTCGCGACTGACTTGGCAGCGAGCTGTTGATGGGGATGCTTTGGCAAAGCGAGGGTGTCGCGTTTCGACGGCGAGAGCTATGGGGCACCAGGGGGAAGACGTTGTGGACCAGCCGGCACTTGATGGGATAGGCGACCGAGGGAATGCTGTCCGAACTTCTCGATGGCGTCGGTGGTCTTGGTGACGGTCATGGTCGTGTCCAATCGAGATCGTCGGCGGATGCCAGGGGCAGCCAAGGGCGCACGGGCAGGTGTGCCCCTGTAGGGGCGGCCAGTACGGCGTTGCGGGCGTCCTTGGAGATCTGCGCGAGGGGCGCACTCGTCGGGGCGGTGCGCGCTCCTCCTTTCGGGCCATGGCCGGGCCCGGGCAGGGTTGGGACGGTGGTGCGGCACGGTCGCCCGGCCGGCGGCGTACGCGCTACGCCTGCTGTAACAGGCGACGGCTCTCCCGTGACTCCCGGCAGAAAGGCACATGTGATGCGGTTCCCCACGCGTGGCG
>NZ_JBIAQC010000063.1:0-2970 GCF_042888685.1 Streptomyces sp. NPDC002779
CGCCACGCGTGGGGAACCGCATCACATGTGCCTTTCTGCCGGGAGTCACGGGAGAGCCGTCGCCTGTTACAGCAGGCGTAGCGCGTACGCCGCCGCCCGGGCGACCGTGCCGCACCACCGTCCCAACCCTGCCCGGGCCCGGCCATGGCCCGAAAGGAGGAGCGCGCACCACCCCGACGAGCGCGCCCCCCTACAGGGGCACACCCGCCCGTGCGCCCTTGGCTGCCCCTGGCATCCGCCGACGATCTCGAAAAGGACACGGCCATGACCGCCACCAAGACCACCGACGCCATCAAGAAGTTCGGACAGCATTCCCTCGGTCGCCTATCCCACCAAGTGCCGACTGGTCCACAACGTCTTCCCCCTGGTGCTCCATAGCTCTCGCCGTCGAAACGCGACACCCTCGCTTTGCCAAAGCATCCCCATCAACAGCTCGCTGCCAAGCCAGTCGCGAAAAGGAGCGCTCTGCCGCGGCTCACGCCGCACGGCCCGAAAACCGGCCACACGGTACGCACGCGTGCCGCGTCACCGGCCACCGGGCATCATTCCCGTCGGCGTGCCGAGCGTGGAGCTGGGGACACGTCCTCGTTCAGCTGAGCGCGCAGCAACAGGAGTGCTTCAGCATCCGCCCGCTGGGCCAGGAGCCCGAGCAGCACCCGGATACGCGGATCATCGCCGTCCCGGACGGCTTGCACGATCTCGCCGATCAGCGTCGGTACATCCGTGGGCGGTGGTCCCTCTTCTCCGGCGTTCATCGACCTCGTGTACCCGATGCCGCCGGACCGGTGGGGCGACACCAGCCCGGCCGTAAGCCGCGGACGAGACGGGGCACATCAATGACCGTCTCAAGGGCCTACCCGAGCTCTTCGCCCTCCCGGGCCGGCTCACCGCGCGTTCGTACGCGCTCCACCGTCGGCTCTGCCGAGCGCGCACGGCCCCCGGAGGACCCGCATCATCCGATTGCCGGGTGCCGCAGGCTGCCACGGACCCCGCCCGGCTCAGTCTGAAGGGCCGGCTCCATGGTGCCGCGTGGTGGTCGGCCATGCCGGGGTCGGCGTGGCACCCCACGCCGTGTCAGGCGCGGGCTTGCACGAGGGCTTCCTCGGTCTTGCCGTGCCGCCCTGCCAGCGCCCCGCCCTCAGCCCGCCGTGCTCCGCCGAGCGAGTGGACACGGGGCGGCGCGCGCGGCCCCGCCGTCGCGCGAGGACACCTAGGGGGCGCCCGATAGCCTCGCCCGCCGCCCGGCCGAGCTGTCCCACCCCCACCCTTTTCCTTTCCTGCTGTGGGGCGAGGTCTGGGGGGCGTAGAGGGGATGTCGGGCTGCCGACCATGGCAGGAAAAGCGGTGGTGACCTGTAGATTTACGGACGGATGCCGCGAGCGGACGAGTGGCTGTCGGCGGGGTTGTCGGCCTGGTCGGGGGCGGTGTTGTCGCACCGTGACCGTGGTCGGGCCTTCGTGGTCGCAGTCCTGGTCGGGGGCGGCTGTTGCGCTTCGTTGTACGCGCGGCACCGGATGAGTCGGTGCCGCACAGTTACGAAGCGGGAGAGGCCGTGGTGTGTGATGTGGACGCGGGTGGCGGGGACTGGCTGGCGTTTGTTGGCGGTGCTGGTGCAGTACCCGATGGCCGCCACGGAACAGATGCACCTGTTGATCGCGCCCAGGGTGCGGATCGAGCAGACGAGGCGTCGGCTGGCCACACTGCGCAGTGAGGGCCTCATCGACCGGATCACGCTGCCGCAGGCCGGACGGACCCGGGTGTGGTTCCCCACCCAGTACGGCGTCCAGGTCGCCTGCCAGTGCCCGGAGCTACGGGGGTTGCGGCCAGTGGCGCAGGGCGGGTGGAAGGGATGAGGGGTGACCTGGACGCTGCCGGAGTCGATGCCCAGCGGCTGGGTGCCTTGGCGACGAGCACGCTCCGCAACTGTGGTCGCGGCAGTCGGAAACCGTTGCACTTTCAGTGCTGGCTGTCCTGCGGGGTGAAGAGTTCCAGTAGTTCCTGGACGGGCACGTGTGCCTCCGCCGGATGGCGAAGCATGGCGTCCCGGCACAGGATGTAGCGCGTGCGCCGTCCCGCCCGCTCGCGGCTCAGGTAGCCGCTCTGTTCCAGGGCGGCGATGAGGCTCTGGGCGGTTCGCTCGGTGACGTGGCAGGCGGCGGCGATGTCGCGAAGACGGGCGTCAGGGTCTTGCGCTAGCACCAGCAGCACGCGTGCGTGCTTGGTGAGGAAGCCCCACTTCCCGGTCTGCTCGTCCATGATCTGCCCGTCCCTTCGCCCACGGCAGTGCATACCCGCAAGTATTTTCCGGAAACAAGCTTCTTCTGAGAGGGCTACTGCCAGGTTCCGGGGGTAGGCGGGGTGGGCAATGCACGGCGCTTCGGAAGTGAGGCGGGCCCATGGATGCTGCTGCCCAAAATGAGGGCCAGGAGCCGCTTTCCGAGCGTCGGATCGCGGCCTGCACCGCGTTCGAGGGCAGCGCGGATATCGCCGAGGCCCGGTATATGGCCCGTGACTTCCTCACCTCCGTGCAGGCCGAGCACGGGCTGCCAGTGTCGGCTAGGGCAATGGGCATGGTGCAACTGGTCGTGAGCGAGCTGGTCACCAACGCCCGCAAATACGCGCCGGGCCCCTGCCTGCTGGACCTGCAGATCGTTGAGGGCGCCGTCCAGATCAGCGTGTGGGACAGCAGCAGCGACCCGCCATCGGTGCAGGCCACCGACCCGACGCGGCTGGGGCAGCGCGGACTGGAGATCGTCATGGCGGTGTCCCAGACCTTCTGCGTCCACCGGGAGCCGGTGGGCAAGCGGATCACCGCAGCCGTTTACTCGCCGACGACCCCGGCGGGGACGCCGCCGGCCACCAAGCCATGTGACCTTCAGGCTGCTCTACCTTCTTGATCGGGTTGATCGAGCCATTCGTAGGGTTGGATCGCCCAGGGGTGCCGGGTGTGGCTATCAGGCTGCTGCCAGC
>NZ_JBIAQC010000064.1:0-2705 GCF_042888685.1 Streptomyces sp. NPDC002779
ATCGACGTCCTCTACGCGATGCTCCGAGACGGCACCTTCTACCAGCCACCCACCCCGGCTACAGCTTGACGAAGCCCATAGAGGCACCTTTTCCGTACGGCGTGAGCGATGGCCACGATAGTGGGGCACTCGCCATGCTCCGGACGCGACCGGCATACAGACTGTGGGACAGGGGAGTCCTGAGACGCCGGAGCTCATCCCGGTCGGCCTGATGAGCTGCTGCGGCATGCCAGTTGACCGCTTTTACGGACAGCCGATGGACGCGGTCACCTGGATCACCGACCCCTTCATGCACAGTGATCCTGCCTGCCGCGCCGCGCCGAGCGCTGGCTCAGGGGAGAGACACCGCAGGTCAGGCTGCCCACACCGCCGCCGAAATGACCAGCCGGGCTGTGCGGGAACACGTGCTGGCTGCCCGGCGCGAGGCGGTCGATGCCTGCAACCGCTACCTGATCGGCCACCTCGATCAGCTCCCCTACGACACGGCGCTGGACAACGGGTGGCCGATCGCCACCGGTGCGGTCGAGGGCGCCTGCCGTCACCGGATCGCCGACCGCCTCGACATCACCGGCGCCGGCTGGGGCCTTCACGGAGCGGAAGCCGTACTGCGGCTGCGTGCCGTCCTCTCCAACGGAGACTTCGCCCCCTACTGGCGCTACCGCGCCGCTTGAGGGCACGAACGCCTCTCCCCCGCACTTGCCAGCGGAACTACGCACGCACCGCCTGATCCCGGCGATCGTTCGAAACGAACTGCACCCCACCGCAAGTCCTAGTTGGGGCGACGGCGGCCGAGTACGCGCGCGAGTTCGCCGACCGGCGCCAGCATGTGTCCGCCATCGCCCGCACACCACCACACAACCTCGCGCTCCCGCTCCGAGCCGTGGACGCCGAGATCATGCCGGGGGCACACCGGCCAGACCTGCCAGGTCTGTTCGAGCAGGCTCTCCTGAATCATGATCGCCAGGCTGATCAGTGCCATGGTCGGGTCGCCGCAGGATGGGGCCGCCCCAGTTGAGCCTTTCACCGTCGGCAAGGCGGACACCGGCTCCCACCGGGGACCAGTCCTCCAGGAGCTCGATCTCCGGTTCGCCCTCGATCCCACGCGTGGGCAGGTCGCGGGCTACGATCCGCAGCGCGTCGCGCAACGTCTCCAAACGCTCGGGGGCGAGGTCGAAGCCGGGATTAACAACAGCTAACGAAAAGAGGTGAGTCGAGCCTGTCAGCCGTGTCTGGGCGTGGAGTTGAGCGTTGGCTGGTGTATGGGGGCTTCACCGTGGATCGTGTCGGATGAGCTGTGGGAGCGGATCGAGCCGTTGCTGCCGAGGAAGGAGCGCAGGTTTCGGTATCCGGGCCGTAAGCCGTTGCCGGACCGGCAGGTGCTGTGCGGGATCCTGTACGTGCTGCACACGGACATCCAGTGGGAGTACCTGCCTCAGGAGCTGGGGTTCGGTTCGGGTATGACGTGCTGGCGTCGGCTGCGGGACTGGAACGAGTCCGGAGTCTGGCAGCGGCTCCATGAGGTCCTTCTCGCCGAGCTGAACGCGGCAGGGGGGCTGGACTGGTCCCGCTGTATGGTTGATTCCTCGCACGTCAGGGGGGCCTCCCCCTGAGTGGTGGACACGCTGATACTGGATTTGCTTGATCCGGAGGAAGCGAGAAGACCGCCGATGGCGATGCAGGCTACTCGGACGAGTTCAAGGCCGATGCTGTGGCCCTGTACGAGTCCACACCCGGGGCGACCTACAAGAGCATCGCCGCTGACCTGGGAGTCAACCGGGCGACCCTGCGTGAGTGGGTGCTGCGGGAGCGCGAACGCCGTGGCGGCAGCGCCGCGGCTGCGAAGCCGGCCGCCCAACGTCGGGAGGCGGCACCGTCCGCTGATCCGGACGAGCGGGTCCGTCAGCTGGAGGCGAGGGTGGCCGAACTCGAGGCGAGTGAGTGCAAGCTCGCCACCGAGCGGGACATCCTCCGCAAGGCGGCCAAGTATTTCGCCGGAGAGACGAACTGGTGATCAGCCGCTTCCACTTCGTTGACGACCACCGGGACACCTATGAGGTGAAGCGGCTCTGCCAGGTCCTGGACGTGAACCGGTCCAGCTACTACAAGTGGCTCGCCGGCGCCGAGGGCCGGGCCGCCCGGCAGCACCAGGACCGGGTCCTGGCCGACGAGATCCGTGAGGTCCACGGCGAGTCCGGCGGCGCCTACGGCTCCCCGCGCGTGATGGCCGAGCTCCGCGAGAAGGGGCGGCGGGTCAACGAGAAGAGGATCGCCCGGATCATGCGGATGTTCTCCATCACCGGCATCCGCCTGCGGAGACGCGTCCGCACCACGATCCCGGACCCGGCCACCTCACCGGTTGCGGACATGTTCCAGCGAGACTTCACCGCCACCGAACCCGGCCTGAAATACATGGGCGACATCACCTATCTCCCGCTCGCCGGCGGGGAGTTCCTCTATCTCGCGACCGTGCTGGATTGCTTCAGCCGCAAGGTCGTCGGCTGGTCCATCGCCAACCACATGCGCACCGCCTTGGTCACCGACGCACTGCAGATGGCAGCCTCGACCCGCGGCGGCCTGGACGGCGCCGTCTTCCACTCCGACCACGGAACCCAAGGTGGATTCAACTGGTCGTCGCAACACCCTGATCTCGGAGGTGTGCGACGTGGCCACGACGGACTGGAGTTTGAAGACCAGCGATGTTCCGG
>NZ_JBIAQC010000065.1:0-2701 GCF_042888685.1 Streptomyces sp. NPDC002779
TCCGGAACATCGCTGGTCTTCAAACTCCAGTCCGTCGTGGCCACGTCGCACACCTCCGAGATCAGGGTGTTGCGACGACCAGTTGAATCCACCTTCACTGCCGCGGTCCGAATGCACGATGCAGCCGGGTTGGAGCCGGCCACGTCCGGCAGCCATGCCCAGCGCATCCACGACCAGGGATGCGCGGTGGTGGTCAGCCATCGAGTAGCCGACGATCTCGCGGGTTGCGAGGTCCAGCCAGGTCGCCAGATACAACCAGCCCTCATCGGTGGCGATGTAGGTGATGTCACCGACGAGCTTCATCCCCGGCGCCGGTGCGGTGAAGTCGCGGGCGATCAGGTCCGGGGCGGGCACCGCTCTTTTGGCCGGACGGGTCAGGGCCTTTCGCCTGCGCCGTGTGACGCCGCTGATGCCGCGTTCATGCATGACGCGCTCGATCCGTTTTCGGTTCACGCGGTGCCCGAGCCGACGCAGAGCGGCGTGGATGCGCGGCACTCCGTAGGAGCCGCGGGAGGCGAGGTGCAGCACGGTGATTTCGTGCGCCAGGACATCGTCCGCGGCCTGCTTCGCCCGCCTGGTCCTCTCACCGGCCAGCCATGCGTAGAAGGAGGAGCGGGCCACCTTCAGCAGTCGGCACAGCAGAGCAACATGGTGGGTGGTCTTCTCCGCCTCGATGAACGCGTACACCTCGCTCATCGATCGCTCTCCTTCGCGAAGAAGACCGCCGCTTTTCGCAGCACCTCGATCGTCTCCGCCTGCTCGGCGGCCAGCCTCCGCAGCCGGCGCAGCTCTTCACGCTCGGCCGTCGTCAGCTCTCCCGGCGCCCCTGCCCGCGGTCGATCTCATCCTGCTTGACCCAGTTCCGCAGGCCCTCGGCACTGACCCCGAGCTGCCGGGCCACCTCGGTGACGGTCTTCCCGGAGGAACGCACGAGAGCGACCGCGTCCCGTTTGAACTCCTCCGTGTACCGCCTGCTGCGGTTGCTCTTACTTCCCACCTAGCACTACTTCCTCTGGAACTCACGTCCCAGTCTCCAGGTGTCCACGATCAAGGGGAAGGTTCAATATGCAGGATTGCTGTTGCTGGGTGGGTGGCTGCATGTGTTCGCTCTGCTGGTCATCCTCGCGCACGCCGTGACGCTCTGGCGCAGCGGCCACCTGCACCGGCTCGGGCGTTGCTGGGTGCTGGTGATCGCCTTCGTCGGCTGCGCCGTGGCGCCGCTAGCCGTGGCCAGTGCTGGTCAGGCGCCAGCGCAGCTGGACTGGCTGGGCCGTCCGAGCCTGCAGGACTGGCTGTGTTTCGTGGTTCCTGCCACCCTGGCAGCCGCCTTGGGGGTATCGCTTCGCCGGCACGACGCGGGCTCGGCCAGGGCAGTAACGCTTCCAGCGATCGGTGTGCCGCTCCTGATCGTCCCTGCCGGATTCCTGCTGACGGTGTCCCTCGTCCACCCCTGGTACGTCGATCGCTACGTCCTGTACTGCATGTCTGGCCTGGCGCTCCTCGTCGGCCAGGCCCTGCGGCACTGGCAGCGGAGCCTGCGAGCGGAGGCCGACCCTGCGCGCAGGCGGCGCAAGCTGTACGCCACAGCAGCCGTTGCCTTTGCTCTCTTCTCAGCGCTCGGCCCCTGGTACTGGCAGATTCGCTCCGCTGCCAGTCGCACCGACACGGTGGAGAGCTACTGGGGGCTTACCGTCACCGTTCCGGGAGACCCCGAACCGGTTCTCTTCCAGCCTGCACGCCGCCGGGCATGGGTGCTTGCCCGGCCAGCCGTCTTCGGGCCGCTCGACGACATCGCGCTGCAGCAGACGCCGGCTGCGTCCGGCACCTTGTACGGCGTTGAGGCGTCCCCGGACGTCATCCGGCAGCGCATGCTCCAGTACCGTGAGATCAACGTCCTGCGCGATCGTCCCGGCCAGCCCCTGGACAACACTCCCGCAGAGATCACCAAGCGAGAAGTCCTACGCCAGCACTATCAGCTCTGCTGGGTGATGCCGGTCAATGGTGGCGAATCCGCAATCTTCATCCGTCGCGATGCCGCAGCGACGAACCCCCTGTGCGCGCCCGGGCGTGACATCTACAGCTGATCGCACGCATCTCGGCTCGGATGCGGTGCCGGTGCGCGCGATGTCGCCACCGGCCGGAGGTGTCGCACGCCGAGCAGCGGTCGTTCCCGTGGTCGCCCTGAGCCACCTCGTGGACGCGCTGCGCAAGATCTGGGCGCGCCTCTGAGCCGGCGTCCGGCCCTGCCGGCGAAAGATCGTCGAGCGGACCACTTCTCTACTTGCGGCTCTGGACGTCGGCGCCCGGAGCCGACACCGTGGTGCGCTCGTCGTCGCGCGGAGAGCTGGGAGGTTCAAGTGAACCAGGGACGAAGCCTGTTAAGGGGTGGCACCCTCGCCGCTACCGTGCTCGCTCTGGTGGTAGCCGCAGTATTCGGCTGGCGGATGATGGTCGACTCCGACCCCTCGGGCGCAGCCGCCGCACCCGCACCCCCCGCTACCCCCACGTCCGCCGGAAAAGCGGCCGAACAGAGCCCCTACCCGGAACCAGAGTCGCAAGCGGAACCGGGGACCGACCCCTCGCAACCCGCAGATCCCGCCGACGACCCCGCCCACAAGCCCGTCCGTGCCCTCTACCTGGGCGACTCCATCGCCCTGGAAAACCACAAGATTCTCGCCAATCTCCTCGAGGACTCTGGCAC
>NZ_JBIAQC010000066.1:0-2667 GCF_042888685.1 Streptomyces sp. NPDC002779
CATCGACGTCCTCTACGCGATGCTCCGAGACGGCACCTTCTACCAGCCACCCACCCCGGCTACAGCTTGACGAAGCCCATAGAGGCACCTTTTCCTCTTACTGCTGTGGGGCGCGGTCCGGGGGCGTAGAGGGGATGTCGGGCTACCGACCACGGCAGGAATTGCGTGATCACCTGCGGATTTACGGACGGATCCCGCGAGCGAACGAGCGGCTGCCGGTGAGGTCGTCGGCGGGGTTGTCGGCCTGGCCGTGCGCTTCACCAGCACCCGGAGGCAGACGGGACAGCCGGCAGACGGTCGGGCGCCGCGGCCGACTCGGGATCAGCCGCGGCACCCGCCCACACGCCCGGAACACCACCAGAGGATGGATCGCACCCCAGACGCGCGTATGCCCGCCTGCCCGGCCAGGCCCACCACAGGCGCAGCCAACCGGGTGATCACCAGGCATGAACGGGCGCAGGGCAACGCGCTTTGGGGCGGGTGCCCTCTCAAAACCGCGGCTTGATCCGTGACGGCGAACCGATGCGTTGACAGCACCTCAGGCAGAGAACCTCTTCGCGAGGTGCCGGAGCCGTGCCACGGCCGCGGCCGCTTGGTCACCGGTGATGGCCATACCGGACATCCGGCTCAGGCTCTCGACCTGGTCGGCGAAGCACAGGTACTCCCGGTGCGCATGTTCCCGGCAGGCGAGGCACGTGACACTTTCCGGACGGGCAGAGGTCATCGCGTAGGGCACCTGGTGTCCGCAACCAGTGGTGACGACGCTCGGTGCGTCGGGCACGCGGCCCAACGTCGACACGATCAGATTCCGGACGTCCGAGGCGGCCTGCGCGGGGACCGCTCAGGTTCACCCGGGCCGGCCACACTACTCGTGCCCCCGGGAGTCGCCGACCTGGCGAACGTATGCGGTCACCGCAAGGCATCAGTCCAGGATCCCCAGCTCGTTGTCCGGACGGCAGTGCGGGCAAGGATCGACCCGATCCGCGAGCGCCCGCAGCGCCTGTGCGCGGGGCACACCTTTCGACCGTTTCCCCGCCATGTGGCAGCCGCCGACGTGTACGTACACGGGCGGCACGTCAAGGCTGAGGCTGTTCTCGATCAGCCAGCCCGGCCCCGGCGGCCGGGCTTGGATGCTGCGCTGCCTCTCCGCCTCCCGCCGCTCGGCGACCGCGATCTGCCGCCGGACCCCGTCGAGGGTGAGGACGAGCTCCGTCTCCAGGACCCGGAGTCTCGGCAGGTCGGGGGGCAGATTAGTCACGTGTCCAGCTGAGGTGCCCAACCGGATAGGTCGGCAGCTTCGGTCTCCCTGCACCTGGGCACCGGATGCATCACCCGGGCCGACGTCCAGGACGCCCTGCGGATCGACCCGGACGAATACACGGGCGGCTGGGCCCTACACCTCGGCCGCCCACGACGGACTGGCCCGACGTGTAGCCGAGCCTTCGAGTGACGGCGGGCGATTACCGTGGGGCCGTGGGCCGCGTCCGCGACCGGCGGGTCAGTGACTTGCTGCAGGTCCCGGACGTGGATGGTCCCCGCCGCCCGAAGACGCGGGGACCAAGTTCGCCACCATGCAAGGGTGCGGAACACGGGATCGACAGAGGTGCCCCGCACCATTGTCTACGTGCTGCAGCTCCTGGGGACTCCGTGACGCAGAGCGCAGGTACTCAGCCGTCGTAAGGATCGCGGCTGCCGGACTTCGCCAGGCCTCGGCTGATCATGTAGCCGACCGTGAGGATCACGATGTACAGCCACGCCTTGTCGGCGCGGAAGTAATCAGCGTGGCCATCGTCGTCTCCTACCACCATGGAGGCGATCAGCACCGCGACGACCGCAGCGATGTAGGCGAAGAACTCTGTGGTCTTGAAGGCCGCCTTCGTCTCCGTCGACAGTCGACGCGGCCGGTGAGCGGCCGCACCGTCACCCGCGTGGGGGCTTACGTTGCCAACCGGGTTCGCGCTCATGAAAGGCACCTTTTGCTGTCGTGGGGAGCACCTGCCGTGCTCCCCGGGCTGGGAAAGCGTCAAGATCGTCTGCACCCACCGAGTTCCCATGTGTACCGATCTAAACAACGCGTCAAGGCGCGGCCACGACAAACAGCGACCACCGGCCTGGCAACGGTGCCCTGTACCCATAGGCAAACAGTGATCACACAACCGTCATGGTCGCCCCCGTGCGCACATGGGGAACGTTGACCACGTGAGGTGAACGCCTGGATTCTCTGCGAAGACCACGGCAGCCCCGGCAACGGGCAGCCCCGCCGGACCACACCGGTCAGACGGGGGCGGCAACGCCAGGCGGGCGGCTCCCGGTAGGGCGGGGCCGACTGTCAGTCCCTGGCGATCGCCATGCCGAGGAAGATCCCGACCAGCAGGAGGACACTGCCGGTGGCCATCGCGGCCCACGTCCCGGTCTGCGTCGCGGTGAACGTCGAAGTCATTCCCGCCTGCGCCGCGGCCTGCATGGCCTGCGCCCCGGCACCTCATAGCACCCACTGCCTACCGAGACGCAGTTCGCAACCGTCCTGGCCCCTCCCCCATAACGTGCCTCGCCTTCGCAACGGACCTGTGGACGGGTCTGTACGGTGAGCGGTGTAACTCCCGAGCTGGAAGCGACAGTTGATGACTGACGTGGCGAGTGACATCGGGGCCGGGGAGGCCGTTGTGA
>NZ_JBIAQC010000067.1:0-2539 GCF_042888685.1 Streptomyces sp. NPDC002779
GTGCGACACGAAGTCGCTCCAAGTAAGTGAGGACAGCCATGTGAAGGAGGAATCGATCGGCTGAACTTCGGGCCAGTGTCCAGGGCCCGTCCCCGTGCTCCCATGCGTCGCTGGTAACGGCGGGGTGTGAAGCGGAGCGTTCAAGCCCAAGAGCACCCGGGCCATCCGGGAGCCACAGGCGAGGGGAAGGCTGGACGGGCGAACGCAAGTGAACCCTCGATGATGCTCCGTGACGTTAGGACCGTGCGATGGCATGTGAGCGACGGTCACAGGACCCGGTGCTGGAAGGCACCAAGCGACCTTCGGGTATCTGTTCCTGGAGGGAGGACACCGCTGGTCTCGGAGTAGAGGGGGCGCCCACCCCAGTCGCGTCTTACTGGTGCGGAACGTGGAAACCCCGACGGGGTCCAAGCCTCGGCTTGGTAGGCCAACCGCAAGGAAGGCTGAAGTCCCCGGCGGGAGAAGGAAGATCCAGGAAGCGAAGGCCGGCAGGCCGAAAGGCCAGAGGAAAACGGGAGTTGGGACCTTCACCCGCTCGCGCATAACTCGCCGGATACGGGCCCCGGTGGTCCGGCCCGAAAGGGCGCCCACGTGGATCAGGTGAGCCTTTGAAGTCACCACTGCAAGGAAGCCGGAACCGAGGGACAAGTTGGACGCCGGAGGCGCACATGGAGATCACGGCACCTGTCGTGACGTCCTTGCCTGCGGTGAACGGACCCGAGGACGACTTACTCGACTGGCACGGCATCGTCTGGGCCACCTGCGAGGAGAACGTACGGCGGCTGAGGCAGAGGATCTTCAAGGCGACGCAGAACGGGGACCTCAAGAAGGTCCGCAACTTGCAGAAGCTCATGCTGCGAAGCCGCAGCAACACGCTGATCAGCGTGAAGCGGGTGACGCAGCAGAGCAGTGGTCGCATGACGGCTGGCATCGACGGGGAACGGGCCCTCACGCCCAAGGCGAGAGGCACCTTGGCGGCCGAGATCCATCGGTCGTCGAATCCGTGGAAGGCCAGGCCGGTCAAGCGAGTGTTCATCGCGAAGAGCAACGGGAAACAGCGACCGCTCGGCATCCCGGTTATCCGTGACCGGGTCCTCCAGGCCCGCGTGAAGAACGCGCTGGAGCCCGAGTGGGAAGCGCGGTTCGAGCCGAGGTCCTATGGCTTCCGGCCCGGCCGCAGCTGCCAGGACGCGATATCCGCGATCTTCTGGACGGTGAAGGGCAAGAACCCCAAACGTCTGTGGGTCCTGGACGCGGACCTGTCGGCGGCATTCGACCGCATCGACCACAACCACCTCGTGACCATGCTCGGCCAGTTCCCCGCCAGGAATCTGATCCGCGGATGGCTGAAGGCGGGCGTGATCGACCGCGGCCGGTTCGCACCGACCGAGGAGGGAACTCCTCAAGGCGGCGTGATCAGCCCGCTGTTGATGAACGTTGCTCTGCACGGACTGGAACAGGCCGCAGGGTGTCAATACACGGCGCGGGTCGGGCGCGAGCCCGGCGCGATGCCGGGCACTCCGGTGCTGGTGAGGTATGCCGACGACTTCGTCGTGCTCTGTCACGACGAAGAGCAGGTGCACCAGGTCAGGGCTCGGCTGGAGGACTGGCTGGCGCCGAGGGGTCTTCGCTTCAACGAGGAGAAGACTCAGGTCGTCCACCTCGATAAGGGGTTCGACTTCCTCGGCTTCACGGTTCGCCGGACGGGCGGCAAGCTGATCATCAAGCCGAGCACAGCGGCCTGCGCGAGGCTCCGGGCGCGACTGCGGACCGAGGTGAAGGCCCTGCACGGGTCCAATGCCGAGGCCGTGTTGCGCAGGCTGATCCCGATCGTTCGCGGTTGGGCTGCCTACTACCGGGCGGTGGCATCCACGACGACGTTCACGTCGCTGGATCACTACATGTGGCGGCTGACCTTCAAGTGGGCCAGACGCCGCCACCGCAACAAGTCGAGGCACTGGGTCGTGGACCGGTACTTCGGCCAGTTCCACCCGTCCCGGCGAGACCGATGGGTGTTCGGCGACCGCGACAGCGGCGCCTTCCTCATCAAATTCGCCTGGACCGGCATCGTCCGCCACCAGCTCGTCAAGGGCGGAGCGTCCCTGGACGACCCCGCGCTGGCCGAGTACTGGCGGAACCGCCGCCGAAAGAAAGCGCCGCCGCCGATGGACAAGACCAGTCTTCTCCTGGCGGTCCGGCAGCAGGGGCTTTGTCCTCTCTGCAAGCAGGCGCTGATCGTCGGAGCCGAGTACGAACCGGACAGCCCACGTGAGTGGATCAACTGGTTCGCGGCCTCGAAGAAGATGCTCCACAAGCATCACTTCACCTACCGGCGAGACGGCGGCACGGACGAACGGAACAACCTTCGCCTCGTGCACTCTGAATGCCACCGTCAGCATCACGCTGGAGACAGCAAACGGGCCACATAACCCTGCTGACCTGCGAAGCCCATGGGGCTTGCTTGAGCCGGATGCGGGGAAAGCTCGCACGTCCGGTTCTGAGGGGGCCGGGTCACGGCAACGTGACCCGGCTACCCGAC
>NZ_JBIAQC010000068.1:0-2439 GCF_042888685.1 Streptomyces sp. NPDC002779
TCACAACGGCCTCCCCGGCCCCGATGTCACTCGCCACGTCAGTCATCAACTGTCGCTTCCAGCTCGGGAGTTACACCGCTCACCGTACAGACCCGGTTGTAGACCTCGCGCGCGACGAAGCGCTTGAGGCACCTGAATATGTCCTTCGTCTTGAGTCCTTCGAGAGTGCGCCGGGCAACGTAGTCACGGGTGCGCGGGTCGTGGCGCATGCGGACCAGCACGATTGTGTGCAACGCGCGGTTGGCCTGGCGGTCTCCGCCCCGGTTGAGCCGGTGGCGGTCAGTACGCCCGGAAGAGGCCGGCACTGGGGCGGCGGCGCACAAGTGGGCGAAGGAGGCTTCGGATGCGAGCCTGTCGGGGTTGTCCCCAGCGGTGACCAGCAGCTGCCCGGCGGTCTCGGTCCCGACGCCCGTCAGCGCGAGCAGGCCCGGTGCGGTGCGGGCGATCAGGACGCGTAGGTCGCGGTCTGCGTCCGCTTCAAGTGCCTGCAGCGCCTGGCCAGGCGCTTGAGGGCCAGTCTGACGGCCGTGGCCGGGGTAGCCAGATCGGTGCCCGGACGGCTGGCGGCCAGCCGTCGGACCAGCTCGGTGGTGGTCAGCGAGCGCAGTGCTTCGCGGACCTCAGCGGGCGCACGGGCCTTGACGGCGCTGGCGCGTACAACGCGCAGTCCGCGGATTGCCTCGACCGCGCCGTCACGGTGCTTCGGCGTGCCTGTGGCGCGGCCGGCGAGTACCGCGGTGGCGGCGGCGTAGGCGTCGATGGAGTCCGACTTCCCTGCTGCCTGGCGAGCCCGACGGTCGGGTCGGTCCACCTCGATCACGGCGATCTGGTTGGCCCGGAGGTAGCGCCCGAGTTCGGCGCCGAAGGAGCCGGTGCCCTCCATGCCTACAACCAGCACCCGGCCGTGGGAACGCAGCCACTCCAGCAGGTCCCGGTAACCGGCAGGCGTCGTGGGGAACGCCTCGGTGGCCAGGTGCCGGCCGATGGTGTCGATGACGGCGGCCTGGTGAACATCGGTGTGGGTGTCGATCCCGCCGATCACCTCGATGGGCTGTGACATGGTGGCCGGGTTCCTTCCGTGCGCGGCGAGTTGGCTCGCGCGCACCGGCCGGCGGACGGACACGACTGTGATGGGACCGTTTGGGTCAAGCTTCTATGAGGTCACGGTCGTCGGCCGGTGCACGCGGTGGCACCGCTCGGAAGGTCGACGATTCAGAGTGAGGACAGCCAAAGCGTCAATCGGGGATCGGGTCAGACCCTCGAGCGGTGCGACCCCATCCTCACAATCGGGGATCTTGTGCTGCTCCTTAAAAGGCAGGGGCGGTGGGTCACTTCGCAGCCTGTTCTGCCGATGCTGACTCAAGGCGGAGAAGTTCTTCGGCGGAACAGTCGGAATCAGGGTCTTCTACCAGGCAGAGACTGAGTCCGTGCTCGTCCCGCCGGACCAGAGCCGACAAGAGACAGGAGTCTTTCGGAAAGCCGATACTCAGGGAGACGGTGTCGCCGCTGGTGAGCGCGTCGTCAGCGAAGGAGGAACCCGCCTCGTCGGGTGCGCTGAAGAAGCTCCAGTGGCCGGTTACAGCGTCCGGGCACGATGTGCCTCCCAGCATCGCACTGTTCAGGCTTTCACCCGTCATACCGTGGTTCGCCCGCAAGCGAAGAAGAGCGCCACCAGGGCTACTCCACTCGCCCGTAAGCGCCGACTGGTCAATGCGAGCCGCGTCTCCACCTGCATCAGCGCAAGCAACGCAAGCCCACGCCAACGCGGCGACCAGAGCCGACCACCGTCTCGCTGAAGTGCTCATCCGCATTCCGCCCGCCACCCGACTGAACGCGTTCAGAATAGACGGCAGGTTCGGACGATCTCAAAGCGGGAGGTCCCTGGCGCAGGGCTATGGTCCCAGGAGTACGCGTTGGCGCAGGAGGTCGAGGTTGGCTCGGCCGTAGGCCATGCGTTTGATGAGCTTGACGCGGGTGATATGGCCTTCGATCTGCCCGGAGCTCCATGGGGTGGAGAGGCCGGCGGTGACGGCGTCGAAGTCTCGTCGTAGGCCGCTGACCAGGGAGTGCAGGGCTGGTAGGTCGTCGGCAAGGACGCGTTCCATCCAGTCCGGGAGCTGGTCTCCTCGGAGGTGGTGGAGCATTTCGGCGAAGTCGTGGACGTGCCGTGTGACGGCGTCGAGGTGAGGGCAGGCCGTACGGATCTCCTTCAGTTCCGCGGCGTCGGTGGTCGCGAGGTGCTGGGGGTTCGTCATGATCCAGCGGACGATACGTCGGGGCTTCGGGGCCGACCTGGGCTGCGGCCGGGACACCGGCTGCTGCTTTCGTCCTGGTTGGCGGGGACGTCTGAAGGCGCGGAAGTAGCGGCGGAGGCACTGGACGCTGCCGGTGAATCCGCGCTCGACCAGTTCCCGGTGGAGCTGGGGAATGTCGTGACAG
>NZ_JBIAQC010000069.1:0-2406 GCF_042888685.1 Streptomyces sp. NPDC002779
ACCCGATACGAGAAACTCGCCGTCCGCTACGAGGCGACTGTGCTGGTCGCAGCCATCAACGAGTGGCTGTGACCAGCACTTTCGCAACACGCCCTAGTCGACGCGAATGCGCGCTCGGGCTACGACGAGGGTAAAGCTGCCAGGCCCAGCCGTGCGCCGTCGAGGAACAGGGCCAGGTGGCGCCGGTAGGCGTCGGGGTCGTCCGCGGTGGCGCCCATGATGCCGACGAGGGCGACCTCCAGGTACGTGATGTCCCGCGCGGAGATGTCGGGGCGCAGGGTTCCCTGTTGATGCGCCAGTTCGACCACCTGCGCACTGCCCCAACTCGCCGAGCAGATCCTTGCCGAGCCCGGCTGGTACGCCCTGGCCGCGACCATCGCGGACGCCGAAGCCGCCGGCGCCACGACCCGGCCGCCATCCTGTCCGACGCCGCAGGGCGCCGCGAACTCGACACCGCGGACTCGGTGAGCGACGTGCTGGTATGCGGCTGCGGCGGACGGCCGATCTGCCCGCCGATTCCTCGATCCGGTCTGAGAACGGCACCGCAGGGCGCCGCGGGTCCTCGACGCCCAGAACGGCGACCCGCCCCAACTCGCCGGGCAGGCGCCACAGCGGGGAGGAAACATCGGGCAAGACCCGGTGAGCATGCCGACACCGAAGGGGAGGTCATCCCGTGCCTGTACGCCGCCGGAAGCTCGATGGCGGCGGTCAACAGAACCATGTACCCGGGCGGCGGCAACCCGATCAGCTCCTGCTTGGTCTTCAGCCACCTCGCCGACCTGGACATGGGCGACCCGGAAGTCACACTGACCCGCTTACCCGAGCTCGGCGATAGCCCGGGCGACGTCGGGAAGGCGGAGGTACGACGCGACGCGGTGGAAGTCGACCGAATGGATCGACGCCTCCCCGTCGGTGTCCACACCGGCGAACTTCGTCGCCAGCCACCTGGGGATCGCGACGATGTCGCCCGGATCTGCCAGGTTGACCCATCGCCGAACCCGGGGTGGGCGCTGCCCGAGGCCGTCTCGGGGCGCGGGGCACAGCCGCTCGAAAACGACGGACGGCAGGCCGAGAGGCGAGCCGAGGGTCACCAGCAGGTCGACGTCGGGTCCGGGCCGCGACCACAGTGCCTCGTACGCGATCACAGAGCCGAGCGAGTGCGCGATCACCACCCGCGGACGGTGCTCGATGATCGACTCGGCCACCGAGTCGCGTACGGAGGCCCGCCCCGGCGCGCCGGGATGTCCCAGGTAGGCGTGCACCTCGCGGCAGAACACCGCAATGAAGGCGGACATCACCGGCACCGCGACGCCACCGCGCGCGGTGAGCAGCGCGATCGCCTGCCGGAGCGGCAGCGTCAGCCGGCCCTGCCGTACGGCCGTCGCGTCGACCTCGGCGACCAGGGCGGCGAGCACGTCCAGCTCGGCCGGGGACAGGCCGTGGGGGTCGGTCTCGGGCCCTTGACGGCGCCGCCGGTGCAGGTGATGGGCCCAGTAGGCGACCCGCACGTCGTCCGACCGTACACCGGCACCGCCGGCGGTGAGATGCCGTTGCCAGGTGGCCGTGAGCCGCTCGGCGGCCTCCGCGGCGGAGCGGTGCGGGTCGTGGTTCCCGACGCCGTGGACCCCCAGGATGCGCGTCACGAGGCGCCACCCGTGACGGCACCGCTCATGTCCAGGACGGCAACCTCCTGCCCGTACCCGACGGCCACGAGGCCGTCGTCGTCGATGTCGAGGCAGTGGATCCACCCGCCGGGAAGCACGGTGTCGGCGAGCCGTTCGCCGGTGAGCAGGTCGTGTACGCCGAGGTGGCCTGCCTGGGTGCCGACCACGCAGACGGCGCGGCCGTCGGCCTCACCGCAGGCGAGCGCGGTCTGCGGGCGCTCCGTGTCGGCGTCGTTGACGACGCGGCTGACGAGGGTGCCGGTCCTCGCCTCCCACACCGCGAGGGTGCCATTGAAGTCGGCGAACGCGACGAGTGGGACGCCCCGATGCTCGTGTACGGCGAGGCACTGCGCCGAGCTGTATCCCTCGAACGCCTGGATAACGACGTCGCGCCGGCTGCGGCTCGCGAGATCGTATAAGGCGATATGGCCCGTGGTGGGTCCGTACTCCGCCTGGACCCCGGCGAGCACAGGCGTGCCGTCCACCAGCAGACCACGCCAGACCGCCCGGTGGGCGTCGCCGTCGGGCACCTTCCAGTGCAGCAGGCATTCGCCGCCTAGTGTCATGCGCCAGAAATCCTGTTGGTTAGTTCTGCCCGGTTTTCTGGCCGGTGGTTCCGACCTTGGTGAGGTAGTTGGCGAGGGAGTTGAGGATCTCGTCGGCTGTCTTGGTCCAGGTGAAGGGCCGCGGATTCTCGTTCCAAGTGTGGATCCACGCAGTGATGTCGTCCTCCAGCGCTTTC
>NZ_JBIAQC010000070.1:0-2385 GCF_042888685.1 Streptomyces sp. NPDC002779
AGATCCTCGGCTGGAAGACACCGGCCGAGGTCTTCGAGGAGCAGCTACGCTCACTACAACAGCCCGGTGTTGCAACGACCGGTTGAACTCGCCCAATACGTATCGATTCGGTATACCGAGAGGCTGTCCGAGATCGGGGCTTCAGCCTCGGTCGGCTCGGTCGCGGACAGCTACGACAACGCGATGGCCGAGGCCCTGAACGGCACCTTCAAAGCCGAGCTGATCGAGATGCAAGGACCATGGCGGGACGTCGACCAGGTCGAGCGGGCGATCTTCCAATGGGTCACCTGGTACAACGAGGAACGGCTCCACTCCGCCCTCGACTACGTACCGCCCGCCGAGTACGAACGCGAGTGGTGGCGACAACAGGAAGCCACCCCGCAGTCCGCCTGAAACAAGATCACCGGACTCTACGAAACTCGGGGCAGCTCAGTACAGACAGCCCCGGGAAGCTTGTGATGATGTCTGCGTCAGGGTGTGCGAGGAATGCCTCTTCCGTCGCCGCCGCGAGCTGAGTGACGCTGAGGCAGGCGGCGTCGACCTGTCGGACGAGCGCCACTGTCTGATGTCCCAGAGCCTTTTCGACCTGCGGCAGTTGCCGCAGGTAGTCGGCTCGGAAGATTGCCCGCAGCCGCTCGACCTCGGCTTCGATTCCGCAGCGTGGGCGCTCGCCCCGTTTGAGCAGCGCGCGCAACTGGCTGCGGGTCAGCCTGGCGGCGTCGGCCGGCGGGGGTGCGGCAGTCAGGATCAAGCGGGCGCGTGGTGAGTCGAGTCCGGGTTTGCCGGCGCCGTGAAAAGCGGCAAGGGCAGCTGGATAGTACCCGCGCAGATGTGACCGGAGCCGGTTGATCATCTGCTGCCGGTCCCAGATTGCATCCTGATGAGCGCGGGCCAGAACGGCGATGGCCTGCCCGGCCTCGCTGTCGTCGGGCAAGGGACGATGGGCGTGTCGGTCGGTGCGCAGGATGTTGGCCAGCACCCGGGCGTCCGCTGCGTCGGACTTGGCGCGGGAGACGTTGCCACGATCGCGATAGCGTGCTGCGGCCAGGAGGTTGATCGCATAGATCTGGCGTCCGGTGGCCCGCAGACCGGCGACGAGGAGCCCGCGCGGCGTCTCGATGGCGACAGGAATCGGATTCTCTGCGCTGTCACCGTGCCGGGTCAGGAGCTCTATCAGCGCGTGGAAGCCTGCGCTGTCGTCGCTGATCCGTAGCTTGGCCACCTGGGTTCCGTCTTGGTCGACGAGGGCTATGTCATGGTGGCCCTCCGCCCAGTCGATGCCGCAAAAGATTTTGTTCAAGCCGGTACCTCCGTACGAATCTGCAGGTCAGTCCCATGCGGAGCACGCGGCGCTCTAATAGAAGTGCTCCAGGCACGCCATCTCATGAGCCGTTCGTGTCTCCAGCGACCGACAGGGACCTCGGTCTGCTGGAGAGCTCATGGGGCTCGCGAACTGCTGAGAGGTGGCCCCTGGCGGCGGGCTGAGGACATGAAGACCGCTGATCCGAGCTTCTGCCGGACGGGACCGGTCTTAGACGAGAGATCAAGGTCCCGGAACTACCGAAGGTCTCCGCTCGGCAGGGCAAGGTGCGAGGTGGAACCGGTCCTGGAAGGGAAGCAGCTTCCCGCCTCGCATGGTGCCTCTTGCGCTTACGCGATCGGGGCCACCGGTGACCTATTAGAACTACCGGTACTCCACCAACCATCAGGTCGTCATCGACGCGGACACTCGACTGGTCGTCGTGGTCGGCCGGCCACTGCCCGGCAACCGCAACGACTGCAAGGCATGGGCCGAATCTGGTGCCGAAGCCGCCGTCGGTCGGACCATCACGATCGCCGACGGCGGCTATCCCGGCACCGGGCTCGTCATCCCGCACCGTCGGGAGCGTGGCAGACCGACCTCCCGGCCTGGAAGGAGGAACACAACCGTTCCCACAAACAGGTGCGTGCCCGCGTCGAGCATGTCTTCGCCCGCATGAAGACCTGGAAGATCCTTCGGGACTGCCGACTCAAAGGCGACGGCGTCCACCACGCCATGCTCGGCATCGCCCGTCTACACAACCTCGCCCTGACCGGGTGATCAAAGCAGAGACAGACCAGGTCAGGCCGGATCAGGGACAGCCCGCCGCAGAGGCCGCTGATGTCCGCAATCCAGCCGGGCGCCGTTGGCATCAACGACTACGCAGTCCAGAACGACCTTGGTGGGGTCGCCGTCCTCGTAGAGCCACACGGTGATGCAGTCCGTCGAGACGTAGGTGTCGAACCAGACATCGATCCCTTCGGCCTCCGGCCTGAGGTTCCCCCGTCATGCGGGAGGTGCTGATCAGCTGGTCAGCAGGGGTTGATGGGTGTTCAGATTCGTTGGTTCGGCTGTCGCCTGCTCGG
>NZ_JBIAQC010000071.1:0-2312 GCF_042888685.1 Streptomyces sp. NPDC002779
CGAGTACTTTCTGGGGGCGGCCATGGTCGATGTTCCTCTCATGAGAACCATCTGACCCTCTGTCAACACACTCCGCATCTCGGGGGAACCTCAGCCCGACAGTAAAAGCCTCTCCAGGCTCCAGCCAGTAGTCCTCGCCGTACGGTTCGATGAAGAGACACAGTTCGCTGGCGCCCGAGTTCTTCACAGGCATCCTGCTGCGTCCCACCGGGCCCCCAAAGATTGCCATCCGCACGAAGGTCTACAGAGTAGCCGCGAGGTCCTGTACCACCCCTGGGGGAGCCGTCGAAAGCCCTCACGGGACTTGCGGGACTTGCCTAAGGCGCGATGGACCGCGGCCCAGTGGTGGGCCGGCCAGATCGTGGCGTGCCAACTCGATCCCGTGCACGGAGCGAAGCTGATCTATGAAGAAGCTGCAGCCGAACTCGACTACCCCGACGTGCTGCAACACATCGTTGATCTGGCGAGAGCGCTCGACCTGCCGAACGATCAACCTCCGGACCAGCAGCACATTTGCGACCGGGTCACCTCCGCGGCGCGAGACCTTCTCGCCACAGAAGCGCACCGGAACCACAGCCTTTCAGCTACGTCGCATGACCCACAGTGACCAGTTCACGGAAAGCGAGCCAGAACCTGCGAACGGGCAACAAATGTTCACCACTTCAGGAGGCCCCGCAGCCGACCTTGTTCGCTTTTCCACAACTACTGCGACACAGGGGCGTGGCGCCTGCCGGGTGCTCAGGCCTCGCTCGTCCCTCAGCATCAAGGGGCAGAGCTGCCGACGACTTCCGCCATCTCGCCAGCGGCCTCAGAGGTCAGACGTGACGGCGGCCATGAAAAGCTCCCCGTAGGTGGCCACTTACCGCCCCACTGATGGCCACGGGATTCCCCACGTACGGCCAGATATCTCCCCGCTCGCTATGGACGCATCCCGCTCGGCGAGGCTCGGGCGGGTGAAGAACAGCAGGGAGATCATGGAGATCCTTGAGGCGTACGACCTCACGGGCAGTTACCGCGCCGCGGCCGAGCTGACCGGCGTCGACCACCACACGGTGGCCCGGTATGTGAAGATGCGGGCCGCTGGCCAGCATCCCGACCAGCGCCGTCACCGGGCCCGGGCGATCGACGACTATCTGCCGAAGATCGAGGAACTGGTGGCTCGTTCGCAGGGCAAGATCCGCGCAGACGTGGTGCACAAGAGGATCGTCGCGATGGGCTTCACCGGCGGGGAACGCACCACCCGCCGCACCGTCGCCGAGGCGAAAGCCCAGTTCAGGGCCGGTCGGAGGCGGGTCTATCGGCCGTGGGTGACCGAGCCGGGGCTGTGGATCCAGTACGACTTCGGCGACGGGCCGACCATCGCCGGCCGCAAGACCATCCTGTGGTGCGCCTGGCTGGCCTGGTCCCGGTTCCGGATCGTGATCCCGATCTGGGACAAGACGCTGCCGACGGTCACTTCGTGTCTGGACGCGACATTCCGCCGGATCGGCGGAGTGCCGGCCTACGTCCTGACGGACAACGAGAAGACGGTCACCAACGATCACGTTGCCGGGATCGCGGTCCGCAACCCGGAGATCGTCGAGGTCGCCCGGCACTACGGCACGACCATACGCACGTGTCTGCCGGCGGACCCGGAGACCAAGGGCGGTTCCGAGGCGACGGTTCGCATCGCGAAGGCGGACCTGGTGCCCAAGGACGTCAACCTGCGCGAAAACTACAAGACCTTCGGCGAACTGGAGGCGGCCTGCCGGGCCTTTTGCGACGAGGTCAACTCCCGCACCCACCGGGCGACCCGGCGCAAGCCCGCCGAACGGCTCGCCGAGGAACGACAGCGGCTGCACCCCCTGCCCAGACGGCCGTTCACTGCCGCGTTCGGCACCACCCGGAGGGTGAACTGGGAGTCCACGATCTCGGTCGAAGGGGTTCGCTACTCCGTTCCGCACCAACTGATCGACAGCCGGGTCTGGGCCCGCTTCCATGGCGACGAGCTGATCGTCACCGCGGTCGGTGAGGACGGCTCGGCCCGCGAGGCCGCCCGCCACCGCCGCGGCCAGCCGGGCACTCCGGTCCTGGACGACGCCCACTACCCGCCGCGGGAGAACAAGGAGAACGACCGCACCCCGAAGCCCACTTCAGCAGAAGAGGCTGTCTTCCTCCAGCTCGGTCCCGGGGCAGCATCCTGGTTGGTCGAAGCAGGGGCGTCCGGGGTCCGACGCGTCAAGGCGAAGATGGCCGAGGCCGTCGCCCTGTCGAAGCTCTACTCGGTGGCCGAGGTCGACCGGGCCCTGGGCACCGCCGCGGTCACCGGCCGG
>NZ_JBIAQC010000072.1:0-2186 GCF_042888685.1 Streptomyces sp. NPDC002779
GCCGAGCAGGCGACAGCCGAACCAACGAATCTGAACACCCATCAACCCCTGCTGACCAGCTGATCAGCACCTCCCGCATGACGGGGGAACCTCAGCTGGCGTTGTCCACGAGAACGGGCTCTGGCACAGATCTTGGGGAGCCGTCACGGCGGTCATTGGTCGGTCGAACCGAGAGCCGGGGGTGATACGCGGTACATGGGCGCGCACTGATGAGAGGTGACGCTCCTTCAGGTTGAGAATCGCCTTGTCCGAACGCTCGGCTCCACGGCGCAAGACTGCCAGCCACCAGCGGCTTCGGCCGCGGGTTTGACCCATGACCTGGAAGCCGCGGTCGCTGGGCTGAGTCTCCACTGGAGCTTAGGGGTTATCGAGGTTGCCGTGAATCGGACGAAAAAAATCAAAGGACAGCTCTACGGGCGGGCAGGATTCGAACTACTCCGCAAAACGATCTTGCTCCAGTAGTCAAGCAGCCGCAGGCTCGGGGGATTAGCCGCGGTCGAGCCGCGGCAGCGACGCACAGAGGTGCTCGGGCAGTTCCGGCAGGACTTCGTGGATCCCGCCGCACCCCGCATCGCCATTCGTGGCGACCGGCCGCCAGCCCGTGGACTCGGCCCGGTAGAACCAGCGCTGGGAGACACCAGAGGAGGAGCAGCCGTCACCGGCGTCACCGCACGCAGGCCCCATCCGGGTCGCCAGGTCCAGCACCAGCCACGTGTCGTCGCAGCCGCGTTCCTCCCAGCTCGTGTGCTTGGGGATGTCCGTGTCGTTGACCGCCTGCCCGTACGAGGACGAAGTGCAACGCGGCGGCGTGGGGTCGCAGCCGTTCTCACCGCACTGCCGCAGAGCGGGTGGCGTGGCAGCGACGGGGGTGTACACGTCCATGCTGTTCACCATGACCCTGCGGGAGCCCAGGGGCTCGCCCAGCTTCACCGTCGCTTTGACCAGCCGCGTGCCAGTGCAGCCGGAGTCCTGGTCCAGGGAACGGGTCTCGTACGTCACCTTCACGTATACCGTGCCGTGCTCGACGGTATCGAGCTCACCGCGCAGGCTGCGCACACAGTCGCGTGCCCCGTCGGGCACTTCGGCATCGACCACCAGAGACCGACCGCCGTCGGCGGTACGGACGCCGTCGACGCGAATCGGAGCGGCGAGCGTCCAGGCGGCGGCCGTGGGCGCGCCTGTCGCCTCCTCACCGGTCTCGGCGGTCTGGGAACCGCAGCCGGCGAAGACCACCAGGGCCGCGCCGAGCCCGACCGCCCATATCCCCCGCTGCCACATGTCATGCCCCCGTCCGGCCGAAGAACGGCAGCCTAGCGTGCCCGGGTATCCCTCACCGCCTCCTCCCGAACCGCTGCAGGGCAGATCCAGGCCGAGCACGTCGTTCAGTGTGTGGAAGATGCTGCATCAATGACCCGCCGTGACGGCTCGCCAAGATCTGTGCCAGATCGGAGAACGAACAGCAAATGCTGACCACTTCGGGAGGCGGCAAAGCCCATCGAAGGATTCGAACGGCGCGTGAGTTTCAAGCCCGAGCGCCAGTTCTGCGGGAGGCTTCGTGGGTGCTGTCCCCTGCGGGAGGCTGTCAGTGCCTCTTCATAGGATCCTGGCATGCCTGATGCATTCACCGTCTTGTGGACCCATGACACGTGCCGAGCACTGCGCAAGGCAGGTTGCGTGGGAGAGCGACCGCCGGTCGCCTTCAGTGGCGTTCACTCCTCCCTGCCCGCGTGGACGGGTGCTCGTGCTGGGGACGAGGTGCACGCGTTGCATGTCAACCGGCACGAGGTTTTCGTGGTGAGTCGGATGCGGGTGATCGACATGGAGCGACGCGACTGCTGCGGAGCAGCCCCTGCAACGTGGGAGGACCCTGCGTATCCCGGGCATGGCGACTGGTCGATGCTCGGCGCCGGCGGCTGCGGCGCCGTGGCGGTGCATGTGGACGCGACGCCCGTACGGTTCGATGTGGCCATCCCCGGGGAACTGCTTGCGAGGCTTACCTGGCGCAACCGCCGAGGTCAGACCCGCGGTCTGAAGCACGTGGTGGATGGCCGTCTTAAAAGCTCGGTCAGCCTCCAAGGCTTCTACCGTCTGTGTCAACGGCCATTTCGTTCTCCCCATAGGCGGCCAGGAGTTCGCCCCGCTGGCGGCCATCGTGGCGTCCCCGCTGGCGGCCAGATAATTTCCCG
>NZ_JBIAQC010000073.1:0-2061 GCF_042888685.1 Streptomyces sp. NPDC002779
TGTGCAGCATCCTCGGCGTCGCCCGCTCGAGCTTCTACTACTGGCGCCGGACAGCAGCGGACCGGGCCGCCCGGCAGGCGGCCGACGCCCGCCTGTGCGCGGGGCCATGGAGGGTCTGGGGATGCGTGGTTACTGGATGGGCTACTTCGCCCTGCGCGCGGCGCCTCTGGGCCCTGTTCCCGCCTGCGTCGTCACGAGCTGCTTTTATGTCTTCCACCCCGACCGGGCCGCGAGTGCCTTGCCGGACGCCTGGAATGTGGCCGGGCCGCAGCAGGTGATCGAGGCACGTGAACGAGCCGTGGACGCCGCGATGAGAAGCCTCTACGGTTGCGACGTCGTCGATTCCGCCGTACTGGCCGAGGCCGCCGACCTCGCCTGGGAGGCGGCCTGTGCCGCGGACACGGTGGGCCGGGTACTGGGCGCGGCCAACCAGGCCCTGCCACGGCCGACTCAGCCCCACGTCCGGCTGTGGCAGGCCGCAACCACCTTGCGCGAGCATCGTGGTGATGGCCATGTCGCCGTGTTGGTCGGCCGGGGTCTGGGGCCGGTCGAGGCGCTGGTACTCAAGAGCGCGACGGGGGAGACCGATGCCGAGTTCCAGCGACGCATCCGGCGGTGGGACATCGAGGCATGGCAGGCGGCGCAGGCCGAATTGCGCGGGCGCGGCTGGATCGACGAGGAGGAGCGCCTCACGGCGGCTGGAGCAGCCGCCCACGAGCAGATGGAGGCGGACACGGACGCCGCGGCGGCTGCGCCATGGCACGCCCTGGGCACCAAGGCCACCGCCCGCCTCGCCCACCTGCTCGAACCGCTCGCACGACGCGTGCTGGACTCCGGCATCGTGCCGACCGCCAACCCGGTCGGCCTGACGGACGGTACATGGCGCTCCGCCGGATGACCCTGCCTGCGGCCCATCGAGGCCCGGTCCCGAGCCGGAAGGCTCACACCGTGCTCACCATGCCTTCGGTAACGCGGCCAGCGGGCAGTGTTCCTCTACAGCACCGCCGGCCACACGCCGCTGGCTGAGCACCCCGGGCACGCCACGGCCGGGCTGGCCCCTGAGGCTGCCGGGTGCCCTGCGCCCGGGAGGCCTCAGCTGCCGGCCCAGTCGCGGAACTCCACGGCGGCCCTGCGGCCGGCTCCCTAAATGGGGAGTCGCGCGTATGGGGCCGATTACATGGGCTCGAGGGTCTCTGCGCGCGACGCCAAGCGGCCTGCGCGCTCAAAGGTGGGTGAAGGCCTTCCTCACGGCCCTGCCTTGCTGAGGAGCTTGATCTCCGGGGTGGTGGCCCCGCCGCTGGGTGTGACTTCAGCGGCGTGACTGGCTCAACGATCGGGTGCCGAGTCGGTGTGGGCGGGCCGCCGGGCGGCCCGGTTGGGGCCGTAGGCGGGCGGGATCATAGACGGGCGGGCAGTGCCGCGGACGGTGCGCCAGCTGGCCCCCGCTCATTGGGCTCGACCAGCGCCAGCAGGGCTGGAAGCAGTCCCGGGTGCAGTTCCGTCGCCTTCCTCCGGCCTCCGCCCGCGCGATGGACCCGCCCCAAAGGAGCCTGGCCGGCTCCAGTTCAGTCATGCCGTGGGAGGCTGTGCCTTCCCGGACTCCTGCCGCAGGGGCGACGATTCTGATTCCGCTGTGTCCCAGCGACCGTGCCTCTGCCCCTATGGCCAGCCGACGCTGACGGTCGTCGAGATGCGGCAACGACGTCTCGAACTTTGCCGCCAGGACGGCCTCGATCCCCTCCGGTCTCCCCATACACGACAACGACCCCCAGAGCTGGAAGCCACGATCCATTTCCCGGCAAGCCCTTAGGTATTCCGCCTGGCATGAGGCGTGGTCCGCCGCCTGGCGGAGTGACGGACCATCCGGAGTCCACCGTGCTACAACCGCCCCATAGGGCGGGCGACTCAAGGGCGGAGGCGCCGCAACCGGGCCTGGCTTCCGTCATGAGGAGCCCGCCATCTCCTCCTGAGGTTCCCCCGAGATGCGGAGTGTGTTGACAGAGGGTCAGATGGTTCTCATGAGAGGAACATCGACCATGGCCGCCCCCAGAAAGTACTCGC
>NZ_JBIAQC010000074.1:0-2049 GCF_042888685.1 Streptomyces sp. NPDC002779
CACCTCCCCATACGTCAGCTCCACCCCACCCTGAACCAACGCCACCACATCCGGCACATCCCGCACCCGCGCCTCAAACACCCCAGGCACCGACCGCTCATCCACCACACCTGACCCGACACCACTCCACTGCTCCAGAACTCGCCGCTCCTCGCCCTCATCCAGCAACGCGATGGCGGCCACGGGGAGATCGGGGTCGGCGACGGCGGCCTCCAGGAGGTCGAGCAGCCGCCGGGTCATGGTGTCGACGGTGGTCTCGTCGTAGAGGTCGGTCGCGTACTCCACGTCCCAGCTCAGCCCGGCCGGGCGACCGTCGTCCCCGGCGGCCTCCTCCACGAAGAACGTCAGGTCGAACTTGGCCACCCGGTGTTCCAGGGGCAGCCGTTCACTGTGGACCCCCGGGAGGGCCGGCGTGACGGCGGCGTTGTTCTGGAGGACGAGCATGGTCTGGAAGAGGGGGTGACGGGCGGTGGACCGGGCGGGGTTGACCGCCTCGACGACCCGCTCGAACGGCAGATCCTGGTGCGCATACGCCTCCAGATCAGCGGCCCGCACCCGGGTCAGCAGTTCCCGGAAGGTCGGATCACCCGACACATCCGTCCGCAACACCAGCGTATTGACGAAGAACCCCACCAGGTCGTCAAGGCTGTCGTCGGTGCGTCCGGCGACCGCCGTGCCGAGCGGGACATCGGTGCCCGCGCCCAGTCTGCTCAGCAGCGCCGCGACCGCGGCCTGCACCACCATGAACAGCGTCGTCCCGCTCTCCCGCGCCAACCCCACCAGACCCGCATGCAGCTCCGCACCCGAACGCACCCGCACCATCGCACCCCTATGCGACGCCACCGGCGGACGCGCCCGGTCCACCGGCAACTCCAGCTCCTCCGGCATGCCGGACAGGGCGTCGGTCCAGTAGCGCAGCTGGTGCAGGGCGAGACTGTCCTCGTCGCGCTCGTCGCCGAGCAGGTCCCGCTGCCAGAGGGCGTAGTCGGCGTACTGCACCGGGAGCGGCGCCCAGTTGGGGGCGTGGCCGGCCACGCGTGTCTCGTAGGCGCGGCCGAGGTCGCGGGTGAGCGGGGCCATGGACCAGCCGTCACCGGCGATGTGGTGCAGTACCAGCACCAGCACGTGATCGTGCTCAGCGACCTGGAACAGGGTTGCGCGGATGGGCAGTTCGACGGCCAGGTCGAAGACGTGCTCGCCCGCCTGCCGTGCCGCTTCGGTCACCTCGTCCGCACCGCAGGGCTTGATGTCGAAGGGGACGTCCGGGCTCGGGACGATGAACTGGTGAGGTTCGCCATCGGGGTTGGGGAGGATCGTGCGCAGGGCCTCGTGGCGTACGGTGACGTCGTTGAGGGCCGCGCGCAGGGCGTCGTAATCCAGGGAGCCGCGCAGCCGTACGGCGAGCGGCACGTTGTAGGTGACTCCGCTCTCGTCCCACTCCCGCAGGAACCACAGCCGCTGCTGAGCGTACGACAGCGGAATACGTTCGGGGCGTTGCTCGGCGGGCGTCAGCGCGGGGCGTGTGCGCACGTCGTCGGTGCGCAGTCCCGCGGCCAGGCCGGCAGGGGTGGGGGTGGCGAAGAGGGTGCGGACACCGACCTCCGCGCCGAGCGTGCTGCGGATACGGCTGATCAGCCGGGTGACGAGGAGTGAGTGCCCGCCCAGGCCGAAGAAGCTGTCGTCGATGGTGACGTGATCGACTCCGAGTATCTCGGCGAAGAGTCCGCAGAGGACTTCTTCTTCCGGGGTGCGGGGTGCGCGGCCTTCGGCGTCGCCACCGACCAGGGGCTCGGGCAGGGCCTTGCGGTCGAGCTTGCCGTTCGTGGTCAACGGCAGCGCATCGAGTACGACACAGGAGGCCGGAACCATGTACTCAGGTAGTGACCCGCCCACGAACCGGCGTACTTCCTCCGTGTCGAGACGGCTGCCCTCAGCGGGAACGACGTAGGCGACAAGGCGTTTGTCACCCGGCCGGTCCTCACGCACCACCACCGCGCACTGCACGATCCGCTCATGCCGCGTCAGGACCGCCTCGATCTCCCGCGGCTC
>NZ_JBIAQC010000075.1:0-1943 GCF_042888685.1 Streptomyces sp. NPDC002779
GGGGGGTGCCCCTATGTCTTTGGTCAAGGTGGATGGGTGCTGATTCGGGCGTCTGGAACGATGTGCCTGTGCATGCTGATGATCAGGTTGGCGAGGGTGTCTCTGCGGAGCTCGCGGTGTTTCTCCGGGACGCTGCCGACGGCCGTCCGGTGAAGATCGTTCCTTCCGTCTGCGGCGGGTGTGGCGGGCGCGTGTTCTTCGTGCTCGTCGACGATGTCGAGGGCGGAGCCGAGCGGGTGTGCGTTGGTTGCGGAGGCCGTGCGTTCATCGCGGATAGCGAGGAGTTCTGGGAGGACGCGGATCCGGGCGAGGCATGCTGCCCGTGCGGGAGCGAGGAGTTCGAGACCGCGGTCGCGTTCTCCCTGGCCGACGACGGATCGGTCCGCTGGGTGACCGTTGGGCTGCGGTGCCGGAAGGACGGCGCCGTTGGGGTCTACGCCGACTGGAAGATCGACTACGGCCCCACGGATCACCTCCTGACCATGGTCTAGGTCTGCGGAGCGACCGCCCGGACCGGCTGCGGTTCGTAGAAGGTTCCGTCGCGGAGCATGGCGAAGAGGACGTCCGCCCGTCGTCTGGCGAGGCAGAGCAGGGCCTGCGTGTGGTGCTTTCCCTGGGCGATCTTCTTGTCGTAGTAGGCCCGCGATGCCGGGTCGCCCAGGGCAGCGAACGCGGAGAGGAAGAAAGCCCGTTTGAGCTGCTTGTTTCCCCTCCGGGACGGCTGTTCGCCGCGGATCGAGGACCCCGAACTGCGGGTCGCCGGTGCGAGTCCGGCGTAAGCGGCGAGGTGGCCTGCGGTCGGGAAGGTACTGCCGTCACCGACCTCAATGAGGATCCTGGCTCCGGTCCTGACGCCGACTCCCGGCATGGACGTCAGGACCTTCGAAAGAGGGTGAGCCTCCAGGAGTTCCTCGATCCGCCCGGCCAGGAGCTTCCGCTGATCAAGCACGGCGGTCAGGGATCCGGCCAGGCTCGGGACGATCAAAGCGGCCGCCTCGGTGCCGGGAACGGTGACGGTCTGCTCGTCCAGGGCGGTGAAGATGTCCTCGACCAGCCGCTCGGCCATCCTCGGGGCCTTGGGCCGTAACAGCGTGACCAGCCGCCGCCGGCCGGCCTTGCGGATCTGGGCCGGTGAACCGAACCGCTCCAGCAAGGTCAGGACGGCCGGGTGCTGCAGCCGCGGCCCCAGCACCCGCTCCAACGACGGATGGATCTGGGTCAGCAGGCCGTGGAGCCGGTTGGCGACGCGGGTCGCCTCGCCGGCCAGGTCGTCGTCGAACCCGACGATCATCTCCAACTCGGCGATGGTCTCGTCCTCGCTGTCGATCGCTCGCAGCGTGTGAGGCATCGCGCGGGCGGCGTCGGCGATGATGAACGCGTCCTTCGCGTCGGTCTTGGCCTCGCCCGGGTAGAGGTCGGCGATCCGCCGCATCGTGAGGCCCGGCAGGTAGGCGACCGGGCAGCCCATGTCCCTCGCAACCGCCAGCGGCAGGGCACCGATCGAGGCTGGCTGGTCGACCACGACCAGCACCGTTCCGTGCTTGGCCTTCAGCTTGGCGAACAGCTCGCGGAGTTTGGGTTCGGTGTTGGGCAGCCGCTTGTCGAAGGCCTTCTTCCCGGCCGCGGTGACGGCGGTGGCGTGGTGTTCGCCCTTGCCGACGTCCAGGCCGAGGAAGACGTCGATGTCGCCGGTGTCGATCACGTGCAGGCCCCTCCGCTCACGCTTTCGTCCGGCCTTGCCTCGGCACCGAGCTGCCACATCCACGTTACGGAGAGCTCTTCCGGCCTGGGTGAAGCCGGTGCTCAAGCCCCTCATCAGCGGTCCGTCGATGCCTCCGGGCCCGGTGACACCACCCCCCGGATCATCAACCGCAACAAGGGGGGGAAGTCATGCCGGACCCGAAGGCCGGAGGCCCCATTGCGGAGCCACGAAGAAGGTAACG
>NZ_JBIAQC010000076.1:0-1855 GCF_042888685.1 Streptomyces sp. NPDC002779
ACGTCCTCTGGGCCCTCCTCCGCGACGGACGGACCTACGAACTCATGCCACCCACCGCGCACGCGGCTTGACAGACCGCATTAGGAATCACTGACGCCTTGCGCAATCAGGCCGCGATCGCCGGCGATGACCCCGCCGCCGCGAAACTGATCGCCGGATCCATCCTCCTGGCAATCCACGCCGCCACCGACGCCGACAATCAGGACGTCATGCCCCTGCTGCGCGCCCTACGCCACGAGATCCTCCAGGCCCGCTGAGCGGGGCTCAGCGGCGCCGGACCACCTGACATGGCTGTTGGTCAGCGCTGGACGAGTCCCGGTCGATGTCACGGTGGGCAAGCTGCACGACCAGGCCCCGATCGACGAACGCCTGCGCCGCGCCGGCCAGCCCGTACGTGGCGGCCTCCTCGATGTCGCCGGCAACGACGGCGTGCAGCGCCATGGCCGTCACTGCGGGACGGTGGCGTCCGTCGGCGCACTGGGTGACCACGGTGATCGGCTCCTTGGAAGGACCGGCCAAGTGCGCCAGGATCTGCCGCGCGGTCGCTGCGAGGAACTCACGCACGCTGCTGTACCGCAACAGCCGAGATCAGGGCGACCAGGGCCGTCAACTGGGACAGTCAGGAGATGTGGCTCACCATGTAGGCGGTGCCCACGCTTTCTTCCTCGTGTGAGTCCGCCTGGATCGCGAGATCCGGCCCGGCCGTGGTGAAGTCGAACCCGTTCGTCATCGGCTGCGTGCAGTCGACGCGCTTAGCTGTCTTAGCGTTGCCTGAGGCGACCGTGAAGGTGACCGTACCCTCCCCTGCGCATGCCACCTCCACCCGCAGGGCGGTGCCGGGTTTGATGGTCTTGTCCAGGTTCTGCCCGGGCACCGCGAGGGAGCCGGACGAGACCACACCCTCCTCGTCCGACTCCAGGCGATCCGTCATGTTGAGCAAGTCGCGGGCTTCTTCGTTCAGCTGCTCCCGGCCGGGCTGGGAGGGCGGCTGCGCTGTGGGAGCCGCGGTGGCGCTCGCCGCCTTCTGAGGCTGCGCTGCTTTGGACGTCGGAGGGGAGTCAGAGCAGGCAGATGCCATGCCGGTAATCAACGCGACGGCAGTCAGAGCACTGCCGGTGTGGCGGGTGAAGCGGTACATGAGGTCCCCCGAGGTGCACTCACAAGCCGAACAGGCGTTCAGGCCCAGGTGATCATCCCGTGCGAACACCCGCGTCGCCTCTGCAATCTGGGCACCGGTACCAGATTGGTACAAAGGTTCGACGCACTGCTCCCCCCAAGGGAGTGCCCCCCACGGTGGCCGCAGGTCGTGACCCTCAAGTGACTTCACGAAAGGGCACTCGGCCCACGAGGGTTGGTGGAGATGACCCCGCGCTGGGGACGGCACTGAACGCCAACCGGTACGACTATGCCGGTGTAGTGCTGTAGACAACCACGCAGGCAATCTGGGGCGCCGGTTCGCCATCTACCTCCGCCGGGAGGTCGCCGCCCATGCGGGCCTGACCAACAACAGTGCCGGGCACGAGCCAGATACGTTCGAGGCCCGGCTCGGGCAGCAGGCTCAGCACCTGCGCCGGCTGAAGGTGGAGCGGGGGAATCCCTCTCTGCGCCGGATCGAGCTGCGGGCGAAGCAGATTGGCAAGGGGGTGGCATTGCCCATTGCCACCCAGAGCGCCGCCCTCGACGGCAAACGGTACGTGAGCCTGGACAAAATCATTGCTCTCGTCCGGACTCTGATGTCCTGGGATGTGAACGGCGACTAGCCCCCCCGTTACCTTCTTCGTGGCTCCGCAATGGGGCCTCCGGCCTTCGGGTCCGGCATGACTTCCCCCCCTTGTTGCGGTTGATGATCCGGGGG
>NZ_JBIAQC010000077.1:0-1757 GCF_042888685.1 Streptomyces sp. NPDC002779
CTCCAAGCCTTCGACATCACCTTCGACGGCCGGCTCACCGCCGGACGACGCTGAACAAAACCGACTGAGTTCCACCGTTCGCCACACAGACCCCCCGCCTGAGCGACCAACACGCAGCGACGCACCAGTCGTGACGAAACGGGTGTGTCAAATCGACGTCTGATCGTGGTTGTTGAGGTGTTCAAAGAGCAGCCGGGGTGAGCCGGCCTTCGAAGGTGATCCGGAAGGCGTTCAGCGGTGCTTTCCAGCGCATGGTCCATTTCTTGCGGCCCGCAGAAGCTCACACGGGTGGAGCGGCAGGACGCCGGTGAGCCGCTGAGTGCGCCGACGAAGCTTCACTACCTCCCTAACGCAATCGGTGGATCCTGACCGGAGACGGGGACTCTGCTTTCTCGGGCATCGCCGGGGAGATGATCCTCCTTGAGTCCGCGCCGTGCGGGACTGCAACATGAGAAGCATTGACGTGGCAACGGGAACCGTGAAGTGGTTCAACGCGGGAAAGGGCTTGGGCTTCATCGAGCAGGACGGCGGAGGCCCCGACGTCTTCGCCCATACTCCAACATCAACGCCCCGGCTTCCGTGAGCTCCAGGAAGGCCAGAAGGTCTGCTGCAACGTCGCACAGGGCCAAAAGGGCCCGCAGACAGAGAACATCACCCCCGGCCTGATCCCTACCGCCTGCGAAGGGAACCGAAGGATGCGTGCCCCAAGGGAAGTCAACCCCTCAGCGCGGCGGAGCCCGTCCTGCGCACGCCGGAATACTCACCGGCCGCACGGAGATCGCACGCACTTGCGAGACAATGCTGGAAGGGATGACAACCCGACACCGCTGTTCCGCGTGCGGACGAACTGTCATACGGTCGGGAGCACTTGCCACTCGCTGGTGCCTCAGGCCAGCGGGACAAGCCAGATCAGAGAGGGCGGGGCTGTGGGGACTTTCGGTGAGGAATGGGGCGGACAGGCCAAATGCCGGACCGTCGAACCGGACGAGTTATTCGTCGACGGGGCCGCCCAGAACAGGGCAAAAGTTGTCTGCGCAGGCTGCCCGGTACGCACGGAATGCCTCGCCCATGCCCTGGACAGAAGGATCGAGCACGGCATCTGGGGCGGCATGACCGAACGCGAACGACGTGCCCTCCTGCGCCGTCGCCCCCTGGTGACGTCCTGGCAGGACCTGCTCGAATCCGCACGCCACCAGCATGAACTGCACACGCGGGACCATTCGCAGTGCAAGTCTGCGGTCGGATGACACCCATCGTGTCGCGCCCTCCCCTCAGCCGTCACAGGATGATGAGCTTGGCGGCGAGGTGGCGAACAGCGTGGCCATGCCGCGTGCGTCCTGGCCGCCGCCCCATGTACATGGTGTCCAAGACCCCGGGTCAAGATCCGGGCAGGTAGGTGATGTCGCCGACGTACTTCGCGTTCGGCTTGTCCGCGGTGAAGTCGCGGCCGATCAGGTCCGGGGCCTTGGCCGCGGCCGGGTCGGGGACGGTGGTGCGGTGCCGGCGGCGCAACCGGACCCCTTCGATCCCGGAGGCCCGCATGATCCTCGCGACCCGCTTGTGGTTGACCGCCTCACCGCTGGTCTCGCGGAGCTCGGCGGTGATCCTCGGGGCTCCATAGGTGCCGTCCGATTCCTGGTGCACGGCCCGTATCCGGGCGGCCAGGCGGGCGTCGGCCGCCTGCCGGGCGGCCCGGTCCGCTGCTGTCCGGCGCCAGTAGTAGAAGCTCGAGCGGGCGACGCCGAGGATGCTGCACA
>NZ_JBIAQC010000078.1:0-1734 GCF_042888685.1 Streptomyces sp. NPDC002779
GGAACATCGCTGGTCTTCAAACTCCAGTCCGTCGTGGCCACGTCGCACACCTCCGAGATCAGGGTGTTGCGACGACCAGTTGAATCCACCTTGCGACCCGCGGTCGCTGTGATGAATGAGACCGGAGTCCTTCTTGATCCGGCGTCTCCACAACGCCATCTCCAGTGCGTCCAGGGGTAGTTTGGTCCGCATGTGGTTCGCGACCTGCCAGCCGACAATCATCCGCGAGTACACGTCCAGGACGAACGCCACGTATGCCCAGCCGGACCAGGTGCGCACATACGTCATGTCCGCCACCCACAGCTGATCCGGCCGCGAGGCCGTGAAGTCGCGGTCGACCAGGTCTGGCGGCCTGGGTGCCGACGGCTCCGGCACGGTGGTCCGCCGCCGCTGACCGCGGATGACGCCCTCCAGGCCCAGCTCGTCCATCAGCCGCTCGACGGTGCAGCGGGCCACCTGCACACCCTTGCGCTTGAGCGCGCGGGTGATCCGGCGGACGCCGTAGGTGCCGCCGGACTGGGCATGGACCTGTTCGATCAGCGGCATGAGCTGCTCGTCGCGCAGCCGGCGTGCCGACTTCGGCCGCTTCTTGCGCGCGTAGTACGCCGACTCCGACAGTCCCAGCACCCGGCAGGCGAACCCGACCCCGAGGCCCTTGTCCCTGAGGTGCTCGATCACCTGGTCGGCCTCGTCCGGGGACGGTCGAGTTCGGCCGCAGAAAACGCGCTCGCGGCTTTGAGGATCTCATTCGCCCGCCTCAACTCCGCGTTTTCCCGGCGAAGTTGCCTCAGTTCTTTCTGTTCGGCGGTGGTCAGCAGGTCGTCGCGTTCACCGGTGTCCGCCTCGGCTTGGCGGACCCAGCCGCGCAGGGCCTCCTTGTGGATGCCCAGGTCCTTCGCGACGTGCGCGATCGGACGGCCGGTGGTGCGGACCTCGCGGACGGCCCGCTCGCGGAGCTCGTCCGGGTACTTACGTGGTGCTGGCACAGCTCGTGGTTCTCCTTCGAGCCAGGATCATAAGCCTGGCTTCATGGACTCCACGAAACGGGGTGCAGCTCAGTGCGGTTGACGCCCAGTAGTTGGGCTAGGAATGTCATGGTCACCGCTCTGCGGCGGCGGAGGATGGCTGCAAGGAGCCGGTGGGTGTGGTCCACACTGCTGGTCTGTGGGTGGCGGTAGCTGCGCGGGCGGTGGAAGCGTCGCTGGAATGCTGCCTCGGCCAAGGCGTCCCAGAAAGGCTCGGAGACCGCCACCAAATGCTCGAAGGCGGTTCGTGACATGCCGGTCAGGGCCGGATCCGTGAGCATTGCGGTCAGGGCCGGGTCGGTCCGGTGTGTCGTGGCCGGCGCGTCTGGCGCTCGCGGTGGAACGGGAGACAGTGTGTAGTTCCAGTCACCGTGGAATGTGTTGGGTGTGATCGGAAGGGAGTGGAACTCGGCGGGTGTGACGCTGATGCCGAGGTCGTAGCTGCCTGTGTCCAGTTCGGCCCCGATGGTCAGGCCGGTCTTGGTTGTCGTGGCGGCGATGGTTTCGAGGACGACCTGGTAGCTGGTCAGTGGCCGTCCCCGCCAGTTCGCGGTGATGTGGCAGAACATCCGGTGCTCTATCTTGTTCCACTTCGAAGTCCCCGGCGGTAGGTGACTGAGGTTCCCCCGTCATGCGGGAGGTGCTGATCAGCTGGTCAGCAGGGGTTGATGGGTGTTCAGATTCGTTGGTTCGGCTGTCGCCTGCTCGG
>NZ_JBIAQC010000079.1:0-1666 GCF_042888685.1 Streptomyces sp. NPDC002779
AACGGCCGCTGAACGCGCCGTCTACGCCCACGACCGTGACCACAGACCCGGTTCCGCCGCATTCAGCCGAGCCACCACCCGGCTGGTGAAACCGCCTACAGCTAGCTCCGCCAGGGCCGCCACACCGAACAGACACAGCGCCGCCTGCAAGCGCGACCAGATCCCTGCCATCGCCGCCGGCTGGCTCGCCTGTCAGCGGCCAGTTAGATTTCCCCACGCGCTGCCACTTCGGCTCCCCACCACGGCTACTTCAATTCCCCACTGGCGGCCGCTTCGTGTACGCAGCGTGAGGTCATCCTCGGCGGTGTTCGCCCCACCCCGGCAGGATCGGCGGCAGGTCGCTGAGGCCGCGGGCCGGCCGCTTGGGCATCGGCGTCTCCCCGTCGTCCCCGTCCCAGCGGCGCGCGTACTGGTCCGGGAGGCTGCCCCAGCCCCAGTAGGGCACCGGGCGGTCGGCCATCTCGCCGAGTTCCTCGAGGGGATCAATACGATTCTCCGCCACCGTGCAGAGGTGGGCCCAGTCGTCGCCCATGTCGAAGACGTAGGCGAACTGCTCGCCGGCTTGCAGTCTGCTCAGCTTGGTCGCATGGCCGTCCACGGTGCCGTCCGGGGCCTCGCCGTCCCACCAGTCCAGCGGGCTGACGTGGGTGGCGTCGGACAACGTGAACAGGTGCAGGTGAGCCAGGTCCCAGCGAGCGAAGGCGAGATCGATGGCCGAGGCGAACTGTGCGAAGGAGTGCGACCGCGCAGCGGCGAACACCCGGCCGGGACGCGGCCACAGGTCCGCACCGTGACCGGAGACCAACTCCACGCGGATCGACAGCCAGGTACGAGACACGTCAACAACCCCCTATGCGCCAGATCGCGAGCCAGCACCGAGGCTACTGAGTGTGATTGGCGACTGGGGAATCGAGCTGGCCGTACGTGGGGAATTTCTCCTGGCCGCCGTCACTCGCCCTCGACTCCGGCCGCCCTCACCACGCCCGCTCCCACGTGCTTGTGATCCTCGGATCTGAGCAGCCTTAGATTGTACGCTGGCGTGCTGTGCAAGGGCACCGGGCGGGCCGTGAAGAGGATTTGTGGGGCTTGTGGCGACGGCTGAGGTCGGGTTTCGGGACCTGACGCTGTGTTTGTGTTTGCCGCCAGAGCCTCGGGGGGATCGTCGGCCCCCTGCTTGCCCGATCCGGCGCGTCAACGAGGAGATCGCATGCCGTCCGACCCGTATGACCCCGCACCCGGCGACGACACACCGAGCCCGTTACGCTCCCGCTGGTTCATCGCCTCCGCCTGCCTGCTGGCCGTCATCGCCCTGCTGGGCGTGCTGATCGCGGTGGCCGGCGGCGACGAGCCCGCCAAGGCCTCCGGCCCCAAGGGCGACCCGGCACCGGCGGCCAGCGCATCGCCAGAAGACCCTGACGGTTGCCCCGTCTTGGCCGACACGTCCAAGACGGTGCCCGACCGAGCCCCCGTCGGCGTTCGCTGGGAGCTTTTCTCCACGGTGGCGCTGCCCGTCTCTCAAGCTTCCGGTCCGGCCGTGTTCGAGGGCGACGTAGCCCGCTGCTACGCGCACACTGAGGTTCCCCCGTCATGCGGGAGGTGCTGATCAGCTGGTCAGCAGGGGTTGATGGGTGTTCAGATTCGTTGGTTCGGCTGTCGCCTGCTCGGC
>NZ_JBIAQC010000080.1:0-1445 GCF_042888685.1 Streptomyces sp. NPDC002779
GCTCTACCTTCTTGATCGGGTTGATCGAGCCATTCGTAGGGTTGGATCGCCCAGGGGTGCCGGGTGTGGCTATCAGGCTGCTGCCAGCTCGTGGCTTACGTCGCTTCGCCGCCCGGTGCCCCACGACGACTCGGCCGCCGATTAGGAAGTGCGAATCCGTCGCTGTGTAGAGCAATGCCGGCGAGGTCGTCCGTGGCACGAACAGCACGAATAAGCAGGTCAGGAGCGCGATGAGCCGGATATGGGCGGGGATCGACAGCGGCAAGGGCCACCACCACGGCCTCGCACTGGATGCCGACGGCAAGACGCTGTTGTCACGGCGGGTCGTCAACGACGAACCCGAGCTGCTGAAACTGATCGGCGACGTCCTGGACCTGGCCGACGGCCGTCAGGTCACCTGGGCCATCGACATGACCGGCGGAGAGCCCGCGCTTCTGCTGGCGCTGCTGGTCGACCACGGCCAGGAGGTCCTCTACGTTCCCGGCCGCCTGGTGAACCGGGCATCCGACGGCTACCGCGGCGAGGGCAAGACCGACGCCCGCGACGCCTACGTGATCGCCGACCAGGCCAGGATGCGCCGCGACCTGCGGCCCATCCGTCCCGACGACGAAGCCGCCATCGAGCTCAAGCTGCTGACCGGGCGCCGTGCAGATCTGGTCGAGGACCGCACCCGCGTGGTGAACCGCCTGCGCGGCACCCTGCTGAGCATGTTCCCGGCCCTGGAACGGAGCCTGGAGCTGACTAACACCGGCCCGCTCAAGCTGCTGACGGGTTACCAGACGCCGGCCGCGATCCGCCGCACCGGCGCCGCACGGCTGACGAAGTGGCTGACCAACCGCAAGGTCCGCAACGCGAAATCCCTGGCCGAAGCGGCGGTCGAGGCCGCCGAACGCCAGCACACCGCCGTCCCCGGGGAGAAGACCACCGCGAAGCTGGTCCACACCCTGGCCGAGGAGGTGATGACCCTCAACGAGCAGATCTCCGAGATCGACAAGCTCATCGAGGGCCGGTTTCGCGAACACGAACTCGCCGACATCGTCCTGAGCGTCCCGGGTATCGGCACCGTCCTGGGCGCCGAGTTCGTCGCTGCTGTCGGCGGCAGCCTGGACGAGTTCGACTCCCCGGACGCCCTGGCGGCCTTCGCCGGCGTCGCCCCCGCACCTCGCGACTCCGGCAAGGTCAGCGGCAACCTCCACCGGCCGATCGCCTACCACCGAAGACTCCAGCGCGTCTTCTACACCTCCGCCCTGGTCAGCGTCCGCTGCGACCCGAACTCGCGGAGGTTCTACGACCGCAAACGTGCCGAAGGCAAGAAACACGTCCAGGCCGTGCTCGCCCTCGCCCGCCGACGCGTCAACGTCCTGTGGGCTCTGATCCGTGACCGACGGTGTTACGAAGTGACACCCCCAGCGACTACGGCAGCTTGACAACAGCATTAGGAAGCG
>NZ_JBIAQC010000081.1:0-1444 GCF_042888685.1 Streptomyces sp. NPDC002779
GTCAGTGATTCCTAATGCGGTCTGTCAAGCCGCGTGCGCGGTGGGTGGCATGAGTTCGTAGGTCCGTCCGTCGCGGAGGAGGGCCCAGAGGACGTTCACACGGCGGCGGGCCAGGGCGAGGACAGCCTGGATGTGGCGTTTGCCTTCGGCTCGCTTGCGTTCGTAAAACCGGCGGGACTCATCGCAGTGTCGGATGCTGAACAAGGCGGATATGTAGAAGACGCGTTGGAGTCGGCGGTTGTAGCGCCGCGGCCGGCGAAGATTGCCGCTGATCTTGCCGGAGTCGCGGGGAACAGGTGCGACGCCACCGAAGCCGGCCAGGCGGTCTGCGGTGCCGAAGAAGCTCATGTCGCCGCCGGTCGCGGCCAGAAACTCGGCGCCGAGGATGGCTCCCAGCCCCGGCATGCTGGTGATCACTTCGAAGTCCCGATGTTCGCGAAACCGGGCCTCGATCGCCTTGTCGAGCTCGGCGACCTGCTGGTTGAGGGCCATCACTTCCCGCGCGAGCGTGTGCACCATTTGGGCGGTGAGTTTCTCGCCGGGCAGGCTGGTGTGCTGGCGTCCGGCGGCCTCCCAAGCTGTCTCGGCGAGCCGTTCAGGGCGCAGGACCTTGCGGTTACGCAGCCAGGTCTCGAGCCTCTTCTTGCCTGTCCGGCGCAGGGAGGCAGGGGTCTGGTAGCCGGTGAGCAGCATGAGTGGGCCGGTGTTGGTGAGGTCCAGTGCCCGTTCCAGGCCGGGGAAGATGCCGGTGAGCTGGGCGCGGAGCCGGTTAACGGTGCGAGTGCGGTCGGCGACCAGATCCGTGCGGCGGCCGGTTAGGATCTTGAGGTCGGTGACGGTCTCGTCGCTGGCGCGTAAGGAGTGCAGATCGCGGCGGATGCGGGTCTGGTCGGCGATGACGGCGGCGTCTTTGGCGTCGGTTTTGCCTTCGCCGCGGTAGCTCTCGGAGGCGCGGTGGATGGCCCGGCCGGAGATGTAGTGCACCGGCTGGTCGTGATTGAACAGGATGGTGATGGCCAGGGCGGCTCCACCGTCGGCCAGGTCGATGCCCCAGGTCACATCATCGCCCAGGGCCAGGACGTCGGTGAGGAGTTCGAGGAGTTCGGGTTCGTCGTTGGCGACGCGTCGGGACAGCAGCCGGCGGCCGCTCTCGTCGATCGCGACGCAGTGGTGGTGCGTCTTGCCTGCGTCGATGCCGGCCCAGATCATGGCCATGTGGTGCCTCCGCGCGGTGTGGTGCTGGTGCCTTCCGACGGACGACCTCGCTGTCGATTCCCTACTCAGCGATCATTCGCAATTCCTAATTGGCAGCCGAGTCGTCGTGGGGCACCGGGCGGCCAATCACTGAAAGCCACAAGCGGCAGAGCTTTTTGAACCACACCCGGCACCCCTGGGTGGGTGAACCATACGAAGGGCTCAGCACCTCCCGCAGAACAACGTAGGG
>NZ_JBIAQC010000082.1:0-1376 GCF_042888685.1 Streptomyces sp. NPDC002779
GGGGGTCTGTGTGGCGAACGGTGGAACTCAGTCGGTTTTGTTCAGCGTCGTCCGGCGGTGAGCCGGCCGTCGAAGGTGATGTCGAAGGCTTGGAGTGCGGCCTTCCAACGCATGGTCCAGCGTTTGCGTCCGGTGCCGGTCGGGTCCAGGCTCATGACGGCCAGGTAGACGCACTTGAGAGCGGCCTGGTCGGTGGGGAAGTGTCCCCGGGCCCGGACGGCCTTGCGGATCCGCGCGTTGATGCTCTCGATCGCGTTGGTGGTGCAGACGATCTTGCGGATCTCCACGTCGAACCGGAGGAAGGGCACGAACTCCGCCCAGGCCGCCTCCCAGAGCCGGACGATCGCCGGATACTTCCCGCCCCAGGTGTCGGTGAACTCCACGAACCGCTCCAGCGCAGCCTCTTCAGTCGGGGCGGTGTAGACGGGCCTGAGTGCCTTCGCGATCTTCTCCCAGTCCTGCCGGGCCGCGTAACGAAAGCTGTTCCTCAGTAGGTGAACGACGCAGGTCTGGACGATTGTCGCAGGCCAGACCGTGTTCACGCGTCCGGGAGGCCGGTCAGGCCGTCGCAGACCAGCATCAGGACATCGGCCGCGCCGCGGTTCTTGATCTCGGTCAGGACCTGGAGCCAGTACTTCGCGCCCTCCCCGCCATCGCCGATCCACAGACCCAGAATGTCCCGGTGGCCCTCGGCGGTGACCGCCACCGCCATGTAGACGGGCCGGTTGGCGACCTGCCCGTCCCTGACCTTCACGTTCACACAGTCGATGAAGACGACCGGGTAGACGCTGTCCAGGGGACGGTTCTGCCATTCCGTCATGCCGGCCATCACGCTGTCGGTGATCGTGGAGATGGTGGACTTGGAGATCTCCGCGCCGTACACCTCGGCGAGATGCGCGGAGATCTCCCCGTGCGTCAGCCCTTTCGCCGACAGCGACAGGACCATCTCGTCCACCCCGCCCAGACGCCGCTGACGCTTCTTGACCAGTTGCGGCTCGAACGACCCGGCCCGGTCCCGCGGCACCGTGATCTCGACCGGCCCCGACTCGGTGATCACCGTCTTGGAGCGGTGCCCGTTGCGGTAGTTCTCCCGGCCGCCCTCGGCCCGCTCACCGGGCTCGTGCCCCAGATGATCAGTGAGCTCGCCCTCCAGCGCGGACTCCAGCACCCGCTTCGTCAGCTGCTGCAGCAGGCCGCCATCCCCGGTGAGCTTCAGCCCACCGGCCTGGGCCCGGGCCACCAGCTCGGCGACCAGCCCGTCATCCACGGCGCCCGCCCCACTCACAACGGCCTCCCCGGCCCCGATGTCACTCGCCACGTCAGTCATCAACTGTCGCTTCCAGCTCGGGAGTTACACCGCTCACCGTACAGACCCG
>NZ_JBIAQC010000083.1:0-1371 GCF_042888685.1 Streptomyces sp. NPDC002779
GGTGTGTCCAGTCAACGGCTGATCTTGGTTGTTGAGGGTCAGTGGCTGGTGGGGGTGAGTCGGCCTTCGAAGGCGATCTGGAACGCGTTCAGCGGTGCCTTCCAGCGCATCGTCCAGCGGCGCCGTCCCTTGCCGGTCGGGTCCAGGCTCATCAGTGCCATGTAGACGCACTTCAACGCGGCCGCCTCGTTGGGGAAATGCCCACGGGCTCGGACGGCCTTGCGGATGCGGGCGTTCACGCTCTCGATCGCGTTCGTCGAACAGATCACCTTGCGGATCTCGACATCGAAGGACAGGAAGGGCACCATCTCGGCCCAGGCGTCGGACCACAGCTTGATCACGGCCAAATACTTGGTGCCCCACTTCTCGGAGAACTCCAGGAACCGTTCGGTCGCCGCGGCCTCGCTCGGCGCCGTGTAGACGGGCTTGAGATCCTTGGAGACCTTGTCCCAGTCCTGGCGAGCGCAGTAGCGGATGCTGTTGCGAATCAGGTGAACAATGCAGGTCTGAACGACCGTGCGGGGCCAGACGGTCTCGACCGCGTCCGGCAGACCCTTCAGCCCGTCGCAGACGAGCATCAGGACATCTTCAACTCCGCGATTCTTGAGCTCGGTGAAGACCTGGAGCCAGTGCTTGGCGCCCTCGCCGCCGTCGCCGGCCCAGATCCCGAGGATGTCGCGAGTGCCCTCGACGGTCACAGCCATCGCAACGTAGACGGGCCGATTAGCGACCTTGCCATCGCGAATCTTCACATTGATGGCGTCTACGAAGACGACGGGGTAGACGCGATCCAGCGGGCGGGCCTGCCATTCCGCCATGCCCTCCATCACCTTGTCCGTGATCGTGGAGATGGTCTGCTTGGACACCTCTGCCCCGTACACCTCGGCCAGATGAGCCGATATCTCCCCGTGCGTGAGGCCCTTCGCGGACAGTGAGAGCACCATCTCGTCCACGCCGGTCAGACGGCGCTGCCGCTTGCGGACGATCTGCGGTTCGAAGGTGCCGGCGGTGTCGCGGGGCACCTTCACCTCGACCGGACCGACGTCGGTCAGCACGGTCTTCGACCGGGTGCCGTTACGGGAGTTGCCGCTGTTCCGGCCGGCCGCGTCGTGCTTGTCATAGCCGACGTGATCGGTGATCTCGCCCTCCAGGGCGGACTCCAGCACCCGCTTCGTCAGCTGCTGCAACAGCCCGCCCTCGCCGGTCAACTGCAGCCCGTCCGACCGGGCGCGGTCGACGAGCATCCCGATCAGCTGCTCGTCCGACACCGCCTCCCCAGCCGACTCGACGACCGGCTCCTCCACGGCTTCGTGCTCGGTGATGGTCTCGCTCATCAGGCGTCTCCTTGATCATCGGATCCGCCGTCTATTG
>NZ_JBIAQC010000084.1:0-1358 GCF_042888685.1 Streptomyces sp. NPDC002779
TCAACTCCCTCGCCAACTACCTCACCAAGGTCGGAACCACCGGCCAGAAAACCGGGCAGAACTAACCAACAGGATTTCTGGCGCATGACACTAGGACGACAGTGCCTGCGACCGGCCATGCCCCGCGGCCCAACAGATCGAGGACGAGGGCGGCGATGTTCCACGCGTCGTCCTCGCCGCGGTGATGGCGTCCCTCAAGCGGCAGTCCGGCGATCTGCAGAGCGTGGTCCATGCCGGGTTTCTTGCGCAGCCCGTAGGCCGCGGTGAATACGGCCTTGGCATTGGTGTGGGTGCGCTCCGTCGGATAGCCGAACGGGTAGGCCACCCCGTCGGCCTGACTCTGCCGAGCGAATTGCCGACGGTCGTACTCGCCCCAGCTTGCCCAGGGGCGCTCCCCAGCCTCGTACTCCTCCACGAGGATCCGGCATGCCTCGGCGAAGGTGACGCCCCGTTCCACCTCGGTTTGCGTCAGTCCGGTCAGTTCAGTGCAGAAGTCGCTCACCGTCGACCGGACGGGGCGAACCACGACACGGTGCCGGGACAGGCGGCGCCCTGCCGACACGTCCACGACGGTGAGACCAATCTCGATGATCTCGTGCACGGAGCCGGGCGGCGGCCGTCCGTCCCAGCAGGTGGCTTCCACAGCAATGACGTTCAGCAGGGACGGTCCGTGGCGCATGAGGCCGAGGGTAGGGCTGTGCACCTGGTTCCGGCATTTCAGTTTCTTCACGTCCACACCGTCACCGCCCACGCCTCATCCGCGACCAACCTGCACGTTCACGCCCAGCCGACGGTGCCGGCGGACCACCGTGCAACTGTCGGTAGTGATCGGGCAGTTCGCCCCCTTGGGGGCACCACACCATGCGGCAGCCGCTTAGCTCCTGCCGCCGGAATCGTGCGCTTCGCCACGGGAGTTGCCCATCGCCTCCAGGCCTGATTGCCCGGTCTCTTCCAGCCGCCGACTGATCACGCAAAGGGCCAAACCCTCTAGGCCGACCTCATCAGCGCTGGTCGCGGACCAGTCCCTGTACCCAGATGTTCGGCGGACTACGGAGAAGCACAACCGTCCGCAGTGGCGGTGGTGGGCGTTGGTCGAGGGCTCAGTCGACCGCTGCGTGCTGCGCGAGAACCTTCCCAGCAGCCGCGCGTGTGGGCAGCGGCCGCCGGGGCCCGTGAAGGCGCTGCCGGTCATTCCGGGCGGGTCCGCGAGCGACCACGGGTCTTGCGACGAAGAAGGGGCGAGATCATCGATCCCCGCCACGTGCTAGTAGGGCTTGGTCAGGTTCGTAGCGGTGTGGGTATGTCGCGGTGGCAGGTGGGGCAGGCGCCGGCCCAGAGAGCAAGGAGTGTCTGCAGCT
>NZ_JBIAQC010000085.1:0-1331 GCF_042888685.1 Streptomyces sp. NPDC002779
TGAGGATCTCGTCGGCTGTCTTGGTCCAGGTGAAGGGCCGCGGATTCTCGTTCCAAGTGTGGATCCACGCAGTGATGTCGTCCTCCAGCGCTTTCACGGAGGTGTGGACGCCGCGGCGGATGAGCTTGTCGGTCAGAATGCCGAACCATCGCTCCACCTGGTTCATCCATGAGGAGCCGGTGGGGGTGAAATGGACGTGGAAGCGGGGGTGTTTGCTCAGCCACGTCCTGATGTCGGCGGTGTTGTGAGTGGCGTAGTTGTCGCAGACGAGGTGGACGTCGAGGCCGGCGGGCACCGCCTTGTCGATCCGGATCAGGAACTTCTTGAACTCGATCGCTCGGTGGCGGCGGTGCAGTGCCGATATGACGGTGCCGTCGGCGATGTTGAAGGCGGCGAACAGGCTGGTGATGCCGTGCCGAAGGTAGTCGTGAGTGCGGCGTTCGGGCATGCCCGGCATCATCGGTAGCACCGGCTGCGAGCGGTCCAGCGCCTGGATCTGGCTCTTCTCATCCACGCAGAGGACGACCGCCTTCTCGGGCGGGTGGTGATACAGGCCGACAACGTCGACGACCTTGGCGACGAACTGCAGATCGGTGGACAGTTTGAAGGAGTCCTGCAGGTGGGGCTTGAGGTCAAACCGCTTCCAGATCCGCCCGATCGTCGACTTCGACAGGCCGGTGCGCTGGGCCATCGAGGCCCGTGACCAGTGGGTGTCCTGGCCCGGGACCGACTCCAGGGTGGCCACGACGACCTCCTCGACCTGGTCGAGGAGGATCGAGGGCGGCCGGCCCGAGCGCGGCTCGTCGTGCAGACCATCGAGGCGTTTCGCGATGAACCGGGCCCGCCAGCGGTCCACGGTCGACCTGTCGATGCCGAGGTCGGCCGCGGCCTGCTGGTTCGTTCCTCCCTCCGCGCAGCGCAGCACGATCTTGGCCCGCAACGCGAGAAACTGGGCGGTCTTGGCCTGCCGAGCCCACTGCTGCAGCTGTCTGCGCTCGACATCGTCGAGGATCAGGTCAGCCTTCGGCCGGCCGATCCAGCCGGCGTCCTCAAGCCCAGCCATCCGCTCTGCGGCGAATGCCCGACGCCACTTGCCGACCGTTTTGGCCTGGACACCGACAAGCCGTGCGACACCCGCGTTCGACATCCCCTCAGCGCACGCCAGGATGATGCGGGCCTTCTCGGCCGAGCGCCGGTGCGGCATTTCCGTCCGGCGCACCAACTCCGCGCGCTCGGCCTCGGACAACGTGATCGCCACAGCAGAAGGCCCCGAATGCGACATGACAACAGGGTACTTACTAACCAACAGGATTTCTGGCGCATGACACTAG
>NZ_JBIAQC010000086.1:0-1270 GCF_042888685.1 Streptomyces sp. NPDC002779
TGGGTGGCCAGCAGCGTCCCGCCGCTGGCGTCCGCGATGGTGGAATGCAGCATGACCTGCGACTTCGTGGCCCGGATCTCCACCAGTTGACGCGGTCGGGCCCTGCGGGCAGGCACGGAGTAGAGGTTGCCACCGAAGGCAACCAGGCAGTCCTTGCCGACCGGCCGCAGATGCCGCTCGGCCACCAGATACGGAGTCTGCGGCAGAGGCTTGAGAGCTGCGTGGTCGCGGGCTGCCCGCTCTCCGATGATCTGCTGGTGTGTCCTGTGGGCCTGGGCCCGCCGCTGCGGCACCCAGGCGGCGAAGGCGGCGTCCATCTCCTCGACGGAGGAGAACGACCGGCCGGACAGGACGTGGTCGCGGACGATGAGGACCTGGCGCTCGACGCGTCCCTTGCCGGTGGGACGGTAGGCGGCCAGGACGTCGATGTCGAAGTCGTAGTGGCCGGCGAACCCGACCGCTTCCGGGTGCAGCGGGACCGCCTCGCCCGGAGCAACGTGGCGGCGGACCACCGTTTTCGTGCGGTCGTAGACGATCGTCATCGGGACGCCCCCGAAGTGGGCGAAGGCCCGGCGGTGGCAGTCGAAGAACGTCTGCAGGTCCTGGCTGGTGGTGAAGCAGCAGAACGGGTCACGCGAGTACGACAGCGTCACGTGGAAGGAGTAGACCTTCGGGATGCCCATGTGGGCGAGGATCTTGCCTTCGTCGCCCCAGTCGACCTGGGCCTGGGCGCCGGGGATGACCTCGAACCGGCGGTGCATGCCGGCGAGTTCCTTCGGCGTGATGCCGAGTTCCTCGGCGATGCGAGGCCGGGCTTCCTGAACGTAGAGCTTGACGCGCTGGTAGTTGCCGGTGAACCCGTACTCCGCGGCCAGTCGCCCGTGGATCACCGCGGCCTTCATCAAAATCTCTGCCCGCAGCATCGAGTCCACCAGCGGCGCGAACTCGTCGATCACCCTCGCCTTCGACCGCCCGTTCGGCGACCGGCGCGGCGGGGTCGCCGGCCCCGGTGCCGACAAGTACTTGCGGACCGTCTTCCGGTCCAGCCCTGTCTCCCGGGCCACTTCCGACAGGCTGATCGCCCCGGACTCCAGCAGACTCCGGAAGCGCCGAAGTTCCAACCAACGATGCGGATCCAGGACCACCGTCGACCTCCTGCCGCCGCCTCTCACCGACCAAGCAGCAGAGTGCCGAGCAGCAGGTCTCAACGCATCAGCAACTGTCCCTTTTCATCCGTACGCGGGTGGGGACGTTCAGGTGTACGCCGACA
>NZ_JBIAQC010000087.1:0-1259 GCF_042888685.1 Streptomyces sp. NPDC002779
GTCTGAAGGCGCGGAAGTAGCGGCGGAGGCACTGGACGCTGCCGGTGAATCCGCGCTCGACCAGTTCCCGGTGGAGCTGGGGAATGTCGTGACAGCCCTCCAGCCAGCGGGCGTGGAGGTGAGGCCTGTGCTCGTCCAGTACGGACAGCCGGCTGGTGGCTTTGACCAGGAGTTCGTCGAGGCTGCTGGCTCGGGCGAAGCGGCGGACGGTGGAATGGTCCAGCCGCAGCGTCCGGCCGATCGCCGCCAGCGACTTCCCCTCGGCCAGCAGTGCCTGAACTGCCTCGTATCTCTGGGTCGTGCGGGCAACCAGATGCCGGGGCTGGCCGCTGACGTCAAGGGTGCCGTCCGGCGGGACGAACGGTACGGCCACCGCCTCGGACGACTCCGGCGTGACCAGGTCCCTTGCGGTCGCCTCCGTCATGACCGGGGTCGCCGCGAACGCGGCCCGGATGCACCCGTGGTGGGAACCGACCGTCTTCTCCACCGCCTCGGCGACGTTCCGCCACAGATGCCATGCGTCGGCGACCTGTATCGCCTGCGGGGCACCGTTTCGGGCTCCCTCCGCGTAGGCGCCCGCGCGGTCCCGGCAGATCACTTCCACCTGCGGGTGCCGACGAAGCCATGCGGCCAGCGGCTCTGCGTCCCGGCCGGGCAGGACGTCGACCGGGCGGCGTGTTTCCAGATCAATCAGGATCGTGGCGTAGGAGTCGCCCTTGCGCAGAGCGAAGTCGTCCACTCCCAGGAATCTGACCGTGCCGACCGGTGGCTGCGGAACCGAGCGGAGCAGGTCCAGCAGCGCGTCCTTGGCGATGCGGATCCCGAAGGCAGCGGCCAGGCGGGCGCCGGGTCGGCCCGCCAGGCACAATGCGATCGAGGCGAGCATCGACCGCAGCACCTGCGTCTGCCGGGCATGCGGCCTGGTCAGCCCCTCGATCTGCTCGGCAAACGTCACCGCCGGGCACCGGCTGCTCAGGCACTTGAACCGGCGCACGGTCAGCTCGATGACTACGGGGTTGCCGGCCACGGGCGCGTCGCCGAGAACGCGGACGTACCGGCCGTGCACCCGCCACGACGGCATACCGCATCCCGGGCATCTCACCGGCGACTTCTGGCACCCCGCGCGAAGCTTGATGACCCCGGCCGTTCGCTCGATCGACTCGATGACAATACCGGACAGATGCGGCAACAACCGCCCCAACACCCCTGAACCGCACACCCGGAGACTGCCCAGCTCAGCCCTGTGACATCACAAGATT
>NZ_JBIAQC010000088.1:0-1178 GCF_042888685.1 Streptomyces sp. NPDC002779
TCAAGGCGAAGATGGCCGAGGCCGTCGCCCTGTCGAAGCTCTACTCGGTGGCCGAGGTCGACCGGGCCCTGGGCACCGCCGCGGTCACCGGCCGGTTCGCGGACAAGGACCTGCTGTCCATCGTCGACTACCAGGCCACACGCGAGCACACCGAACCCGCCCGCCGCAGCGAGGAACACTCCCTGCAGCCCGGAACCTCCGCCTGGTCCTCCTTCGGCCTGCCCACCCAGCCCGCCTCCGACGTCTCCGAGTACGACGAAAGCGATCGCGCCTGATGGCCACCCCACTTCGCACCGTTCCCGGCACCAACGGCGACCCGCTCGCCGAGGCCATCGAGCTGACCCGGCGGCTCAAACTCCCGCACCTGCGGCGGGTGTTGGCCGACCTGATCCCCACCGCCAAGGCACAACGCTGGGACCCGGCCGAGGTCGTCCGCGTCCTGCTGGCCGAGGAAGCCGCCGGTCGAGACCGGGCCAACCTCCACACCCGCCGCAAGCGGGCGGGTTTCCCCACCGGCAAGACCTTCGGCGACTGGGACGAGACCAAGTCCGCCATTCCCCGCCCCACCCAGGACGCCCTCAAGTCCTTGGAATGGATCGGGCGGCGGGAGAACTTCTGCATCTGCGGGCCCTCGGGAACGGGCAAGAGCCACTTCACCGAGGCCCTCGGTCAGACCGCGGTCGAGGCCGGGCTGACCGTCTCCTGGTTCACCATCGAGGACCTCGGAGTCCTGGTCCGCCGACACCGCGCGGACGACTCGATCGCCCGAGCCCTCGCGAAAATCATCCGCTCGGATCTGATCATCGTCGATGACATCGGTCTGCTGCCGGTCTCACCGGACGCGGCCGAAGGCTTCTACCGCTTGGTCGATGCCGCCTACGAACGACGCTCGATCGCCGTCAGCAGCAACCTCCACCCCTCCGGATTCGACGAGATCATGCCCAAGACTCTGGCCACGGCGACGGTCGACCGGCTCATGCACCACGCTCATATCGTCGTCACCCAAGGTGACAGCTACCGGCTCACCCAGGCCACCAGCGGACAGGGAGTGAAACCCTTCAGCTGACCCGACCGACCCAAGGGCGGGAAATTATCTGGCCGCCAGCGGGGACGCCACGATGGCCGCCAGCGGGGCGAACTCCTGGCCGCCTATGGGGAGAACGAAATGGCCGTTGACA
>NZ_JBIAQC010000089.1:0-1137 GCF_042888685.1 Streptomyces sp. NPDC002779
GAAGGTGTTCGACAAGCCGCTGCCTAACAGCGAACCGAAGCTGCGGGAGCTGTTCGACAAGCTCCGGGCCAAGCACGGGACCGTGCTGATGGTCGTCGACCAGCCGGCTTCCATCGGAGCCCTGCCCCTGGCAGTCGCCCGGGATGCAGGCTGCCAGGTCGCCTACTTGCCCGGACTGACCATGCGGCGGATCGCCGATCTTTACCCTGGTGAAGCCAAGACCGACGCTCGCGACGCGTTCGTCATCGCGGACGCTGCCAGAGCAATGCCCCACACCCTGCGGGCGGTCGATCCCGCCGATGAGACGGTCGCCGAGCTCGCCATGATCGCGGGCTTCGACGACGACCTGGCGGGCGAGTCCACCCGGATCGCCAACCGGCTCCGCGGCCTGCTCACCCAGATCCATCCGTCACTGGAACGGGTCCTTGGCCCACGGATCCAGCACCCGGCCGTGCTCCGGCTGCTGGACCAGTTCGGCTCACCCGCCCAGATCCGCAAAGCCGGAAGGCGACGACTGGTCACGCTGATACGGCCGAAGGCACCACGGATGGCCGAGCGGCTGGTCGAGGACATCTTCACCGCACTCGACGAACAGACCGTCGTCGTCCCGGGCACCGACGCAGCCGCGCTGATCGTCCCCACCCTCGCCAGTTCCCTCCAGTCAGTCCTTGACCAGCGCAAACTCCTCGCTGCAAGGATCGAAGAACTCCTGGAGGCCCACCCTCTTTCCCAGGTCCTGATCTCGATGCCCGGCATCGGGATCAGGACCGCAGCCCGCATCCTCATCGACGTCGGTGACGGCAGCGGCTTCGCCACCGCCGGCCACCTCGCCGCCTACGCAGGCCTGGCACCCGTGACCAGGAACTCCGGCTCCTCCATTCGCGGCGAACATCCCTCACGACGCGGCAACAAGCAGCTCAAACGGGCCTTCTACCTCGCCGCGTTCGCCTCGCTCTCCCAGCCCGAGTCCCGTGCCTACTACGACCGAAAACGCCGTGAGGGGAAACACCACGTCGCAGCCCTCGTCGCACTCGCCCGACGCCGCATCGACGTCCTCTACGCGATGCTCCGAGACGGCACCTTCTACCAGCCACCCACCCCGGCTACAGCTTGACGAAGCCCATAGAGGCACCTTTT
>NZ_JBIAQC010000090.1:0-1107 GCF_042888685.1 Streptomyces sp. NPDC002779
GCGAGTACTTTCTGGGGGCGGCCATGGTCGATGTTCCTCTCATGAGAACCATCTGACCCTCTGTCAACACACTCCGCATCTCGGGGGAACCTCACCCAGAGGCTGCCACCGACGCCGGCGATAGCCTTGTCGAATTCGGGGAAGGCGGGGTCGGAGTCCGTGACGTCGATGAGCAGTTCGTGGGCCTCGGTAACGCTGAGGCAGGCTTCGAGGCGCTGCCCGCCTGTCTCGGCGGTGAGAGCGTGCTGTACCGCGTTGTCGACGAGAACGTGCAGCACATCGGTCGCCCGATGATGATCCCCAGGCCACCTCAGCATGGTGAGCAGGGTGCGCGCCTGGCGGCGAGCTAACGCTCCGGCGTTGCGATCCCCAGAGATGACAATGGGAGCTGTGCGCATGACCGGCGCGGTCACCGCGACGGGTTCCATGGGAGAAGATCCTTTGGTCAGGGGGAGAGTGCACCAGGTTGTGGTGCCGTCTTCGCTGACACCCCACTCTTCGGCCAGGCTGTCCAAAAGGAGCAGCCCACGGCCGCTCTCGTCGTAGGGATCAGCGCAGCGGGCAACAGGGCGCAGGGGCGAGCCGTCGTACACCTCGATCATCAGGTGGCCGTCCTGAAGACACATGCGAACGCCGATGTCGAGGCCGAAGGCGTGGCGCAGGGCGTTCGTAGACAACTCGGTGAGCAGTAGCTCTGCGGTTTCTACCAGGTGGGGGCAGCCCCAGTAGGTGAGGCTGGCGCGGACTATCCTGCGCAGCCTTTGCGGCCAGGCCGCCTCTGCGCTGGAGAGGCCTTCGCCGTCTGGGCCGGGATGACGCTCGATCGACATCGCAAGGCCTTGGTAGACGCCTCGGTGGCGTCTTGGATCATCCGCAGCGCCGGGGACGCGTCGCAAGGCGCGCTCCGGGTCGGTAAGGGGGGTCGTCATGGTCGGCTCCATGTCGAAAAGGCCATCTGTAAAGTCGCCGTCGTGTCAGTGCGAGCGCGTGAGGCACGGTTGTGGGGAAGCAACGTGTTCTTGCTCTTCGTCGGCCTGCGGGTTGGTGGTTGGCGCTGACATGGCGGTCGGTGTCCGTGCCCTGGGCCGTAAGCACGCTGGTGACGAG
>NZ_JBIAQC010000091.1:0-1088 GCF_042888685.1 Streptomyces sp. NPDC002779
CTAGTAGGGCTTGGTCAGCTTCGTTTGTGAGTGGCGTGTCTGTTGGGCTGTTGGTGTCGTTGTGATGGTGTGACACCTGGTGAGATGGCCGAGGTCCGGGAGGACCTGGAGGCGTTCACGGCGGAGTTGTTCGACGGGTTCTTCCGTGCTGACCAGCGGCGGTGGGGCCAGGTCTATGTGCGAGGGCTGCTGCTGGACGGTAAACGCAAGTCGGTGGAGCCCATGGCCGCCAGGCTGGGCGAGGACGGCAACCGGCAGGCGCTGGCTCACTTCGTGACGTCCAGCCCGTGGAATCCGGCGCACGTCCAGGCCCGCCTGGCCTGGAGGATGCAGGACGCGATCGGTCCGGAAGCGTTGATCGTCGACGACACCGGGTTCCTCAAGGACGGGGACGCCTCGGCGTGTGTGTCGCGGCAGTACACCGGCACCGCGGGCAAGGTCACCAACTGCCAGGTGGGAGTGTCACTGCACCTGGCCACCGACCGTGCCTCCGCCGCGATCGGCTGGCGGCTGTTCATGCCGTCCGGCTGGGACCCGGCCTCGCCCTGGGCGGACCCCGCCAAAGTCGCCCGCCGCGGCCGCTGCGGCATCCCCGCCCAGGCGGGACACGTGGAGAAGTGGCAGCTTGCTCTGGACATGATCGACGAAGCACGGTCGTGGGGCATCGACGTCCCCTTGGTCGTGGCGGACGCCGGATACGGCGACGCCGCCGCCTTCCGCAGCGGCCTGGAGGAACGCAACCTGCCCTACGCGGTCGGTGTTTCCGGCCGTCACAGCGCTCACCCTGCCGACGCCCGGCCCGTCCAGCCGATCTATGCGGGCACCGGCCGACGGCCGCACATGCAGTATCCCGACCCGCCGCAGACCATGAAGGACTTGGTCGTCGCGGCCGGCCGGACAGCCGCTCGGCCGGTGTCCTGGCGGGAGGGATCCCGGCCGGGCGCCAGCCGAAGCGGCTTCAAGCGTATGTACTCGCGTTTCGTCGCCCTCCGGGTCCGGCCCGCCGGACGAGGCATCCGCAAGCCGGCCGATGATCCCGAACTGCCCGAGCGCTGGCTGCTGGCCGAATGGCCTGCCACCGAGCCCGA
>NZ_JBIAQC010000092.1:0-1057 GCF_042888685.1 Streptomyces sp. NPDC002779
CCTGGCTGTCCCTGCCCCCCTATTTTGTTGCTGAGCCGGGGAGGTGGGGCGGGTGTGCGGGCCCGGCCCTGCAGGGGGAGGGGGCGGCTGCTGTGCGGCTGCCGGACCGGGCGGGGCCCAACCACGGCCGTCCGGTCCGGCAGCCGCGCGGCGGGTGGCCTGTGCAGGACTGGGGCTCATGGGGTCGGCCACGGCGGGCGGTGGGCGAGCCGCTCCTATTCCCGGTCCGCGCTAACGGGCACCATGCGGCGGGCGGCCGCCCAGCGGGCGGCGAGTTCGCCGAAGATCAGAACCCTGCCAGGGCTGGGCGTGACGGCCGTAGTGGTCGCCGGCGGGGCGGGCGGCATCAGCAGCATCGTCATGGAAAGGTCAACGCTCCAGCCCTCGTTCGGTCACCCGGTCAGCAGCCAGGGCAGCCACCATGGCCCCGCCCCTGCCCCTGCAGCCGATCCGGAGCGCGCAGACAGCGGCAGGCGGGGCAGAAGCCTCCGCCCGGCCCTGGAGATGACCGCGGCCGCACACTCACGGGTGGTCCTGGACATCGCCGGGGCCACCTCCGGTGACCCACCTTCCTCGACCTGCTCCGGCGTCTCCGGAACCAGGCCCGGCTGCGGATCGCTGGCGCACCTGGGCAGGCGCCGGACCTGCTCGAGATGACCGGTAGGTATCAAGTCCTGCCCCTCTACCCGGACCTGGTTGCTGCCGTGCCGGCCCGGACCTCAGGGCGCCTGTTCTCACGGGAGTTCGCTGCCAGTCTCGCTCGCCTCGGTCGTCAAGGCCCGCCGGGTCTTCGGCCAAAGCCATGAGGAGATCGGCGGAGACGGATCCCGCGGGGGTGCCTATTCCGCAGGGGTGTCTACGGGGTCACACAGCGACCAGAAGCGTACATCGGCGTTGGCGACGGGCCACGGCCGCGGATGACCGGGACTCTGGGCATGGGGATCTTGGCGCGCACAGGCAACGGTGACGGCGGCCATGAAAAGCTCCCCGTAGGTGGCCACTTACCGCCCCACTGATGGCCACGGGATTCCCCACGTACGGCCAGATATCTCCCCGC
>NZ_JBIAQC010000093.1:0-1051 GCF_042888685.1 Streptomyces sp. NPDC002779
TGCTCGTGGTGGTCGACCAGCCCGCCTCGATCGGTGCCCTGCCGATCGCGGTCGCCCGCGACATGGGCTGCGAGGTTGCTTATCTGCCTGGCCTGACCATGCGGAGGATCGCCGACCTCTACCCCGGTGAAGCCAAGACCGACGCCCGCGACGCGTTCATCATCGCCGACGCAGCCCGCGCGATGCCTCACACGCTCCGCTCCATCGAACTCGCCGACGAGACAGTCGCCGAGCTGGAGATGATCGTGGGCTTCGACGACGACCTGGCCGGCGAGGCCACCCGCATCAGCAACCGGCTGCGCGGCCTGCTCACCCAGATCCACCCGCACCTGGAGCGAGTCCTCGGCCCCCGAATCCAGCACCCGGCCGTCCTGCGGCTGCTGGACCAGTTCGGGTCCCCGGCCCAGATCCGCAAGGCCGGACGCCGACGGCTGGTCAGCCTGATACGTCCCAAGGCCCCGCGCATGGCCGAGCGATTGGTCGAGGACATCTTCACGGTCTTGGACGAGCAGACCGTGGTGGTGCCCGGCACCGACGCGGCCGCGCTGATCGTCCCCAGCCTCGCCAACTCGCTCCAAGCCGTCCTCGACCAGCGCAAACTCCTCGCCACACGGATCGAGGAGCTGCTGGAGGACCACCCTCTTTCGAAGGTCCTGACGTCCATGCCGGGGATCGGCGTCAGGACCGGAGCGAGGATCCTCATCGATGTCGGCGACGGCAGCAACTTCCCCTCCGCCGCCCACCTCGCGGCCTACGCAGGTCTCGCTCCCGCAACCCGCAGCTCCGGCTCGTCGATCCGCGGGGAGCAACCATCCCGGCGAGGAAACAAGCAGCTCAAACGGGCCTTCTTCCTATCCGCGTTCGCGGCACTGGCCGACCCGGTGTCCCGGACCTACTACGACAAGAAGATCGCTCAGGGAAAGCACCACACCCAAGCCCTCCTCTGCCTCGCCAGACGACGAGCCGACGTGCTCTTCGCCATGCTCCGCGACGGCACCTTCTACGACCCCCAACCAGCCCCCACCGGTTGACGAAACCCATAGGGGCACCC
>NZ_JBIAQC010000094.1:0-1025 GCF_042888685.1 Streptomyces sp. NPDC002779
ACTGCGCCGCAACGCCGCCACGCGCAGCGGCAAGCAGGAGTACCGCGCGACGGTCGCCCAGTGGAAGGCTCAGCAGGCGGCCAAGCGCCCGAAGAGCGCGAAGCTCCTGGCCAACGACCGGTTGCGTGAGTACGTGCAGGAGAGGTTGTCGGGGAACGTTCACCAGCCTGACGGGACGGTGGTCGCAGGACCGCAGACGCCTCCGTGGAAAGGGCTGAACAAGCCGCACCGGCAAGACAGGCGGTGGGCGACAGCATGGAGCCCGGAACAGATCTCGCACCGGTTGAAGGCCGACTTCCCCCATGATGAGTCCATGCGCATCAGCCACGAGGCGATCTACCAGTCGTTGTTCATCGAGGGCCGTGGTGCGCTCAAGCGGGAGCTGGTCGCCTGCCTGCGCACCGGGCGGGCGCTTCGAGAGCCTCGGTTGAGGTCACGGAACAAGCCGCAAGGGCATGTCACCGCGGATGTCGTCCTCAGTGAACGTCCGGCAGAGGCCGCAGACCGCGCTGTCCCAGGGCATTGGGAAGGCGATCTGATCATCGGGACGGGCCGGTCCGCGATCGGCACGCTCGTCGAGCGCAGCAGCCGATCCACCCTCCTGGTGCATCTGCCGAGGATGAGGGGCTGGGGCGAGGTGCCGCCCGTGAAGAACGGCCCGGCGTTGGGCGGTTACGGTGCCGTCGCGATGAACACTGCCCTGACGGTGTCGATGACGAAGCTACCTGAGCAGCTCCGCAAGACACTGACCTGGGACCGCGGAAAGGAACTCTCCGGGCATGCCCAGTTCGCGCTCGAGACCGGGACGAAGGTGTTCTTCGCCGATCCGCACTCGCCCTGGCAACGACCCACGAACGAGAACACGAACGGGCTGCTGCGTCAGTACTTCCCAAAGGGCACCGACCTGTCCCGGTGGTCCGCCGAGGACCTCGAAGCCGTCGCCCTGGCAATCAATAACCGACCCCGCAAGATCCTCGGCTGGAAGACACCGGCCGAGGTCTTCGAGGAGCAGCTACGCTCACTAC